>NZ_KE384094.1:367739-1121555 GCF_000423805.1 Thalassobaculum salexigens DSM 19539
TCGCGGCCGTCAGCGTCGTCTTGCCATGGTCGACGTGACCGATCGTGCCGATGTTGCAGTGCGGCTTTGTCCGCGCGAATTTCTCCTTGGCCATCTCGTCGTTCCCGTCGGCTGCATCGTGGAGGCATCCAGGAGATGCCGGAAAAATCTAACCTCTGTTCAAGGTCTTGTCGGTCGGTCGCGATCCGGTCAGCGAGTGGTGGTGGGGGTAGGATTCGAACCTACGTACGCATACGCGGGCAGATTTACAGTCTGCTGCCTTTAACCACTCGGCCACCCCACCTTTGGATCGGATCGCTATCTCGCTTCCGCAAGCCCCGTTCCTGAGGGAGTGCGAACTATGTTAATTCGCGACCGTTTGTCAACGACGAACGCGACAAAAAATGTCCGCGCCGGTAATCCAGGCGGATTGTCGTCTCCCAACACAGGAAAACCCTAGCATAGCCATGGCGAAACGAAAATACGGCGGCCGCCCCAACCGCGCGGCGAAATCCCCGGCATCCGGTCGCGACCGGTCCGCTGGCCCCCCCACGCCCCCCGGTCGCGACGCCGAGCGGACATCCCACGACCCGACTCTGCTGTTCGGACGCCATGCCGTCATGGCCGCGCTGAGCAATCCCCGGCGGACCGTCCGTGCGCTGACGGGCAGCGCCGAGACCGCGGCGGAACTGGCCGAGGCCGTGGCCGCCCTGCCCGAGACCCGCCGACAGGCCCTGCCCGTCCCCCGGACGGCGACGGCGGAGGAGATCGTCGCCCTGGTCGGCGAGGGCGCTGTGCACCAGGGGCTCGTCGCCCGGGTCGACCCGCTGCCGGACACCGCCCTGGAGGAGGTGCTCGACGCCGCCGGCCCGCAGGCGCTGCTGATGGTGCTCGACCAGGTGACGGATCCGCACAATCTCGGGGCGGTGCTGCGCTCCGCCGCGGCCTTCGGCGCCGATGCGGTGATCGTCCAGGACCGGCACACGCCGCAGGTGACCGCGGTGGTGGCCAAGACCGCGTCCGGCGCGCTGGACGTCACCCCGCTGGTGCGGGTGACCAATCTGGCCCGTGCCCTGCGCAGCATTCAGGAGGCTGGATTCTGGTGCGTCGGTCTCGCCGAGGAAGGGCCGGTGGCGCTGGACACCCTGGATCTGTCGGGGCGGGCCGCCCTGGTGATGGGGGCGGAGGGCGACGGCCTGCGCCGGCTGACCCGCGAGACCTGCGACCAGCTCGTGCACCTGCCGACCCGGGCGCCGATCCGCTCGCTGAACGTCTCCGCCGCCGCGGCGATCGCCCTGCATCACGCCGCTGTCGCGCCGGGGCGAAAGGTCGGTTAACCTAATATCAAAGGTTTCTTGGCGATAAACCGACCCTCGACCAGCGCGGCGGGCTCCGGCCCGCGGGTACTATTGCAGGAGTCACATTCGTTATGGTGTTCACGCCGCGCGAGGACATCGAGGTCGCCAAGGCAGCCGTCTGCGAGGAAGCCGCGGACCTCTTCACGGCGGACGCCCGTGAGGTGATGACCCGCGCCGCCGCCGCCTATCTCGGCCCCCGCAAGCTGACCGCGATCGAGGTGCTGTACAGCCCGCGCCATCAGGCCGACCTGATGAACAGCGGCACCAGCGCCATGCAGGCGGTCCAGAAGGCCGCAAGCTGGCAGGTCCGCGGCATGAGCGTGCCGGTGAGCGAGCGCATCCGGCGGCTGTGGGACATTCTCGACCAGGCCAAGGCCGCCTTGGCCGAGGACGTCGCGGCCGTCGCCCCGGCGCCGATGACGCCGGAGACCGCCGGCACGCTGCTGGCCCGCCGCGACCAGGAAACCGACTCGGCCTATATCTTTCGCACCCTGTGCTCGATCGCCGCCGGCCTGGCCGAGAAGAAGACCTGGGCCGACAAGGTCGACACGCTGCTGAAATGCGCCGCCAGCGCCACCACGCCGGAGGCGCTCGGCTGCATGGACCGGTTCCTGGGCGAGCTGCTGCGCCCGGTGGACGTGCTTAAGGACGTCATCGGCGAGGTGCCCAATGCCGGCGACCAGATCGTCAGCCTGCTGGCCCTGGTCAACCAGACCGCGCGGCCGACCGACGCGCCGCCCAAGGCGGTCCTGGCGGTCCCCTTCTACAAACTCCTGACCCGGGCGCCGATGCCCGACACCCGCGCCGCCCTCGCCGGCCACATCGTCCGGCTGGTCGCGGGGTCGGACAAGATGACCGGGAAGGCCCTCTCCGACGAGATCCTGTTCGTCGTCGAGCTGCGGAACACCCTGACCCTCGAGGGCGCGCTGATCGGCGGCGACACCACCCAGCAGGCGCTGGAGCGGCGGCTCGGCCGCGCCCTGTCGGACCAGACCATCGACATGCTGATGCAGGGCACGCGCAGCGTCGGCGAGCGGGTGATGCGGTCGATCACCCTGCACACCAAGGTGTTCGGCGACACCGCGCGCACGTATCTGGAACAGTACATCGCCGAGCTGATGGCTCAGCCGAAGGTCGAGGCCAAGCTGGTGCCGGATGACCTGTCGGTACGCCAGCAGATCAAGGCGATGGGCACCCTGCACCGGGTGCTGAAGGGCTCCCAGCTGACCGAACGGGCCAGGGACCGCATGGCCCGGCAGGTCGAGCAGGCCCAGACCGCCCTGCTCGACAGCTCCCGCCTGCTGGAGAAGCTGAACGACGGCACCGGCTCTGCCGCCGAGCGCCTGCTGCGCGTAGTCGACCTGTGCCGCGAGGGCGCCTTCACCGAGGGCGAGAACGCCGAGCGCGCCCGGGCCGCCGCCCAGCAGCTCATGAAGCGGCCGGATTTCCTCGACAGCTACCTGGACGGCGCCGAGCAAAAGGGCGAACGTGCGTCCCGTCTGCGCGACCTGCAGCGCAAACTGGCCGAAGCGAGGATCGTTTGAGCGCTCCTGACCGGGATGGACCCAACCGGGACGACCCCAATTTCCAGCCGCATCTGGACCGCGACATGGTCGGCTACGGCCGCACCCCACCCCACGCCAACTGGCCCGGCGGCGCGCGGCTGGCGATCAATTTCGTCATGAACTACGAGGAGGGGTCGGAATACTCGATCCCCGAGGGCGACGGCTTCTCCGAAGGCAGCCTGACCGACTCGCCGGACAGCCCGAACGGCCCCGGCTCGCGCGATCTGGCGGCGGAGTCGATGTTCGAATACGGCACCCGGGTCGGGTTCTGGCGGCTGCACCGGCTGTTCACCGAGCGCAACCTGCCTCTCACCGTCAACGCCTGCGCCCTGGCCCTGGAGCGCAACGACGAGGCCGCCGCCGCGATCCGCGAGAGCGGCTGGGACATCTGCTGCCACGGCTGGCGCTGGGTGAACCATTTCCAGCTCAGCGAGGCCGAGGAGCGCGACCACATCGCCCGCGCGGTGGCGAGCCTGGAGCGCACCACCGGCGCCAAGCCGGCCGGCTGGTACTGCCGCCACGGCCCGAGCGTCCATACCCGCCGGCTGGTGGTCGAGCATGGCGGCTTCCTCTACGACAGCGACAGCTATGCCGACGAGCTGCCGTACTGGACCGAGGTGTCGGGCCGGCCGCATCTGGTGGTACCCTATTCGCTGACCACCAACGACAGCAAGTTCGCCCGCAACCATTTCCCCACCGGCGACGACTACTTCACCTTCGTGAAGGACGCGATCGACATGCTGTGGGAGGAAGGCGCGACCAGCCCGCGGATGATGTCCTGCGGTCTGCACCTGCGCCTGATCGGCCATCCGTCGCGGGCGGCGGGCCTGGCGAAGCTGCTGGACTACGTGCAGGAGAAGGGTGGCATCTGGGTCGCCCGCCGCCAGGAGATCGCCGAACACTGGGTCCGAGAGCATCCGCACGCGTGAGGCGGGGGCGACCACGGGACGCTTGACGTCGGGCTGCGAACTGCGCAGAAACGCAGGCGTGCCGGCATAGCTCAGCTGGTAGAGCATCTGATTTGTAATCAGAGGGTCGCGGGTTCAAGTCCTGCTGCCGGCACCACTCCAGCGGACATCTCACCTCAATGAAAATCCCGCGACTTCGGCAGGATCCGCACGTTGCGCGGATGCCGTGCCGGGGCGGAGGGGATCGGCCTCGCCACCTCGTCGGCGCGGGCGAGCGGCGGGTCCAGCGCCATGTCCGGGCGGCCGTCGGACAGGGTGTCCAGAAGGGCCGTGTGGTCCTCCAGGTGCTCCGCCACCACGTGGATCACCGTCTCCGACACCTGCACCCGGCCGGTCACCGCCATCAGGCGGGCGCCCATCACGATCGGGCGGTAGGTCTCCAGCGCGTCCGGCCAGACCACCAGATTGGCGATGCCGCTCTCGTCCTCCAGGGTGACGAAGACCACACCCTTCGCACTGCCCGGCCGCTGGCGGATCAGCACCACCCCGGCCACCTTCACCCGCTGGCCGAACCGGGCCTTCTCCAGATCGGCCGTGCGGCGGAAGCCGAGCCCGGCGTAATGGTCGCGCAGGAAGCTCATGGGATGGGCCTTCAGCGACAGGCGGGTGGTCTGGTAGTCGACCACCACATGCTCGCTGAGCGGCATCGCCGGCAGGGTGACGGCGACGTCCGGCCCCTCCTGCTCCACCCCACCCCGGGTGAACAGCGGCAGGTCGGGGGCGTCGCGGATCGCCCGTGCGTCCCACAGTGCGGCCCGCCGGTCGCGGCCCAGGGAGCGGAAGGCGTCGGCCGAGGCCAGCACCCGGATGCCCCGGCCCGAGACCCCGGCGCGGTCGTGCAGCTCGTCGAGGCTGACATAGGGCGTGACGCGCGCCGCCATCAGCCGGGCCGCGTCCTCCTGGGCCAGCCCCTCCACCTGACGCAGGCCGAGGCGTAGGGCATAGTCCGGCGGACCGATCCGCTGGCTCCGCTCCCTCGCCCGCCCCCGGGCCGTCATCGGCTCCAGCGTGTTGTCCCAGTCGCTGAAATTGACGTCGACCGGCAGCACGGTGACCCCATGCTCGCGGGCGTCGCGCACGATCTGGGCCGGGGCATAGAAGCCCATCGGCTGGGAGTTCAGCAGGGCCGCCGCGAAGGCCGCCGGGTAGTGGCACTTCATCCAGCTCGAGACATAGACCAGCAGGGCGAAGCTGGCGGCGTGGCTCTCGGGGAAGCCGTATTCGCCGAACCCCTCGATCTGGCTGAAGCAGCGCTCGGCGAAATCCGGATCGTAGCCGCGCTCGATCATCCGGCCGACCATCTTCTCCTTGTGCGCGCTGACCTGGCCACGCGAGCGGAAGGTCGCCATCGCCTTGCGCAGCTGGTTGGCCTCCACCGGCGAGAAACAGGCCGCCACCATGGCGATCTTCATGGCCTGCTCCTGGAAGATCGGCACGCCCAGGGTGCGCTTGAGGATGTTGCGCAGCTCGTCCGGGTCGTGCTCGGGCCCGGGCGAGGGATAGGTCTCCTGCTCGCGGCCCTGCCGGCGGCGCAGATAGGGATGCACCATGTCGCCCTGGATCGGGCCCGGGCGCACGATCGCCACCTCCACCACCAGGTCGTAGAAGCAGCGGGGCTTCAGGCGCGGCAGCATGTTCATCTGCGCCCGGCTCTCGACCTGGAACACGCCCAGGGAGTCGCCCCGGCACAGCATGTCGTAGACCGCCCGGTCCTCCTGCGGGACGCTCGCCAGGGTGTAGGACTTGTTGTAATGCGCCGCTATCAGGTCGAGGCCCTTGCGGATGCAGGTCAGCATGCCGAGCGCCAGCACATCGATCTTCATCATGCGCAGCGCGTCGATATCGTCCTTGTCCCATTCGATGAAGCTGCGGTCGGCCATCGCGCCGTTGCCGACCGGCACGGTCTCGATCAGCGGGCTGTCGGTCAGCACGAAGCCGC
The DNA here is from genome assembly GCF_000423805.1 of Thalassobaculum salexigens DSM 19539. Taxonomy (NCBI): domain Bacteria; kingdom Pseudomonadati; phylum Pseudomonadota; class Alphaproteobacteria; order Rhodospirillales; family Thalassobaculaceae; genus Thalassobaculum; species Thalassobaculum salexigens. The sequence goes on from NZ_KE384094.1 coordinate 373,549, forward strand.
CCACATGCTGGGACAGGTGGCGCGGCATGCCCATCAGTTCGCCGGCCAGCATCAGAGTGCGGCGCAGATGCGGGTCCGCCGGGTCGAGCCCGGCCTCGCGCACCCGCACCTCGTCCACGCCGCTGCCCCAGGAGCCCCAGACGGTGCGGGCGAGCGCGGCGGTCACGTCCTCCGACAGGCCCATCGCCCTGCCGACCTCGCGCACCGCCAGGCGGGGGCGGTAGTGGATGACGGTGGCGCAGAGACCGGCGCGGTCGCGGCCGTAGCGCTCGTAGATGTGCTGGATCACCTCCTCGCGCCGCTCGTGCTCGAAATCCACGTCGATATCCGGCGGCTCCCGGCGCTCCTCGGAGATGAAGCGCTCGAACAGCAGCTCGTGCTGGGCCGGGTCGACGGCGGTGATGCCGAGGCAGTAGCACACCGCACTGTTCGCCGCCGACCCGCGGCCCTGGCACAGGATGCCCTCGCCCTTGGCGTAGCCGACGATCTCGTCGATGGTCAGGAAGTAGCGGGCGATGTCGAGCTTGGCGATCATCGCCAGCTCCTTGTCCAGCGTCTCCCGGACCCGTTTCGGAATCCCCCTGGGATAGCGCTTGTTCGCCCCGATCCAGGTGAGCGTCGCCAGGTGCGCGTCGGGGGTGCGGCCCTCGGGGACGGTCTCCTGCGGGTATTCGTAGCGCAGTTCGGACAGGGAGAAGCGGCAGGCATCGGCGATCAGCCGGCTCTGGTCGATGGCGTCGGGCCAGTCGGCGAACAGCCGCCGCATCTCCTGCGGGCTCTTCAGGTGGCGCTCGCCGTTGGGATGCAGCCGGTCGCCGGCGGTGAAGATCGTCACCTTCTCGCGGATGCAGGTCATCACGTCCTGCAGCGGCCGGCGGGCCGGGGTGTGGTAGCGGACGTCGTTGGTCGCCACGATCCGCAAGCCCTGCTCCCGCGCCAGGCCGTCCAGCCGGTTGATCCGCGCCCGGTCGTCACCCCGATAGAGATGACTGGCGGCGACATGGCCGAGGCCGGGCAGCGCCGCCACCAGACGCGGCAGGTCGGCGGCGAAGGCGTCCAGATCCTCACCCGGCACCGCAATCAGCAGCGGATCGCCCGCCGGTCCCAGAGTCTCGGCGACCATGGACAGGGTCAGGTCGCACACCCCCTTGCGCTGCCAGTTGCCGTCGGCGTCCCGCATCTTGCCGGCCGACAGCAGGCGGCACAGCCGGCCATACCCCGCCCGGCTCTTCGGATAGGCGTAGAGCGCAGGCGCGTCCAGCAGTTCCAGGCGGCAGCCGATCAGCGGGCGCAGACCGCTCTCCTCGGCAGCGACATGAAAGCGCACCACGCCGGCCAGCGTGTTCACATCGGCGAGGCCGAGCGAGTCGTAGCCGAGGGTGGCGGCCCCCTCGACCAGCTCATGGGCGTGCGAGGCGCCCTGCAGGAACGAGAAGTTCGAGACCGTCCCCAGTTCGACGAAGGGTGCGCGCACGGCTCCGCTCCCTCACGCGTCCAGGCCGTGGACGAACCAGCGCGGCGCCCCGCCCCGGCCGTCCCCGGGCAGGCCCTCGCGATAGATCCAGTAGCGCCGGCCCTCGGCATCCTCCACCCGGTAATAGTCGCGCAGCCGGGTGGTGGAGCGCTCCCGCCACCATTCCGGGGCGATCCGCTCCGGTCCCTCGCTGCGCACCACCCGGTGGGTCTGCCGGCGCCAGACCAGCCGGGCCGGCGGGCCGTCCGGGACGGCGTAGAGCACATCGGCGGCTTCCGGCGGCCGCAGCAGGCGCACCGGGCGGGGCTTTGCCGGACCCTTCGGCCGCGGCACCTCCCCCGCCTCCAGGTCGGCCGGACGGAACCGGGAGGCACGCTCGGGAATATGGCTGGCGGTCTCCACCGGCCGCAGCACCGCGTCGCGGCCGAGCCGGGCGGTCAGACGGTCGATCAGCCGGGTCAGATCGAGGTCGCCGCTGTCGCCGCCGGACAAGTCCCATTGCAGGGCCTCCATCTCCTCCAGCACCAGGGCGTCGAGGGTCATCACCTCGAAGCCGAAGCCGGCATCGAGCCCCTCCAGCCGGTCGCGGAACAGCCGGGCGAGATGGTCCGGGTCGCGGTTGGCCCGGGCGGCGGCGGTCTCCACCGAGGCGGTGCCGCCATCGACCCGGTAGCCGGTCAGCCGCAGCCGCCGGGCGCCCTGACCACGGCGCTCCATCTCCGCGGTCAGATCCTTCAGCAGTTCCGCCAGGACCTGGCTGACGCTGTCGACATCGACGATCGGCTCCACCAGTTGGCGCAGGGCGCGGGGGGCCGGCGGCGGCATCTCCGGCATCAGCGGCTCCGCCACCCGGCCCAGCGTCTGGTCCAGCCGGCGGGCCGGATTGGCTTCATCGGGCGCCCGCTCGCGGAACCGGCGGACAAGGGCCGTCCGCGACACCGCCTGAAGCGCATCGACGGTCTTCAGCCCCAGCCGGTGCAGCAGCGACACCGTCTCCTCGTCGAGCCGCAGGGCGACGACCGGCAGGTCGGCCAGGGTTTGCGACAGCGCGTCCGGGGCGCAGATCACCGGCGAGACCGCTCCGTACCGCGCCAGAGCCCAGGCGGCGCCCAGGGTCGGCGCGGCGGCGGCCCGCACACTCAGCCCGATCCGTGCAAAGGCCGAAACCATCGCCGCCAGCATCGCCGCCTCTCCGCCCCACAGATGATCCGACCCGGTGGTGTCGAGCAGCAGCCCGTCGGCCCCGTCGGCGCGGGTCCAGGGACACCAGCGCAGCGCCCAGCGGGCCAGCCGCACGAGCTCCGCCTGATCCGCCTCCAGGGTGGCCGGTTCCACCTGGACGCTCGGCAGCAGGGTGCGGGCGTCGCTGATCCCCATCCCGCCGGCGAGGCCGTGGCGGGCGGCGGCGGGGGTCAGGTCGTGGATGACCGGCCCGTGCCGACCGTCGCGCAGCAGCACGACGGCCTGTTCCGCCTCAGCCCCAGACCTGCTGTCGCGCCGGCTCCTCCGCCAGCACTGGATCGGATACTGCGGCAGAAAAATCGAGACGATGCGCCTGTCGTTCATAGCTCGCCTCCCATGCGCCAGGTCTGGTGTCCCGCGCCCGGAACAGGGTGGTGCGCCAGCGCGGCGCGCCCGGGGCGCGGGGATCGAACGGATGCGGCGCGGAGGCAAGGGTCGTCACCCGCCAGCGCCGCCGCGCCGCCGACAGGGTCTCCTCGGCGGCGTAGCGGATCAGAAAGCACGGGACCCCCGACCGCTCCGCCCGGATGGCGAGCCGCTTGGTCACGGTGAAGTCCAGCGCCTTCGGCATGCCCCAGATCTCCCCGATCACCGCGCCCAGGGACCGGCAGGCCAGCGCCTCCTCCATCGACCACAGCACGTCGGCGGCCCGGCGGGCGCAGACCAGCACCAGCCGGTCGGGATCGACGCCGAAGCCGCGCAGCCCCGGACCGTAGGGCCAGCCCGCCTGCTGTGCGGCCATCCGGTCCAGCACCCAGACGATCGGGCGGCCGGGGGGCACCTGGGCCAGCGTGAAGCCGGTCGCGCCCATGTCCCGGGACTGGGCGAACACCTCCGCGAGCTGCGCCGACTTCGCGAGCGGCGGCGGGACGAGGCGGGGCGCGGCGCCCCCCTTTGAGAAGGGCTCCGAAACCCGTCTGATGGGCAGGAGCGTCACGGACATATCTCCACTCCGTTCCGGCGTCGCTTATAAATGTTCTTTCTTTGTTCTTTTAAAATCCAACCCGCCCGAAGAGTCAATTCGCGTTTGAGTCTCGGCTGAGGCTCGGCGGAGTCCCTGGCTTTCCGCGACGGGTTCACTCTGGTATTGCGACTCATTTTCATTTAGAGACGGATTGAATATCCCTTTCACCGGCTTCCGTCGCCCCGCGCGCGCCCATCCGCCCCCGAGTCCCATGACGGCCAATCGCGACACGGCACAGCGCGATCCTGCGGAGGTTTTCGTCGAGCATCGGGCGGACCTGGTGCAGTACGCCGCACGGATCCTCGGCTCGCGCAGCAGTGCCGAGGATGTGGTGCAGGAGGCCTATCTGCGCTTCGCCCGCCAGAGCGAAGGCGGCGAGGCGCCCGGCGATGGTCCGTCCCGGGACGGCATGCGGGGCGACCGGATCCTGGAACCGGTGCGCTACCTGTACCGGATCGTGCGCAACCTGGCCTATGACTGGGGCCGGCGGCCGAGCATGCCGCTGGTCGACGATCTGGATGACGGGCTGCTGGCCCGCGCTGCGAGCACCACACCGAGCCCGGAGGAGAACCTGCGCTGGCGCCAGGATCTCGGCCGGGTCGAGCGGGCACTGGATGGGTTGCCGGAGCGCACCCGCCTGGCCTTCGAGATGCACCGGCTGGGCGGCCTGCCCCTGAAGGAGATCGCCGCCCGGCTCGACATCTCGGTGACCCGCACCCACCAGCTCATCAAGACCGCCCTGACCGTCTGCGCCGAGCAGCTCGCCGACGATCCGGGCGAGGACGGCCGGTGATGGATCAATTGTCGATGGAAGGTGAAAAACCGGGCGCCCCGCTCGTCATTAGGATGAGGCGCACCGGAACCGACGCGCCGCCGCACCCGGCCAGGGCGGTCCCATGACACGCGAAGAGTCTTCGATGGCGAACGGACGGCTGCAGCAGGATCCCGCCTGGAACCAGGCGCTGGACTGGCTTCTGAAGCTGCAGGAACGGCCGCAGGATGCCCGGCTACGCGCCGATCTGGAAACCTGGCTGGACGCCGCCCCCCGGCACCGCGCCGCCTACGGCAAGGCGCAGCGGGTCTGGGCCCTGACCGGCGAGGCCGTCCCCCGGACCGAGCTACGGGAGGCCGACGAGGACAGCGCCGTCGTTGCCTTCACGCCCCGCCGACCGGCAAGACATCGACGGTGGCTCGCCGCCGGAGCGCTGGCCGCGTGTCTGGCTTTCCTGGTCCTGCTTGGGCCGGTGCAGCGGCTGCTGGACGGAGCGGACCTGTCCTCCGCGACCGCCGAACTGGTCACCCGCACCCAGCCCGACGGCAGCGTCATCACCCTGAACGCGGACAGCGCGGTGAAGACCGACTTCTCCGGCGCCCATCGCCAGGTAGTGCTGGTCGAGGGCGAGGCATTCTTCCAGGTCACCCACGATCAGGCGCGACCCTTCACCGTTCGGGCCGCCGAGACGGTGGTCACGGTAACCGGCACCGCCTTCGGCACCCGGATCGACGCCGCGGCCGTGACGGTCGAGGTCGAAGAGGGGTCGGTCGCCGTCGCCACCCCCGGCCGGCCCGAACCGGTGCGGCTGGCGCCCGGCGACCGGCTCTCCATCGACCGGGCCAACGGTGACATCCACGTGGCCGCCGTGCCGGCTGGTCATATCGCCGCCTGGCGGCGCCACCTGCTGATTGCCGAGGGCGAACCGCTGGGTCAGGTGCTCGACCGCATCCGCCCGCATTACCGGGGCATGGTGCTGGCCACGGACGATGCCCTTCTCGATCGGCCGGTCAGCGGCGTCTTCGACCTGCGCCAGCCGCTGGAGGCCCTGCGCGCCGCCGCAACAGCCCGTTCCGCCTCGGTCTACGAGATCACCCCGCTGCTGGCTCTGGTCGTGCCGAACTGACCACCGGGTCGGTTTTCACGCTCGGAGACGAAAAAATTCCGTCCGCCCCCTGAAAAACCGGGTTCGGGTCTCGTCGTCATTAATGCGAATGGATCGCATTTGCATTTTTGTCCGCCCGCTCGGCGGTACCGATCGACCACGAGGGGACTGAAGGCGATGAGACTGCGGGATGGGAGTCCGGCACTGACCGGAGCTGCAAACGGTGCGAACAGGCGGGGCACCCGCACGGCGCTGCACGGGGCGATCGCGGCGGGCGTCGCCTCGCTCATCGCCACCTCCGCTCTGGCGGAGGCGACGGTGAACCAGGTGACGGTGGACCAGGCTGCGGCCGCTTCGTCGGCGCAACAGCTCGCCCAGGCCGAGGCGAAGCGCTTCGACATTGCCGCCAAGTCGCTGGAACAGGCGCTGATCGACTTCGGTCAGCAGGCGGATTTCCAGGTCTCCTTCGATCCGGCCCTGACCGAGGGCCTGACCTCCAACAGCCTGCAAGGCCGGTTCACGCCGGATGCCGCCCTGCGCCGGCTTCTGTCGGGCCTGCCGATCACCGCCACCTTCAGCGGCACCAACACCGTGACCCTCAGCCGGGTGACCTCGGACTCCAGCGCCATGATGCTGGGTCCGGTCGTCGTGGAGGGCGAAGGCCAGACCGCCACCGGGCCGGTGGACGGCTACGTGGCGACCCGCAGCGGCAGCGTCTCCAAGACCGACACGCCGATCATCGAGACCCCGCGCTCGGTCTCGGTCGTTACCGCCGGTGCAATCAGCGACCGTAAGACCATGACCGTGGAGGACAGCCTGCGCTATGTGCCCGGCGTCCAGGTCAACGGCTACGGCAACGATCCGCGCTTCGACCAGATCAAGGTCCGCGGCTTCGCCGTCACCAGCACGGCCGATTTCCGCGACGGCCTGCGCCAGCCCAATACCGGCTGGCTGTCCTATTTCCACACCGAGCCCTATGCGCTGGAGCGCATCGACGTGGTGAAGGGGCCGAACTCGGTGCTGTTCGGCCAGTCCGCCCCGGGCGGCATGGTCAACCGCGTCACCAAGCGGCCGACCGCGGACACCCGCGGCGAGGTCGAGGTGCAGCTCGGCACCGACGAGCACCGCCAGGGCCAGGTCGACCTCTCCGGTCCGGTGACCGAGGACGAGACGCTGCTTTACCGCTTCGTCGGCGTGCTGCGCGAGAGCGAGAGCGGGCTGATGGGCGTCAACAACGACGTCCAGTTCATCGCGCCCTCGGTGACCTGGAAGCCGACCGAGAAGCTCACCCTGACCTTCCTCGGCGAGGCGCAGCATTTCGAGACGGCCGGATCGTCGCGCCCCTACCAATTCGCGTCCGGCGAGCTCAGCGACTTCTGGGCCGGCGACGAGGATTTCGACGGGCTCAAGCAGACCCAGTATATCGGCGGCTACGAGGGCCGGTACGAGTTCAACGAGATCTTCGCCCTGCGCCAGAACTTCCGCTACGGCACGGTGGAGACCGAGAACCAGTATCTCTCCAGCTCGATGACCGGCGACGGCCACACCCTGTCGCGCACCACCTACGGCGTCTACGAGGAAATGGACAATCTCTCGGTCGATACCGCCGCCGAGGCCCGCTTCACCACCGGGGCGGTCAGGCACACCGCGATGATCGGTATCGACTACTCGAAGATCGACGCCGACGTGCAGTACGCCTACGGCACCGGACCGAGCATCGACATGCTGAACCCGGACTACCACCAGAACGTCTCCCGCCCCGGCACGATCCTGGTCGACCAGAACATCGACGCCAATCAGCTCGGATTCTACGCCAACGAGCAGATGGAATGGGGCGGCTGGCGCTTCAACGGCGGCCTGCGCCACGACCGGGCGGAGAAGGAGACCACCAACAACCTGACCGGCGGCGTCACCGAGGGCGAGAACAGCGCAACCACCGGCAGCGCCGGCCTGCTGTACCTGTTCGACAGCGGTTTCGCGCCCTATGCCAGCTACGCCACGTCCTTCACCCCGGATTTCGGCACCGACATCAACGGCGACTCCTTCGAGCCGACGGAGGGCGAGCAGTATGAGATTGGCCTGAAGTACCAGCCGCCGGGCCGCGACAGCATCTACACCGTGAGCCTGTACAACCTGGTCGAAACCAACGTGAAGACCCAGGATCCGAACAACATCGCCAACAGCATCCAGACCGGCGAGCAGCGCTCCCGCGGCCTCGAGCTGGAGGCGGCGATGAAGCTGAGCGACAACATCGACCTGGTCGCCGGCTACTCCTACATCGACGCCGAGATCACCAAGAGCAACGACGGCGACGAGGGCAACGTCCCGGTCGGCGTGGCCGAGCATATGGCCTCGGTCTGGGGCAACTACAGCTTCATCGCCGGCACCCTCGACGGTCTGGAGCTGGGCGCCGGCGCCCGCTATCTCGGCGAAACCTACGACGACAGCGCCAACACCAACACCAACGACGCCGTCACCATGTTCGATGCCCGGATCAGCTACGATCTCGACATGCTCGCCCCGGGCGCTTCCATCGGTCTTACCGGCACCAACCTGACCGACGAGGAGCACATCACCTGCGAGGCCGGCTACTGCTACCGCAGCCGAGGACGCACGGTGATCGGCAGCCTGACCTATCGGTGGTAAGCGGCTGATGGCCGACGCCACCATCCTGGAGACGCGGTGCCCGGCTTCCCTGCCGGGCACCAGCGTTTTCGACATCGCGCCGTCCGGAGATGCCGGCGTCCTGCCGTACCGGGTGTTCGTCTACACCCCGTCGGGGGAGGCGTCCGAGACCGGCTGGCCGGTGCTGTACATGGTCGACGGCAACGCGGTCTTCGCCACCGCGATCGACGCGGTGCGTGCCCAGGCGTCCTATCCCAAGGGCACCAACGTCACCCACGGCATGGTCGTCGCCATCGGCTATCCGACCGACGCGGCCTATGACCCGCTGCGCCGCTCCTGGGACCTGAGCCCGCCGCCGGGCCGGGCCTATCCGCCGTTCCACATGGGCGGACCGGACGTGCGCACTGGCGGGGGCGAGGATTTCCTCCGTTTCATCGAGGACGCCCTGAAACCGATGCTGGAGGCGCGCTTCCCGATCGACCGCGGCCGGCAGACCCTGTTCGGCCATTCCTTCGGCGGACTGTTCGCGCTCTACGCCCTGTTCCGCCGGCCGGCCGCCTTCCGGACCTGGGTGGCGGCGAGCCCGGCGATCTACTGGGAGGACACGGTCATCGCCCGCAGCCGGGACGCGCTTTCCGGCGACGACTGGCGCGACTTCAAGGGGCGGGTCCTGCTGTCGACCGGCGAATACGAGACCGCCGAACTTGCGCCGTTCCAGCGCCGCGCCCCGGATGCCGACAGCCGCCGCACGCATCTGAGCAAGATCCGCACCGTGGAGACGGCCCGCGAATGGGCGGACGAGATCAACGTCCTGGCCGGCCGCGCCGACGCCGCGACCTTCGAGCGCTTCGCCGGCGAAAACCACATGTCGGTGCTGCCGGTCGCGGTCAACCGCGCCGTCCAGGCGACCTTCGTGGCGCAGACGGAAGAACCGTGAGCCAGCCCGGCGCCGCCTTCTCCCTGCGCGAGATCGGTCTGCGGATCGGCGAGCGTACCGTGCTGCACCCGCTGACCCTGGAGCTGCCGGCCGGGGCCGTCACCGGCCTGCTCGGCCATAACGGGTCGGGCAAGTCGACGCTGATGAAGATCCTGGCGCGCCAGCTCCAGCCCGACAGCGGCGAGATCGACCTGTTCGGCACCCCGCTGGCCGCCCATGCACCGCGCCGGCTGGCCCGGTCGCTGGCCTATCTGCCGCAGCACACGCCCGACACCGACGGGCTGACGGTGCGCGAGCTGGCGGCGCTGGGGCGCTATCCCTGGCACGGGCCGTTCGGGCGGGTCGGCGATCTCGACCGGCAGAAGACCGAAACCGCCCTGGCGATGACCAACCTGCTGCCCCTGGCCGGCCGGCTGGTCGACACCCTGTCCGGCGGCGAGCGGCAGCGGGCCTTCCTGGCCATGCTGGTGGCGCAGGACGCCGTCTGCCTGCTGCTGGACGAGCCGATCTCCGCCCTCGACGTGGCGCAGCAGATCGACGTCATGGCCTTCGTGCGCCGCCAGGCGACCGAGCACGGCCGCTCGGTGGTGGTGATCCTGCACGACCTGAACATCGCCGCCCGGTTCTGCGACCGGCTGGTGGTGCTGTCCCGGGGCCGGGTGGCCGCGCAGGGGACGCCGGACGCGCTGCTCCATCCCGACCGGCTGGAGGCCCTCTACGGCGTACCCATGGGCGTCTTTCCCCACCCGGCCAGTGGACGGCCGGTCACCTATGTTCTGTGAAACCGCAATGGACCTGACGCGCCGCCACCTGCTGACCGGGCTCGGCGCCGTCGCCTGCGCTGGACCTGCTTGGACCGGGCCAGCTTGGGCCGGGACCGGGCCGCGCTTCGCCTCGCTGGATCACGGTCTCGCCCAGACCCTAATCGCGCTCGGCGCCGACCTCACCGCCATCGCCCAACTGCCGTATTGGGACATCTGGACCGTCGAGCCGCCGCTGCCGCCGGGTGCGGCCAATCTCGGCCTGGCACGGGAGCCGAACATGGAATCCCTCGCCCGGCTCGCCCCCGACCTGATCCTCTCCACCCCCTATCTGGAGGGCGTACGCCACCAGCTCGAGCTGGTGGCCCCGGTGGAGTCCTTCCCCATTCACGCTCTGGGCACCTCGCCCTGGCCCAACATCCTGGCCGCGACCCGCCGGTTGGGGACCCTGTCGGGCAGAGAGGCCGCGGCCGACCGGCTGATCGTGGATACCGAGGCGGAACTGGCCCGGATCCGCGACCGCCTCACCCGCCTGCCCGAGTTGCCCATCGTGCCGCTGCATTTCGTCGACACCCGCCATGTGCGGATCTACGGCGACAACGGCATCGTCCAGGACACCCTGGACCGCCTCGACCTGCGCAACGGCTGGTCCGGGCCGACCAACGCCTGGGGCTTCGCCACCGTCGGCATCGAGCGACTGGTGGAGATCGGAGACGCCCGGGTGCTGGTTTTCGACCCGGTCCCGCCGGACGTGGAGGCGACCCTGGCCGGCAGTCCGCTGTGGCAGGGCCTCCCCTTCGTGCGCGAAGGCCGGATGCGGCGGTTCCCCAACGTGGCCGCCTTCGGCACCCTGCCCGCCGCCACCCGCCTCGCCCGGCTGCTGGAATCCTTCGAGCGCGACCATGCCTGACACCCTCGGCCGTTCCGCCCTCTGGCTTGCGGCGATGGCGGTGCTCGCCGCCTGCCTGACCGCCGTCAACCTGGCGCCTGGCCTCGCCTCCCTCGGCCTCGACCGGCTGCTGGCCCCCGTGCCGAGCGACGTAGAGGCCATGGTCATGGCCTACAGCCGCCTGCCGCGGCTGTGCATCGGCCTGCTCTGCGGCGCAGCACTGGGCCTGTCGGGGACACTGTTCCAGCAGGTGATGCGCAACCCCCTGGCCTCGCCCTCGACCATCGGCGTGGAGGCGGGCGCCGGCTTCGCCCTCGCCGCCGCCACGCTCTACCTACCGGGCCTGCTGGGGTGGAGCCGCGGCCTGGTGGCGCTGACCGGCGGGTTTGCCGCGGTGGCGCTGGTCCTCCTGATCGCCGGCCGGTTTCGCTTCGCCCCGCTGGCCGTGGTGCTGGGGGGGCTGGTGGTCGGTTTCTACCTCAGCGCGGCGACGACGACCCTCGCCCTGCTGCACGAGTACCGGCTCGCCGGGCTGTTCGTGTGGGGCAGCGGCTCGCTCAGCCAGCAGGACTGGCGCCCCACCCTGGAGCTGCTGCCGCGCCTCGCCCTGGCGGCCCTGGCCGCCGCGTTGCTGGCCCGGCCACTGGTCCTGCTGCAGCTCGACGAGGCGGCGCGCGGGCTCGGCTTGCGGATTGCCTTGGTGCGGGCCGGCGCGCTGGCGGTCGCCGTCGCGCTCGCCGGATTCACCGTCAGCGCGGTCGGGGTGATCGGCTTCCTCGGCCTCGCCGCCCCCAGCATCGCTCGGGCGATCGGTGCCCGACGGCTGGCGAGCCGGATGGTCGTCGCCCCGCTGGTGGGAGCTCTGCTGCTGACCGTCACCGATCAGGCGCTGCAGATACTTACCGCCGCCACCGGCATGTTCCTGCCGACCGGTGCCGTCACGGCGATGCTCGGCGCCCCGGCCCTGTTCCTGCTGGCCACGCGCCTGCGGGCCGCCGAGCCGCAGCATGGCGCCCGCGCGCTCGTCCTGACTCGGGTGTCGTCCACCTGGCTGGTCGCCCTGCTTGCGACCCTGACCGTGCTGGCCTTGGCCTCGCTCGTCCTCGGCCGCGATCTGGGCGGCGCCTGGGTGGCGGACCTGGGAGCCGGGCTGGAACCCTTCCTCGCCTGGCGGCTGCCGCGCATGGTCGGCGCGCTGGCCGCCGGTGCCCTGCTGGCGGCGGCCGGGGTCATGCTCCAGCGCCTGACCCGCAATCCCATGGCAAGCCCGGAAGTCCTGGGCGTCAGCGCCGGCAGCGCCTTCGGCCTGATGGTCGCCGTCTTCACGATGAGCGCGCCGGGGCAGGTCGCCCTGACCGCCTGCGCCGCCCTGGGAGCGGCGGCGACCCTGGGCGTCCTCCTGCTCGGCGTAAGGCGACGCGGGCTCGGCGGCAATCAGGCACTGCTGACCGGCGTGGCGGTGGCGGCCTTTCTGATGGCTCTCCTATCGGCGGTGACCGCGACCGGCGACCCGCGCGCCCTGCTACTCATGGGTTGGATGGCCGGCTCGACCTATCGGGTCGATGCGGCCGGAGCCACGGTCGCCGCCGTCCTCGCGCTGGCCATGCTGCCGGCCCTGCCCGCCCTCGCCCGCCAGCTCGAGCATCTGAGCCTCGGCATGCCACACGCCCGCGCCCTCGGCATTCCGGCGGAACGCAGCGCCCTGCTGGTGCTCTGCGGCGCCGGCCTGCTGACGGCGGCAGCGACCCTCATCGTCGGCCCGCTGAGTTTCGTCGGGTTGATGGCACCGCATATCGCGAAGCGGCTCGGCTTCGCCCGCTGCCTGCCGCAGCTCGCGGCGGCGGCACTGCTAGGGGCCGGCGTCATGGTGACGGCCGACCTGCTTGGTCGCACGGTGCACTTCCCCTGGCAGATCCCGGCCGGACTGCTGAGCGCCCTGATCGGCGCGCCGATCCTGCTCGTCCTTCTGCTGCGGCCGCAGCGCCGGCGCGCCCGACAGTCGGCAAGGGAACCGATCCGGGCCTGAGGCGTTTTTACGGAGACCTCCACACAATCCCGAGTTCCCCGTCCGATGCCGCCACGCACCGCCACGCTGATCGTGAACCCGAAGGCCGGCAGCCTTCTGGACAGTTCGATCACGCCGCAGGACATCGCCGAGCGCGTCCGTGCCACCGGCATCGAGGTCGAGCTGCTGACCGGCGACCCCTCGGAGCTGGGCGACCTGGTCGAGCAGGCGATCAACGGGCCGGCCGAGCTGGTGATCGTCGCCGGCGGCGACGGCACGGTGAACGCCGCCGCCCGCCGGGTCGCGGGATCGGACAAGATCCTGGGCATCCTGCCGAGCGGAACCCTCAACCACCTCTCCCAGGATCTCGGCATTCCCCAGGACCTGGACGGCGCGATCGCCGTGCTGAGCGACGGCGAACCGGTGGAGATCGATATCGGCGAGGTGAACGGTCACTCCTTCATGTGCAGCTCGGTGATCGGCTTCGCCTCTCGCCTCGCCCGCCAGCGCGAGCACTGGCGCGGTCGCCTGAACCCGGTACGCTGGGCCCGGGTGATCGCCCATCTGTTCAGGACCATGGACCGCGATCCGGCGGTCGAGGTGCTGATCTCGAACCCTGCCAAGGTGTCCCTGCGCACCCGGCACCTGACCGTTGCGGTCGGCGACTATATCGACGAACCTGGCCGGCTGTTCGTGCGCACCGAACTCGACAGCGGATTCCTCGGCCTCTATGCGCTGCGCCGCCCGTCGCCGGGCAAGATCCTGAAGCTGGCGACCGCCGCCCTGGTCGGGCGTTGGCGGGCCGATCCGGAGTTGACGGCCGAGCGGGTGCGCGCGGCCACGGTGACGAGCCACCGCAAGCAGATCCGCGTGCTGAACGACGGCGAGATCCTGCTCCTCGACCTGCCGGTGGAATACCGCATCCGCCACCGCGCGCTGCGGGTGATCCGGGCACGCGAGGCGATCGAGGCGGCGACCGCGCGGCCTGAGGAGACGCCGGCGGAGGTCGCATGACCCGGCTGGTCCACCTCTCCGATCTGCATTTCGGCAAGACCGACCTGCGGCTGATCGAGCCCCTGCGCCAGGAGATCGAGCATGCCAAGCCGGATCTGGTCGTCATCAGCGGCGATCTGACCCTGCGGGCGCGCAACCGCGAATTCTCCGAGGCGGCCAGGTTCATCTCGGACCTGTCGGCGCCCTGCTTCGTGGTCCCAGGCAATCACGACATTCCCTACTACCACGCGCTGCTGGAACGCTTCGCCGATCCGTATCGCCGCTGGCGCCGGCACATCGGCGATGCGCTGGAGCCGACCTGGGTCGGCGAGCGGGTCGCCGTGGTCGGGATCAACACCGTGCGCCGCGCCCAGTGGCGCCTGAACTGGGCGGACGGGAAGATCAGCCGCAGTCAGCTCGCCCGGATCGACCGCCGGCTGGCGGCGGTGCCGAAGGGCCGGGTCCGGATCGTCGTCGGCCATCACCCGTTCCTGGCGCCGGAGCCCCGGCTGCAGAACCGGGTCGTGCGCCGCGCCGAGGCCGCGCTGTCGCTGTTCCGCCGTCACCGGGTCAGCCTGGTTCTGGCCGGGCACCTGCACCTGCCGTTCATCCGCACCCTGCCGGGGGCAGCGCCCAACCGCCCGATGCTGGTGGTGCATGGCGGCACGACGATCTCCACCCGCCTGCGGGGCGAACCGAACGCCTTCAACGTGATCGACGTGGACGCCCAGGGAGAGATCGGCATCGAGACCCGGATCTGGACCGAGAGCGGCTGGCAGCGCGACGAGCGGGAGCACCAGGCGGCATGAGCCGACAGAGGGCAAGCGGCCCCGTCGGCCCGGCCGTCGCATCGCCTGCAGTAGCCCCTTGAGTAAGCGGGATTTTCATGTCTATCTGACGCCGAAATTTGGCGAGCCTGCGGTGGGGAGTGCGGGGGGTCCGGATCGACCCGGCGGCTACCAATTTGTCTCCGTCACTCTGTCATTCGCCAAAGATATTCGGCAACGAGCGTGGAATCGGTGAAAGCAGCAAGCGGGCGATCCCGCCGTTCAGTGGTGCGTGGCCTGCTGTGGAGCGCCGCAGCCCTGTCGGGCGCCAACGGTCTGGGAATGCGGACGGCCTGGGCGGACGACGAGGCACCCACCGGCTTCGGGGACGTGGTCGCCCAGGCTCAGGCCCTGGCCGAGCGCGAGTTCGGCGACCGGCCCCCGGCGGGACCGGGCGAGCTGGCCGAGTTGACCTACGATCAGTATCACGACATCCGCTTCCGCCGGGAGCACGCCCTGTGGGTCGAGCAGGGGCTCGGCTTCGAGGTCGATCTGTTCCATCCGGGCTTCCGCTTCATGCGGCCGGTGGAGGTCTATGACGTCGACGGGACCGGCGGGCATCCGGTGACCCTGTCGCCGGAGATGTTCGACTACGGCCCCCGGGTCACGCCGCCCGCCTCGGACACGGATCTCGCCTTCACCGGCTTCCGTGCCCGGGCCCCGATCAACGCGCCGGACCGCCTGGACGAGTTCGCGGTGTTCCAGGGCGGCACCCGCTTCAGGGCGGCCGGCTCCGGCCAGCGCTACGGCGTGTCGGCCCGCGGCCTCGCCATCAACACCGCCGATGCCGACGGCGAGGAATTCCCCGACTTCACCGCCTTCTGGCTGATCAGGCCGGTGCAGGGCGACTCGACCATGACGGTCCTTGCGCTCATGGACAGCCCGTCGATCGCCGGCGCCTACCGGTTCCAGATCCGCCCGGGGGAGTCGACCGTGATCGACGTGGACACGGTTCTGTTTCCGCGCCGGCAGGTGGCCAAGATCGGGCTCGGACCCCTGACCTCCATGTTCCTGTACGACGCCTCGGCGCGGGCGGGCTACGACGACTTCCGCACCGCCGTGCACAATTCGGACGGGCTGCAGATGCTCACCGGCAACGGCGAGCGGATCTTCCGTCCACTGGCCAATCCGTCGCGCCTGCAGATCTCGGCCTTCCAGGACACCAACCCGCGCGGCTTCGGTCTGGTCCAACGCAACCGCCACTTCGCCGATTTCCAGGACCTGGACAGCCGGTTCGACCTGCGGCCCTCCACCTGGGTGGAGCCGGTCGGCGAGTGGGGTCCCGGTTCGGTCATCCTGGTCGAGATCCCGACCGACGCGGAGACCAACGACAACATCGTCGCCTATTGGCGTCCGAGCGCCCCGTTCGAGCCGGGCAGCCGGACCGACCTGTCCTACCGGCTGCACTACTGCAGCACGCCGCCGGACAACGTTCCGCTGGCCCGCGTCGCCGCCACCCGCGGCGGACGCGGCGGCGACGGCCGGCGACGGCTCTTCGTTATCGACTTCGTCGGCCTGCCGGCCATCGAACGCATGCCCCGCGCCGAGGTCAGCCAGTCCAACGGCGTGATCCTGAACGTCATGGCCGAGCCTAATCCGGTGGACGGTTCCTACCGGGTCAGCTTCGAAGTGGACCCGGGCGACGAGTCCCTGGTCGAATTGCGCGTGGTCCTGGTCGGCGATGCCGGCCCCGTGAGCGAAACCTGGCTGTACCGATGGACCAGCGCGTAGAAACCGACCCGCCGGCGCCAGCCGATCGCTTGGCCGAACGCCGGGCCGATCACTGGGCCGATCACTGGGCCGATCGCCCGGCGGACTATCCGTCGACGCCGCCCGGCATGCCGCTGGACATGCCGACCCAGACCTTCCGCCGCATGGTGCGGGCGCAGGTGCGCACGCGCGGCCGTCCCTGGACGGCCACCTTCATCGCCCGGCTGGTCGTCTTCGGCGGCGCGCTGCTGCTGACCGCGCTCGCGGCCCGGCAGATGGCACTGGCCGTGGCGGTCGGCGAAGTGACCGCGCTGCAGGCCCTGCTGGTCGCGATCTTCACCGTGACCTTCTGGTGGATCTCCATGTCCACCACCTCCGCCCTCGCCGGCCTGCTGAGATCGCTGCAGCCCAGCGCCGGCTCCGGAACGGCTCTGCCGCAGGAGGCGCCCGGCCTCTGCGCCCTGGTGATGCCGGTCTACAACGAGGACCCGGCCGCCACCACCGGCGCGTTGGCTGCGATCGCCGAGGATCTGGAGCGGACCGGCGCCGCCGGCGGGTTCGAGATCTTCATCCTGTCGGACACCACAGACCCCACCGTCTGGGTGGTGGAGACCGCCGCCGTCGTCAGACTGCGCGAGCGGCTGGGCAGCACGATGAAGGTCTGGTACCGCCACCGGGCGCGCAACATCGACCGCAAGTCCGGCAACATCCACGATTTCGTCACCCGCTGGGGCGGGCGCTACGAAACCATGCTGGTGCTCGACGCCGACAGCCTGATGACCGCGGCCTCCATCCTGGCCCTGCGCGAGCGCATGGCGGCGGATCCCGCGCTCGGCCTGGTGCAGACGGTCCCAGTGCTGATCGGCCGCGACAGCCTGTTCGCCCGCATGCAGCAGTTCGCCGGCCGGATCTACGGCCCGATCGTCGCCCGGGGGGTCGCCGCCTGGCAGGGCGACGACGGCAATTTCTGGGGCCATAACGCGATCATCCGCACCCAGGCCTTCGCCCAGGCCTGCGGCCTGCCCCGGCTGCCGGGCCGCAAGCCGTTCGGCGGCACGATCATGAGCCACGACTTCGTCGAGGCCGCCCTGCTGCGCCGGGCCGGCTGGGCGGTGCAGATGGCGCCGGAGATCGGCGGATCGTGGGAATCCTCGCCGCCGTCGCTGCTCGACTTCGCCATGCGCGACCGGCGCTGGGCCCAGGGCAACATCCAGCACCTGGCGGTGATCGGCGCGCGCGGCCTGCGCTGGCCGAGCCGGATGCACCTGCTGAACGGCGTGATGAGCTATCTCTCCTCGCCGCTCTGGTTCGCCCTGATCCTGGTCGGTGTCGGGCTGACGGTGCAGGCCTATCTGCTGCGGCCGAAATACTTCACCGAGGCGTTCCAGCTGTTCCCGACCTGGCCGCGCTTCGACAGCGAGCGGATGATCCTGCTCTTTGTGCTGACCATCGGCGCGCTGCTGGTGCCCAAGATCATCGGCCTGCTGCGCGCGATGATCGACCGCTCGGTGGTGAAGAGTTTCGGCGACGCCCGGCGGCTGGTCGTCGGCTGGATCTTCGAGGTGCTGCTCTCGGCCCTGTTCGCGCCGATCATGATGCTGATCCAGTCGCGCCACGTCTGGTCGATCCTGCGCGGCACCGATTCCGGCTGGGGGCCGCAGCGCCGCGACGACGGTGGCATGGGGCTGCGCGAGGCGGTGCGGTTCCATCTCGGCCATACCGCCCTCGGCCTGGTGGTGGTCGCCGCCATCGCGCCGCTGTCCATGCCGGTCCTGGCCTGGCTGTCGCCGGTGCTGGCCGGGTGGATCCTGTCGATCCCGCTGTCCTGGGGCAGCGGCAGCGCGTGGCTCGGCCGCAAGCTGGCCGCGCTGGGAATCCTGGTGATCCCGGAGGAGCGCGAGATCCCGGCCCTGGTCACCGCCGCCCGGACCGAGCGGGAGGCGGCCGAGGCGGACCTGGCGGAGGTGTCGCTGGGCCGGCTGCTGGGCGATCCGGCGCTCGCCGACCGGCACTTCGCCCTGGCGGGCGATCACTGGCTGGCCGAGCGCGGCCATCCGGATGTCGAGATGCTGACCGCCGCCGCCAAGGTGGCCGACGCCCGCACCCGGGCCGAGGCGCTCGGCTGGCTACGCCCGGTGGAGCGCATGCGGCTGCTCGGCGACCGGCGGACCTTCGACACCCTGCTCTCCCTGCCGGCATAGGGGAAGCCTGCCCTCCACGGCCCCGCGCCGGGATCCGGGAAAGACGCGGCTGGAGTGCCCGGCGATGATTCTCCGCCGCTCCGGCAAGCGGTCCCCGGGGCCCCGGCGCAGGGCCGGGGAGACTGTGGGGGGAGACGGAGAGGCCGGGAGGTGAGGAGGAGCGGGCGCCTCCCCCGCCCTTCAGCGCGGCAGCGGGTCGTACCGATACAGCCAGGTTTCCGTCAGCGCGCCAGCGTCCGTGCGCAGGAAGGCGCGCAATTCCGACGGGTCCGGGACGTTCGGATAGAGGTCGAAGATGATCCGCCACCGCTTGGTGCCGGGGACCTTCTCGGCGAAAGCGTCGTCCACCCGGCCCGATGAGGCCGCGACCACCGCCTCGGGCTCTTCGCCGTCCTTCAGCGCCGACAGCGCCGGACCGTCGAACTCGACCACGAACTTGCGGGCGTCGGTCTGCCGGGTCTGGCCGGGCCGTCCGCCATGGCCGAGGCGGGTCGACACGCAGACCGCAACCGGGCGCGGCGGGGTCGGCATGTCGGTCTGCCAGTACTGCCGGTACTTGAAGGTGTAGCTGTTGCCGGCCCGCGCCGGACCCTCGGGCACCCAGAAGGCGCCGATATTGTCGTGGATCTCGTCGTCGGTGCGCAGCTCCATGAGCTGCACCGAGCCGCGGCCCCAGTCGCCGACCGGCTCGATCCACAGGCTCGGTCGGCGGTCGTAGTACACACCGTCGAGATAGTGCTCGAAGTTCCGGTCGCGCTGCATCAGCCCGAAGCCCTTGGGGTTCTCGTCCAGGAAGGAGGAGACGTTCGGGACGCGCGGGTTGGTGAGCGGCCGCCAGATCCGCTCGCCATTGCCGGTCCAGATCGCCAGCCCGTCGGAGTCGTGGATCTCCGGACGCCAGTCGCTGCTGATCTCGGCGTTGCTCTCGCCGTACCAGTACATCGAGGTCAGCGGGGCGATGCCCAGGCGCTCGATGTCGCGGCGCAGGAACAGCCGCGCCTCGACCTCCATCACCACGCCCTTGGTGCGCCGCGCGGTGATCCTGTAGGCGCCGGTTATGCCGGGACCGTCCAGCAGGGCCAGGATGACGTTGGGATCGTCCTTGCGCGCCGCCGGGGTCAGATAGAACTCGCGGAACTCGGGGAACTCCTCCGGGCCCGGCGTGGCACTGTCGATGGCCACGCCGCGGGCGGACAGGCCGTACTGGCCGAGATCGCCGATCGCCCGCCAGTAGCTGGCGCCGAGGAAGGCCAGCCAGTCCTGGGTCCGCCAGTCGTCCCGCGACCGGCTCTCCTGAAAGCGGAAGCCGGCGAAGCCGACATCGCTGGGAAGCTGCTTGGCGACGCTGTCCGCCGGCATGTCGAACAGCTCGGGGCTGTAACGCACCTGCCGCGCATGGCCGTCCATCAGGGTGTGCATCTTCACGCCGCGCGCGAAGTAGCGACCGACATGGAAGAAGGTGACCGGATAATTGCCGGAGCCGTCGCCGAACACCGCCTCGTCGGGGCGGTAGCGCAGCTTGCCGTGGGCGTCGTAGTCGATCGCCTCGATGACGTCGGGGGCGACGATGGGCGCCGCCGCATAGGGGGTGGCGGCCATCTCGCGGGCGCGGTCGACCAGCGCCTCGTAGCCGAATTCGAAGGGCTGTCCGAAGGACAGGGTAGGAGCCGCGGCCCGGGCGAGGTGCGGATGCGCGAGAACGGCCAGCAGCGCGGCACCCGCGCCCTGGATCACGTCACGCCTGTTAGAATGGGACATGGAAGGACCTGCGAAGACAACAAACGGCACATTGCCGGGCGGGCCGCGACCGTAACCGGGAGCATCCGATCGGCCCCCGCCAGCGACGCGTTACATGACACCGAACCGGGGTTAGCTCAAGCGTCCGATAACCAAGGCCGCGGGACGGTTATGCACAGAGTCGGGACGGGCCGGCGCTAGGATTTCCTGGAGCGCCGGCGCCGGGTCTTCGGCAGCCCGATCCAGTGCTTGCGCAGAAAATAGACCAGCATGGAGAGGCCGCACACGGCCATCAGCCCCAGGGCGAACGGATAGCCGTAGCGCCAGCCCAGCTCCGGCATGTTCCACTCGGAGGCGTCCCGGTCGAAATTCATGCCGTAGAGGCTGGCGATGAAGCTCAGGGGCATGAAGATCGTCGCGATCAGCGTCAGCATCTTCATGATGTCGTTGAGCCGGGCGTTCATGCAGGAGTGATAGACGTCCACCAGGTTGGAGGCGATCTCACGCTCGGTCTCCACGATGTCCATGAGCTGGGCCACGTGGTCGTAGCAGTCGCGCAGGAACACCCGGGTGCGACCATCGATCAGCGGACTGTCGTCGCGGATCAGGGCGTTCACCAGATCGCGGTGCGGCCAGATCGCGCGCCGCATGTCCAGCAGGTCGCGGCGGACCCGATAGACCTCATGGATCTGACCTTCCTGCGGATGCAGGATCACCGCCTCCTCCAACGCCTCCAGATCCTCGCCGATCGCCTCCACCGCCGGGAAATATCCGTCGACCACCGCATCGATCAGGGCATAGGCGAGGTAGTCGGCACCGTACTGGCGGATCTTGCCGTTCTCGCGCCGCAGCCGGTCGCGCACCAGCCCGAGGCAATCGGCCCGGTCGTCGCGGAACGACAGCACGAAGCCCTGGCCCAGCAGCATGGCCATCTGCCGCGTCTCCACCCCGCGCCCTTCCGGCGCCATGCGGGTGACGATGAAGAGCTGGTCGTCGTATTCCTCGAACTTGGGCCGCTGGTGGACGTTGATCACATCCTCCAACGCCAGGCCGTGCAGGCCGAACAGGGCGCCGAGCCGCTCGATCAGCGCGATATCCGCCAGGCCGGTGACGTCGACCCACAGGGTGCCCGCCGTGCCTTTCAGCGCGGTCACGTCCTCGACCGTCAGATCGTGTTTCTCGAAGAACCGCCCGGCGTCATAGCCGATGGCCGAGATCGACGAGCCCTGAGCCTCGGGATCCGCGACCAGCGTTCCGGGCGCCGCTCCGGGCGGGGTGCGGCGGCGGTGTCGCCGGCGTGCGGGCCGGGAGATATGCGGTTGCGTATCGGTCGCACCCATTGTCGGTCTGCCTCGCGATGTCCAAACGTCCCCTGGCTCCAATGGAAGGCTATCTTCTTCGCGCCCTGTCAGCCGAGCAGGTGTTCCGTGGCGCCGGACGAAAGGCCGTCCCGCGTCATCTGCCCTAAAGCCAAATCCGACCATATTGAATCAGTTCACGGTCCAATATGGTCGGTGAATTTGTGGATAAAACAATGCGATAGCGAAGATTCACGCACGCTGACGCGATCACGAAGTGATCCCGTCACCGCACGATCTACTCTAGATGTAGAGGTCGACGAAGATCTTCTGAAGTACACCGATGAGAAGCACCAGGGCCAGCATGACCAAGACCGGTACGACCTCGTGGTCCAGAGTTCCGCGAAGCCGCAGGGCGGTACTCCTCACATAGCGGCCAAGCCGGAGGCGTGGGCCGGTCCTTCCCCGTGAACGCCCGTGATTCTTCGGGTCCGGCATGGGCCGGTCAGAAGCTGTAGGTCAGGCCGATCAGGCCCAGGGGCTGTGTCCGTTCCTCCACCAGAGGACTGTTCGCCGCCTCGTCGAGCAGGTGCGACACGCCGATGGACCCGACAGCACTTAGGGAGTCGGTCACCCGATAACGAGCGCTCAGGCGCAGGGTGACGTCCCGGAAGCCGCTTCCGGGCGCGTAGCTCCGCAAGCCCGATGACGACGCCTCGGCCCCGTCGATGCCGAAATATCCGTCCATGAATTTCTCGTTGGCCCAAGTCACCCCGAGGCTGGGCGTGAGCGTCAGCCGATCGGTCGCGTGCACCGGATAGGCCAGCCCCACCCCCACGGTCATTCCCCGGTCGGTATCGCTCACCCCCTGGGTCGCCTCGAGCGTCGCCACCGCGCCATTGAAGCGCGCCGACAGAAAAAGGCGGGCGCCCAGAGCGTCGTCGGCCCCCTCGACCCCGTCCGGCACGTCGTCGTCGTCATATCCCCGCATCCAGTTGACGGCGACCCCGGCGGCGAAGACGGGGGTCTGAAGCACGTTGACGCCGATTCCGTCTCCGGTCCTGGCGAAGAACCGGCCATACGTCACATCGACCAGCGGCACCGGTTCGATTTCGTAGTCGTCCGATCCCTTGAATTTGGGGGTCCAGGCCGCGCCGGCTCCCACCGTCCAATGGTCGTCATCCTTCTTGGTCTCTGCGTCCTTCTTGGTCTCGGCGCCGGAAGCGAGAACGGCAGCCGACGCTGGGTCTTTCTTCGCGGCGGACCCCGCCTGGGCGGCGTCTGGAAAGGCGATCGTCAGTGCTGTGGCGGCAAGCCACGTTCCGGTGGCGATCCGACGGATCAGAGAGTTGGGGCTTGTCACGTGCATGGCTCCGCAAATAAGATGCATTTTCGTATCTTATAGAGATGACCGAACGATCGAGTCAAGATGCATTGATGCATCTTATTGGGGTGACTGACGCATGAAGGAACGCCGTCGCGGCGCGGATCTGGAAGCGGCCCTGTTGGAGGCCGCCTGGATGGAACTGACGGAACGGGGCTACGCCGGACTGACCATGGAAGGGGTGGCCGCGCGGGCCGGCACGAGCCGGCCGGTAATTGCCCGCCGATGGTCGAGCACCGCCGACCTTGCCATCGCGGCGATCCGCAAGGAGCTGGAAAACCACCCGATGGCCGTGGCCGAGTCAGGCGATCTCCGGGGCGAACTCCTGGAGTATCTGGACCGGGCCTCGAAACGTGCCCAAGGCATCGCTGCGGCCTTCTCCGTTTTCGCCAGTGGATACTTCCAGGAAACCGCCTCCACGCCGCAGGACTTCCGGGAGGCGCTCGGCGCCGGCGGCAACGATACCTTGGGCGGCATTCTGCGCCGGGCGGCGGATCGCGGCGAGATCGAGGAGCACTGCCTCGCCCCACCGGTCGTCACGTTGCTGAGCGACCTCTTCCGCTATCACGCCATCATGTCGTTCTCGCCCCCCTCGCCGGAGCTACGAACCGCCTGGGTGGACAAGATCTTTCTCCCCTTGGTCAGGAGCGACCGTGACCGCTAGCCGGCGCGGTCTCCGCAAACAAGCGCCACCACCGATAAGAGAATGTTTTGCCGGTTGCAAAATCTTGCGCTGTCGGCCACCGTTCACGCCCTCCTGCCCGCGTCAGTAGAATGGGCGGTACAACCTGATCAGGGCCGGCCAGTGGCATCGGTATCGGACTTCCGCGCTCCGGCGGTTTCCCCGGCCGCATGGTACATGCTCACCGCCCTGATCTTCGCGATCATGCTGGCCCTGTTCAAATGGCTCGGGCAGAGCCTGCCGACCACCCAGCTCCTGCTGCTGCGGCAGCTCGGCGTCATGGCGATTCTGGTGCCCGCGATGGTGCAGTCCCGGGGCGAGGTGCTGCGGGCCGAGCGCCCGAGCCTCAATCTGTTCCGCGGCCTGCTCTCGGCCGGCTCGATGCTGCTCGGCTTCACCGCCGTGGTGCATCTGTCCCTGGCGGAATCCACGACCCTGCATTTCACCAAGGTGTTCTTCGTGGTGCTGCTCGGCGGCCTGCTGCTGCGCGAGCGGATGACCGTGACCCGGTGGGGCGCGATGGCGCTGGGTTTCGCCGGGGTGGCCGTGGTGCTCGCCCCCAGCGCCAGTTCGATGGTCGATCCGATGGCGGTCTTCGCCGTCCTCGCCGCGGCGATGACGGCCGGCACGATGCTGGTCGTACGCACGCTGGCCCAGGTGGAACGGACCTCCACCATGATGATCTGGCAATCGGCCGTGGTGCTCGCCGTGGTGGCGATCCCGGGCACCACCGGATGGATCATGCCGAGCCTGGAGCAGTGGGGCTGGATCGCCCTGCTCTGCCTGCTGATGGGGGCGGCGCAGTGGACCATGATCCGCGCCCACCGCAGCGCCGAGGCCTCCGCCCTGTCGCCGCTGGAATACACCCGGCTGCTCTATGCGGCCGCCTTCGGGTTCCTGATCTTCGACCACGTGCCGGAGGGCAACACCCTGCTCGGGGCGATCCTGATCGTTGCCGCGGCGATCTGGGTCCGGCGGGACGCGCGGGCCGCCCCGGTGGAGGACGAGGACGACATCTCCGACCCGGCGGAGCGGCGTTAGACGCGCCGGGATATTGACGATCCGCCCGCGCGACCGATCTTGAAGGGACCAAGGTTAACGACCATTGCCGGAGAGTTTCGTGAACCGCCTCCTGCTCGTCACCTTTCTGATCGCGTTTTCCACGCCCGCTTTGGCCGCCGGCGGCCCGATGCGCGCCACCTACGAGGTCTATTTCGGCGGGCTGCACATCCTGAGCGCGGAGTCCGAGTTCGCGCCGGAGACGCGCCGCTACGCCGTGACGGCGAAGGCGGAGACCCGGGGCATCCTCAGCGTGTTCTTCGGCTGGCGCGGCGAGACCCGGTCGGCCGGTCGGTTCGACGGTCGCCGCGCGGTGCCGGACCGGCACACGAATTTCGGATGGCGCGGGGACGAGCAGCGCTCGGTGATCCTGACCTACGGCCCCGACGGCGAGGTGACCGAGACCCGCATCGACCCGGCCCCGGATCCCGAGGAGGTGACCGCCCTGCCGGAGGATGCGGAGACCGGAACCATCGACCCGCTGACCGTGATCGCCCAGGTCTCGCGGACAATGAGCCAGACGGGGACCTGCGACGGCGAGTTCGCGGTGTTCGACGGCCGCCGGCGCTACGACCTGCGGGTCAGCGACCAGGGCATGGAGACCTTGCCGGCCACCAGCTACTCGATCTTCAGCGGCGAGGCGCGGCGCTGCCGGGTGGAATACGCCATGCTCGGCGGCGAACGGAAGGATCCCAGCAAGTACAGCAAGACCGCCCGCGACCGGGTGGTCTACGTGGCCCGCCCGGTGAAGGACGCGCCGGCCATTCCGGTGGCGCTGAAGATCGAAACCGATTTCGGCACGCTGATGGCCCACCTCACCGGCGTCGAGACTCGCAAGGATCTGGCGTTGAGCGATGAAACCGCCGCGCGCGGCTCACGCTGAGGCCACGATCTCCATCCGCAGATCGCAAGCGACCCGGCCTTCCGCATTCACCGCGCTGAGCTGGGCCTGGCGATCGTCTTCCGGGTCCTGCGCGACCAGGGTAAGCGGATCGTCCCAGAACACCGGCCGCTTGAACCGGGCCACCACCATCGCCACCGGCGCGGCGCGCAGCCGATCGGCCAGATGGGCCGCCATCCAGGTCATGGTCATCAGTCCCTGTGCCAGCGGCGCGCGGTAGCCGTAGCGGGCGGCGAATTCCGGGTCGAAATGGATCTCGTTGCCCACCGACTTGGAATAGGTGACCACGTCCTGCGGCTGCATCACCTTCCGAGCGATCGCCGTGCCCGGCACCGGATCTGGTGCGGACGCCGAGCCGGAACTGGGCTTGGCGCCCATCTTCTCCAGATCGGGCAGCAGGCGGATATGTTCCGACACCACCGCCAGACTCCGGTCGGCCCGGCGGACCTCGAAGCGCTGGACGATGCGGCGGCCACGCGGCACCGCCTCGTTCGACACGGTCTCGCCGGAGAACAGCACCGCCTCGCCCAGCGGCACCGTACCGGACAGGGTCAGCCGCTGCTCCACATGGATGTAGCCGTCGATCTCCTGACCCGCCGCCGACATGGCGCGGAACCCGTCATTGCCCCACAGGGTCGGCTCGGTCAGCCCGCCCCACGCCGCCGGATCGACGGCGCAGGCCTTCAGCGCCTCCTCCTGCGCGGCCGGATCGCGGGACAGGGTGACCTCGGGGAACCGGAAGCCGGGGATCAGGGTCTCGCCCGCCATCCTCAGTCCTCGATCTCGGCGGCGTCGACCATGCCGCCATAGACCGTGTAGCCGCCGTCCACCGGCAGGTTCACGCCGGTGACCGTGCGGGCCAGCGGCGAGGCGAGGAAGATCATGGCATCGGCGATGGCGCTCGGCGGCAGCATCTCGCCGAGCGGGGTGCGGCGACGGATCTTCTTCTCGTCGATCTTGCCCTGGTCGATCAGGTTCTGGACCAGCGGCGTGCGGATATAGCCGGGGGCGATGGCATTCACCCGGATGCCCTTCTGCGCCCATTCGCAGGCGAGGTTGCGGGTCAGCCCGACGACGCCGTGCTTGGCGGCGGTATAGGCGTTGCGCCGCGGCAGGGCGAGGATGCCGGCGATGGAGGAGATGTTGATCACCACCCCATAGCCGGCGGCGATCATCTCCCGCGCCGCCCGCTTCGACATCACGAAGGTGCCGGTCAGGTGCACGTCGATCAGCCGCTGCCAGTGCTCGGCGGTCTGGTCGATGGTGTCGAGGAAGGTGTCGGACATGCCCGCACAGTTGATCAGCACGTCGATCCGGCCGAAGGCGTCCATGGTGGCCGAGACCAGCCGGTCGGCCGTCGCCTCGGTCGAGACGTCGCCGCCGAGCCCGATATGCCCGTCGCCCAGGGTCGCCGCCTGGGCCTGGGCCGTGTCCTGGTTGAGGTCGGCGATGGCGATCCGCGCGCCGCGTTTGGCGAAGGCCTGGGCGGCGGCGTAGCCGATCCCGCTCGCCCCGCCGGTGATGAGCACAGCCTGACCGCTGAAATCCGTATCGGACATCCGTTTCCTCCTGGATGGATCCGCGCTTTCCCGGTCGGGCGCGCGGTTATGGAGCAAGTCTAGGACGCGCCGATCCTCCGCGTCATCCCGTGGAAAAGCGCGCTCCGCCTTTCCCTTCAATCGTCATCCCGGGAGAACCCGGACCGGATCCGGGGTCTGCCCGGGACCCTGCACCGAACGATGTGGCTGGGTCCCGGCCGAACCCCGGGTCGAGCCCGGACCTCACCGGGATGACGATGAGGGAGAGGACGACGCTTGAGAGAGCGCCAGCCGCATGCCGAGGATCACCAGCGCCAGCCCTGCGAACAGGCCCAGGCCCAGTGTCTCCTCGAGCAGCAGCGCGCCCAGGGCCGACGCGGTGATCGGCGCCAGCGCAAGGAACAGGGTGACCTCGGTCGCCACCATCTCGCGCAGGGAATACAGCCAGGTGATGTAGCCGACACCGCTCAAGATGCCGATGAAGGCGACGATCCCCCAGGGGGCGGCGCCCAGGGCGTCCCAGCCGATCGGCGGGCCGTCGAAGGGCGACAGTGCGGCCAGGAACAGCACCGAGGCCCCCATGGCGAGGCCGCTGACCTGCACCGTGGGATATCGGGTCAGGTAGGGTCGGTAGAGCACGGAGCACACCGCCCCGGTGAAGGCACTGGCCAGGGCGGCCGCGATGCCGATCCACAGACCCGCGCCAGCCGCCTCGCCGATCAGCCGGTCGCTGAGCGCCGCCGCGACCCCCAGCGTGGTCAGGGCGGCACCGGCCAGCCGGCGCAGGGTCAGCGCCTGACGGCCGAGCAGTGCCGAGATCAGCACCGTCTGCACCGGCATGGTGGCGAAGATCAGGCTGCCCAGGCCGGCGGAGATATGCATCACCGCCAGGTTCAGCAGGGCGACCAGGATGCCGAACTGGCCGATGCCCAGGGCGGCGATCACCCAGAGATCGCGCAGGGGGATCCGGCGCCAGCCGAGATGCACCGCCAGCGGCAGGATCATCGCGGCGCCGATGCTGTAGCGGAACAGCGCCAGCACCGTGGGGCCGAGATCGTCCACCGCCACCCGGCTGGCGACGATCGAGAGGCCGACCTGCACCCCGGTGAAGGCTGCGGTCATGACCGCGAGGGGCGGCCGGGATGCGCTCATCGACCGGTGCTCGTGGGGGCTGGGCTCACAGGTCGCGTTCCCAGGTCTCCGCCACCATGGACACGCCGAAGGCGTTCAGCGGCTCGCTGGCCACATGGTCGAACCCGGCCTTGCGGTAGATCTCGCGGGCGGCGGTCAGGATGTCGTTGGTCCACAGGGTCATGCGGGAGTAGCCAGCCGACCGGGCGAAGCGCATCGCCTCCTCGGTCAGCCGCTTGCCGATACCGAGGCCGCGCGCGCTTTCGTCGACGAACAGCATGCGCAGCTTGGCGGTGGTCTCGTCCGCGTCGACGATGAAGACCGAGCCGACCACCACGCCGTCGCGCTCGGCGATCCAGCAGCAGTGGCGGGCCGGGTCGAACTGGTCGATGAAATCAGCGGCGATCCGGGCGACCAGCGCCTCGAAGCTCATGTCGAACCCGTATTCGGCGGCATAGAGCCTGCCATGGGCGGCGATCACCTCGCCCATGTCGCCGGGCCGGTGCGGCCGCAGCAGATAAGGCTCCGCCGGCGCGGCCGTCGGATCGATGATCGCCTGAATCGTTCCCATGGCCGATAGCAGTCGCCTGCGGTCCTCAGGCGCCAGGGCTTCCAGGGCCTCGGCGGCCACGACATTGGCCCGGTCGTACATGGGCGTGAAGGCGGCCCGGCCGACCCCGGTCAGGGACAGGCGTCGGATCCGGCCGTCGGTGGCGTCCGGCACGGCGGCGATCCAGCCCTTGGCCCGGAAGCCCTTGAGCAGGCGGCTGACATAGCCGGGATCGACCCGCATGTCGGCGCTGATCTCCTTGGCCGTCGGTCCCTCGCGATGGGCGATCTCGTAGAGCACGCGCATCTCGGTGAGTGAGACCGCACTGCCCTGATGGTCCGGCCCGAGCGCGCCGATATAGGACGTGTAGAACCGGCTGAACCGCCGGAACGCGGCAACTTCGGGAGCGAGGGTGACAGCAGCATCGGTCATGTGAGTGACGATAGCACCAAATTAGATGCTTTAAGCAACTAAATGCATCATACCCCGTCATCCCGGCGAGGTCCGGGCCTGATCCGGAGTTCGGCCGGGACCCAGTCTGGGCGCCTGGCGCAAGGTCCCGGGCAGACCCCGGATCAAGTCCGGGCTCTCCCGGGATGACGCGTTAGGGTCATGTCGGGAGCAAACCACGTCACCCGTTTCCGGCACCCCCGCCGTCGCGCTATGCTCGCCGCGTCCGCGACGGACCAACGAGAAACGACCACCGTATTCGCCAGGGAGAACCCGCCATGTCCGCCTCTTCGGACGCCAAACGACTGACCGTGCGCCTGAGCAAGGCCGACAACGTCATCACCGCTCGCTTCGATCTCACGCCCGGCGTGGAGCTGTCCGGCGAGGGCATCGCCACCAAGGCCGCGATCCCGGCCGGCCACAAGATCGCCACCAAGCCGATCGCGGCGGGCGAGCCGATCCGCAAATACGACCAGATCATCGGTTTCGCCACCGAGTCGATCGAGCCCGGCGCCCATGTCCACGTGCACAACGTCGAGATGCAGGATTTCGAACGCGACTACGCGTTCGGCGCGGACGTGAAGCCGACCGCCTATTTCAACAACAGCGAACAGGCGACCTTCCAGGGCTTCAGGCGCGACAGCGGCCGGATCGGCACCCGCAACTATATCGGCGTGCT
Organism: Thalassobaculum salexigens DSM 19539; assembly: GCF_000423805.1. NCBI lineage: Bacteria > Pseudomonadati > Pseudomonadota > Alphaproteobacteria > Rhodospirillales > Thalassobaculaceae > Thalassobaculum > Thalassobaculum salexigens. Next base: position 403,463 of record NZ_KE384094.1, read on the forward strand.
GACCAGCGTGAACTGCTCGGCCACCGCGGCGAGGTACATCGCCGAGGCGATCACCCCGCAGGTGCTGGAGCAGTATCCGAATGTGGACGGCGTGGTGGCGCTCACCCACTCCACCGGCTGCGGCATGGCCGGCGACGGCGAGGGCTACGCCAACCTGCAGCGGGTGCTCTGGGGCATGGCGCGGCATCCGAATTTCGCCGGCGTTCTGATGGTCGGGCTCGGCTGCGAGGTCAACCAGATCGACTTCCTGCTGGAGGCCTACGGCATCAAGCGCGGCGACGCGTTCCAGACCATGAACATCCAGGACGCGGGCGGGTTGCGGAAGACCGTCGACTGGGGCTCGGGCATGATCCGGGAGATGCTGCCCAAGGCGAACGAGGCCGGGCGCAGCACCTGCCCGGCGAGCGAGCTGACCCTGGCGCTGCAATGCGGCGGCTCCGACGCCTATTCCGGCATGACCGCCAACCCGGCCCTGGGCGAGGCGGCGAACCTGCTGGTGCGCCATGGCGGCACCGCGGTGCTGGCCGAGACGCCGGAAATCTACGGCGCCGAACACCTGCTCACCCGCCGGGCGGTCAGCCAGGAGGTCGGCGAGAAGCTGGTCGAGCGGATCAAATGGTGGGAGGACTACACCGCCCGCAACGGCGGCGAGATGAACAACAACCCCTCGCCCGGCAACAAGCGCGGCGGGCTTACCACCATCCTGGAGAAGTCCCTGGGCGCGGCGGCCAAGGGCGGCACCACCAACCTGACCGGCGTGTACAAATACGGCGAGACCATCGACACCAAGGGCTTCGTCTTCATGGACAGCCCCGGCTACGACCCGTGCTCGATCACCGGCGAGGTGGCCAGCGGCTCCAACGTCGTCGCCTTCACCACCGGCCGCGGCTCGGTCTACGGCTGCAAGCCCGCCCCCTCGCTGAAGCTCGCCACCAACACGCCGATGTACAGCCGCATGTCGGACGACATGGACATCAACTGCGGCGAGGTGCTGGACGAGGGGATCTCCATCGAGGAGATGGGCCAGCGGATCTTCGACCGGCTGCTGGACGTGGCGTCCGGTTCGCCGACCAAGTCGGAGGCCCAGGGCATGGGCGACAACGAGTTCATCCCCTGGCAGATCGGCGCGGTCATGTGACCGGGGTCCAAGGCACCTCATGAGCGGATCCTTCGCCGACAGCTATCTTGGCCGGCTCCGCGCGATCATCGGCCCGCGTCCGGTCCTGATGCCGGGGGCGCGGGTGATCGTGGAGAACCCTGCCGGCGAGATCCTGCTGATCCGGCGCGGCGATTTCCAGCTGTGGAGCTGGCCCGCCGGCTCGGCGGAGATGGGCCAGACGATCGAGGACACGGCCCGTACCGAACTGCGCGAAGAGACAGGCCTCGTCGCCGGCCCCCTTGCCCCGATCGGCTTCGCCAGCCACCCGGAGCACGACCGGGTGGCGTATCCGCACGGCGACGTGCTCTATGCCTACGCGATGATCTTTCACGCCACGGCGTGGGAGGGGGAATTGAAGGCCGACGGGCATGAGAGCCTGGACGTACGGTTCTTTGCCCAGGACGCATTGCCGGAGGACCGGACCGGCACGGTCGACCGAACCCTCAGCGTGCTGCACCGCTTCCGCGCCAGCGGCGGGGTGTTTCAGTTGATCTGATACCCCGTCGAGGGGTTAAGCCGTGAGCCCCGCCAGCACCCGCTCGGTATCGCTGACCCAGCCGAACAGGTTGTTCTCGCCGTAGATCAGCGAGATCGCCGCGTCGTGCAGCTCCGGCGCCGTGGCGGCACAGGCGTCCTCCACCGTCAGGCAGCGGAAGCCGCGGTCCACCGCCTCGCGCATGGTCGACGCCACGCAGCATTGGGTGGTCACGCCCGTCAGGATCAGCGCCTGCACGCCCCGGGCGCGCAGGCGGTCCTCCAGGTCGGTGCGGTAGAAGGCGCCGAAGCCCGGCTTGTCCAGGACCAGTTCCCCCGCGGCCGGGCGGCACTCCGCGATGTGGTCCTGGCCCGGCTCGCCGCGGATGAGGAAGCGGCCCAGCGGCCCGTCGCTTCCGGCCACCTTGCGGTCACGCTTGAGCGCGTGCATGTCGGAAAGGTCGGGCGCGTAGCCCTCGCGGGTGTGAACCAGCATGAGGCCGGCCTGCCGGGCGGCGGCGATCAGGGCGACCGCGTTGGGGATGATGGCCCGCATCGGCGCGATGTCGTCGCCCAAGGCGGCCACCATGCCGCCGGGGTCGAGGAAATCGCGCTGGAAGTCGATGGCGACCAGCGCGGTTCTGGCCGGATCGGCCGTGAAGCTCAGTCCGGCATTGCAGGAGATCGTGCCCATGGGTCCGGTTTAGCCGGAACCAGGGGCGCGCACCATCCGCTGATTTGCCCGGCGCGGCCTATTCCGCCGCCGCCTTCTCCTGGGCGATGGTCGCCTGGGCCGCCGCCAGCCGCGCGATCGGCACGCGGAACGGCGAGCAGCTCACATAGTCCAGCCCGATCTCCTCGCAGAAACCGATGGAGGACGGATCGCCGCCATGCTCGCCGCAGATGCCGAGCTTGATGTCCGGGCGGGTCTTGCGGCCACGCTCGGCCGCGATCTTCACCAGTTCGCCGACCCCCTGCTGGTCCAGGCTGACGAACGGGTCGACCTCGATGATGCCCTTCTCCTCGTAGAAGTGGATGAAGGCGCCGGCATCGTCGCGCGACAGGCCGTAGGTGGTCTGGGTCAGGTCGTTGGTGCCGAAGCTGAAGAACTCCGCCTCGACCGCGATCTTGTCGGCCTGCAGGGCGGCGCGCGGCAGTTCGATCATCGTGCCGACCAGATAGTCGACCGTGATCCCGCTCTCCTTGGCCACCTGGCCGGCGACGTCGTCGATGATCGCCTTGATGATGCGGACCTCGGCGTCGGTGGCGGCCAGCGGGATCATCACCTCCGGCAGCGGCGCCTCGCCGCGCTTGGCGATCTCGGTCGCGGCCTCGAAGATCGCCCGGGCCTGCATCTCGGAGATCTCCGGATAGCTGATGGCCAGACGGCAGCCGCGATGGCCGAGCATCGGGTTGCTTTCGGTCAGCTCCAGCGCCCGGCGCTTCACCGTCTCCACGGAGACGCCGGCGGCCTTGGCGACCTCTTCCATCTCCTCTTCGGTATGCGGCAGGAACTCGTGCAGCGGCGGGTCGAGCAGGCGGATGGTGACCGGCAGGCCCTCCATGATCCGGAACAGCTCGATGAAATCGTCGCGCTGCATTGGCAGCAGCTTGGCCAGCGCCGCGCGGCGGCCGGCCTCGGTGGTGGAGACGATCATCTCGCGCATGGCGATGATGCGCTCGCCCTCGAAGAACATGTGCTCGGTGCGGCACAGGCCGATGCCCTCGGCGCCGAAATCGCGGGCGACCTGGGCGTCGGCCGGGGTCTCGGCATTGGCGCGGATGCGCATGCGGCGCGCCGCGTCGGCCCATTCCATGACCTTGGCGAAATTGCCCGACAGTTCCGGCTGGATGGTCGGAACCTCGCCGAGCATCACCTCGCCGGTGCCGCCGTCGATGGTGATGCGGTCGCCGACCTTCACCTCGGTGCCGCCGACGAAGAAGGTCTTGTTGGCGTAGTCGACGCGGATCTGGCCGGCGCCGGACACGCAGGGCCGACCCATGCCGCGGGCGACCACGGCCGCGTGGCTGGTCATGCCGCCGCGGGTGGTCAGGATGCCCTCCGCGGCGTGCATGCCGTGGATGTCCTCGGGGCTGGTCTCGATGCGGACCAGGATCACCCGCTCGCCCTCGCGGGCGGCGGCCTCGGCGTTGTCGGCGGAGAACACAACCTTGCCCGAAGCGGCCCCGGGCGAGGCCGGCAGCCCCTTGGCGATGACGTTGCGTTCCGCCTCGGGATCGAGGGTCGGATGCAGGAGCTGGTCGAGGCCCTGGGGCTCGATCCGCGACACCGCCTCGCGCTCGGTGATCAGGCCTTCCTCGCACATGTCGACGGCGATCTGCAGGGCGGCGTGGACCGTGCGCTTCCCGTTGCGGGTCTGCAGCATGTACAGCTTCTTCTGCTGCACGGTGAACTCGATGTCCTGCATATCGCGGTAGTGCGTCTCGAGCTTGATGCGCACGTCGTCGAGCTGCTGGAACACCTCCGGCATGACCTCTTCCATCGCCGGCAGGTCGGAGCCCTGCTTGCGTTTGGCGGCGACGGTCAGGCTCTGCGGCGTGCGGATGCCGGCGACCACGTCCTCGCCCTGGGCGTTCACCAGGAACTCGCCGTAGAACATGTTCTCGCCGGTCGAGGGATCGCGGGTGAAGGCCACGCCGGTGGCGCAGTCGTCGCCCATATTGCCGAACACCATGGCTTGGACGTTGACGGCGGTGCCCCAGCTTTCCGGGATGCCGTGCAGACGGCGGTATACATTGGCCCGCTGGTTGCGCCAGGAGCCGAAGACGGCGGTGATCGCACCCCAGAGCTGGTCGCGCGGGTCCTCGGGGAACGGCTCGTCGAGCTGCTCCTTCACCTTCGCCTTGAACTGATCGACGAGGGCCTTCATGTCGTCGGCGCTGAGCTCGGTGTCGAGGGAGACGCCCTTCTCCTCCTTCGCCAGCTCCAGCAGTTCCTCGAAATGGCCGTGGTCGACGCCCATGACGACGTCGGCATACATCTGAATGAAGCGGCGGTAGCTGTCATAGGCGAAGCGCGCGTCGTTGCTGCGCTTGATCAGCCCTTCCACCGTGGTGTCGTTGAGGCCGAGGTTCAGGACCGTGTCCATCATGCCCGGCATGGAGACTCGGGCGCCGGAGCGCACCGAGACCAGCAGCGGGTTCTCGGCGTCGCCGAACACCATGCCGACCTCGTCCTCGATCTTCTTGATCGCGACCTCGACGGCGTCGGTCAGGTCCTCGGGATACTGCTCGCCGTGGTCGTAGTAGTAGGTGCAGACCTCGGTGGAGATCGTGAAGCCCGGCGGCACCGGCAGCCCGATGGAGCTCATCTCGGCCAGATTGGCGCCCTTGCCGCCCAGGAGATTGCGCATATCCGCACGGCCCTCGGCAGAGCCGCCACCGAACCCGTAGACCCACTGTGTCATGCTGTCTGTCCCTCAGCCTTGAATCTTGGAGAAATCAGCGACCGATTCCATCACGTCTCGAATTGTCGCGAGCAATTTGAGCCTATTGATTCTCAAAGCTGGATCATCCGCATTGACAACCACACTTTCGAAAAAGGCATCAATCGGCTCCCTCAAACTAGCGAGACCGATCATCGCAGCTTCAAACTGTTCCTCCCTAACTAGACGAATTGTCGAGTCAACCATTCCATTGAGCGCATCAAATAGTCGCAACTCGGCTTCCTCGAGCATCAGAGAAGGGTCAGGATTGACAGGATAGGCTGTAAAACCTTTGGATTCCTCTGCGACCAAAATATTTGAGGCTCGTCGATACCCACGCAATAGGTTCACACCATCGTCGCTCTCTAAGAACTCAGATAGAGCTTTAGTCTGCGCGAGCAACCTCACCAAAACGCCAGTACCCTCTTGGGAGAATACTGCCTCGATTAGATCGTGACGTACCCCCTCTCCCCGAAGATGAACTTTCAGCCGGTCCACAAAGAACGCGAGCAGAAAGCCGCCCGTTGAATCGATCGTCGGGCCATAAATCTCCTCGCTGGCGTCAATCAGACGATGAAGATCTATTCTCAGATCATTCTCGATGATCAGCCGGATCACGCCGAGCGCGGCACGACGTAATGCGAACGGATCCTTGGAGCCGGTCGGGGTTTCACCGATGCCAAAAAAGCCGACCAGAGTGTCGATCTTGTCGGCCATCGCCACCGCGACGGAGACCGGCGCCGTCGGGCAGGTGTCGGTCGGGCCGACGGGCGAGTAGTGCTGGGCGATGGCGTCGGCCACCTGAGCGTCCTCGCCGGCGTCGAGCGCATAGTACCGGCCCATCAGGCCCTGCAGCTCCGGGAACTCGCCGACCATGCCGGTGGTCAGGTCCGCCTTGGCCAGGGTTGCGGCGTGGCGGGCGGTGTCGGCATCGGCGCCGACCATCGGGGCGATCTCGGCGGCGAGCTGCGACACCCGCTCCACCTTGTCGGCCATGGTGCCGAGCTTGTCGTAGAACTTGACGTCGCGCAGGGCGTCGCGGCGGTCGGCGAGCTTCACCGCCCGGTCCTGGTCCCAGAAGAACTTGGCGTCGCTCAGCCGCGCGCGCAGGACCTTCTCGTTGCCGGCGACGATGTTGGCGTTGCGGGTCTCCTCGCTCGCCATGTTGGAGACCAGGATGAACCGGTCGGCCAGGGCGCCATCGGGCTTCTCCACTGCGAAATACTTCTGGTGGCTGCGCATGGAGGTGATCAGCACCTCCGGCGGCACCGACATGAACTCGGCGTCGATGCGGCCCATCAGCGGCACCGGCCATTCGACCAGCCCGCAGACCTCGTCCAGCAGGCCCGGGTCGTCGCGCAGCACCAGCCCCTCGGCCTCGCACAGGGCCTTGGCCTCGGCGAGAATGGCTTCCTTGCGGTCCTCGCGGTCGAGCATCACGAAGGCGCCGCCGATCTCGGTGCGGTACTCGTGGAACGAGCCGACCGTCACGGCATCCGGCGCCAGGAAGCGGTGGCCCCGCGTCTCGCCGGTGAAGGTGAGCTGGGTCTCGCCCAGGTCCAGGCCGCCGTCCAGCACCGCGCCGTCGAACACCGCGAGGATGTGGTGCAGCGGGCGCACCCAGCGGAAGGTGTTGCGGCCCCAGCGCATGGATTTCGGCCAGGGCAGCTCGCGGATGGACGACAGAATGATCTCCGGCAGGACGTCGGCGGTCGCCGCGCCCTTCTTCTCGATCACCACGAACCAGAATTCGCCCTTGCCGGTGTCGCGCTTCTCGCACTGGTCCAGGGTCAGGCCGGTGGAGCCGAGGAAGCCCTGGATCGCCTTTTCCGGCGCGTCCACCCGCGGGCCGCGGCGCTCCTCGCTGACGTCCGGCTGCTTGTCCGGCAGGCCGTCGACCACCAGGGTCAGCCGGCGCGGGGTCACATAGGCGTCGGCGCTGGAAAACTCCAGGCCCGCAGCCTTGAGCTTACCGGTGACGAGCCCTTTGAGGTCTTCCGCCGCACGCGCCTGCATGCGCGCCGGAATCTCCTCTGAGAACAGCTCCAGAAGCAGTTCAGCCATCATTCTTCTCGGAGCGCTTGGCCTCCGCCTTCTTCTTTTCCCAATCGGCCTTCCAGGCGGTGCTCACCTCGACCCACTTCTCGCAGCAGCCCTTCGCCAGCGTGCGCACCCGGCCGATATAGGCCTGGCGCTCGGTCACGCTGATCACGCCCCGCGCGTCCAGCAGGTTGAAGGAGTGACCGGCCTTCAGGCACTGGTCATAGGCCGGCAGCGGCAGGTTCGCCTCCAGCAGCTTGGCGCACTCGGCCTCGCAATCCCTAAAGCGGCGGAACAGCTGGTCGGTGTCGGCGTATTCGAAATTGTAGGTCGAGAACTCCAGTTCCGCCTGCTTGTAGACGTCGCCATAGACCTTGCCGCCCTCCTCTTCCGGGATGCCGTCCCAGTCGAGGTGATACACGTCGTCCACGCCCTGGATGTACATCGCCAGACGCTCCAGACCGTAGGTCAGCTCCAGGCTGACCGGCGAACAGTCGATGCCGCCGACCTGCTGGAAATAGGTGTACTGGGACACTTCCATCCCGTCGCACCAGACTTCCCAGCCGAGTCCCCAGGCGCCCAGCGTCGGGTTCTCCCAGTCGTCCTCCACGAAGCGGATGTCGTGGGCCAGAGGGTCGAGGCCGATGGCGCGCAGCGAGCCGAGATAGAGCTCCTGGCTGTCGACCGGCGACGGCTTCACGAGGACCTGGAACTGGTAATAGTGCTGCAGCCGGTTCGGGTTCTCGCCGTAGCGGCCGTCCGTCGGCCGCCGCGAGGGCTGCACATAGGCGGTGCGCCACACGTCGTCCGGACCGAGCGAGCGCAGGGTCGTCGCCGGATGCGACGTGCCCGCCCCCACTTCCATGTCGTAAGGCTGAAGGATCACGCAGCCCTTGCTCGCCCAATAGGCCTGGAGCGTCAGAATCAGGGACTGAAAATCGGTGCGTGGCTGATGCGCAGTGCCGGGCCTGTCGCCGTCGGGCATGTCTCGTCTCTCGCGGGATTTCGCGGGTGCGAGAAACTAGACGGGCACCGGGCCCAAATCAAGGCGCGATGGAGTCATGCCGCACTGCAGTCGGCGGCGGATAACGCCCTGCAAAGACTCCCGATACGGCTCAAGGAATGGAACCGCACCCCCACCGGTCTCGTTATCAGAGAGAAAGGTGGTTACTCGACATGGAAAAGGTACTCATCATCCTCAGCATGTTCGGTTGCTCCGACGCGGGCAACCAGTGCGACCTGCTCGACACCGGCGCCGAGGTCTTCCAGTCCCGCGCAGCGTGCGAGCGGCAGATCGACGCCTCGATTCACACCGGGATGGACGCGCCCTACCCCACGATCATCGCCAATTGCGGTACGCCCGAAGAGACCGCGCTGATCTTGAAGGATCTGGCGCCCGGCGCCCCTGACGGCGCGGCCATCGCATCCAAGGAAATCGACTCGCACCCCAATTCCTGAGGCTATCGCCCTCCTGATGTTATCGCCGCAGCCCGGCATAGCGCACGACATCGGCCAGCGAGCCGATCGTCGTGGCGCTCAGCCCCGAGGTGATCTCGATGCCGCGAGCGGTGACCGCCCGGTTGCCCTGATGGTTCAGATAGCTGTTGGGGTCGGCCCGCAGCAGGCCGAGCACGACGTCGGCCAGCAGCCGGCTGCCCACCGGCCCGAGGGTACGCCCGCCGCTCAACGCCGCCGCCTCGCGCAGAACGTAGAACCACAGCGGCGTGCGGTCCGCGAAGCCGCCGGCGGCGACGGCGCGGGCCAGCACCGGATCGTCCCCGGCGACCTGCTCCGTGCTCATCGGCACCAGACCGAGACGACGGGCCACCGCCTGGCCGGTCGGCAGGCTGCTGAGATAGCCTTGAAGCAGACGGCGTTGCGCCCGCCCGGTCATCGCCCGCACCGCGTCGGTGCGGCCGCCCAGCCCCCGGGTCAGGCGGGGCCCGATCGGCCGCGCCCGCTGCGGGCCGGGGATGCCCGCCTCCGCGAGATCGACATAGTTGCGCCAGCAGATCACCGCCTCCGGCTTCAGCCGGTGGTCCGGTCCGACCAGCCGGCCGGGCGGATCCTGGGCCTCGTCGAGGGTCAGGGTCAGCCCGTCGTTGACCGTGTAGGCCGGTCGCACCATCGAGTCCGCGAACGGCAAAGCGCCCAGCGCGAACTCCAGAGGCATGGCCGCGGCGCCGCCGGACGGCCGGAAGAACCGGGGGCCGTTGGCCGTCACGTCTGCCAGCACCTCCGCATCGCAGACCGCGGGCAGGAACGCGTTCACGACAAGGTACTGATAGGCCCAGCGCACAAGCCGGCGGGTCTGGCTCCACCGGCTCTGGGTCGAGCATCCATGGGTGCTCTCGAACACCACGTTGTTGAAGCGCAGCATCGCCGCGTGGAACTGACTCAGGTTCAGGCACCCGTCATTGCGCCCGTCGCCGACGATCGCCCGCCCGGCCAAGACGCCGTCGACATGACGCGGCAGATCGAGCCGCCCGTCGCGGTCGAACCGGACCTTCAGGCGCAACCCGTCATAGAGCTGGTCGGAGCTGGCGCCGATCCGGTCGGGGCAGCCGAGCGCCGCCCCCAGACCGGGGCCGTCGCCGTAGAGGCTGGCGAGGTCGAACTGCGGGCGGCGGCCGTTGACGATCCGCCGGACCAACAGATCCGGGGCCATCGGCGCCAGAACGGACCCGGCGGCGACATCGCGTGCGCAGTCTGGTGCCGCGCCCTCTGGAATCGCGCCGTCCGGCAAGGGGGTCGGGCCGGCCTTCCGGTCGATCCGGGCCGTCAGGTCGTGGGCAATGAACCGGGCGAAATAGGTCATGACCGCCGGCAGGGTGCCGTCGGTGCGGATCTCGGCATCGGCCCGGGTGCCCGGATCGCCCATGGCCGCGCCCAGATCCAGGAGTCCGTTCACCGTGCGGTCGCATGCCGGCAGCAGACAGTCCGGCGACCGGGCGGCATCCTCGAACAGATAGCCGAAGGCGCCGCGCCCTGCCGTCTGACCCTCGGTCTCCGCACCATCCTGCTGACTGAAATGCATATCCATGTCCTCTTCCCTATCGAAGAGGCGGCTCCCCGCCCGCCACGGACCCCGGAGGATCCGGCGCCCTTGTGCGCCCTCCGACGGGGCGCGGCAGTGGTCTTTGCCACGTGGTTAACAGGAAATGAACGCACACCCTTCTTTGAGGCGCCGACGCCGGTCGCCGTCCGGTTGTGGGGTGGCGCGCGCCCCCTTGGGGAGCTATGAGTCGGCCACGCATTTCGACTTAGGAGACCCCGCCCATGGCCAACCGTTTCGACCTCTCCGGCAAGACCGCGCTCGTCACCGGGGCGAGCCAGGGGCTGGGGGCCGGCTTCGCCAAGACCCTGGCCGAGGCGGGCGCGAAAGTGGCCCTGGCCTCGCGCCAGACCGGCAAGCTGGAAGCGCTGAAGGGCGAGATCGAGGCGGCCGGCGGGACCGCCGCCGCCATCGCCATGGACGTGACCGATCTGGACTCGGTCCGCGCCGCCTTCGACGCCACGGAAGCGGAGCTCGGCACGGTCGACATCCTGGTGAACAACGCCGGCATCGCGGTGACCAAGCCGTTCCTGGAGATGAGCGTCGAGGACTGGGATTCGGTGCTCGACACCAACCTGAAGGGCTGCTTCCTCGCCGGCCAGGAGGCCGCGCGACGGATGGCCGCCCGCCATGGCGAGGGCGGCGAGGGCGGCTCGATCATCAACATCGCCAGCGTGCTGGGTCAGAGCGTGATCGGCCACCTTTCGGGCTACTGCACCTCCAAGGCGGCGCTGATCCAGCTCACCAAGTCCATGGCTCTGGAGCTGGCGCGGGTCGGGGTGCGGGTGAACGCCCTTGCGCCGGGCTATATCGAGACGCCGATCAACACCGACTTCTTCCACACCCCGGCCGGCGAGAAGCTGGTCAAGGGCATCCCCCAGCGCCAGCTCGGCCAGTCGGAGGATCTGGACGGCGGCCTGCTGCTGCTGGCTTCCGAGGCCTCGAAATACATGACCGGGACGGTGGTGACCGTCGACGGCGGCTTCTTGGTAGCCTGAGCCATGGCCACGCCCCTGATCGATCCCCGCGACCTGGACTTCGCCCTCTGGCGCGTCCTCGACGCCGAACAGCTCACCGGCTACGAGCGCTTCGCCGATCACGGGCGCGAAACCTTCGAGGCGGTGATCGAGACCGCACGGCGCATCGCGGAGGACAAGTTCCTGCCGCACGCCGCCAAGGCCGACGCCAACGAGCCCTATCTGGAGAACGGCAAGGTCGTGCTGATCCCGGAGATCGCCGACGCGGTGCGCGCCTTCTCCGAGGCCGGGTTCATGGCCGCCCACCACGATGCCGGCCGCGGCGGGATGCAGCTTCCCTGGACCATCCAGCAAGCCGCCTTCGCCCATTTCAAGGCGGCCAACGTGCCGACCGCCGCCTATCCGTTCCTGACCATCGCGGCGGCCAACCTGATCCTCGCCCACGGGTCGGAGGAACAGCAGCGGGTCTGGATGCAGCCGATGCTGGAGGGCCGGTTCCTCGGCACGATGGCGCTGTCGGAGCCGCAGGCCGGCTCGTCGCTGTCCGACGTGCGCACCACCGCGCGGCTACTGGACGACGGCACCTACGCCATCAAGGGCTCCAAGATGTGGACCTCCGGCGGCGAGCACGAGATCTCCGAGAACATCGTCCACATGACGCTCGCCCGAATCGAGGGGGCGCCGGAAGGAGTGAAGGGGCTGAGCCTGTTCATCGTGCCGCGCTACCGCCTGGACGAGACGGGCGTGGCCGGCGTGCCGAACGGTGTGCGGCTGATCGGGCTGAACCACAAGATGGGCTATCGCGGCACGGTCAACACCGCGCTCAGCTTCGGCGAGGAGGACGACTGCATCGGCTGGATCGTCGGTGAGCCGAACAAGGGCCTGCTGCAGATGTTCCACATGATGAACGAGGCCCGGGTCGGCGTGGCCTTCGGCGCCATTATGCTGGCCTATCGGGGCTATCTGGAGAGCCTGGCCTATGCCCGCGAGCGGCCCCAGGGCCGCCATCCGGGCGACAAGGACCCGACCACGCCGCAACTGCCGCTGATCGAGCATGCCGACGTCAAACGCATGCTGCTGCAGCAGAAGGCGGTGGCCGAGGGCGGGCTGATGCTGGCGCTGGACCTGGCCATGCGCATCGACCGGATGAACCACGACCCCGCGCCCGACATCCGGCGGCGCGAGGGCCTGATGCTCGATTTCCTGACGCCGATCATCAAGGCCTGGTTCTCCGACCAGGCACTGGTGGCCAACCACAACGCCATCCAGATCTTCGGCGGCTACGGCTACACCCGCGACTTCCCGGTCGAGCGGTTCTACCGCGACAACCGGCTGAACCCGATCCACGAGGGCACCAACGCGATCCAGGCGATCGACCTGCTGGGCCGCAAGGCCGCGCAGAACCACGGCGCCGCCTTCGCCGCGGTGATCGAGGCGATCGACGACACGATCATCCAGGCCGCCGATATCCCCGAGACCGCAGAGATCCGCGACGCCACCCGCATCGCCCGCAACTGGCTGGTCGAGACCACCCGCGAACTGACCCAGGCCGCCCCCGAGATCGGCCCGATCCACCATCTCGCCAATGCCGAGGCCTATATGGACCTCGCCGGGCTGACCGTGTTCGGCTGGATCTGGACACGGCAGGCGATCGCCGCCGCGCGGGAGGGCGGGGATTTCGCCCAGGGCAAGCTGGCCGCGGCCCGCTACGTCGCCCGCTGGGAGCTGCCGCGGGCCGAACAGCGCGCCCGGCTGCTGCAATCTCTCGACGCCACGCTTGTCGATGTGCAAGAGAGCTGGTTCTAGACCGCGATCGGTTCAGATCGAAACGATCTGAGCCGTGAATCGCCGTCTCACCTATTAAGACATTCCGCCGCTTTGTGGCTCACCCGTTCTGGAGGACGATCCCATGACCATCCAACGTCTCGGCGTATGCGGCGCCGGCATGATGGGTTCCGAAATCGCGCTGGTCTTCGCGCTCGCCGACGTCAAGGTCCGGCTGATGGACGCCAGCCAGGAATACGTCGACAAGGCGATGGCCAAGCTGGAGAAGACGCTGGATTCCGGCATCGGCCGCGGCTTCTTCGCCGAGGAGGACAAGCCCCGCGCGCTGGCCAATATCGAGACCTTCACCGACGTGTCGACCTATGGCGACTGCGACCTGGTGATCGAGGCGATCACCGAGGACCAGGAGGCCAAGGGCGCGCTCTACAAGGAGCTCGACAAGGTCTGCAAGAAGGACGCGATCATCGCGTCGAACACCTCGTCGATCTCGATTTCGGTGCTGGCCTCGTACTTCTCCGAGGAGCGCCAGGGCAATTTCCTCGGCCTGCACTTCTTCTCCCCCGTCAGCCGGATGAAGCTCGTGGAAGTGATCAGCGGCATGGACAGCGATCCGGAGGTGGTGAAGCGCGCCACCGCCATGGTCGAGCTGCCGGGCAAGACCCCGATCCAGGTCAAGGACGTGGTCGGCTTCGCGGTCAACCGCATCCTGTTCGCCATGTGGGACGAGGCGATCCGCCTGGTCGAGGAAGGGGCCGCCACCCCGGCCGATATCGACACCGGCTGCCGCCTCGGCCTCGGCCACCCGGTCGGCCCGTTCGAGCTGATGGACAACATCACCATCGACCTGACCCTGAAGGTCAGCCAGATCCTGGAAGACGCCTATGGCGACCGGATGCACACCCGGCCGACCATCAAGCAGCTCCACGCCGCCGGCCGCCTCGGCCGCCGCTACGGCCGCGGCTGGTACCGCTACCAGGACGGCAAGCGGGTCGACTGACCGCACAGCCCTACCCTGCCCGTCTCCCCGGCCCCGTGCCGGGGCCCAGGATGAGGAATGCCGGAGCGCCGGGGGAGATCGTTCCAGCGCTCCAGCACGCGGCTTCCCTCGGTCCCGGCGCAAAGCCGGGAAGACAGGGAGTATCGCGGTAAGGGCACCCGGCACTCCGGCACCCCCTCCCCCACAACCGTCTCCCCGGGCCTGCCCCGGGGCCCAGGGCGAGGAGCGCTGGAACGCCGGAACGATCCTCCTCCGGCGCTCCGGCACGCCGCTCGCCTCGGTCCCGGCACATGGTCGGGAAGACGGAGAAGAGTGGGTGGGGGAGGAATCCCGCCTCCCCCGTTGCCCTGGCGCGCGCTTTCCTCTAACAGAGGGCGCCACCTGACGGTGGAACTGCGACGACCCGAAGGTATCTGCGTCCCGTGACCGACGATCCCGTCCTGGATCCTGCCCTGACCGCCCTTCTGCCGGCGGGGTTTCGCGACATCCTCGCCCCGAACGCGGCCAACGAGGCCCGGCTGATCGACGCCATGATGTCGACCGCCACCGGTCACGGCTACCTGCGGGTCAAGCCGCCCCTGATCGAGTTCGAGACCAGCCTGCTCCAGGGGCCCGGTGCCGCCACGGCAGAGCGCGTGTTCCGGCTGATGGACCCGATCTCCCAGCGCATGATGGGCCTGCGCGCCGACATGACGGCGCAGGCGGCCCGCATCGCCACCACAAGGCTGAAGAACGCGCCGCGCCCGGTGCGGCTCTGCTATGCGGGCGAGGTGCTGCGCACCACCGCCAACCAGCTCAACCCGGAACGCGAGGTCGTCCAGGTCGGCGCCGAATTGATCGGCAGCCCGACCGCCGAGGCCGATGCCGAGATCATCCTGGTGGCGATCGAGGCCCTGCGCGCGGTCGGCGTGGAACGCATCTCCCTCGACCTCATGGTGCCGACTCTGGTGCCCTCGGTGCTGGCCAAGCTCGGCCTGCCGGCAAAACCGCTCTCCGCCCTGCGCCAGGCGATCGACCGCAAGGACGTGGCTGCGGTGGAGGAAATCGCCGGTGACGGTGCCGCCGTGCTGGTCGGCCTGCTGGAGGCCGCCGGACCGCGCACCGAAGCGATGCAGGCCCTGTCCCGGCTTGACCTCCCCGGAGATGCCCGCGAAGCACTGGACCGGCTGACCGAGGTGGTCGAGCTGGTGACCGCGGTCGAGCCCGACCTTTCCATCACCCTGGACCCGGCCGAGAACCGCGGGTTCGAGTATCACACCGGCATCGCCTTCAGCCTGTTCGCCCGCGGCGTGCGGGCCGAGATGGGCCGCGGCGGACGCTACCGGCCGAACCACGACCCCGAGGGCACGGCCACCGGCTTCACCCTGTATCTGGAGCGGGTGCTGCAGGCGCTGCCCGACCCGAAGAAGCCGCAGACGGTCTTCGTGCCGCACGGCACGCCGCGCGATCAGGCGGCGGCGCTGCGCCGAGACGGCCGGATCACGGTGGCCGGGCTGACACCGGCGGACGATGCCGAGGCCGAGGCCCGGCGCATGGGCTGCACTTTCATTCTGCGCGACGGCCAGGTGGCCGCGCTGAACTGAGCTCGGGCCGGAGCGGCTCGCAAGACTGAGGACAACGGTATGAGCAATGTCGCGGTGATCGGCGCCCAGTGGGGTGACGAGGGCAAAGGCAAGATCGTCGACTGGCTGTCGGAGCGCGCCGACGTGGTCGTGCGGTTCCAGGGCGGCCATAACGCCGGCCATACCCTGGTCATCGGCAACCAGACCTTCAAGCTGAGCCTCCTGCCCTCCGGCGTGGTCCGCAAGGGCAAGCTGTCGGTGATCGGCAACGGCGTGGTGGTCGATCCCTGGGCCTTCGTCGCCGAGAAGCAGCGGATCGAGGAGCAGGGCATCGTCCTCACCCCCGAGGACCTGCAGGTCTCCGAAGTCGCCGCCCTGATCCTGCCGGTGCACCGGATGCTCGACCAGGCGCGCGAGAGCGCGCGCGGCGACAAGAAGATCGGCACCACCGGCCGCGGCATCGGCCCGGCCTACGAGGACAAGGTCGGCCGCCGGGCGATCCGCGTCGGCGATCTGGCCGAGCCGGAGACGGTGAAGGCCAAGGCCGCCTATCTCGCCGAGCACCACAACGCCTATCTGCGCGGCCTCGGCCAGCCGGAGATCGACGCCGACAAACTGGTCGCCGAGCTGATGGAGATCGCGCCGAAGATCCTGCCCTATGCCTGCCGCGTCTCCGAGCGGCTCGACGCCGCCCGGCGCGCCGGCAAGCGTATCCTGTTCGAGGGCGCCCAGGCGGTGATGCTGGACGTCGATCATGGCACCTATCCGTTCGTGACATCCTCCAACACCGTCGCCGGCCAGGCCGCCACCGGCTCCGGCATCGGCCCGACCTCCATCGGCACCGTGCTCGGCATCGCCAAGGCCTACACCACCCGGGTCGGCGAAGGCCCCTTCCCGACCGAGCTGACCGACGAGATCGGCAAGCTGCTGGGCGAGCGCGGCCGGGAGTTCGGCGTGGTCACCGGCCGGGCCCGGCGCTGCGGCTGGTTCGACGCCGTGATGGTCCGCCAGGCGGTGCGCACCGGCGGCATCACCGGCATCGCGCTGACCAAGCTGGACGTCCTGGACGGGCTGACCGAGCTGAAGGTCTGTACCGGTTACAAGCTGGACGGCGAGACCATCGACTACTTCCCGGCCGGCATGGGCGCCCAGCAGCGGGTGGAGCCGATCTACGAGACCATCGAGGGCTGGAGCGAGAGCACCAAGGGCGCGCGCTCCTGGGGTCAGCTTCCGGCACCGGCGATCAAGTACATCCGTCGGGTGGAAGAACTGATCGGCGCGCCGGTCACCCTGCTGTCGACCTCGCCGGAGCGCGAGGACACGATCCTCATGGAAGACCCGTTCGCCGACTGATCTTAACCACACAACCGGCGGCTGGCGCGGGTCTTCGACCTCGCCGAACCGCGTGCTAGACTTCGGCCGCGCGTCCTGATTCGCGCGGCTGGAGGATCCTCACGTGGCGGAGCCAATCGTCCTCAAGGAGCGGGTCGAGATCGACGCCGATCACCCGCTCCCTGAGTTCAATATCCAGAACGCGGCGGCCTATGCCGCGAAAGCCCGGCGGGAAAGCCAGGGCGAGATGATCGCCTATGTCTGCGATCCGAGCATCCCGCATCGCCACGACGATCTGGAATCCATGCGCGGGTTCACCACCAACGGGCTGATCCGCCTCGTGGAATGGGGGGTGGTCACCTGGCGTCCCCTCAACCGGCGCCTGGCGGTGGTGGTCTACGAAAAGCCGCTCGGCGGCCGTATCGCGTCGAAGATCTCCGACACGATCGAGCCGATGAGCGACGAGGTCATCACCCGCAACTTTCTCACCCCCGCGATGGGCGTGCTGCGGGACATGTCGGCCCGCGGCGTGCCGCACCGCGCGATCCGGCCGGACAACCTGTTCTATTCGGATTCCGGCAAGCGTCACATCATCCTGGGCGACGCGCTCACCGCCCCGCCCGGCCTGCACAATCCGACCTTCTGCGAGACCCTGGAACAGGGCATGGCCGATCCGGAGGCGCGCGGCCGGGGTGGCGTCTCCGACGACCTCTACGCCATCGGAGTCTGCGTCATTTTCCTGCTGCTCGGCCGCAATCCGCAGCACGCGATGTCACCGACGGAGATCATCGAGCGGAAGATCGCCATCAGCTCCTACGCCGCGCTCACCGCCGGCCACCGGATTCAGATGAACATGGTCGAGCTGCTGCGCGGCCTGCTCGCCGACGACCCGAAGGACCGCTGGTCGGTGCGCGAGGTCGAGCTGTGGATCGGCGGCCGCCGCCTCACGCCGAAGCAGGCGAAGCTGCCGCCGAAGGCGGCGCGCCCGATCAACATCGCCGGCCGCGACCACGACAACGTGCGGTCGGTCGCCGAGGCGCTGGGCCGCAACTGGCTGGTAGCCGGCGAGGTGGTGCGCGGCCAGGACTTCGACAACTGGATCCGCCGCAGCCTCACCGACGAGCGGGTCATCGACGCCATGAACAAGACCCTGGGCAGCCAGGCCCTCCTGGCCAAGACCCCGGACAGCGAGAACCCCCGGCTGGTCACCCGCGCCTGCATGGCCCTGGATGCGAACGCTCCCCTGCGCCACAAGGGCTTCAGCGCCCATGTGGACGGCGTCGGTGCGGCGCTGGCGATCGGCTTCGACCGCGAGGACATCCGCCAGAAGGTGGCCGACTTCATCAATGGAAAGTTCATCGGCGCCTGGATGTCGCTGCAGACCCGCAACCGCGCCGATCTGAACGAGATGTACGGCCTGTTCGACAAACTGCCAGTACCGCTGAACATGACCGGCATCGGCTACGGCATCGAGCGGGTGCTGTACGAGCTGAACAAGCACCTGCACTGTCAGTCGCCGCTGATCGAGCCGTTCTTCGTCACCACCATCGACCGGCTGATCCCGGCCCTGGAAGGCGCCTCGAAGAGTCGGGACCGGCCGCGCATGCCGATCGACCGGCACATCGCCGCGTTCGCAGCCGCCCGCACCGCCGACGTGGACGAGCGACACCTGCGCGCCCTCTCCAACAACAACCAGGGCGGCACCGACCACATCCTCGCCGCCCTTTCGCTGCTGGCCCGGATCCAGACCATGAGCAAGAACGGCCCGGCGCCGACCCTGGCCGCCTGGTTCGCGGAGCTGATGGAGCCGGCGGTCAACAGCTTCCACAATCTCAAGCAGCGCAAGGCCATCGAGGCGAACGTCGCCCGGGCCGCGGAAACCGGCATGCTGATGGAGCTGCAGGCGATCTATGCCGACCAGAAGGCGATCCAGCGCGACCAGCACGGCTATGCCCAGGCCCAGCAGGAGCACCGTTACTGCGGCGCGCAGATCGAGCAGCTCACCCTGGAATTGAACAACCGGGAACATATGGCGACCGAGTTGGGCGAGCAGGTCGCCGCCGTCACCTCGGGTGTCGTGGGGAGCCTGGGATCGACCGCCATCATCGTCATGTTCATGCTGTAACGCCTTTTACCTGATCCAGGACCCCTAGCCCCCGATGAGTGCCAACGCCGCCAGCTCCGCCGCCACCAAGACCATCATGTTCGTGCTCGTCGCCGGCGGCGCCGTTCTGTTCCTGCCGTCGATGATGCTGCTGGTGATCGGCATGACGCCGACCCTGGCCGCCATGCTCACCGACCGGCGGCGGGAGAAATACGCGACCCTCTGCGTCGGCTGCATAAATTTCACCGGTGTGCTGCCGTTCCTGATCGAGCTGTGGACCCAGGACCATACCTATGAGCATGCGTTCCAGGTGATCAGCTCGCCCTTCACCTGGCTGGTGATGTTCGGGGCGGCCGCAATCGGCTGGGCGATCTACTTCGTCGCGCCGGGGATCGTCGGCATGTTCATCGCCATGCGCGCCGACCAGCGGGTCGAGCGGCTGCGGCGGCGGCAGCGGGATCTGGTGGAGGAATGGGGGCCGGGCGTGGCCGGTAGCGCCGACCGGGACGAGGACGACGCCAAGAAGGGAGCCCGGCGGGGCGGCGGGCGCGAAGAGTAGGTCCTTCGCACCCGCGCGTCGTTTGCGGAGTTTTCAGTGTATTGAAATACAGTTCAGAATGATTCGATCTGAACCGATCGTGCTTTAGGCATGATCCTTCAGGAGCTTCTGTTCCATCGCGGCGTTCTTGATCGACTTCTGCAGCTTCTCGAAGGCCCGTACCTCAATCTGGCGGACCCGCTCGCGGCTGATGCCGTATTCCTGGCTCAGATCCTCCAGGGTGGTCGGGTCGTCGCGCAGGCGCCGCTCGGTCAGGATGTGACGTTCGCGGTCGTTCAGGGTCTCCATGGCCTTGTTGAGAAGCAGGCGCCGCTTCTGCAGTTCCTCGTCCTCGGCCAGACGTGTCTCCTGGCTGACTTGGTTGTCGTCGACCAACCAATCCTGCCACTCGCCCTCGCCGTCGATCCGCAGCGGCGCGTTCAGCGAGTGGTCGGGGCTCGCCAGGCGGCGGTTCATAGAGACGACGTCGGCCTCGGTCACGTCCAGCCGCTCGGCGATGGCGGTGACCTTGTCCGGCGACAGGTCGCCGTCCTCGATCGCCTGCATCTGGCCCTTGAGCTTGCGCAGGTTGAAGAACAGCTTCTTCTGAGCGGCGGTGGTGCCCATCTTCACCAGCGACCAGGAATGCAGGATGTACTCCTGGATCGACGCGCGGATCCACCACATGGCATAGGTCGCCAGGCGGAAGCCGCGTTCCGGATCGAACCGCTTCACCGCCTGCATCATGCCGACATTGCCCTCGGAGATCAGCTCGGCGACCGGCAGACCGTAGCCGCGATAGCCCATGGCGATCTTCGCCACGAGGCGCAGGTGGCTGGTGACTAGCTTGTGGGCCGCGTCCGTATCCTCATGCTCGCGCCAGTTCTTGGCGAGGATGTACTCCTCCTCCGGCTCGAGCATCGGAAACTTGCGGATTTCCTGCAGGTACCGTGACAGATTGCCTTCGACGCTGATCGTGGGCAGTGTGTTGCCGCTCGACGCCATGCGGTTTCCTTCCGGTTCGGTCGTCTAATTCCAAGGTCTTTAGAGAAAGCCGGGCACGCGAAGACCCGCTCCCGCAGATCCTATATTTAGGGTCTGCGGTGGCAATTTGAAGGCAGCCCGTCAGGCACCGCGCAACGCTCGCAGAAGCGTGATGAGGTCCTCGGGCAGCGGACTTTCGAAACTCAGCGGCTCGCCGGTCACCGGGTGGTCGAAGCCGAGTACCGCGGCATGCAGGGCCTGGCGGGGAAAATGCCGGACCGCCTCGCGCGCGCCGGCCGGAATCCGCGACACCCGCCCCCCGTGTCCGCGGCCATAAACCGGATCGCCGATCAGCGGATGGCCGATATGGCTCAGATGCACCCGGATCTGATGGGTGCGGCCGGTCTCCAGCCGGCATTCCAGCAGGGCCGCCCCGTCAGGCCGCTCCAGCGATCGGTAATGGGTCACCGCGTAGCGACCCTTTGCCTCGCTCACCACGGCCATGCGCTTGCGGTCCTTGGGATGGCGGCCGACGGGCGCGTCGATGGTGCCGGCCGGCGGCACCGGATGGCCGAAGCAGACCGCCCGGTAGGCCCGGTCGATGTCATGGGCGGCGAAGCGGGCCGCCAGTGCCGCATGGGCCCGATCGGTCTTGGCCACCACCAGCAGCCCCGAAGTGTCCTTGTCGATGCGGTGCACGATCCCGGGCCGCCGGACCCCGCCGATGCCGGACAGGCTGTCGCCGCAATGGGAGATCAGCGCGTTCACCAGCGTATCGCGCGGCGACCCGGGGGCCGGATGGACCGTCATACCCGCCGGCTTGTCGATGACGATCAGGTCTGCATCCTCGAACAGCACCGTCAGCGGCAGGTCCTGGCCCTCGGGCTCGGCATCCTCCGGTGGCGGCAGGGTGATGCGGTACTGCGCACCCAGTTTGACCGCCGCCGAGGGGTCGGTTATCGTCGTCGCACCGTCGCTGACATTTCCCTGCTGGATCAAGGACTTCAACCGGGATCGGGACAGCAGCGGCGCCTCCTCCAGGCGCTCGACCGCGCCGGCGAGCCAGCGATCCAGACGATCGGCCGGCAAAGCCGCCAGGACGTCGCCGGAGGCTTCGACAACCAGAATTTCGGCATCCGGCGCCAGGGCGTCGGCATCAGACAGGATGGGATCATCGCTCATGAGCGGCACCATAGGCGAAGGCCCTTCCGGGGAGAAGCGGCGTGAGGTCCCGTATCTCGGCGTCGTCAAGATCGCCAGCGTCGTGATGGGGATCATGATCGTGGTCGGGCTGGCGGTGATCGGCGTCACCATCGCCAAGCGCCTCTCCGGCGCGGGGGAGGAGCCGCAGGCCACCGCACCGGTTACACCCTCGCCCGCCGCCGCCGCCACCGCGGCTCCCGGTGCGCCGGGCACACAGGACATCGCCATCCCGGCGCGGTCCCGTGTGGTCGACGTGCAGGCCGACGGCCGGCGGTTGGTGGTCCGGCTGGCGCTGTCGGGCGGCGGCACGGCAATCCTGCTGCTCGACGCCGACACCGGCGCGCGGCTCGGCCTGCTGACGCTGACACAGGAAGGCCGCTGATACAGGAAGGCCGGTGACACGCCGGTACCGAGCGGTTCCAGGATCCTCAGAAGACCGGGCACCTTATAGGACCTGGGACCTCATAAGACCGGGAGCCTCAGAAGAACTGGAACATGTCGGAGGTGAACTGGGCGCTGGTCATCCCCATGATCCGAACGTAGTTGTTGCCGCCGAGATCGATCTCGGCGTCGCCATCCGTATTGTCGCCGGCGGCCGCCCGGATCCCGGCGAAGCTGACCAGCCCCGAGCCGTTGACGTTGGTCGCGATGTGCACGATGTCGCCGGCGGCGACGTCCAGATCGACGATCACGTCGAAGCCGTTGGACGCCTCGATATAGACGGCGTCCCGGCCGAAGCCGGTATAGATCCAGTCAACACCCGCCCCGCCGATCAGGACGTCGTTGCCCGCACCGCCGTCGAGCACGTCGATCCCCACGGAACCGCCGGCAGCGCCGCCATAGAGCGTGTCGTCGCCCTCCCCTCCGTTCAGCCGGTCGTCCCCGACCCCGCCGCAGAGCACGTCCGCATCGGCGCCGCCGGAAAGGGAGTCGTCCCCGACGCCCCCTGAGAGGGTATCGTCGTGCCGGTTGCCGACCAGCCGGTCGTCCCCCTCCCCGCCCCGGAGCAGATCGTCCCCCTGGCCGCCGAACAGCGTGTCGTTGCCGAGCTGTCCCGACAGGCTGTCCCCGGCGACATTGCCGTACAGAACGTCATCGTCCTTGCCGCCGTACAGCGTATCGGACTCCTGGCCGCCGAACAGCGTGTCGCTGTCCCGGTTGCCGTAGAGCAGGTCCGCCTGCTGATTGCCGTAGACCACGTCGGCCCCGGCGCTGCCGACGACGGTGTCATTGCCTTCTCCTCCGAAGACCCGGTCGTTGCCGCCTTCGCCGTCCAGACTGTCGTCTCCGGAGCCGGAGCCGATCGTGTCGTCGCCATCGCCGCCGAGCAGCGTGTCGTCGCCTTCCCCGAGGGAGATGAACTGGGAGGCGCTGTCCCCCGTCGCGAAGTTGTCGCCGCTGCCGCCGTTCACCGTGGCCGAGCCGATGATGCTGGCGAATGCGATGTTGTCGAGCTGCAGGACCGAACCGACGGGCAGGGACCGCACATCGATGACGAAGGCCTCGGATCCGGCTGCACCGTCGGACTGGGTGCCGGAAATGGCGATCGGGGCCGACAGGCTTGTCACCGTGGCGGTCGGGACGAGTGTGCGCACATCGAGCGTCGCAGTGGTTCCCAGCCGGCTGATGAAGGTCTGCAGACCGGAGATCAACTCCGCGCCGCTCCCGGCCTGCCGGGCATCCGCCGCCGCGAGCAGGGTGGACAGGGCGTCTTCCGGCGTCTGGGCGGCACTCGGACCTTCCGCGATGATCGATGTTTGGGCCGGAAGGGTGGCGGTGACGGCATTTCCGCCGGACCCCGTGTTCTGGACGAGGGATGCAGAGGCGGTCGCCGTGGTGGAGGTGTTCTGGATTGTCTGGGTCTGCGTGGTGACGACCGCCCCGGTGCTGGACGTCGTCGTGGTGGTGGTCGTGTTGGTTGTCGCCGGCACGGACGGTACCGTCGGGGGTGTGGGCGGTGCTGGCGGAGCGACCACGCCTCCGCCGCCACCTCCGCCCCCGCCGCTTCCACCACCGCCACCAGAGCCGCCGCCTCCCCCGCTGCTGGGCGGTGCGGCAACGGTCAGGGTCAGCGCTTGGGAGTCCGCCGAGGCATTGCCGGCGGCGTCGAGTTCGCGAATGGTGATGCCATAGCCGCCCGGCGCCAGGGACCGCGCCGTGACCTGATAGCTGCCGTCCGCCTCGCTGACAAAACCGCCGATCGTCACCCCGTTCGCCAGCAGGGCGTGCACGGACGAGGCGGTCGTATTCGTCCCGGAGAAGCTCGGGGTGGCGATTGTGGTGACGTTGTCCGTCCCGCTGGCACCGTCGTCACTGGCGTCGATCAGATCCGGCACGGCCGTCGCAGGGGGCGCGGCCGGCGCGGTTCCGTCGATCTCGATGGTCATCGTCTGGCCGGACGCCGCCTCGTTCCCGGCAATGTCCTCGGCGACGACGGAGATGGCATGGGTTCCGTCGGCCAGCGCTTCGGACAAGGTGAAACTCCATGCGCCCGTCGTGCCGGCGACCGTCGAGCCCATTGTCGTGCCGCCAACCAGGATATGGACCAGCGCCGCCACCTCGGCCCCATCGCCCGACACGGTCGGCGTCGCGACATTCGTGAGGTTGTCCGTGGCGCTCGTCCCACTGTCGCTGGTCGCGATCAGGTCGGGCGGCCCCGACGCGGCCGGCGCGGTCGTGTCGACGACGAGACCGAGACTGCTGGAAACCGGCCCGACATTGCCGACCGCATCGGTAACACCGACAGCGACGGCGTAGCTGCCCTCCCCAAGGGTAAGGGCATAGGACCACGACCCGCCCGAGGCGACGACCGTGCCGCCGGTCACGCCGTCGACGATGACATGCACGTGGTCGCCGTCGGTCGCGGAGCCGGTGAGGACCTGGGTGGTGGAGGCGGTAACGTTGTCCGTGGCGGAAACCCCGGCATCGCTCTCCCCCAGCAGGTCCGGTGCGGCGAGGGCGGTCGGGGCGGTGGTGTCCAGGACGACGCTCAGGCTCGGCGAGACCGGGCTGGCGTTGCCGGCCAGGTCCGTCTGAATAACCGTGATGGCGTTGACGCCTTCCGACAGGCCGGAGGTGAAGCTATAGCTCCACGCCCCGGCATCGGTGGCGGTCACGCTGCCGACCGTCACGCCGTCGTCGAGTATGTGGAGCCGCGCGCCGGTCTCCGCCCCGGCACCCTGGATCGTCGGGTTCGCGACGGTGGTTATGTTGTCAGAGTTGCTGAGACCTGTGTCGCTGGCGGCGACCAGATCCGGAAGGTCGGGCGCGATCGCCACGGAATCGACCTGCAGAACCAGGGCCGGGCTCGCCGGACCGCGATTGCCCGCCACGTCCTCGAAGAGCACGATGATGCTCCGGCTACCGTCCGTCAGCGCCTCGGCAAAGGTGAAGCTCCAGGCCCCTACCCCGTCGGCCGTCGCCACGCCGACCTCATCCCCGTCCAGGAGAACGCGGACCAGCCCGCCAGCGCCCGCACCGGCGCCGACGATGGTGGGCCGCGTCACATTCGTGATGTTGTCGGTTGCGCTGGAGCCGCTGTCGCTCGCCGGCGACAGATTGGGCTGGTCGGGGGTTGCCGCTGGTGCGGTGGTGTCTACGGTCACCGACAGAGCCTCGGAGATCGGCCCGGTATTTCCGGCCGCATCGGTGGCCCGGACCGCGATCTCGTAGCTGCCCTCCGCGAGGGTGTGGGCATAGGACCAGGACCCGCCGGACGCCAGGACCGTGTTCGAGGTGACGCCGTCGACCAGGACACTGACGATGTCGCCGCTGGCCGCCGATCCCGTCAGATGCTGAATGGCGGCGGTCGTGATGTTGTCGAGGGAGGACACACCGGTGTCGCTGGCGGCCAGGAGGTCCGGCGCGGCGAGGATACCGGGGGCTGTCGTGTCGACGGTCAGGCTGAGCGCCGGCGATGCGGCACCAACATTGCCGGCTAGGTCCCTGCCCTGCACCGTCACGTCGTAGGTGCCCGGTCCCAGCGTATGAGTATAGGACCAGGACCCATCCGTCGCGGTCACCGTGTTGACCGTCCGCCCATCAACGAAGATGCGGATCACGTCGCCGTTTGACGCGAAGCCGGTGAACTGGTGGGTCGGCGAATTGGTGATGTTGTCGGTGGCCGAAATGCCGGTATCGGAAGCTGCGAAAAGGTCGGGAGCGGCGAGAGCGGGTGCGGTGGTATCGAGCACCACCGTGAGCCCGGGGCTGGGGGCCGCAGTGTTGCCCGCCACGTCGCTTGCAACGGCGGTAATCACGTTAGGCCCCTCGCTCAGCGGGCTGGAGAATGCATAGACCCAGTCTCCCACCCAATCGGCCACGACACTTCCCAAAGTCGCTCCGTCGACAAGCACGTGCACAACACTGTCTGGTGCCGCACCAACTCCGGAAACGGTCGGCTGAGAGAGGTTCGTGATGTTGTCGGAGTTACTTGAGCCGCTGTCACCTGCGGCAAATAAATCCGGCTTTAGTGCCACTCCCGGCGCCGAAGTATCGATGACCAGCTCAAGCGCGGAGGAACGGGCGCCCACATTTCCGGCCGTGTCCGTCGCCTGAACGGTGATCGCGTAGGATCCTGCCGTCAGCGTGTGGGTATAGGTCCAGGAGCCCCCGACGGCGGTGACCGTGTTGGCCGTTACGCCGCCGACCAGGATGCTGACGATGTCGCCGGACACCGCCGACCCGGAAAACTCCTGAGTCGGCGAACTGGTGACATTGTCGCTCGACGAGACGCCGAGATCGCTCGTCGCCACCAGATCCGGCGGCGCCAGGGTTCGCGGCGGGATGGTGTCAACGTTGAAGGCGGGAACCGCCAGGCCGACATCTTTTTCAGGCGGGGAAGACAATGGGGTAAACAGGTCCGACGGTTCGAGCCGCACCGTGACCGCACCCTCCTCGTAAGGGGTCAGCGTCGAATAGACACGGAAGGCCGAAGCGTCGGGAAACGTCTCCGTCGCCAAGAGTGCCGGATAGACCGCGCGGGCTCGCCGACCAAATGCCAGGGGGATCGTGGCGGTCTCCGGCCACACGCCGCCGAGCGCATCGCCGCCGACCGGTTGGCCGCAGGCCCGGACCGGACAGTCGAACAGCCGCTCCAGCCTTTCGACGAACGCGGCCCCTGTGTCGCCCTTGGCCACCGAGCAGCCGTAGATCAGCAGTTCGGCCCCGACGGCAAGGCGCGAACGGATGCTGTCAACATATCCAACCGCGGCGTCCAACGCGACCTCATCGACAACCGACCCGCACAACCTAAGCGCGCCCGGCGACCCATGGGACAGAATGTGCAAGGCCTTGATCGAGCCGTGCCGTGTCATGGCACTGGCCATTGCCGCCAGACCGTCGCCGCGATGGGGAAGCCGGACGAGCTCGATGCCGTGCCTCAGCCCGCGGATCAGCGTCGCGCTATACTGTACGCCGCGATCGACGAACAGAAGCTCGCACCCCATACTCCTTTGTAAAATATCGACTTTCTCTGCAAAACTCGGGTTCAAACACCGCAGCACCGGCGGCCGGGAATCCCCTCCGACGGGTGGCCCACCCAAGTCAGACATTGGTGCGAGTCGAACGTCCATATGGTGTCTGCCGTGCTTCCGAGATCATCCCGGTTGGGGGGTGTCGGTAGGCTGAGTCGCTGAATCGTTTTAATAGAATATCTAAATTTATTATATCCTCAATAGTCGTTTTATTGTTCCAAAATTCTCTATTAAAGAGTATAATAGGTCAGTCTGACTATTCGAAATATGAATATTATATTATTCGGAATTGTGTCCTCCACTGCTGATCGACCCGCCGCTGGAACAGGGCGAAACGAGTGTTGAAGCCCGACAGAAGTGCAGCGCCGACCGTCCGGCCTGGCGCGAGATGTCTGCGAGACGGCTGAATGAACGAATGGGAAGACTTCCGGACCGCGGGAGCACGCCGCAATCCCTGCGCGTCGGCAGAGCGAACCGCCTACCACGCGATTTCTAGAGCCAAATCTGACCATACTGAATCATCTCATGATTCAGTATGGTCAGTGAATTTGCCTCTAAAACAATAAAATAGAGCGGATTCACGCGCGCTGACGCGATCACGAAGTGATCCCGTCACCGCACGATCTGCTCTAGAGCAAATCACGGTTCAGATCGTTTCGATCTGAACCGATCGCGCTCTTGGACATGATTTCTGGGCCAGGCTGTCCCGGAAAGCGGCCGGCTCTTCCGGGACAGCCTGTTGTAAGGCGTCAGAAGGACAGGGAGTCGACCCGGACCACCTGAGGCAGTGCCTTCACCGAGGCGAGAACCGCATCATCGACCCGCTGGTCCACTTCGACCAGGGCGATCGCCTCGCCCCCAGACTCCCGGCGCCCGAGGTGGAAGGTGGCGATATTCACCCCCGCCTCGCCCAACATCGAGCCCAACGCCCCGATGAAGCCCGGCTTGTCATAGTTGCGGACATACAGCATGCGCGGCGCGAAATCGGCCTCCACGCCGATACCCTGCACGCCGACCAGACGCGGCTTGTCGCCGCCGATCAGCGTACCCACGACCTCGCGGGTGCGGGTCCCGGTGGTCACGGTGACGCGCAGCAGGGTCTGATAATCCGGCTCGCGGTCGTGACGGGTGACGCTGATGTCGATGCCGCGCTGATGGGCCATCGTCGGCGCGTTCACCATGTTGACGCTGTCGACCTGAGAGCGCAGCACGCCGGTGATGGCGGCCGCCTTGATCGGGTCGGCGTTCAACTCCGCGGCATGGCCCTCCAACTCGATCTGGATCGAACGGATGGCGGACCGGGTGAGCTGGCCGCAGAACGACCCCATCAGCTCCGCAAGCCGCATGTAGGGCCGCAGGATCGGGGCCTCTTCCGCCGTGACAGAGGGCACGTTGATGGCATTGCTCACCGCCCCGGTCAGCAGGTAATCGCTCATCTGCTCGGCGATCTGCAGCGCCACCTTCTCCTGAGCTTCCGAGGTGGCCGCGCCGAGATGCGGAGTGCAGACCACATTCGGATGACCGAACAGCACGTTCTCGGTCGCAGGCTCGGTGACGAAGACGTCGAAGGCGGCCCCGGCGACGTGTCCGCTGTCCAGAGCGGCCCGCAGGTCCTCCTCGACCACCAACCCGCCGCGCGCGCAGTTCACGATCCGCACGCCCTTCTTCATCGTGGCCAGCGCCTCGGCATTGATGATGCCGCGGGTGCTGTCGGTCAGCGGGGTGTGCAGGGTGATGATGTCCGCCTCGGCGAACAACTCCTCCAGATCCACCTTGCGCACGCCCAGTTCGATCGCGCGCTGTTCGGAAAGATACGGATCATACGCCAGCACCCGCATCCGCAGGCCACGCGCCCGGTCGGCGACGATGGAGCCGATATTGCCGCAGCCGACCAGTCCCAGCGTCTTGCCGGTCAGCTCGACGCCCATGAACTTGGACTTCTCCCACTTGCCAGCCTGGGTGGAGGTATCGGCCTGGGGGATCTGGCGGGCAAGCGCGAACATCATGGCGATGGCGTGCTCGGCGGTGGTGACCGCGTTGCCGAACGGCGTGTTCATGACAACCACGCCGTGCTCGGTCGCGGCCTTGGTATCCACGTTGTCGACGCCGATACCGGCGCGGCCGACAACCTTCAGGTTGCTCGCCCTGGCCAGCACCTCTGCGGTGACCTTGGTGGCGGAGCGGACGGCCAGACCGTCGTACTCGCCGATGACGGAAAGCAATTCTTCGGCCGGAAGACCGGGACGGAAATCGGTGTCGATGCCGCGGGCGCGGAAGATCTCAACCGCCTGCTCGCTGAGCTTGTCGGAAATCAGAACCTTGGGCATGGGGGTCTCCCCTTGGAAGGTCACGGCTCTCGGCCGGACCCTGATTTTGGAGAAGGCCGCTGGGTCCCGGGCAGCCCCCGGATCATGTCCGGAGTCTCCCGGGATGACGGGGTGAGTATGGCGCTACCGGAATACCGTCATCCCGGCCTGGGCCCGGACATGATCCGGGCGCCGGGCGGAGACCCAAAGGCTGGCACGGAGGGAACGGTTGTCCTACGCCGCTTTCGCGAGCTCGGACTTCACCTCGCCCCAGGCCCAGTCGAGCCAGGGCAGCAGCGCCTCGATATCGGCGGTGTCCACCGTCGCCCCGCCCCAGATCCGCAGACCCGGCGGTGCGTCGCGATAACCGGCGATGTCGTAGCCCGCCCCTTCAGCCTCGACCAGCGTCGCGATCTTCTTGGCGGCCGCGGCCTGTTCCTCATCGGAGAGGGAGCGGAATGCCGGATCGACGATCGACAGACAGATCGAGGTGCAGGACCGGATCGCCTTGTCGGTGGCCAGAAAGCCGACCCATCCGGAGGCCTCCGCCCACCGCTCGATTGCGGCGAGGTTGGCGTTGCACCGGGCCTTCAGGCCATCGAGCCCGCCGATCTCCTCGGCCCAGGCCAGGGTATCGAGCGCATCTTCCACCGCCAGCATGGACGGGGTGTTGATGGTCTCGCCCTTGAAGATGCCTTCGTTCAGCTTGCCGCCCTTGGTCATGCGGAACAGCTTGGGCATCGGCCAGGGCGGCGTGTAGCTCTCAAGCCGCTCGACCGCCCGCGGGCTCAGCACGAGCATGCCGTGGGCCGCCTCGCCGCCCAGCACCTTCTGCCAGGACCACGTCACCACATCCAGCTTGTCCCAGGGCAGGTCCATGGCGAACGCCGCCGAGGTGGCGTCGCAGATCGCCAAGCCTTCGCGGCCCGCCGGGATCCAGTCGCCGTTCGGCACGCGGACGCCGGAGGTCGTTCCGTTCCAGGTGAAGACCACGTCACGGGAGAAATCCACCTCGGCCAGATCGACGAGCTCGCCATAGGGCGCTTCCAGAACGCGCACGTCGTCGAGCTTGAGCTGCTTGGTCACGTCGGTGACCCAGCCGGCGCCGAAGCTTTCCCAGGCCAGCATGTCGACGCCACGGGCGCCGAGCATGGACCACAGCACCATC
This sequence comes from Thalassobaculum salexigens DSM 19539, assembly GCF_000423805.1. Taxonomy (NCBI): domain Bacteria; kingdom Pseudomonadati; phylum Pseudomonadota; class Alphaproteobacteria; order Rhodospirillales; family Thalassobaculaceae; genus Thalassobaculum; species Thalassobaculum salexigens. The sequence goes on from NZ_KE384094.1 coordinate 434,067, forward strand.
TCGACGGCCCCGGTATCTGAGGCCGGCACGATGCCGATGCGGTAGTCGTCGGGAATGCCCAGGATCTTGCGCGACCGGTCGATCACGTCGCCGAGTTTGGCTTTACCGATCTTGGAACGGTGAGACCGCCCGAGGGCGGCGTCGGAGAGTACAGCGGGGCCCCATCCGGGTCGCTTTGCACACGGTCCGGATGAGAACAATGGTACCCGCGGCAGCTGCTGCGGCTTCATGGCTTCATCCTTCAATGTTATCGCTCGTTGGGGAGCGACGGCCCGCCGATGACACTAGGCGGGTTTGTTCACGTGTCAACAGCTCACACGGATGATTTCTGCAGGGCTCGATCGGATCCGCCAGCGGGTTCCATACGACCTTTATCGATTAATTTATGCAAAGCTACCTTCCGAAAATTCACCCCCGGACAGGTGATCCAATTCTTAAACCCCAATATTTCTACAAATTTAAGTCACATTACAAGTATCATAAGCTGCATGTTCGATTTGTTTTTCCCATCGAATAACGCTGAAAACCAAAACTACAACCTAATACTGTATATAAATGAATATTTACATTAGAGCAATAAACACATCATTAATAGTTTAAGCCCATAGGTCTCGGCCGAAGAAACTATCTCTGTTCAACCTACAACCGCTGAAAATCAGCCTAGACCAACCCCGAGCCCATCAAAACAAAAGCACCACAACACTGTGCTTTATCTGATGAAGTCGCTCGAAATAAGGATGCCGAGCCATGACGACACTCTCTACCGACCGACCGACCGAATCCGTCCGCACGCGTGACTCCCTCCTTTTCAGGATCCTGGCCGCCTTCGGCTTGGTCATCGCTGTATTCGTCGTGGGTGCGGGCCTCACATTCTTCAACCTGACCCAGATCTCGTCGGACGTGCACAAGTTCGCGGAGATCGCGAGGGAAGCGGGAAGTGCCGCGAAGATCGAGGCGCAGTTCGCCAAGATGAACGGCCATGCCCGAGAGTACGCAAGTCAGGGCAAGGAAAGCGACGCTGAGGCGGTCCAGTCTCTCGCCGCGGAAATCCAGAAGGAGATCGAGGATCTCCGGAGCTACGAGATCCCGGCGGAGATCGCCGGGCGCGTCACCGAAATCGAGCAGGCGGTCGCCCAGTATCAGACCGACTTCGCCGCGGCCGCCGTCCTGGAGCGCGAGTTCAAGCATCTCGTGAACGACCGGATGATCCCGCAGGGTCAGCTTCTCGTCGAAGACATGGACAAGATGCAGAAGGCGTTCGTGACCACGGGCGATCTGAATGCCGCCCTGAAGGCCGGGACGGCGCGCGAGCATCTGCTGCTGCTGCAACTCCATGCCAACAGCCTGGTCGGACACAAGGACACGAGCGTCAAGGAACTGGTGGACCAGGAAATCGCGATCTCCGACGCCGCGCTCGCGGATCTGGAGTTGCTGGCCCGGACCCCGGACACCGTCGCCCTGCTGGACGAGGTGAAGGGCCTGTTCGCCGACTACCGCGAGGCGGTCGAGACGGCCCATAAGGACGAGGTCCAGATCCGGAACATCGTCAACGGTCCCCTTCAGGCCAATGCCGACAAGATCGCCGCTGCCACCGAGACCTTCCTGGAAAAGGCAGTGGCGTTGGAAGCCGCCTTCGAGGAAGACGCGCTGGATCGGATCGTCTGGACCGAGATCGAGGTGGCCGTCGCCAGTCTCATCAGCTTCGCCCTCGGCGGTGTGATCGCCGTGTTCCTGGGACGCCGGCTTTCCGGCACCGCCATCTCCCTGTCGGCCGTGATGGACAGGCTCGCCAATCAGGACTTGTCCGTTGAGGTTCCTGGTGTCGACCGCCGCGACGAGTTCGGTCTCATGTCGCGCGCCGTCGAGGTGTTCAAGAAGAGCATGATCCAGAACCGTGAGATGGAGGAGGCCCAGAAGGCCGAGCAACTGAAGCGCGAGGAACGGGCAAAGCGGATCGAGGAACTGACGGCCGCGTTCGACGCCGGCGTCAGCGAGATGCTGGAGATGGTCTCCTCCGCGACCACCCAGCTCGACGCATCGGCCCAGTCGATGTCGAGCATCGCCGAACAGACCATGGAACGCTCGACCGCGGTCGCCGGCGCCTCGGAGGAAGCAACCACGAACGTGCAGACCGTTGCCTCCGCCGCCGAGGAGCTGTCGGCCTCGATCATCGAGATCAGCAACCAGATCAGCGAGTCGACGCGGATCTCGAGAGAGGCTTCCGTCAAGGCGCAGACCACGAGCGAGGCCGTCGGCGGCCTGGAGACGGCGGCCGCCCAGGTCGGCAACATCGTGGACCTGATCAGCGACATCGCCGAACAGACGAACCTGCTGGCGCTGAACGCGACGATCGAGGCGGCTCGTGCCGGGGAGGCCGGCAAAGGCTTCGCCGTGGTGGCGACGGAAGTGAAGTCGCTCGCCGACCAGACCGGAAAGGCGACGGTCGAGATCTCCGACAAGGTGGCGCAAATTCAGACCGAGACCGGTCGCGCCGCCGAGGCCATCCGAGAGATCGCCAGCACGGTCCAGCGTCTCGACGAGATCTCTTCGGCAATCGCGGCCGCCGTCGAAGAGCAGTCCTCCGCGACCCAGGAGATCGGCCGCAGCGTCCAGGAGGCTGCCCAGGGAACCCAGGAAGTCTCCTCCAACATCGAAGCGGTCAGCTCCGGCGCCCAGGAGACCAGTTCCGCCGCCGCCGAGGTCCGATCGGCGACCAGCGACGTGTCCGGACAGAGCGATCGCCTTCGGACCCAGATCGCGCAGTTCCTGTCCGAGGTGAAGGTCGCCTGATCCGGTCTGACGGAAACGACGACAGGTCCCGGGCCCGCCGCAATTCGAATGCGGCGGGCCCGGCTCCGTTTTGCGACATCCCGCACCTGCGAAAAAGCTCTCTGGACTCGGTACCGGATTGCCCTCAGGCTTTGCCTTCCAAGAAACTCCACCTAAGGAGGGGCTCAATGAACTGGGGACGCATTTTTAGAAAAACCGCGGGGAAGACCGCACTCGCTGCAGCCATCGCGCTGCCCATGTCGCTCGGCTTGAACGCCACCGCGTCGGCCGAAACCACGCTCCGCGTGGTCATGCACTCGGACCTGAAGATCGTCGACCCGATCTGGACGACGGCCTACATGTCCCGCAACTATGGGTACATGGTGTACGACACGCTGTTCGCGATGGACAGCGACACCAACGTCCATCCGCAGATGGTGGACACCTATTCCGTCAGCGACGACAAGCTCACCTACACGATGACGCTGCGCGACGGCCTGAAATGGCATGACGGCGCGCCTGTCACCTCCGAAGACTGCATCGCTTCGATCAAGCGCTGGGGTGCCAAGGATTCGATGGGCCAGAAGCTCCTGGAGTTCGTCGCCGAGTTCAAGGCGGTGGACGACAAGACCTTCGAGATCGTCCTGAAGAAGCCCTACGGTCTTGTGATCGCCTCGCTCGCCAAGCCGAGCTCCAACGTGCCGTTCATGATGCCGAAGCGCGTCGCGGACACGCCGGCCGCCGACCAGATCACCGACTACACCGGCTCCGGCCCGTTCGTCTTCAAGCAGGACGAGTGGAAGCCGGGCGACGTCGCGGTGTTCGAGAAGTTCGACGACTACGTACCGCGCTCCGAGGAGCCGAGCTGGGCCGCCGGCGGCAAGGTCGTGAACGTCGACCGGGTCGAGTGGGTCTCCATCAAGGACCACCAGACCGCGGTCAACGCCCTGCTGGAAGGCGAGGTCGACTATCTGGAAGCCCCGCCCACCGATCTGCTGCCGCTGTTCGAGGGCAACGACGACATCACCGCCAAGATCCTGAACCCGCTGGGCAACCAGTACATGTTCCGGATGAACTGGCTGCATCCGCCGTTCGACAACGTGAAGCTGCGCCGGGCTGCCCTGATGGCGATCAACCAGGTCGACTTCGTCCAGGCCACCATCGGCAATCCTGACTACTACAAGGAATGCCCGGCCATGTTCGTCTGCGGCACGGCCTTCGCCACCGACGCCGGCACCGAGATCGTGGTGAAGTCCGACATCGACGGCGCCAAGAAGATGCTCGAGGAAGCCGGCTATGACGGCACCCCCGTGGTGGTGATGCAGTCGACCGACGTCGACGTGCTGAACAACCTCGGTCCGGTCGCCGCAGACAAGCTGAAGCAGGCCGGCTTCAACGTCGATCTGCAGGCGATGGACTGGCAGACCCTGGTCGCCCGCCGGGCGAAGAAGGAGCCGCCGTCCGAAGGGGGCTGGAACGTCTTCCTGACGTCCTGGACCGCCGCCGACATCCTGAACCCGATCTCCGCCGCCGGCTTCAACGCCGGGTGCGACAAGGCCTGGTTCGGCTGGCCCTGCGACGCGAAGATGGAGGAACTCCGCGAGGCGTTCGCCACCGAGACCGACGAGGGCAAGCAGAAGGCGATCGCGGAAGACATTCAGGAGCGCGCCATGGAAATCGGCACCCACGCCCATGCGGGTCAGTGGTACCAGGTCCCGGCGTGGCGGAGCGACAAGCTGAGCGGCGTGCTCGGCGGCCCGTTCCCAATCTTCTGGAACATCGCCAAGTCCGAATAGGGACGCGGCGGTCCGTCTCCTGACGCTACCTGACGCTGGAGCCATAACCGCATATGTTCGGATTCATCATCCAACGTCTGCTCGCCACCATCCCGGTCCTCGGGATGGTGGCGGTCTTCGTGTTCCTCATGCTGCGGCTCACCCCGGGCGATCCCGCGGCGGTCCTGGCCGGCGACAACGGCTCGCCCGAACAGGTCGCCGAGATCCGCGAAAGCCTCGGCCTGAACGAACCGCTGGTGGTCCAGCTCGGCATCTGGATCGGGAACATCCTGCAGGGCGATTTCGGCCAGTCCTATTTCTTCAAGAAGGACGTCGCCGAACTCATCCTGCTGCGGGTTGAGCCCACGCTGGCCCTGGCGACCACCACCCTGATCTTCACCATCATGGTGGCCGTCCCGATCGGCGTCATCGCCGCCTACAAGCACGGCACCTGGATCGACCGGGCGGTCATGGCCTTCTCTGTGGCCGGCTTCTCCATCCCGGTCTTCGTGCTGGGCTACATCCTGATCTACCTGTTCGCCATGCAGATCGACCTGTTCCCGGTGCAGGGATACAAATCGATCGCCGACGGCTTCTGGCCGTTCCTGCACCGCCTGATCCTGCCCAGCATCACCCTCAGCGTGATCTACATCGCGCTGATCGCCCGCATCACCCGGGCCAGCGTGCTGGAGGTCCTGGGCGAGGACTATATCCGCACCGCCTACGCCAAAGGGCTTACGCCCAACGCCGTACTGCTCAAGCACGCGCTGCGCAACGCGGCGGTGCCCATCGTCACCGTGATCGGCATCGGCATCGCCCTGCTGATCGGCGGCGTGGTGGTGACGGAGAGCGTCTACAACATCCCCGGCCTCGGCCGCCTGACCGTGGACGCCGTACTCGGCCGCGACTATCCGACGATCCAGGCGATCATCATGGTGTTCTCGTTCGTCTACGTGATGATCAACCTGCTGGTCGATCTTACCTACAGCCTGCTTGACCCGAGGATCCGCTATTGACCGAGGGCACGGAAAATCTCGTCGACTCCGCCGCCTCGGCGGACGCGGCCTCGCGAAGGGCGACCGTCTGGGAACAGCTCGTCCGCAACCCCAGCGTCATGTTCGGCGCCATCGTCCTCGGCCTGATGGTCCTGATGGCGCTCTGCGCGCCGCTGCTCGACACCATGGATCCCAGTTCGATCGATCCGGCCTGGCGCAACAAGAACCCGGGCGTGGAGCATCTGAAGACCTTCTCCGACGGCACCGAGCGGGAATGGACCTACCGCATGGGCACCGACACGCTCGGCCGCGACACCTATAGCCGGGTGATCTACGGCGCCCGCGTCTCGCTCGCCGTCGGGATCGTGGTGGCGGTGCTGTCGCTCGCCATCGGTCTGGTGATCGGCCTGGTCTCGGGCTACATCCGCTGGCTCGACACCATCGTCATGCGGGTGATGGACGGGCTTATGGCGATCCCCGGCATCCTGCTCGCCATCGCCCTGGTGTCGCTCGCCGATGCCGGGCTGGTGACGGTGATCCTGGCGATCACCATCCCGGAGATCCCCCGCGTGGTGCGGCTGGTGCGCTCCATCGTGCTGTCGATCCGCGAGGAACCCTATGTGGAGGCGGCGATCTCGGTCGGCACCCGGGTGCCGCTGATCCTGATCCGGCACGTGCTGCCGAACACCATCGCGCCGCTGATCGTCCAGGGCACCTATATCTGTGCCTCGGCGATCCTGGTGGAGGCGATCCTGAGCTTCCTGGGTGTGGGCATCCCGCCGGAAACGCCGACCTGGGGGAACATCATGGCCGAGGGACGGCTGCTGTTCCGCGTCTACCCGCACAACATCATGTTCCCGGGCATCTTCCTGGCGATCACGGTGCTGGCGGTGAACATGCTCGGCGACGGGCTGCGCGACACGCTCGATCCCCGCATGCGCAAGCGGCTGTAGACCATGAGCGATCAAAGCATGACCCAGCCGATCCTGGAGATCGACAACCTCACCGTCGATCTGCCCGACGGCAACGACCGCCGGCATGCGGTGGACGGCGTCTCCATCTCCGTCGGTCCGCGCGAGATCGTCTGCCTCGTCGGCGAGTCCGGCTCCGGCAAATCGGTGACCGCGTTCAGCGTGATGGGGCTGCTGCCGAAAGGGCAGCTCACGCCCAGCGGCGGCGCCATCCGGCTGATGGGCGAGAACGTGCTGGAGGCCAGCGACGAGCGGCTGCGCGAGCTGCGGGGCGCCCGCATGTCGATGATCTTCCAGGAGCCGATGACGGCCCTGAACCCGACCATGACCTGCGGCGACCAGATCGAGGAGGTGCTGACCACCCACACCTCGCTCGACCAGGCGGCGCGCGAGGCCAAGATCCTCGACATCCTGGAGCAGGTGCAGCTTCCCGACCCGCCGCGCATGGCGGCCTCCTACCCGCACCAGCTGTCCGGCGGCCAGCGTCAGCGCATCATGATCGCCATGGCCCTGGTGCTGGAGCCGGTGCTGCTGATCGCCGACGAGCCGACCACCGCGCTCGACGTGACGACGCAGGAACAGATCCTCAAGCTGATCAAGGACATCCAGCGGACCCACGAGACGGCGGTACTGTTCATCACCCACGATTTCGGCGTGGTCGCCGAGATCGCCGACCGGGTCGCGGTGATGCAATGGGGCAAGGTGGTCGAGGAAGGTCCGGCCGAGGCGGTGCTGAAACGGCCGCACGAGCCCTATACCAAGATGCTGATCGGCGCGGTGCCGAGCTTCACGCCGCATGGCCGCGCACGGGAGGCCAAGGCGCCGGTCGTGCTGGCCACCGACGCGCTGTGCAAGACCTACGGCGGCGGCGGGTTCTTCCAGAAGGCGCGGGCCGTCAACGCCGCTCAGGATGTCAGCATCGAGGTCCGCCGCGGCGAGACCCTGGGCATCGTGGGCGAATCCGGCTCCGGCAAGTCGACGGTGGCGCGCTGCATCGCCCGGCTGATCGACCCGACCTCGGGCCATATCTATTTGCACAACGACGACATCGCCCAGGCGTCCCAGACCCGCCTGCGCGCCCTGCGCCGCCGGGTGCAGATCATCTTCCAGGACCCCTACCGCTCGCTCAATCCGCGGCGCACCGTCGGCGCGTCCATCGTCGAGGGGCCGATGAACTACGGCATGGGCGCGAAGGAGGCCTACGAGCGCGCCCGCTCGCTGATGTCCCTGGTCCGCCTTGACCCTGGGGCGCTGGATCGCTTCCCGCACCAGTTCTCCGGCGGCCAGCGCCAGCGCATCTGCATCGCCCGGGCGCTCGCCATGGAGCCGGACCTGCTGATCGCCGACGAGGCGGTCTCTGCCCTCGACGTCTCGGTGCAGGCCCAGGTGCTGGAACTGCTGGACGACATCCGCCGCCGGCTCGACCTCGCCATGCTGTTCATCACCCACGACCTGCGCGTCGCCGCCCAGGTGTGCGACACGGTCGCGGTGATGCACCGCGGCCGGGTGGTCGAATACGGCGAGGCGGCGGAGGTGTTCGGCAACCCGCAACACGACTATACCCGCGCCCTGTTCGCCGCCGCGCCGGGCCGCGGCTTCGACTTCGGCAGTGCGGCTGCGCTGGCCGCCGGGTGACCATCGTGGAAGCCGCTGTTCGGAACCCGAGGAGTGGCGCCGCGTTGTATCCGCACTGATGAAAATAATGGGCGGGTATCGACATGACGATTCTGCGACTTCTTCTGACCATCCTTCTACCGCCGGTGGGCGTCTTCCTGACGGTCGGCATCGGCGCTCAGTTCTGGATCAACATCCTGTTGACCATCTTGGGTTATATCCCCGGCATCGTTCACGGCGTCTGGGTCATTGCCAAGCGAACGCCGTCCGATCCGTGAATGCCGGCTGCGGCGGCATCGGCTGGTGCCGCCCGACGCGTCCCGCGACGCGTTCCCGGATCTTCCTGACGCTGCTCCATCTGCTGGTCGCCGCATCCTTTCTCGTTGGGATGCCAGCAGGCTTGGCCCCTGCGCTCGCGCAGGGCGCTTCCGGAGTCGACGCGCCTTCCGAGGCGCCGCGTGCCATCGCGGTAGAGCCGGTGGCCAGGGACGACGCGATCGCGAAGCGCATCGACAGCATTCTGGATGCCACCGGCTGGTATCGCGGCGTCGAAGTCCAGGCACGCGAAGGCGTGGTCTTCCTCGACGGCAGCACCCAGAGCGACGAGCATCGCACCTGGGCGCGTAACCTCGCGGCCAATACCCAGGACGTGGTCGCCGTCGTCAACCGGATCACGGTCACACCCAAGAGCGACTGGTCCTTCGCCCCGGCGCTGAACGAGGTTCGCGCCCTGATCTACAAGGCGGTGGCGAGCCTGCCGCTGATCGCCCTGGCGCTGGTGATCCTGCCGATCGCCTTCTACGCCGCCGTCCTGATCGGTCGGGTCGTGGATTGGGCACTGAGCCGACAGGTCGACTCCCCGTTCCTGCGCAGCGTCATCGCCCGCACGGTCTCGATCCCGGTCTTCCTGATCGGGCTCTATATCGTGCTGCAGGTTGCCGGCCTCACCCAGCTCGCCCTGTCGCTGCTCGGCGGCGCCGGCGTGGTCGGCATCATCGTCGGTTTCGCCTTCCGCGACATCGCCGAGAATTTCCTCGCCAGCCTGCTGCTCAGCATCCGCCAGCCGTTCCGGCGCGGCGACTACATCGCCGTGGGCGGCCAGGAGGGCACGGTGCAGAGCATGAACACCCGAAGCACCCTGCTCCTGTCGCGCGAGGGCAACCACATCCAGATCCCCAACGCCTCGGTATTCAAGAGCACCATCGTCAACTTCAGCGCCGCGGCCGCCCGTCAGGAATTCCTGGAGATCGGCATCGGCTACGAGGTCTCCGTCGCCGCCGCCCAGGAGATCATCCGCAGGGTCCTGGCCGGACACACCGCCGTGCTGGCGGAGCCGGAGGAGCCGCTGGTTCTGGTCCATTCCCTGGGCAGTGCCACGGTCAACCTACGCGCCTATTTCTGGTTCGACGGCCAGGCCTATTCGGTTCTCAAGATCCGCTCGGCCCTGCTGCGGCTGATCAAGAAGGCGCTGACCGAGGCGGGTATCTCCATGCCGGACGAGGCGCGCGAGGTGATCTTCCCCCAGGGCGTGCCGATCATCTCCATGGATGGGGGCTCCGGTACCACCCCCTCTCCCGGGCCGGAATCCCGACCGCCGGAGCCTTCGGCCGCCCCGCCGGCCAAGGAGTCGGGTGCCCCGGCCACCGCCTCGGAGGGCGATCTGGAGAACGACACGGAATCCGTCGAGCGCCACGCCGCCGGCGCGGATATTCCCGAGGCGTCCCAGGATCTGCTCGCCGACGGCGACCGCAGGCTCTGAGGCGACCGCCGGCTCTAAGCCCCTCCGGTCGCGGCGCTTACCCGCCGGCGATCCCCAACGTCTCCAACCCGACGGCCAGCAGGACGCCGAACACCGGGATGATGGCGAGGCCCGCCAGCGCGAACAGGCCGTCTCGGGTCAGCAGACCGGCCGCGATCAGCAGAACCGCACCGCCGGCGACCGAGGAGGAGAACGGGATGAACTCCAGGAACGGCATCGCCAGGCCGCAGAACAGGCAGACGACCTCCAGCACCGTCCGGCCCGGCGGATCGATCAGCCACCTCAGCCGGGCCCGGGCATGGTCGTCCATCCAATGGGCGATCTTTGCGAGCCTGCCGACCGCCCCACGCGCGCGCTTTCCGCTGATGGTGCGCCGGCCGATGACGCCGGGGATCCACAGGCGGCCGAGCCTGGGAAACACCATCTGCGCCGAGATGATGACGATGATCGCACCGCAGAACGAGGACAGCAGGGGCACACCGGACAGCGGCGACATCACCGCGAGCGAGGGAACGACCAGCAACGGCAGGTAGGACCGACGCCCGAAGGCCTCCAGCACTTCGCCGACCGTAACCCGATTGCCCTGGGCAGTGTCCGCCATGCGGTCGACGATATCGCTCATCGGATGGTCGGACGTTGGCTGCCCGTTCGTATCCGATTTGTCCGGTTCCAATGTAGATGCGGTCATGGCGACCTCGACACTGCTCCGATGAAAAGGCATGGCCCGCCGGGCACCACCGCCCTTGGCGGCCGCGACCGACCGGCACCCGATGCTCCAGGCGGCGGCCCTGCGGGAGGCCGCGGGCCCGACGTTTCGTGGTGAAAGTCGAACGCCCCGGCGGGAGCGGGGTTCCCGAATCCCTAGGGGGCAACGGGGGCACAACCGACGTCTTACGAACAACCGGCGGCGGTCCTTTCGTTGCCCGCCCGTCGCAGACCGTCGTATTCCCTTTATTGACGCCGCATTTATTCTGGTGTCCCGTGTTCTGAATTCAGAATACGGAAACGGACCCGGACATGCAGTCCCTCGCCGCAAAGCTCGATCTGACCGCCCAGGCGCATCAGGCCATCCGGGATGCCATCATGGCGATGGACCTGGCGCCCGGAACGCCGCTGGCGCAGGAGGATCTGGCCGAGCGGCTCGGGGTCAGCCGCCAGCCCGTAAGCCACGCGCTGGTGCTTCTGAGGCGCGAGGGCCTGGTGGTCGACCGCGGCCGCAAGGGCCAGATGGTGGCGCCGATCGACCCCGACCGGCTGCTCGCCCTGTACCAGGTGCGCGGCGCCATCGACCGGCTGGCCGCTCGGCTTGCTACCACCCGGCTCGATATGTCCGACACGCCGTCCAAACGCTTCCAGCGCCTCATCAAGGACGGGTGGGACGCCTGCACCAGCGGCGAGATCGACGCCCTGGTCAAGGCCGATCTCGCCTTCCATCAGGCGATCCACGCGCTCTCGGGCAACGACGAGATCGAACGCACCGCCGCCGGCTTCTGGCCGCATATGGTCCGCTCCATGCGCGTGGTCCTCGAGGACAGCAAGGGCCACGGAGCAATCTGGCGCGAGCACGAAGATATCGCCGAGGCCATCCTCTCCGGCGATCCGGTCAAGGCGGGCCATCTGGCCGCCGACCATGCCGAACGGACGGGCGAGCTGACCCACCAACGACTGAGCCGGCCCTAAGACCGGCGGACTTCAAACAAACAAGAAGCCAACACGGAAGGAAACGCCATGAAACTCAGCGCCGAAGACCTCAAGAAATTCGACGAAGAAGGCTACCTGTTCTTCCCCGGCAAGTTCACGCCGCAGGAAGCCGCCCTGATGAAGCAGGAAGCCGACAAGATCTACGCGATGGACCGCAAGGAGGTCTGGCGCGAGAAGTCCGGCGTGGCCCGCACCGCCTTCGCCGCCCATACCTATAACGAGACGTTCCGCCGTCTCGGTGCCCATCCGCGTCTGGTTGAGCCGGTGCAGCAGCTCCTCGACGGGTCGGTCTACATGCACCAGTTCAAGATCAACGCGAAGGCCGCCTTCGACGGCGATGTCTGGCAGTGGCACCAGGACTACGGCACCTGGGCGCGCGACGACGAGATGCCGGAGCCGCGCGCGATGAACATCGCGGTGTTCCTGGACGACGTCACCGCCGCCAACGGCCCGCTGCTGTTCATCCCGGGCAGCCACAAGCAGGGCGTGGTCGAGGCCGGTCACGACCTGGAGACCACCTCCTATCCGCTGTGGACGCTGGACCGCGAGACGGTCTCGGCCCTGGCGGAAAAGGGCGGCTGCGTGGCGCCGACCGGCCCCGCCGGCAGCGTGCTGCTGTTCTCCTCGCTGCTGGTGCATGCCAGCCCGCCGAACATCTCGCCGCTCGGCCGCACCATCGTCTATCTGTCGCTGTGCCACGTGGACAACCACATCCGCGCCTTCAAGCGCGACGAGTGGATCGCCCATCGCGACTTCACGCCGATCTCCGCCCTGGAGGACGACTGCTTCGACGAACTGGTCGCCGGTCAGCTCCAGGCGGCGGAATAGGCGACGATGTATATCTATCAGGACCTTCTGGCCCGCGCCCAGGCCGGCACGCCCGTGCGTGTCGGCCTGATCGGCGCCGGCAAGTTCGGCAGCATGTTCCTCTCCCAGGTCCCGACGACGCCGGGGCTTGAGGTGGCCTGGATCGCCGACCTGTCGCCGGACCGCGCCCGGGCCGCCTGCCGCTCGGTCGGCTGGCCCGACGACCTGATCGCCAGGACGACCGTCGAAGACGACGCCCGCAGGCTGATCGCCTCCGGGGCGGCGGATGTGGTGGTGGAAGCCACCGGCGTGCCGTCGGTCGGCCTGGTCCACGCCCGCGAGGCGATCCGCAACGGCGTCCACATCGTCATGGTCAATGTCGAGGCCGACGTGCTGGCCGGACCGCTCCTGGCGGAGGAGGCACGTCAGGCCGGCGTGGTCTATTCCATGGCCTATGGCGACCAGCCGGCGCTGACCTGCGAGATGGTCGAATGGGCCCGCTCCACCGGCTTCGACGTCGTCGCCGCCGGCAAGGGCACCAAATTCCTGCCGGCCTATCACGCCTCGACGCCGGACACGGTCTGGGACCATTACGGGCTGACCGGCGAACAGGCCGCGGCCGCCGGCATGAACAGCCAGATGTTCAACAGCTTCCTCGACGGCACCAAGTCGGCGCTGGAGATGGCGGCGATCGCCAACGCGACCGGCCTGACCCCGCCGCCGGATGGGCTGATGTTCCCGCCGGCCGGCATGGACGATCTCGCCCATGTGCTCCGCCCCAAGTCCGAAGGCGGCCAGCTCGCCGCCAAGGGACAGGTGGAAGTCGTCTCTTCCCTGGAGCGGGACGGCCGGCCGGTCTTCAAGGACCTGCGCTGGGGCGTCTACGTGGTCATCGAGGCGCCGAACGACTACGCCGCCGCCTGTTTCCGGCAATACGGCATGAACACCGACGCCACAGGACGGTATTCGGCGATGTACAAGCCGTTCCACCTGATCGGGCTGGAGCTCAACGTGTCGATCCTGTCGGCGGCGATCCTGAACCGCCCGACCGGCTCGACACAGGGATTCCGCGGCGACGTGGTGGCGACGGCCAAGCGCGACCTGAAGGCCGGCGAAATGCTGGATGGCGAGGGCGGCTTCACGGTATGGGGTAAGCTCTACCCGGCGGAGACGTCCCTGAAGATCGGCGGCCTGCCGATCGGCCTCGCCCACAATGTCAGACTGAAGGCCGATATCAAGACGGGTCAGCCTATCCGGTGGGTCGATGTCGAGGCGGACGAGAGCAGCGAGGCGATCCGCATCCGCCGCGACATGGAGCGCCGGTTCGGCCGCAAGGGGATGGCGGCCTGAAGCCAGGCGCGCCCCCGGAGGGTCCTGGGCTTCCGGCGTAGCTTGGAAACGGAACGTGCCGCCCCAGGGATAAGGGGCGGCACGTCAGGCCGTCAGGCCCGGGTCAGTAGAAGCCGAAATAGCTCTCGTTCAGTTCAGAACTGTGGATGCCGATCAGGCGGACATAGTTGCCGCCGAGATCGATCTCGGCATTGCCGTCCACATCGTCCGTCGCCCGGGCGATGACATCGGCAGGGGTGCTGATCGCCTGGCCGTTGAGATTGGCCTGGATCATCAGCTGGTCGCCGGCCGACACGTCGAAATCGGCGACAACATCGAAGCCGTTCATCGCCTCGATATAGATCCGGTCGGCACCGGCCCCGGTGTAGATCCAGTCGATCCCCAGCCCGCCGTAGAGCGAGTCGTCGCCGGCACCGCCCGACAGCACGTCGAACGAACCGTCATGGGATCCGTCGTCGCTCGACAGGCCGCCCTTCAGGACGTCGTTGCCGGCTCCGCCGACCAGGATGTCGGCGCCGTTCTCGCCGTACAAGAAGTCGTCACCGGCACCGCCGTACAGCGTATCCAGGCCGTTATTGCCGTAGAGCACATCGGCATCGGCGTTCCCGTAGAGCACGTCCTGATGCTGACCGCCATACAGCGTGTCGGCGTCCTGACCGCCAAAGAGCGTGTCGTAGCCCATGTTGCCGTAGATCACGTCGCTCTGCTGATTGCCGTAGACGACATCCTCGTTGGCGCCGCCATAGAGCGTGTCCTCCTCGGTACCGCCGAACACAAGGTCATTCTCCTGGTTGCCGTACAGGATGTCCTTGCCGCTGCCGGAGCCGATCGTGTCCGCCCCGGCACCGCCGTACAGGGTGTCGTCGCCGACGCCGAGCGAGATGAACTGGCTGTTCTCGTCGCCGGTGACGAAGTTGTCGCCGTTGCCGCCGGTAACCGTGGACGAGCCCATGATCGAGGCGAACTCGATGTTGTCGAGCTGCAACGTGCTTCCCGTCGGCAGCGAGCGCATGTCGACCACGAACGCCTCCGACTGGACCGAGCCGTCCGACGACGTGCTGCCGGTGATGACGATCGGGCTGCTCAGCGAACTCGAGGTCGTCGTCGGAATGATCGTGCGAACATCCAATGTGGTCGTTGTCGACAACCTCCGGAGGAACGTGTCGGCGCCGGTCGTCAACTGCTGGGTGGAGGCAGAGTTCCGCCCCGCAATCGCGGCGTTCAGGGTCTCCACGGACGAGGTGCCGATGGTCGCGGTCGCCGGGCCCGAAGAGGTGATGGAGACCGACGCCGGCAGGGTCGCGGTGACGACGTTGCTGTTGTTCCCGGTGTTCTGAACAATCGGCGCCGTGCCGGCCGTGGATCCGTTATTGGTGATCGTGCGGTCGCCGCCGGTCGTGTTCGTCGGCGTGCTGTCGGTCACGACCACGGTTCCACCGCCGGAGGACCCGCCGGACGACCCGCCGCCGCCACTGTCGCCGCCATCACCACCGGTCGGCGGTGCAACCAGGGTGATCGTCGTGTTGCCGCCGGCGAAGGTCGCGCTGAACGTCCCGCTGCCCGAGGTGATGCCGGTGAGCGTGGTCGCGACACTGCCGCTGATGTCGATCGTGCCGCTGGCGGCCGTGCCATTCAGCGCCGACAGATCCTTGCCCGTGACGACGATGCTGTCGCCGACCGCAAAGTCGGAGATCGTGTCGGTGTTGAAATCCGAAGCACTGCCGGTGAACGTGTCGTTACCGGCACCGCCGACAAGAGTGTCTTGCCCGCTCCCGCCGCTGATCACGTCGGCACCGTCGCCGCCGTAGAGCGTGTCGTTACCGGCGTCGCCCAGCAGAGTATCGGTACCGGCATTGCCATAGATCAGATCCGCGCCGGCCCCGCCCGACAGCGTGTCGTTGCCGGCACCGCCGGACAAGACGTCGCTGCCGTTGCCGGCCCGCAGGACATCATCACCGGCGCCGCCCTTGAGACTATCGGCACCGCTCCCGGAGATGAGGGTGTCGTTGGCGCTACCGCCGGTCATGGAGAAGGTGCCGTCGGTCTCGGCCGACCCGTCCCAGTTGATGGCGGACGTGTTGGTCGAGCCGTTGACCGTCAGGGTCTGGCCGGACGCCACCGTCCCGTCATGGGTCGTGATCGATTGCGCGCCGGCGGTGATGTTGACGGTTTCGACATTGGTCAGGGTCGTCGCGTTGAGCGTGACCGTCTGCGCCGCCGAGATGTTCAGGGCGTCGGTCCCGGCAAGACCGTCGATGGTATCGCCGGCGTTCAGAACATTGGTCGCGTTGGCGGTCAGAACATCGTTGCCGGTGTCCAGCGTCGG
Organism: Thalassobaculum salexigens DSM 19539; assembly: GCF_000423805.1. Taxonomy (NCBI): domain Bacteria; kingdom Pseudomonadati; phylum Pseudomonadota; class Alphaproteobacteria; order Rhodospirillales; family Thalassobaculaceae; genus Thalassobaculum; species Thalassobaculum salexigens. The sequence goes on from NZ_KE384094.1 coordinate 450,134, forward strand.
GTTGTCGGCTCCGGCGGTCAGGGTGAAGGAGACCGGCGGCGCCGTCAGCGTGATGGTCGTGTTTCCACCCGCGAGAACCGCCGAGAAGACTCCGCTGGCACCGGTGATGCCGGTCAGGTTCAGGTTCCCCGATCCGGTCGCGATGGTCGCCGCCGCCGACTGGCCGTTCAGTGCCGTCAGGTCGGCACCGGTCACGACAATGCTCTCGCCGACGGTAAGATCGGTGATCGTGTCGCCCGCCAGCTCGGCAGCGCTGCCGCGGAAGGTGTCGGTTTCCGAGCCACCGGTGAGGTTGTCGACCCCGGCACCGCCGCTCATCGTGTCGGTGCCAGCGCCACCGTTAAGCGTGTCGGACCCGGCGCCGCCGACCACCAGCTGGTTTCCGGCCGAGCCGGTGACCGCCAGATTGGCGGTCCCCGGTGCCGTCAGCGTACCGGTGAAGGCCGCCCGCTGGGCCGCCGTCATGGTAACGTCGCCGGTACCGGTCAGGGTCAGGTTCTCGAAGTTCGAGATCGTGGCGCCGGAGATGTTGCCGCCCGCCGCGATGGTCAGCGTGTCGGTGCCGCCCTGGCCGTCGATCGTCCCGGTCGCGGTCAGGCTGCCGACACTGATGGTGTCGTCGCCGGTGGAACCGCTGACCGTCTGGCCGGCCGCGCTCATCGTCAGGCTGTTGGCCGCACTGAGCTGGTAATGCTCGATGTCCGCGTCTGCGGTCAGGCCGTCGGTCGCCGTGGTGATGATGATCTTGTTGGTGCCGGTGCCGGTGATGGCCGTGAAGGCATCGTGCTGGGCCTCGGTCATGGTGACCGTGGCGCCGCTGGCGACATCCAGGGTGCCGATCGCGCTGATCGTGCCGCCGGCGATGTTGGCGGTGTCGGCGAGCGTCAGAGTATCGCCGGTGGTCGCCTCGCCGGTCAGGGTGCCGGTATAGGTCACGCCGCCGAGGCTGAAATTGACCGCGTCGGTCGTCGAGGTCGCGCTGACGCTGGTTCCGGCCTGGCCGATCGTGACGGTCCGGGCGTTCGTGCTGTCGTCGCCGACCGAGACGGTCTCGATATTCGCCAGCGTGGAGAAGGCGCCGTCGCCGGTGACGTTGAGGGTCTCGCTTCCGGCCGCCGTGATCGTGCCGGCGAATTGCGCCAGCTGCGACGCCGCCATGGTGGCCGTAGCGCCGCTGGCCAGGGTCAGGTTCTCGAAGTTGCTGACCGCGGCGCCGGCGATGCTGCCGCCGTCGCCGATCGACAGGGTGTCGGTGTCGCCTTGCCCGTTCAGCGTGCCGGTCGCGGTGAGGGTCCCGACATCGACCGTGTCGGCCCCGCTGCTGCCGGCGAGGTTCTGGCCGGCCGCACCCAGCGTGAAGCTGATCCCGCCGGCGCCGAGCGTGTAGCTCTCGACCGCGGCCTTACCGGTGGTGACGGTGTCGCCGCCGGTCGCCGAGAGGGTGACGCTCTCCGTGCCGGCCGCCGTCACCGTGCCGGTGAACGCGTCGTGCTGGGCCACCGTCATGGTGACCGACGCACCGGTCTCCAGGGTCAGGTTTTCGAAGTTGCTGACGGTGGCGCCGGCGATGTTGTCTCCGGTGTCCAGGATCAGGGTGTCTGACCCGCCAGCACCGCCGTCCAGGGTGCCGCTCAAGGTGTCGACCGCCGCACCCGACTGCACCGTCTGGTTGGCGCCGGCGCTGCCGGTCACGTTCTGCCCGGCGGCCTGCAGCGTGAGCGTGTAGGCCCCGTTCAGGACATAGCTCTCGATGTCGGCGTCGGCGAGGACCTGGCCGTCGCCGTCGACGGTCGTCAGCGTGATGACCTCGGTGCCGGTATTGCCGTTGATCGTGGTGAAGGCGTCGTGCTGCGCTTCCGACATCGTGACGGTGGCGTTGGCCGCCAGGGTCAGCGTCTCGAAATTGGTCAGCGTAAAGCCGGCGGTGGTCAGGTCGCTGCCATTGGCCAGCACGATCGTGTCTGTGCCGGCGCCGCCATTCGCCACCGAGGTGCTGGTGATGTGGCTGGCATCGGCGATGGTCAGGGTGTCGTTGGTCCCGACAAGGGCGTCACCAGGGGTCAGGTTGGCGCCTGTGGTGGTGTTGAAGCCGGCAGCGGTGGTGGTGACACTCACCGAGGCGGGCGTGAACCTGATGTTGTCGAGGCCGACCCGCCAGTCGACGGCGCCGGTATATGACACGGTGAAGCTGGTGATGCCGGTCCAGTCGGCGGGGGTGAGGGTGGCGATCGCCCCGACGATGGATCCGCTGTCGTCGGCGAGGATGACCGCGGTTCCGGTATTCGGGGTAAAGACGTAATTGCCGCTGGCGGTATTGTTCGTGAACTCCCCGATCTGAAACTGGGTGATGTTCACCGCGCTGTCGAAGGTGAGCGTATAGCTGACCGTGTTGCCGATGACGCCCGCATCGAGGAAGCCGGAGCTTACGCCGGCCATGGGCGTTCCGTCGCTCTTGGTGACGGAGATGCTCGTGCCGGACTCATTCGAGGTCAGGGTGCTGACGGTGTTGATCGTGCTGACGATGCCGAATGTCGCTACGGCCAAGAGCCCCGGGTAGGCGTCTTGCGCCTTGGTACCGAAAGCGAGAGCGCCGCGTGCGGGGATGTGCCAGCCGCCGCCCAGATGGGCTGCGCCGACCGGACCCTCGGAGGCCGCCACCGACCGGTCGGTCAGGGCCGTCAGCGCGGCGACGAAGTCAGCGCCGAGCGCTCCCTGCGCCACCGAACAGCCGTACAGCACGATCTCGGCGTCGTCGGACAGCGCGTCTCGGATCGCGGCCATGAGTGCGGGACGCGCGGCCAGCGCCGCGGCGTCGATCCGCTGTCCGGACAGGGCCAGCGCGCCTGGGACGCCGTGCGAAAGAATGTGAAGGGCCGGAACCTCGCGGCGCCCCGACAGGGTCAGCGCGATCGTCGCGATCGGATCGCCGTTCCGGGGGAGTCGAACGACCTCTACATCCGACCGAAGCCCGGCGAACAGCGTGGAGACGTTATCGACATCCTGGTCAACGAACAGGATCTCGGCAACGCCTTGCGCGCCAACGATAGACCGCCGGTTAGGAGACGTCTTCAACATGGTTCGTTCCTTCTTAACGGACTGACCACTCCGAGAGCGTCAGGTTCGACTTCCGCGTCCATCACCTGCTGATCACCTCGGCCGGGACCACTAGAATCGGCCAAGCGCTTTTAGGTAAAATCAGCGTTAAATTTCTTTTAACTTGACTGCAATTATACAGGCAAGCGCTTAAAAGGTGCTTAACGCACTGAGTTAATTTTATGTTTACAACGTCAAAATTCCCACTAATCCGAAGGGGTATTCGTACCGAACACGATCCAATCAGGGGTTGCCGGTGCCTTTGGCGGATCCTGACGCGGGACGCGCCCCGCCCTTCGGTTCAATGTTCACGTGCACAATGGGACAGCACGACGCTTCCAAGGACGACCGACGCGATGGTTAAGTTGCATTCGCGTTTTTCCCGGGTCCGGCCATTGCCTCGGCCGCGACTTGGGTTGTCCGTCCGTCGTAGGCTTCCCGGCATGTGCATGGTTGATCGGTTCATCTACACCCTGGAGCATCGGCCGTGAGCCAGGCGTCGCTACGCATGCTCCAGGAAGGCATCCAATGCCAGCGCGCCGGATTTCCCGGCCGTGCGGCCCGGCTGTACCGGCGCATTCCGCCGGACGACCAGCATTACGCCGACGCGCTCAATCTGCTGGGGATGCTCAGTTTCGAAGAAGGCCGGGCGGACGAGGCGACGGAGCTGCTCCAGCGGTCGATCCGCGCGAAACCCGACGCGGCAACGGCCTGGGGCAATCTCGGCGGCGTCGCCCACCATTTGGGCAGGCGGCCCGCCGCGATGGCCTGCCACCGCCGGTCGATCATCCTGGCGCCGGAGCAAGGGGACAGTGTCATCGGCCTGTCCCGGCTTGCATCCGAGACCACCCGGATCGCCCTGCTCAAATGGGCGGTGACGGTGTCGCCGCTCGATGAGACGGCAAACCGGGAGATCGGTGCGGAACTGGCCGCGCGCGGCGATCTCTCGGCGGCGCTCGACGGGTTCCGCCGCGTGCTCGCCGCTCACCCGACCGCGTCCGCCGCGTTGTTCAGCCTCGGCAACGCGCTGCGCGATCTCAAGCGCCCCGGGGAGGCCGAACGGCTGTATCGCCGCACGCTGTGCCTCCTGCCCGGCAGCGGCAACGTGCAGAACAACCTGGGGCTCCTGGCCTTCGTCAGGGCAGACTGGGCCACGGCCGACGCGTGGTTCGCGGCCGCCAGCCGCGGCGATCCGCGCCTCGCGGCCGCCTGGTCGAACCGCGCACGCACGCTGCAGAAGCTGGGCCGCGAGTCCGATGCGATCCGTCCCTACAAACGTGCCCTGCTGACCGATCCGACAGACATCGCCGCGTGTTGCGAGCTCGCCGGGTTGCTTGAGGCCGAGGATTGGGCCCGGCGCGCCATGGCCCTCGACCCGGTCTCGCCACAGCCGTACAGCCGGATGGCCCTGCTCGCGACGAAGAATGAGGGCCGCGCCGGCGTCCTGAACTGGCTGCATCGCGGCGCGGTGGTCCGGCCGGACGATCCGGATGCCTGGTACAACATCGGCGTCGAGCTCGGCCGCGCCGGCGATCCGCAGGGGGCGGTGACCTACGGCACCTACGCGACCCTGGTGAGCGACACCCATGCCCGGGCGCATCTCAACACCGCTCTGGCCCTGCTGGCCCTCGAGCGGTTCCGGGAAGGCTGGCGCGCGCATACCCGTCGCCTGGACACGTCGGAGGGCGCCGCGCTGCGCCGGTTCTTCGACATCCCCGAATGGAACGGCGAGGCCATCGCCGGACGGCACCTGCTGTTGTGGGGCGAGCAGGGGATCGGCGACGAGGTCCAGTTCCTGACCCTGGCGCCGCACCTGCGCCGGCTCGGCGCCCGCCTGACGATCCTGACCGAAGAACGGCTGCGCCCGATCGTGCGACGCAGCTTGCCCGACGCGGCGGTGCCCGATGTCGGCCCGCCGACCGGCCGGACGGAGGATCACCACGGCGCCGACCTGCACTTGGCCCTGGGCGACCTGCCGGATCGTCTGCACCTGTTCTGCGGCGGCGAGGCGGTCCCGGAGGCCTGGATCGTCCCCGATGCCGACCGGGCCGCCGCCCTGCGGTCGAGCCTGCAGGTCCGGCATCCCGGCAAGCGGCTGGTCGGGATCACCTGGCGGTCGATCGCCCCGAGGACCGGCGGCCGCCGGACCATCGCGCCGGCCCTCTGGCGTGACGTCCTGGCCGTGCCCGGGGCCGCCGTGGTGTCGCTGCAATACGGCGCGGGTCCGGAGGATATCGCGGCGTTCGGGGCCGACGCCGGACTGCCGATCGACGGCAGCCACGGGGTGGATCCGGTGCAGGATCTCGACGGCCTGGCGGCCCTGGTTGCGGCGATGGATCTGGTGGTCTGTCCGGCCAACAACACGGTTCACTTTGCCGGGGCGCTGGCGAAGCCGTGCTGGACCCTGGTGCCGACCCGGCCCGATTGGCGCTGGGGACTCGGCCGGTCGGACTCGCTCTGGTATCCGCGGACGATCGTCTATCGGCAGGAGACCGACGACGACTGGTCGCCCGTCATGGCCCGGGTCGCAGCCGACCTCGCATCCTGGATCGCTCAAGGAGCCCCTTAAGCGGCCCTCGTCGGATACAGGCGAAACATGTGAGATGAATGGTGCTGCCGGAGAGATTTGAACTCTCGGCCTCTCCCTTACCAAGGGAGTGCTCTACCCCTGAGCTACGGCAGCATCCTGCGGCGGGTGAAGGGCGATGGCTCGGACCGCCGACCCGCGAGGCGCGCATACATGCCAGAGACACTTGCGGGGTGCAAGTGCGTTATCGCCCCGTCGTCGCCCGGCATGATAGGAAGGGGCGAGACGGCGCCGGCCGCGGTGGCGGCGCCTTGGACGATCCCCACATGCCCCGCAGACGGGCGGAGAGACAAGAATGGCCGAGGACAGGCAGCGCGCCGGCGCGGCGAAACCCACCGGCACAGGCCGTCCCGGGACGGGCACGGGAAACCGGACCGGCACCGGTCCCGCAGAAGGCCCCGGAGCCGGAAAGGACGCGCGCACCGCCCGCCTGGAACAGGCCCTGCGCGCGAATCTGCGCCGAAGGAAGGCGCAATCGCGCGCCCGGACCGACGCGGAAGCCCCGGCGAAAGACGCGGACAAGCAGGAATAATCGGCGGAATGCCACGGTTTCGCCCGAATGGGGGTGCATCCACAAGGCGTCGCGCTTGAGCCCTCCCGCCCCCGTCGGTTAGAACCGACCAAACAACATGTTGTGTGATCCATGGACCAGATTCGAGTGCGTGGCGGACGCCCGCTTCGCGGGACCATCCCCATCAGCGGTGCCAAGAACGCTGCCCTGCCGCTGATGGCGGCCAGCCTGCTGTCCGGCAAGCCGGTCAAGCTGACCAATGTCCCGGATCTGGCCGACATCGCGTCGATGACCAGCCTGCTGCGCCAGCACGGGGTGCGGATCGACCGCGACGGCGGCGACATGGCCATGGATGCCGCCCGGATCGACAGCACGGTCGCCCCCTACGATCTGGTGCGCAAGATGCGGGCCTCGGTCCTGGTGCTCGGTCCGCTGGTCGCGCGCTTCGGCCAGGCCCAGGTCTCGCTGCCCGGCGGCTGCGCCATCGGCAACCGGCCGGTCGACCTGCACCTGAAGGGCCTGACCGATCTCGGCGCCGAGGTGAACATCGAGGCCGGCTATATCGAGGCCAAGGCCCCGGGCGGCCGGCTGCGCGGCGGGCGGGTCACCTTCCCGTTCGTGTCCGTCGGCGCCACCGAGAACCTGATGATGGCCGCCGCCCTGGCCGAGGGCGAGAGCGTGCTGATCAACGCCGCCCGCGAGCCGGAGATCAGCGACCTCGCCAAGCTGCTCACCGCTATGGGCGCGGAGATCGAGGGGGCGGGCACCGACACGATCCACATCCAGGGCAAGCCGGAGCTCGGCGGTGCCGAGCACAAGGTGGTCGCCGACCGGATCGAGACCGGCACCTATGCCATGGCCGTCGCCATCGCCGGCGGCGACGTGGTCCTGACCGATACCGACCTGGTGCTGATCGACGCGGCGGCCGAGACCCTGCGCCGGGCCGGCGTCACCCTGGAGACGGTCGAGGGCGGCATCCGCGTCGCCCGCGGCGAGGACAGGGTGCTGGGCGTCGACATGATGACCGAGCCGTATCCCGGCTTCCCGACCGACCTGCAGGCCCAGTTCATGTCGCTGATGACCGTCTCCCAGGGCGCCTCGATGATCACCGAGACGATCTTCGAGAACCGCTTCATGCACGTGCCGGAGCTGTCGCGCATGGGCGCCAACATCACCGTGCATCACGCCTCGGCCATGGTCCGCGGCGTCGAGACGCTGAAGGGCGCACAGGTGATGGCGACCGATCTGCGCGCCTCGGTCTCGCTCGTCCTGGCCGGCCTCGCCGCCGAGGGCGAGACGGTGATCAACCGCATCTATCACCTGGACCGCGGCTACCAGGACCTGGTCGGCAAGCTGTCCGCCTGCGGCGCCGATGTCGGCCGGGTAGCGTCCGAACGGGCCGCGGCGGAGGAATAGCCATGGCCCGTCGCCCTGCACTCACGCCATTCGGGGACAAGGGGCGGGACCGGCCGCTGCGCGTGCGGGCCGAGGACCTCGAGGACCTGACCGTGGTCGCGGCCTATCTGCAGGACGCCATCGTCCCCGTCTCCGAGATGAGCTACGAGGCCGCGGAGCACCGCTTCGTCCTCGTCGCCGGCCGTTTCCGCTGGGAGATCGCGCCGGACGGCACCGTCGCCGAAGGCCAGGACACGCCGTTCGAACGGGTGCATACCGGGATTCGCTTCGAAGGGGTGCGCAATGTCCGCACCCGGGGCATCGACCGGCGCGATCCGGGGCAGATGCTGAACCTGCTGTCGCTGGCCTATGCCGACGGAACCGTGGACCTGGTCTTCGCCGGCGACGCGACCATCCGGCTTGACGTGGACAGCCTGTCCTGTCACGTGGAGGACCTCGGCACTCCCTGGCCCACGGTGTTCCGCCCGTCCCATGACGATGGTGACGACAAGGACGGAGCGCCCAAGGCCGACTAAGTGCCGGTGGCGCCAAGGTTTTCTACGGGACGACACCTCGTGAACGCGAATGACAAGCTTGTATTGGCCGTGCCCAAGGGCCGGATCCTGAAGGCGATCGCACCGCTGATGGCGCGGGCCGGGGTCGAACCGGAGGACGCGTTCTTCGACGAGGACGCGCGTCAGCTCCAGTTCGCCACCTCCGATCCGAATCTCGACATCATCCGGGTGCGCAGCTTCGACACCGCGACCTTCCTGGCCTTCGGCGCCGCCCATCTCGCGGTGTCGGGCTCGGACGTGCTGATGGAGTTCGACCATCCGGAGATTTACGCCCCGGTGAACCTGGATGTCGGCCACTGCCATCTCGCGGTCGCCGCCCCGGCGGATCTGGCGGCCAACGAGGACCCGCAGCGCTGGTCGCACCTGCGCGTGGCGACCAAGTATCCGAATGTCACCCGCCGCTACTTCGCCCGACGCGGGGTCCAGGCCGAGTGCATCAAGCTGAACGGCGCCCTGGAGCTCGCCCCGAATCTGGGCCTGTGCCGCCGCATCGTCGACCTGGTGCAGACCGGCTCGACCCTGAAGGCCAACGGCCTGGTGGAGATCGACCGGATCGCCGATGTCAGCGCCCGTCTGGCGGTGAACCGCACGGCGCTGAAGACCCGGCCCGGGCCGGTGAACGACCTGATCTCCCGGTTCCGGGAGGCTGCCCGTGCCGCGTAGGCTGGCGACCGGCGAGGCCGGTTTCGCGGCGGCGTTCGAGGATCTGGTCAATTCCAAGCGGGAGACCGAATCCGAGGTCGGCGACGTCGTCGCCGCGATCATCGCCGCCGTCATCGAGGGCGGGGATTCCGCGCTGATCGGCTATACCCGCCGCTTCGACCGGTTCGATCCGGCCGAGACCGGGCTGGCGATCGGTGCGGCGGAGATCGAGGCCGCCGTCGCCCGGATCGATCCGGAGACCCGGGCCGCCCTGGAACTCGCCGCCGAGCGGATCGAGAGCTTCCACGCCCGCCAACTTCCCACCGATTTCGAGATCAACGACCCGGCCGGCCTGCGCCTCGGCCTGCGGTGGACGTCGATCGACGCGGTCGGCCTGTACGTGCCCGGCGGGACCGCCGCCTATCCGTCCTCGGTGCTGATGAACGCCCTGCCGGCCAAGGTCGCCGGCGTGTCGCGCCGGGTGATGGTGGTGCCGACGCCCGACGGGGTGGTGAACGATCTGGTGCTCGCCGCCGCCCGCATCGCCGGCATCACCGAGATCTGGCGGATCGGCGGAGCCCAGGCCGTGGCCGCGCTCGCCTACGGCACCGAGAGCATCGCCAAGGTCGACAAGATCGTCGGTCCCGGCAATGCCTATGTGGCCGCCGCCAAGCGCCATGTCTTCGGCAAGGTCGGCATCGACAGCATCGCCGGCCCGTCGGAGATCCTGGTCGTGGCCGACGCGCAGAACGACCCGTCCTGGATCGCCATCGACCTGCTCAGCCAGGCCGAGCACGACACCGCGGCCCAGGCGATCCTGATCACCGACGATGCCGATTTCGCCGACGCGGTGGTGGCTTCGGTCGAGGACCACCTCGCCACTCTGCCCCGCGCCGAGATCGCCGCGGAGAGCTGGCGCGCCCATGGCGCGGTGATCGTCGTCGGTTCGATGGAGGAGGTGCCGACTCTGGTGGACCGGCTGGCGCCGGAGCATCTGGAGCTGGCGGTCGAGGATCCGGACGCCCTGTCGAACCGGATCCGCCATGCCGGCGCGATCTTCCTCGGCCGGTTCACGCCGGAGGCGGTGGGCGACTATGTCGCCGGCCCGAACCATGTGCTGCCGACCGCGCGCACGGCCCGGTTCTCGTCGGGTCTCGGCGTGATCGACTTCATGAAGCGAACCACCACCGTCGCGGCCGATGCCGATGGGCTTGGCGCGGTGGGGCCGGCAGCGATTAGACTGGCGGAGACGGAAGGCCTGGACGCGCATGCGCGTTCGATCGCGGTTCGACTGAACCGGCGCTGAACAGCTAAGGAGGGCGCATGTCGGGTGACGGCTCCGACACCGCGCCGCTGGATCCCACCGGCGATGACGCGCGGATTGTGCACATCTCCCTCGACGAGCGCACGGTGGTCCGCCGCAGCGCCGAGGTCGAGCAGGAGCGCGCGATCGCCGTCTACGACCTGCTGGAGGACAACCGCTTCCGCCCGCACGAGGCCGGGGCCGGCCCGTACCACCTGCGGCTCTCCGTCGAGGAGAACCGGCTGATCTTCGACATCCGCGACACCGGCGACACCCCGATGACCCGGGTCCAGCTGCACCTGGCCCCGTTCCGCCGGGTCGTGAAGGACTACTTCCAGATCTGCGAGAGCTACTACGAGGCGATCAAGCGGCTGTCGCCGTCGCAGATCGAGGCGATCGACATGGGCCGCCGCGGCCTGCACAACGAGGGCTCGCAGATGCTGCGCGACCGGCTGGAAGGCCGCATCGCGCTCGACCATCCCACCGCCCGGCGGCTGTTCACGCTGCTCTGCGTCCTGCATATCCGGGGATGAGCCGGTGGCGGTGACCGATCCCTTCGCGACCATCCAGCAGCCGAGCGCCGTGCTCTTCGCCTGCAGCATGAACGCGGTGCGCTCGCCGATGGCCGAGGGCATCCTGAAGGCCATGGCCGGGACCCGGATCTATGTGGATTCCTGCGGCGTGGGTCGCGGGGATCTCGACCCGTTCGTGATCGAGGTGATGAACGAGATCGGCATCGACATGGGACGCCACCGGCCGAAGAGCTTCGACATGCTGGAGGATGGGTTCTTCGACGTCATCGTCTCGCTCTCGCCGGAAGCCCAGCACCGGGCGATCGAACTGACCCGGACCATGGCCTGCGATATCGAATACTGGCCGACCCTCGACGTCACCGTGATCGAGGGCAACCGCGACACCCGGCTCGACGCCTACCGCGCGGTGCGCGACAGCCTGGTGGAGCGGATCAAGGCGCGGTTTGGGTATCTCGACTCACCCCAACCGTCATCCTGACGCACGTCAGGATCATGCCTCAACCGTTCGGGTCATGGTCCTGGATCAAGTCCAGGACGACGGAAGGTTATTCGGTCCTGTCCCCCTGGTTGGCGAACTCCAGCAGCACATCCGCGTGGCACGGTCCGTCCAGTGGGCACCAGCAGGCCAGACGCAGGCCGCGCAGATCGTCCAGGCGGGCCAGGATCTCCGCGCGCCTGTCCGGGGCGACATCCCGGTGGTCGGTGCCGGCCAGCCAGGCTCGGAAGGCGGCAACCACGGGCGGCCGCCAGTCGCCGGTGCCACCGGCCTGCCGGAACCATTCCGGGGTGAACGGGTTACCAAAGACATGCGGCCGCGCGACGCTGCGCGCATCCGGCGGCAGGCGCCATCCAGCCCGGCGGCTCAGGCGAAGGCGTTCAGGCATTTGTCCGGCCCGTTGATCTCGACGGTTTCACGCGCGATGGTGACCGGTGACGTTCGGGAAAACAACTTGACCTTTGACCCCGGCACCCGCACTTAAGGCACGCTCAAAACCGCGACAAGGAGCGATAATGGCAAAAGAAGACATGATCGAGTTTTCCGGCACTGTTGCCGAACTGCTGCCGAACGCGATGTTCCGCGTGAAGCTGGATAACGACCACGAAGTTCTCGCCCACACCAGCGGCAAGATGCGCAAGAACCGCATCCGCGTGCTGGCCGGCGACCGGGTCAATGTCGAGATGACCCCGTACGACCTCAGCAAGGGTCGGATCACTTTCCGGTTCAAGTAACCGTTCAGGGCTGGTCCGTACGATGACCGCCCCGCTGGTCTTGCGCCCGCCCCAGGGCGCCCCGTTCATCCTCGCATCCGCTTCCCCCCGCCGCAGCGCGCTGCTGGCGCAGATCGGGCTCGTGCCCGACCGGGTGGACCCGGCCGAGGCGGACGAGACCTCCTACCCCGCCGAGAAGCCCCGCCCCTATGCGGCACGCATGGCCCGGGCCAAGGCCGAGGCCGTCGCCCCGCGCCATCCGGGATGCTTCGTGCTGGCGGCCGACACTGTGGTCGCCTGCGGACGCCGCATCCTGCCCAAGGCGGAGAGCGCGGCCGAGGCGCGCCGCTGCCTCGACCTCCTGTCCGGCCGGCGCCACCGGGTGCTGGGCGGGATCTGCCTGATCGACCCCCGGGGCCGCCCGCATGAGCGGGTGGTGGAAACCCGTGTCGGCTTCAAGCGGCTGTCGGAGGCGGAGACGGCCGCCTATCTGGCGTCCGGCGACTGGTCGGGCAAGGCGGGCGGCTATGCCGTGCAGGGGCTGGCGGCCGCCTATGTGGACTTTCTCAACGGCTCCTATTCCAACGTGGTCGGCCTGGCCCTGGCGGAGACCTACACGCTGCTGAGCGGCCTCGGCTTCACCCATGTCCGGAGCCCGGACGGGGCGCCGGTGTGAGCCCCGCCGGCCGCGCGATCCTCCACGCCACCCCCGGCGTCACCCGGGTTCTCTTCCTGCAGGGCGGCGAGATCGTCGAGATCTGGGTCGAGGGCGACGACGCCCCGAGCCTGATCGGCGGCGTCGCCCTGGTGACCGCCCGCACGGCGGGCGGCGCCTCCGTCGCCGACCTGCCGACCGGTTCGGGATATCTGCGCGACGGCAGAGCCAATGACGGCGAGAAGCTGATCGTCCAGGTCACAGGCGACGGGTCGGGCGGCAAACGTGCCGTCCTGCGTCGGCGGGTGGAGCTCGCCGGCGACGGCGTGGTACTCACCCCGTTCCAGCCGGAACTCGGCATCGCCGCTACGGTGACGGGCAAGGCGCGGCGGGCGGCGATCCGTACCGCCGTCGCACCCGCGCTGCCCGACGGCATCGGGGCGATGGTCCGCAGCGCGGGGGCCGACCGGCATTTGGAGGACCTGGCCGCAGAGGCCGCCCGCCTCGCCGGTCTCTGGCAAGTGATCACGGACAAGGCCACCCTGGAAACCCCGCCCTGCTGGCTGCTGCCGCCGCCGGACCTCGCCGATCGCGCGGCCGCCCACCTGCCCGGCGCGGAGATCGTGGTCGACCGCGACGGCGCCGCCTTCCGCGCCGCCGGCGGCGAGGAGGCGCTGGACCGCGCGCTCGCCCGCAGCGTGGCGGTGGCCGACGGCATCGCTCTGGTGGTCGAGGAGGCGGAGACCGCGACGCTGATCGACGTGAACCTGGCCCGCTCACCGCGAGGCGAGGCGCTGGTGCGGGCCAATGTCCAGGCGGCCGTCGGCGCGGCGGCGGTCGCCCGGCTGCGCGGGCTGCGGGGCACCCTGCTGATCGACCCGCCGCGCATGCGGGGGCGCGCGGACCGGGCCCGGGTCGCCGCCGCCCTGGCCGAGGCGACGGCTTCGGACCCGGCCCCCTGGCAGATTCTCGGCTGGACGCCGGGCGGCATGCTGGAATGCCTGCGCGAGTCGCCCCGGCGACCGCTGTCGGAAGACATGCTCTCGCCGTTGGGGGAACGGCGGCGCTCGGCGCGCGCGCGGGCCTGGACGGCGCTGGCCCGCCTGGCGCGGGAGGTCGGCGGCATCGCCCGGCCGCGCCTCAGCGTGCCGGAAGATGTCGCCGGTTGGCTGGAAGGACCCGGCGCGTTTATCGTGGCCGCGGAGCGACGGCGGCTCGGCGCGCTCACGGTGGCGGCGGACCCGACGCTCGGCCCGGAAGACAGCCGGATCGACGGCAACGGATAGCAGAGAGGAGCGATGGGCGAGATCCACCCGATTGGCAAGGCGCGCAAACTGAAGTGCCCGATCTGCGGCAAGCCGAGCGAGGCGACGGTCCGGCCGTTCTGCTCGCCGCGCTGCAAGCAGGTCGATCTCGGCCGCTGGCTCGGCGAAACCTACCGCATCCCCAGCGAGGACGTGCCGGACGAGACCGAAATAGACGCCCTGGTCGCCCGCCTGGAGCGCGGCGAGGAATAGGGCGGCGTTTCTTCAGCTCTCATTCGCTCTTCCCGGCCTCGCGCCGGAAGGCCGCCTGGGAGAAACGCCCTACCCGTCCGCCTGCACCCAGAACTGGTACATGCCGAGGAACAGGTCCGGGTGGTCGGCCTCCAGCACGTCCCAGGCCTCCAGGTCGAGGCCGCCCGGGTCGTCCGGGTTGCGCCGCCGGTATTCCGTCAGGATCGCCGGGTCGGGCAGCTCGAAGCCGAGGAAATGCAACCCCAGCTCCTCCAGAGCGTCGCGGATCCACAGCGGATCGACCGTATGCTCGCAGGTGTGCAGCAGCGCGTCCCGCACGCCCGAGGCGGCGTAGAAATCGGCCGAGCGTAGCAGCGCCCGTCCGGGATGCCCGTCCGCCAATCCATAGGTCCGACGGCGGGCCGCGCGCACCCGCTTCATCATGTCGCCGCGATCCGGCAGGTCGCGACGGATCTCATCGAGCGGCATCCGGGCGCGGCGGCTGTAGAAAGCCAGCCGCATCAGCCCGCGCGGCGCCAGCAGCCGGCGCAGCACCCGCCAGCCGCGCATCGGTTCGTCCAGATGATGCAGCACGCCGGAGCTCTCGATCAGGTCGAACCGGTCGGGGATGGAGTCCATGTCGAGGATATCGGCCTGGGCGAAGCGGATGTTGCGTACCCGCAGTTCGCGCGCCATCCGCCGCGCATAGGCGAGCGAGGCGCGCGACAGGTCCACGGCCAGCACCTCGGCATTCTCGTAGCGCAGGGCGGTCTGCAGCGCGTGGCGGCCGGTCCCGCAGCCGGCGACGAGGATCCGCGGCAGCGTCTCCTCGGTCCGCACCGGCTGCTGCAGGGCGAGCACCTGCCCCAGATGCCGGCCGATGGTCGTCCGCGGCCGGCGCGAGAGGCTGAGCCAGCGCGGATAGGGATTGTCCTCGTACTGGCTCTGCACCGCGCGGGAGACCGCGTCGGTAACCTCTGCGGCGTTGACCTCCTCCCCCAGTCGCCATTCCTCGCGGGGGTGGATCAGCGAGCGGCGCAGCAGCAGGGCGCGCGGCGCCGTGTCGCCAGCCTGCATCGCCCCGGCCTCGCGATACAGCACGTCGATCTCCGGATCGGTCTCCAGCGGCATGTACATGGCGCGGATCAGGGCCCGGTGGGGGGTCTCCACGCCGCGTCCGTGCAGGTCGGCGAGGTGGATCAGCAGGTCGCGCTCCTCCTCGGTCTCGAACCAGACCCATTCCGCCGCCCGCGCCTGCAGGGCGATGGCCGCCAGCCAGTCCGCATCGACCCGGCCGAGATTGCCGGAGACCGCATGGTCGAGCAGCCACGCCCGGCTGCGGGTCAGCCAGGCCTCCATCCCCGGATGGGCGACGATCGACCAGGACAGCGCCGAGACGATCAGCTCGTCGGCCAGGAAGGTGGTGATCGGCTTGAACCCTGCTCCGGCCGGCTTCTCCGGAAAGCCGCGCCGGGCGGTCTCCATCTCGCGCCGGATGGCCGGATGGCTGGCCCAGAGGCGGATCGCCGGATCGGACAGCGCCTGCTGGTCCACATCGGGATTGGCCTGGAGCGCCGCCAGGGCCGCGCGCGCGCCGGGATGCGCCTTGTTATAGGGGCAGCGGCGCAGGGCGCGGACCAGCGCCTCGCGCGGTTCATAGGCGTCCGGCTCGAGCCGCCAGGCGTCGATCCGATGCTCCAGCCCGCCCCGCAGATCGCCGGTCGCCTCCAGCGCGGCGGCGAGGTTGGCATGGGCCGACAGATAGTCCGGTTTCAGGCGCACCGCCCGGCGGAAGCAGGGAATGGCCTCCGCCACCTGCCCGGCGGATTTCAGCGCGACGCCCAGGTTGTTGTGCACGTCCGGGAGCTTCGGATAGAGGCGGATCACCGCGCGATAGGCGTCGGCCGCCTCCAGGTACCGGCGGGCACGGAACAGCATGCCGGCATTCTGCAGGGCGCCCGCCACTGCGGCATCACCCACCACCGGGGCGGCGCGCCCGGACGGCGGCTTCGCGGTCGGTCTCGCCGGCAATGTCCCCGGGGGCTTTCCTGGCAGCTTCATCGCGGATGCAGATCGAAAGCGACGGAGATCCGCTCGCCGGCCCCCTCGAACGGCACCGTGCGGTGCCACACATAGGACGGGAACAGCACGATCATCCCGGGCGTCGGACAGACCCGGTGGACAGTCGCCGTGCCCCGGTCGGGAATGCCGTAGCCCGGATGGTTGAACTCGATCCAGCCCTCGTGGGCGGCGTCGTCTTCGCCCAACACCTCCGGCATCTCCACGTAATAGACGCCGGACAGCCAGCCGAGATTATGGATATGGCCGTCCTGATGGCCCTCCGCCCGCAGGATGTTGCCCCAGACATCCAGGGCATATCCGCCCGGCCGTCCGTCGATATGGGGATGGCCGGGCAGCGCCGGCAATGCGTCGCCATAGGCGGCGATGGCGGCATCCAGGGCGGCGTGGAAGGCTCGAATCGCCGGGTGGTCGTGGTTCAGCAGGTCGGTGACGATGGAGCCGCCGCGGATCGCCCGCTTGTTCGGGTCGTAGTCGTCGCGCCGCCGCGGGTGGGTGCGGATGGCCTCGGCGAAATCGGCGTTGAACGCCTCCAGGCTGTCGTAGCCCTGGGGGACCGGCAGCATCATCGGCCGGGTCAGGGTGCCGAATCCGGTCAGGGCGTCGGCGGGCTCCGGCCGGCCGAGGTCGAACAACGCGGTGGTCTTCAGGGCGAGCGCGCGGATATGGGTCGGCCGGCTGGCCAGGGTTTCCTCGCACAGCGCCAGGGCCGCCTCGGCCTGGTCCAGCTTGAGCCGGGCCGTGGCCAAATTCATCGCCACCGGGATCTCGCCCGGCCGGGCGGCCAGGGCGCGGGCATAGGGCACGATCGAGCCGGCGGCGTCGCCGAAGGCGCCCTGGCGCAGATTGCCATACGCGAACCACAGGGCGGAGGTAGCCGGGCTGACCGCCAGCGCCCGCCGATAGGCGTCGGCCACAACCTCCCGGTCGGCCTCCTCGAATTCGTCGAGCAGACGGGCGTCCAGCTCCAGGGCGGGCGGATAGTCCGGGGCGGCTCGTTTTGCCCGGTCGACAAGCAGCCGCGCCTCGCCGGCGGTGCCGGCGCGCATGCGGGCGCGGGCCAGCAGGCAGTTGGCCACGGGGTTGTCCGGCTGGACGTTCAGGATGGCGTCGCACAGGGCGGCCCCTTCGGACGCCTGACCGGCGTTGAAGTGACGGATGGCGAGGCGGAGGGCATCGGCGATCTGCATGGTCCCGGCAATGTACGGGCCGGACCCCGTCACTTCAACGCCCGCACGCCGGGTCGCGGGCCGAGGTGAAATTTCCCGCTCAGACGTGCTGGACAGGGTGGATCACGGCGGCTATATACGCCGTCGCGCTTCGGCGACGCCCAGGTAGCTCAGTTGGTAGAGCAGCGGATTGAAAATCCGCGTGTCGGTGGTTCAAATCCGCCCCTGGGCACCATTCTTTTCAAGCACTTAGATACAATCCCAAAAACTCCTGGCACCGTTTTGGCACCGGAAACGCAGTGCGTGTAGGCGTGTCGCTATGTGCAGCGATGGACACACGGTGGTTGCCCGAAGCTTCTAACGGTCAACTCGGATCGGCTCGTGTGTCGACGGATGACGAGGCGCGGAGAGAAGCTGCGGTTGCTGGTTCCAGAACGGCCCAATTCGGTGCCACGATTGGCTTCGAGCACGAAGAGCCGGTACCGCCCGCCGACGTCAGCGCGATACGCGATCACGAAGTGATCCCGTCACCGTACGATCTGCTCTAGTGTCAGGGGCGGATTCACAGGCCACACATAACGAATTGATATAACTTGTATATTAGTATTTTCTTAATAAACGATGCCTCCATATATACCCCTCAAGCAACATCGTACCGGTGGTTCGATGTTGCCTTTCTTCAAGATGTGGGATGTCTGCCACACCATGAGCCGAAAGTAGCAAGTGAACGAAGATGCATGGGATCATCGAGTTCCGTGTGTGCAGATCGATGCTGGCATGGCCATGGCCCTACCCGGCGGATCCCGTTGCGCCGTTAAAGTCTCATGGCGCGAAATGGTGTAGGTACTCGCCGTTTGGTCCGAAGGACGACGAGCGAGCTTGACCTGAGGCGTTGGCAATCTGCTCGATGAGTGGTCGTACCATTGCACCGAGTTCCTGGACGCTCTGTGGTACGGTCTCAAGGATGACTTCTGTGAAGTGCAACTGGTCCCGATCGAGAACTGAGACATCATCACCGTCGCTCCAATCGACACTGATGCCCGCCTTGATGGCGTTGCCCTTGACACCCACAAGGCTGATAAGAACGACATACGGTGGCTCGACCCCCTGGATCTGTAGCGATTTCAGGTAGCGCATGCCGTTCGTGAGCAGCATTCCTTCAATCTTGATAGATTGCAGAAACGAGGGAGCACCGTTTGTGCGTTCACCACTGGCCACTCTTGATGCTACCGCCTCAACGATTCCAGATCGGAATACTTGGACGTAGGCTCTCTGAGCGCTGGCGCTCGCATCATTGTTCGAGAGGAGCAGGATCCCGTCAAAGTTGATGCGCCAGTTGTTCGCCGCCGATCTCCCGAACGGCGGATACGCACTTGGATCTCTCTCGATTTGTTCGAGGGAAATGAGGGATCTGGGGTCGAGGGCGGCAAACGGAACCACGTGCATGATTAAGCACGTGCGGTCGAGGAGCTGGACGGGCGCGTTCCCCGCTACGATCTGTGCGACACGATCGAAACGGAAGTCTCGGATGCGATCCGCGAGCTGCGGTGCCAGCGTGAAGAGCGTCCGAAGCTCATCCACGTTGGGCTCGTACTTTCCGGCGGACGAACGCGCCCAGAAGCGGTTGTGTCCCTTTCCTTGTCTGATAACTCGGTGAGGCGGGTTGAAGCTCCGAGGAATGCGGATGAGGAGCACGTGCCCGCCGCCGGCAACCGGGACCGCTTTGAATTGGAGATTCGGTATGCGTGGTTGAAGTCCGGAACGTGCGATCTGTTCAAGCCTCAGGATCTCATCGTCGGGGGCGACTGTGATCGGTGAGAGCACCGTCGGTACGCCTTTGCTGGCGACCATACCGATGAGCAAGTCGCCGCCAACTGTGTTCGCGAAGGAGGAGATGTCGGCAAGCCACTCAGCGTGGTCGGCGTCCGATCCGCCATAGGTGTCACGCTTGTACTCGATGTCCCGGGCTTCGGCCGCCTTCGCCTTGATTAGACGGTCGAGCTGAGCCTCGTCGATCGTGCTGAGGGGAAGGTGAAGCAATGCCATTTCAGAATCTTGTGGCGGCGAGCGGAGAAGTACCGCGCAGCAATGCAGGTATATCGGTGTACCTGGCAACCTTCTCGATGCGGCGCAAGAGCTTTGAGAGAACAGATACTCGTCGCGATGCCCGGCGAAGATTCTCGAGGGTACGTTTGTCGACGATTGTGACGTCCGCATAGGCGCCGAGGCAGGCCAGGATCGAGTCGTTGTACTCGCTGCCCATGCGGCGGGGTTGATCGTGCCGGTACTGACGCAGCGCGTTGCGGATAACCCACGTGGGAATTTGATCGATCCGCACCCGGGCGGCCAGTGCAGGGTATGAAAACCCCGTGTCCTCGGCCACCACTCGCAGCTGCGAACGGAACATCCCGAGATTCACGAGGTCTCTTACCTTCGATGTCGGATTGATGTCCTCCAGCGTCACTCCCTGAGCGTACAGAGTTCTTAAGAGCAGGTCGACCGCATCCTGCGGCGCTGGATGCCCCATCTGAACAACGCTGCGCATGAACTCGCTAGCGACCGCGTCCGGGGCGGAGATTCTGGGGTCGCCTCGTGTGGCAATGTCGTGTGCCAACCGATCGTTTATGGCCTCGAGCCGGCGGTTGAGTTGCGCTCCTTGTCGGAGTTTGCTGCCGAGCACATCGTCAATCGTGAGATCGTCAAACTCGATGACTCTTGATTGCGTCACCGCGATAAACGCACGCGATCTCTCGTTTCTGGCTTGGAACAGCGGCCGAAGGGCCATCCAGCCTTCCGGATCAGGCCCGATAGCATCCTCACCCGAGCCGACCTGGACAAGACGGCTAAACGCGATGTCACGGACCTGGGCGGCGCATATCTCGACGTCAGTCATGGCGGCTGCCGCTTCGGCTGCGAGGATGTCTGTTATCGCCCCGAGGCCGAGGCTGCCGTCGGCGCGGCCAATCCAGGCCAGGAACGGCAGGCGGCCAATGAACCTGATCCGCTGAGCAGCAACGTCGTCGTTTTCGTGGCTTACGAGCTCTTCGAAGTGGTGAAAGCAGAAAAGGAGGACGAACCCACTACGCTCCAGCCACTCGGTAAAAGACCGTGCCCTCGCTCGATCTACAGCCCGATCGGAGGTGCGATCCTTGATCCAATCACCCAGGTGGGAGGAGTCGAGTGCAAGGTACTGTGGCTTAGCGAGCATGGTTGACGGTGATCGGACAATTGAGTTTCCGGAACATATCACGAACATCTGTCCACGGAACACCTGCTGAAAGAACTATGAGACGTAGTCGATTCGTAGCCCTGTATGTCCAGCCCGCCTCCATGCACTTGAAAGGAGACTGGGCACCGGTTTCGGCGGCGTGAAGTACCGGCCGAACTGCGGCAGGTGCTGGAATAGCATGAACGAGTTCCGGCCCGTTTCCGAGGTCTTGGCCACCAGCTCGATGAGGTTACCGAGCCGCCCCGAGCTGGCCGTGACCGTTAGCACCAGCATCGGCGCGCTCACGCCGAGGTGCGTCTTGTACTGCCCCTCGCCCACGTAGGTCCGGTACTGGAGAACGGTGCGGAGCTGGCTCTTGCGGTCGAAGGAGTTCGATCGGCCTGGTTCGGTGCCGCGATCAGCTTCCAACGCGAAATGCCGGTACCGCTCGCCAGCGGGAGTACGATATGCGAGCGCAAACACAGCGTCCGGGACAAGATCCCTGGTCTCGGTTCTGCCGTTGTGCGTGTACGGCACGGGCGTCCGAAGCGGACCCTTCACGATCTCGTCCTGGAAGATGAAGCGGATGTCGTCGCGGGCGAGCGCCGCCAGCTCGATCGAGGCGGTGATGCAGGCGACCATGTGGCGGTGAACCCAAGGGCCGCCGGGTGCCTGCGTGTTCGCGCGAAAGCGGCCGGTTTCCGCGAGCGCATCCTCCGCAGCTTCAGTCAGGTCGTACACCAGGTCGTGGTGGCGGGCGTCCATGGTGTCGAACTGCTGCCACGGCCGGTCGAGGTATGGCCCGCCATGCACACTGTCCTCATGAAAGAGGTCGGCCAGCTCCCGGCGCGCCCAGGCGGCGTTGCGGCAGAGATGTTCGGTGTATGCATGGAGGAACGTTGACGGCAGCGGTCCATGCCGGTGGAGCTTCTCGAACCAGATAAGGCTCCGCTCCGTCGACTTTTTGACCTTTCCCTCGGGTGAACGCCGGTCGCGGCGACGACGGCCGATGACATCACGATCCGGACGGGGTGTGGCGACTTGCATGGCGGGACCTCCATCATCAGGCCCCTGCAATCTGCGACCGCCGCCTTCGGTTGTGAAGCACGCGCCTTGACGTGGGATGCGAGACGGCGAGCGACGACGCGCGACAGTGCGCAGCGGTCAAATCAGCGTGATCGCGCCCGCTATAGTCTCTCCCCGGCATCCGTATCCGGGTTGTCCGGATCGGCGCCTCCACCGGGCGATGGGGGAGAATCGTCTGGGCCAAGATCTTCATCCGAGCCGGTGACCTGCTCATTGGGAGTCCCGCCGTTCCGTTCGGTTCCTCCCATCCATCCCGCGCTCACCCGCTCCCGGTTCCGCTCCACCACCTCCCGGAACACCGCTTCTGTCATCCGTGGGCGCGCTTCGAGCGCGCCGAACTCGACCGGCACCGACACCGCTTGGCCGGTCACATTGCGGATGTATGTCGCGAAGTGGCCCTTTTGCTGCCCGAGGATGAACTCGGCGGTGGTACGCAGGTCCGGTGCCAGAGTGCGAGCGTCGCCCGTAGAGACGCCGGCGGCGAGCTTGATGCTGGTGTTCGCCGACAGCGACGCCCGCAGCGAGTGGCCGCACTGGTCGAGGTACTGGTGCGCCAGCACGCAGCCGAGCCGGTACTTGCGGGCCTCGGTCAGCAGGTCGTCGATGTTGCCGTCGAAATACTCCGCCGCCTCGTCGACGATGAGGAAGGCGGGGGTGCGCTCGCGCTCGGGCACCGCGGCGCGCTCCAGCACGGCCTCAAGCACCAGCGAGATGAAGATCCGCCCGAAGGTGCCGGAGGCGCCCTTGAGGAAGCTCTTGTCGGTGTCGACGAGGATCACGGCGCCGCGCTGCAGCTCCCGCAGAAGGTCGAGCCGGGTCTCGGGCGCGGTGAACAGGCGCTCGAGCGTCGGGTTCTCCAGGATGGCGTTGAGGCGGTAGCGGATCTGCTCGCGGGTCTGCGCGAAGGTCTTGCTCTGGAAGTCGCGCTCGAAGAACCGCCGCTGGATCGGCGGAAGCGACGCGATCGCCGGCAGGTACGGCCCGGGATCGTCCATGAGCGCGATCATGTCGAGGATGGTGGCGTTGCGCCCGAGCGTCTCGGGCAGCGCGATGAGCAGCCGCGCCACGAACCGGAAGAACACCGACTGCTTGGCGGTGAGGTCGGCGCCGAGGAGCCCGGTGAAGAGGTAGTCGAAGGTCTGGATGACGCCGGCGACCACCTGCTCGCGGGTCGCGGCGTCGTACCGTTCCAAACGCTCGTTGTGGACATCGAAGACGTTGATCGCCGGCGGGTGCTCGATGTCACGCGGCGAGATCAGCACCAGCCGGTCGGCGAGGTCGCCGCCGGGGGCGAAGCGATCGAGCCGGGCGAGCTTTGGGATGAAGTCGCCCTGGCTGTCGACCACCACGAGCGCCGGCGGGTCCTCTTGGTCGAGGTGATGGAGCACCAGGTTCTGCAGGAACTGCGTCTTGCCGGCGCCGGAGCCGCCGATGACGTGCATGTGGCTGAAGAACGCCTCCTGCGGCACCGGCAGCGACACGGTGCGGCCGAGGAAGGCTGGGAAAGGCGTGCCGGCGAGGTACGCGTCGATCAGCGTCTGCGGGTCCGAGGAGGTGTGCCGTGTCGGCAGGCGTAGGGTCTTCGCATCTACAGCCTCCAGGTTCCGCTCAAGCCGGCGGCACAGGTCGCGGAACAGCTCCGCCTTCTCGACCTCTTCCACGAAGGGGAAGGCCACCACCGCGTCGAGGTACTCCGGGAAGCCGGCGATCTGGGCGAAGAGCGGTACGCGGAACAACGACGGCGCCTCGGTCGCCGAGACCGGTGCGGCAAGCCGCTCGGCGAGGACGGCGACCAGCTCCATGGAATGGTCGAGATCACCGAGGATGCGCTCTTGTACTTTCAGCATCTCCCGCAGATCCCACAGTTCGGCGGTGGTGGCGCCCGGATCTTCGCGAGGCAGCGCGAAATAACCCTCAGCAGCGAGGAGTCGGGCCAAGAGCTCAGCGAGGTACACGGAGACCGGCGGTGCCGTGACGTCAGCAGCGATCACCGAGGCCACCGCCTCCGCGCTGGTGTCCAGCGTCGCGAGGCGCCGAGCCACCACCTCCCGCAGCCGCCGCACTTGCTCTGCTTCTCCGGGCTTGCCGATGCTGTTGAGGAGCGCGTGAAAACGGGCGGCGAGGTCCATCAACCGACCTTGGCGACGAGCGCCTTCGCCTCCTGAGGGGTGAGCGTCGGTATCGGTACGACTTCCCGGCCGTCCCAGTGCTTGGCGGTCTCGAGCACCTGGCGGAGGTATGCGGTGATGCCTTTGAGGTAGTCCTCCTTCTGGACCAGCTCGACGATGCTGAAGCACCTAAAGGTGCGGCCGTGCACCAGGTCGCGGACGTAGATGTGCTCGCGGAGCTCGTTGTAGTAGACGGCGGTGAGGGCGACGACCGCGACCATCGTCAGTGTCGTCGTGATCGCCCAACTGAAGAACGCGAACAGCAGCCACCACACCACGAAGCCGACAATCAGCGAGGTGCGGAAGCTCCGCTGCAGCATGGTGAGCCAGTCATCGGCGATCAGCAGCGCGTCGTTGAAGCGGTACTTCTGTAGCAGCGCGTATTCGTCCTCGGTGAACTCGGCCTTGGCCCAGAGGGTGAAGAGCGGTCCGCTACCGAACTGCAGCGGCACCAGCGTGACGATGCCGGGCTTCTGTTTGCGCTCAAAGAGAAGGTTCATGGCGCGTTTCAGGCTGGCCTACGCCGGCGAGGTACTTCTCGGCCGGTGGCAGCTCTGCCTTGGCGGTCGCTGGTGGGATCTGCGGCCGATCAAGCGACGCGAGTACCACGTTGAGCTTCGCGAGGATCTCCCCGAGGGCGTACAGCGTCGCAACGAGGATGACGATTACCGGCACGAAGGGCATCAACACGTCCGGATCTGCCTGGAACGGCATCTTCCGCATGATCACGATGCCACTTATCACCGACACCACGGCGACGAGCGCCGCCAGCAGCTTCATCAGGATGGCCATACCCCGCCTCCCCAAAATAGCAGGCCCATGAATCGGACAACCCCTGATAGCTGGAGTCAAGACCAATGCTCACATTGCGCGATCATTCGACGAGGCTGCGACAGCGGCCGAGGTGGAGCGCAAGCAAATGGGTGGTCGGGTGGGCAAGAGTGTGGAGACGAGTTGGTGCTCGTGAAGTCGGACTTCGGAAACAGCTGAAAGCGTGTCGCCACGCTCCGCTATGTGCTGCGGCGCACCGGCATACCGGACCGGCATACGGGATGCCGGTGCGTATGTCGGAGCGGCCATCTGTAGAAAGCGGCTGTCCGCCAACACCACGATCGAACATCTGCCTATGGCGTCGTGTCCTTGCCGGCATCCATGGCGGAGGTGGAAGACAGTAGCTCGACGAGCCGTTGTCGGAGCAGGTCCCTACGGGCGGCATGGAACTTGTCGAACTCCAGCAGGTCGCTCGGCAGCTTTCCGAGGCAATGGTTGCCTGTGTAGTTCTGGCGCGCGGCTTCGTCCGGCAGGTGCTTGGCCAGCCACTCGGCTGGCATCGCGGCACGTTTCTCGTTGTTGATGGGGCCTTCGAGCAACTGCAGGTTCGGCAATTCGTTGGCGTGTCGGACAAGTGCGTCAATCTGATCCTCTTCGACGCCGAGCTTGCGCAACCTCGCCCGGTGGAAGCGGGAGATCGGATAAACGTGATCGACGTGGAATTGGTTACGGAGATCGACGAATGGGAACAGCAGCGAGAGTAAGGCGAACATGCGTTTGTCGCCGTACTCCATGTGCAGCAGGTCTTCGATCTCCGCTGGCTCGAACGCAAGCGACTTGCCTCGCGCTGACATCACCTGGCGCAGTTCGGCCACTGGGAAGCGATCGGTACCGTGAGAATGGATGGTCTCGCGCAGCGCGGTCAGCAGGGTGTCGAGGCCACTGCCCCAAATGCCGGAGGCTTTGAGGAGGGATCGGATGAGCCAGCCACGGATCTCATTGCGATCCGCGTTGTACTGGCTATGGGTGACGTAGTTTGCGGGTACGTCGCGTCGGTAGAGGTAGTAGGCGATCGGCAGCAGCGCGCTGTCCGCCCGCAGTGACTGGCCGTTCAGCCCGTAGTTGGCGGCAAGCTCAACGGTGCGCACAAGCGCGCCTCGGATGCGCGACCAGTTCTCCTCGAGCGCTGCCATGTTCGCTGTGGTGAAGTTCTCGACTTTGAAGCCGACGCTGGCAATGTCGGCGAGCATCAGGCCCGCCTTTAGGACGAAATCCTGGCTCAGGTTGAAGCCGGTGCCGATGCGGTTGAGCTCGTCCACCAACGTGTGGATCTCTGCGCGTGCGTCGATCTTCTTCCACTGCGCGACCGCGATGCTGAGCAGGAGGTCGGAGTAAGAGAGAACGGTGCCGCCAGAGTTCAGGCGGATAAAGATGTTGAGCACGCGCTCGACGTCCTGCGTCTCCTCCTCGTAATAATTTATGAGCTCGCGCGAGTGCACGACACGGTGTAGGCGGTCGAGCGCTGTATATGCGTTGTCTAGATTCTCGCCGCTCAAGCCTTGTCTCGTGAGGCTCCTCAGCATCGCTGGACCATCTTCCATTCCGAGTATGTCGGGTACCTTGAACCATTGAGCGGTCTCGTCCCGAGCAGCCTGTGCGTCGTCAAGGAAACGGAAGCGGTAGATCGCGCCGTCTTCGTCAGGCACGGGTGGTGCCAGCAGGTCGAGGCGCAGCGTGCGCACCGGGAATGCGTCTGGGTTGGTCCACCACTTGTTTGGCTGCTTGATCGCCATCGTGCCGCGCAATCCGATGTTGAGTGCCGTCAGGCGCTGTTGCCCGTCCAGCACAGCCGTCACCGCCTGGTTGGGCATTTTGCCGAGGTCCGGACAGTGTGCCGCGTCACGCTGGTGATAATTGAGGACGAAGTCGTAGAACTTGAACTTGCCGCTCGTTTCCGGCTGGACCTTCCAGAACAGGAAGGTGCCGAACGGGTACCCCTGCATCAAACTATCGAACAGCTTCTCGATCTGCTCCGGTTTCCAGACGAATTCGCGCTGGATAGCCGGCAGGACGTAGCTCTTAATCTGGATGCGCTTTAGCGCATCTGCGATCGTACCACCGGAGTTGTACATTACTTATCCCGCATTATGAGAAATTATAGGTTACGCAATGGTTGTTGGAAAAGCGCTCCAAAGCCTCGCATCCAGTCTTTCCTTGATGCCAGCGGCCTCAGGCAGGAAGGGGCCGGCTGTGGACGCCGGCCCCCTCCCGATCACTCGGGAGTGTCCGTGGCTTCTTCGCGGCGATCAATACGCTCTTGGAGCCAGGCCAGCACCTCTTCTTCAATCCAGCCGCATCGCGACCGCGGCCCGTTCCCGAGACGTAGACGCTTCGGAAAGCGACCCTGGGCTTCGAGACGCTGGACGTGCTGAGGACTGTACGGGACCATCTCCTTGAGTTGACGCTTCGATAGAATGCGCATCGCAATTCTCCCTGGTTGGGGAGCATCGCGACGCCCCAAGGTTGGACTGACGCCCTGGGCGGAGGAAGCGTACGACCTACGCGCGCAACGGGCCAGTCGCGATGTATCGAAGAGCGATCCTCGCCAATCCGGGTAGCCAGAAAGACCTGCGCAGGCGGTAACAGCAAGGGCTGATCGTCGCCGAACAAGACGACTACCTCTGAGACCCGCACCGGTCTTGCCTGTATCCGCGGGCTTGGGTGTAACCACAGCAACACCCGCCGTTGCCACGCGCTACGGTGGCTGTCGAATCTGCGATCTCGATGGTAGAAACTTCCTAGAAACTCCGCATTGCTTGCCGGTACGGCATAGTCTATCCTAATTAGTAGAGAGAGGTTCGCCGATGGCAATCATAAGAAGTGTATCGTTTTGCGTGCTTTTGGCGATCCTATGGATCCCATGTCTTTTCATCATCATCCATGTCGCGGGCCTCGGTCCACTAGGAGACTGGATTCCAGGCGATTTCTTTGCAGCTGCAATAGCCCAAAGCGCACCTTTGATTGCCAAAGACGCTTCTCTTTTTGGAGAACTTACACCTGTTGCCGTTGCTGCCGGATTAACTGTTCTTGCACCTAAGCGTACCGAGACAAAGTTAATTATCATTGCGGTGTCTATGTGTTTGATTGGTTGGGCAATGTATTTAGCGCTATCAGTTTTGATTGAAGAAAATACGTCATTCTATCAATCTTTGATTACCGTGCTTGAAGCGCGAGATGTAGAAGTAGAAGGTGGGATTCCGGCAATTCGAGGATTCGTTACAGGCACGAGGGTATTTTTTCTAGTGGTCGGGGCAAGTTTGATCGGCATTCGCTTGAGGAAGGAACCAGAATGAAGGCGACACTATGCATGAGAGCGGCATTGTGGGTCGCGCTCTTTACTATATATCTAGTCGGATACAATACCTTCGCTCAAGCAGGAACAGTACGAATTGTCCCAAAGGGAGAGCATTTCTCGCTTACGGTATCTGTAAAAGATAATCAATTCTCGGAAAGTACACTTATAAGACGAAACGACGATGGAGTATTTATTTACGAATTTACCGAAGAATTATTCTCAGACACGGCATATGAAGAGCGTATATTTGTACTCACATGGTCACCCAAAACAGAAAATATACCAGCCACTGGCGTACAGCCGATTTCATTAGAAGTACCAGTCCTGCTTCGAGCTTGGGAGCTAACTGAAAACTACATAATTGATGCTTGGCCACTCGATGGAATTGGAAATGAACAGATGACCGAATACGAGCTTATAACGGATTCGGAGGGCCAGTGGAGGAAATACTTTGCTTCGTGGCATCAAGCAGATCACTTTATTCGCCGATTGCGCCCTACCGTAGGTCAAGCCCGAAGGGCGTTAAATACATCGGTTGAGGGTCTTAAGAAAATTTCGATAAACACGACAGTGCCATGGCTTTTGCCAATTATTGGAATGGAAGATGTAATACGCAGGTCATTTCAATACGATCAACATAAACGCGATTCCTTAATTGACGCCATACACGAAGTTGAAAGTTTAATATGGACCGATTT
This sequence comes from Thalassobaculum salexigens DSM 19539, assembly GCF_000423805.1. Taxonomy (NCBI): domain Bacteria; kingdom Pseudomonadati; phylum Pseudomonadota; class Alphaproteobacteria; order Rhodospirillales; family Thalassobaculaceae; genus Thalassobaculum; species Thalassobaculum salexigens. The sequence continues at coordinate 478,667 of NZ_KE384094.1, forward strand.
AAACGGTATGGAATCAAAACTTAACGGAAAAAACTGCAACGTGATATCCAGAACATTTACATATTTGGAGACCCTGCGTAATAAGGAGAATAAAATATACAAAATACAAATTAATGATGACGGTGAGTTTTTGAAAAATAAGAAAGACGCAGTGATCAATAAGCTTTGTCCTGAGAAGGCCAGCCCAGGATGATGATGTAATAGCCATGATATCCACGTACAGATGTTGAACGAATAGTATGGGCATGGTTTTGCCTGAGAAGGATTGTGCGAGACCCATCTGCCTGGGTCACGGAGCAACCGTCCCCGCACTGAACCCCCTCGACGGCTGCCCGTCGATCATCAGCCGGATGTAGATCTCGTGGTTGCCGAGGCTGGTGAGGTCCTTTTCGCTGAACCGCCCCTGGAACTCTCGGGCCAAATATGGCGCGTCTTCGCCCCCGACTCGGAAGGAAATCAGGGTACCGGTGTTGCCGAGTACCGCGTGTCGGATCTCCGGCTCTAGCTGCGCGAGGTACTGGTGAGCAGCGGTGATCGAGACCTGGTACTTCCGCAGCTCCGAGAGCATGCCGGCGACGGCGAGCGTGGTGAACTCCTGGAACTCGTCGATGTAGAGGAAGAAGGGACGGCGGTCCTCGGGTAGGGTATCCGCCCGGCTGAAGCCGGCCAGCCCCAAGGTCGTCACCAGCAACCCGCCGAGCAGCCGGGCGCTGTCATCGCCGAGCCGTCCCCTCCCGAGGTTCACCAGGAGCACCTTGCTCTCGTCCATGGTGCGGCGGATCGAGATCTCCCGCTCGGGCGCGGTGACGATCCGGCGCATCACCGGGTCGGCGAGGAAGGCGCCCACCTTGTTCTGTACGGCTGCGGCGCCGTCGGCCCGGTACCCGTACGAGGACTTGTCATACTCTTCCAGCCAGAACCGGCGCACCGGCTCGTTCTGGACTGCTGATCCCACCTCCTTCCGAAACCGCTTCTCGAGGAGGAGCCGCTGGATGTCCGAGAGGGTCGACCCCGGGCACTCCAGCAGGGCGAAGAGCGCGTTGCGCAGGATGTGTTCCATGCGCACGCCCCAGGCGTCGCTCCAGGTCTTCTTCAGTACCTCCAGCAATCCGGATGCGGCGAGCGGGATGCGCTCCCTCCGTACCTGCCGGAGTGGGTTGTACCCGAAGGGCTGCGCGGGGTCGGCGGCGTCGAGGTACGTGACGTCGGCGGCGCGGCAGGCCGGAACCGCGGCGTGCACCCGGGCGACGAGGTCTCCGTGCGGGTCGATCAGGCAGAAGCCGCGACCCGCCTCCAGGTCCTGCCGGGCCATCTGCTCGATCAGCGTCGACTTACCGGTACCGGTCTTGCCGATGAGGTACAGGTGCGAGAACCGGTCCTGCTGCTTGATGCCAAAAAGCCGATCGTCGCTGCGGAAGCGGACGCGGGCGAGGACGGTGATGTCGGACGGTGAGGAAGGCATCCATCAATGGTGCCGGCGCCTCAACGTCGGTGCATGACGGCGGATTTGTTCGTATCGGCCCCTTCCGCCTGGGTGCGTTATCCACGACGGCATGTTGGGCCAATCCGGCAACTCCCACTCGCTATGACCCTCCTGCCTCACCAAGCACGAAGGGCCGTGGGATTGCTGTTCCTTGTAACGTCACAGCCATGGAGAGTTCCATTGCCGCACAAACCGGTACCGCTCTTGTCACTCCAGGAAGCGACCGCGAATCCTCGGCGCGATGCTGAACGATCACCGATCGACGGCATCCTGTAGCCCCACCCGAATGTGGCTCATGCGACCCCACGAACGACTGACAAGACCTCATTAATCGCATGCAGGATGTCCTTAGCCCAAGGCCAACGAACGCGCCGTTCGATCTGCTCCTTCACCGAGTTTGTCACAGTCGTTGCGGCGGACTCATCCGCTTGTGCGTCGGTACCTACACCGCTCGATGCGTCTATCGCACCCTGAAGAGCGACAAATTCCGCCGCGATAGCTCCTCGTCGAACTCCCTCAAGGAAATCGAATACCACGCGTGTTTCGCCACGCTCGATACCACCCAGCAGAAACGCCCGCAGCATTTGGATAAGCTCGCCAACCCGGTCGCCGTAGATTGGCAAAAAGCCACTGTACCTCTCACCTCTAGGAGAGTCAGCCAAACGGGCCAGCATAATCAAATACATGAGCTTCAGTAACGCTTCGACAGCCGCAATGTAGAGTTCGGCCAACTGGCGCAATCGATCGCGATCGTCTGCCGGTAATCCGTCTGGATGATCCCGAAGCGCTCCGTCGAGTTCACGAAACGTGTTGGTTTCAAACCCATAGGCCATTTCGTCCTCCGCAACACTGGTTTGAGGTGAGTTTCAATAGTTCGCTCGATCCTGCCGGCGATATCCTTCGATCGATTAACCGATCAAATGCGCGACACAACCGACGGTCGATTAAAAGTCTGCAATGTGAGGCGGCGCCTTGCAAGTCACAGGAAAGCGTTATCTTCGGCTGATATTGAATGCTCGGCGCCGAAAACTCGGTGCGGACTCGGTGCAGGATGTGCTCCATTCTGACACCCTAGGCGTCGCTCCAGGTTTTCTTCAGCACTTCCAAGAACCCGGACGCGGCGAGCGGGATGCGCTCCTTTCGCACCTGCCGGAGCGGGGTTGTACCCGAAGGGTTGCGCGGGGTCGGCGGCGACAAGGTAGGTGACGTCGGCCGCTCGCCTTGCCGATCTTTTAAGTGCGGCCGTCCACTCGCTCCACCCATGCGGCGACAAGGCCGTCGACCGACTGGAATTGCCACTTGATCAGCAACTGCATCAAGTCTCCGCGCAGCGTACACCCATTCCTGCCAACCTTTCCGTATTGTACTTCATGTACTTGGAACGAGACTGAGAAATAACACGCTTCGTGTATAGTTAATATTGAACAGAATGGTGCAATTTGTTCATCTTTCTGCTTCATCGTCAAGACCAAGTGTGCTTAGTTCATTGGGGTTTTGAATATGTCATTTCTGCACGACAACCTGGGGAATCGTAAGTACCTGACCGCGGTGGAGCGTGGTGCGTTTCTCCTCGCCGCTCAGGCGCTTCCGCCAGCGTCAGAGAGCTTCTGCCGGACACTGGCGTACACGGGCGCCCGGGTGTCGGAGGTGCTCGCACTCACACCAGCCCGGGTGGACGCACGTGCCAGCGTCATCGTGCTGGAGACGTTGAAAAAGCGGCGCAGCGGCGTGTTCCGATCTATCCCAGTGCCGGCCAAGCTGCTCGAAGATCTCGAGCGGGTGCACGGAGTCGCTACCGCGCAACGCGATCCTGAACGCTGCTTCGCACCTGTCTGGACCTTCGGGCGAACCACCGCGTGGTCAATCGTCAAGCGAGCCATGGCGACCGCCGCCATTGATGGGCCGCGGGCGAGCCCGAAAGGATTGCGTCACTCGTTCGCGATCTCGGCGCTCCAGGGAGGCGTGCCAATCACGCTGGTACGCAAGTGGCTCGGCCATTCGCGGATCACGACGACGGAGATTTATACTGACGTCATGGGCGATGAGGAGCAGCAGCTCGCAGCTCGCCTCTGGCGGGTGCTGGAGAGCGCCGCTTCCAATGATCCAGTGAAAGACACTGCGGCGTGATGATCACCGGAGATTATATGCCTCTTACGCAAGCGAGTTCCTGTCTTCATTGAGATCACTTCCCCACCTGCCCCAATTCCTTCATCAGCAATCTTGTGGCGTTCCAGATTGGGTACTGAACCCGTCAAAAGTGTCCTGAACAGAATGCACCATTCTGTTCAATCCGGCGCCGAATATGGGTTTGCACGGATTCCGTAGGCGCCACACGAAGCGGAGGGGAAGATGAAAGGCATCAAACCGGCAATGGCTGGCGTGCTCACCGCGCTGCTGCTCGCTGCCTGCCAGACCACAAGCGGCTCCACCACCTACTCCTGGCCGAGCTTCCAATCCGGCCTCCGCCTCGGCCCGTCGTCGAGCCCGGTGAAGGCGGAGCTACCGCCAGTCAAACTCACGCCGGCTGCCCCGACGATCACACCGGCGCACGCGGCGTACGGTGGCATCTGGGAAGGCTGGATGTGCCGCGACCGTGTCGTCGACCTCAAGATCGCTGTCACCGAGGTGACTGACGCGGGCGCGACCGTCTCCTACGCCTCGGGGTCCACGTCCTTTGGCTCCTTTGAGCACCCGCCGATCACGGCTCGTTTCTCGGGTGATGTGCTCCGCGGCACCTTCCGAAACGGCGTCGACCTCATCCTCGGGATGCGCTCCGACGGCAACATGAACGTGAAGTACGACGCCGAGAACTGGTGCACAGGCATTCTGCGCAACACGGCGCCTCTTCCGAAAGCGTGAGCACCCTGGCGTATCGCCGCCTCTTCGAACGACATAGGTGGGAGGAACAGCGTGAACACACGTATCGCCATGATGCTGGCCGTGAGCCTCGCAACCGCGGCCTGCCAGACGACAAATGCCCCGAACTCCATTGAGGAAACGGCCGTTGGCGTGGAGCTCCCGCTAATGGAGGAAGGGGATGAGCCAACGGTCGGGTATGCCGGGATCGTCGAGCGACCCGACGGCACCCAGAGCAGGTTCGAGGTCGTGAGCGTCGATGACAATAAAATCAGGTGGCGCAACTCCGAGGGCTGCGAGTGGTCACAGTCCCGGGCGTATGCGCGACCCTTCGCTCCCGCCGTTGAGTGGCGAAACTGCGGCGGCTCATCGGGCACGGCAACGATCGAGGGGCACTCCGGCGATCCCGAGTGGCCCCTCGTGGTGGGCAAGCGGTGGCGGTACGACGCGACCGGATACACCGGATCGGGCTGGGATGCCGGTCAGGAGTGCGAGGTCGTCGGGACAGCCAGGATCACGACCGTCAGCGGCACGCACGACACGTACAAGGTCGTCTGCACCTCGAAGTGGGCGAAGTACACCCGGTACTTTTCGCCCGCCCTCGACGCCATGGTCCGCTACGAGCGTGAGCGGCTCGCCGGTGCCGCGACTGACGATGTGAGCGAGCTGGTCCGGATCGAGAAGCCAGCCGGGTCATGAGGATTGGAGGCGGACATGTCCGACAACGAAGCACCCCACGACGGCCCCTGCAGCTGCGTCCACTGCTGCGGGTCACTCGCGGCATTCGAGTTCGATCCGTCGACGCCAGTGGCGGCTCCGGCGTTCGCCTCGATCGATGGCGCGAACGTTAACGCGCTCCTCGCCGGCTCCCAGTACGTCTGGAGTAGTCAGACCGGCGCGCCACTGACGCTCACATACTCCTTTATGGACGCCCCGCCCTCATACGGCGAGGGAAGGCAGCTCACCACATTCCAGCCATTCAGCGAGGAGATGAAGAACGCCACACGGGTGGCGCTCACCAAGTTCTCAGAGGCCGCGGGCCTCACCTTCGTCGAGGTTGCCGATGCAGGCGAGACGGCAAAGATCCGCTTCGCCACGAGCGAGCAGCCAGGGCCGCGTGCCGGGTACGCATACTATCCCGGCACGGGGAACGCCGATGGCGACGCGTGGCTCGACAACACCGATGAGCGGACGCTCGACCTCACCCCTGGCACCTGGGGGTTCCAGGTTCTACTCCATGAAATCGGCCACGCGGTCGGCCTCAAGCACCCCGGATTTTATGCCGAGTGCGACACCAGCTCGCACCTCCCGCTGCTGCCGGCTGGCCTCGACAACACCTTCTTCACGGTGATGTCGTACCTCACCGACACAGCGGGTCCCGCTGACGGCCTTGGCCCGCTCGACATCGAAGCCCTTCGCTATCTCTACGGCCCGGGGACCAGCACGGTCGACTCCGGCATCTTCGTCGGCACGTCCGCAGCCGATCTCTACGCCGGCACCGGTGCCCGCAACTATGCCGAGGGTCGTGATGGCAGCGACCTCTTCGCCCTTGGTGACGGCGGCGACATGGCTTTTGGGGGAAACGGGGAAGACACGCTCTCGGGCGGCACGGGTGAAGACGTGCTCTATGGGAACATTGGCCTTGACCTCATTTCGGGCGGTGCCGGCGACGACATCCTGTACAGCGGTCAGAATGCCGGAGAGCTCACCGATGCCGGCACCGGTACGTTCGCCTATCGTGACGGTACTGAGACCGTCCACGGTGGTGACGGCAACGACGTGCTCTATGGCAATATCGGCACTGACATCCTCTATGGCGACGGCGGCGCCGACACGCTCTACGGCGGCCAGGAGGGCGACCTTCTCCTCGGTGGCGTGGGCAACGATGTCCTGAACGGCAATATCGGTGCGGACACGCTCTCCGGAGGAGCCGGTGCCGACACCGTTGCAGGCGGGGCCGGAGACGATTTGCTCTCCGGTGGTGCGGGAGCAGATGTCTTTGCCTTCTGGGACGTCGCGTTCGGCTCGGACGTGGTCGCAGACTTCGATCCCGCCGCTGGCGACCGGCTGAGCATCAAGTACTGGGGACAGACTGACTTCAGCCAGGGAGCTTCGGGGATGGTGATCACGACCGATGCCGGGCAGATTACGCTCGTCGGCGTTGATATGTCGGGGGTGTCGAGCGATTGGTTCGTGTAGGTGCTCCGGCACCTGTACCGGGGAGCTGTTGGTCAGACTTTATAGCGCCAGTGGGTGTGCCTCCCTGCCGGTCTCGTTGATATGGTTCCATCTTTGTTCTTGCCTCTACAATCGCAGATCTGGTATCCTCCGGATCTCCCGTAACGAGATATATGCGGAGGATGGAATGGCGAAGGGTAAAGGGTCCGGCGGCACCAAGACGGTGAACAAGAGCGCTGTCACCGGTCGGTTCGTCTCGAGCAAGACGGTCAAGAGCAGCCCGAAGACGACGTATAAGCAGACGGTCAAGAAGTGAGGCGGTCGTCGAGGCAGGGCAGGCCCTGACGCCAGGACTCTTCGAGCAGCGGCCTGCTCTGACCCCCCCATCTGGCGCCTTCGGTGTCGGACGCGCCGGCTACGTCCCGGCGAACACTGCGAGCGGCCTATCCGTAACGCACTGAATAAATGAGCTTGTCGCTCCCAGCATTGCGAGATGCGCTGTTGGCATATTGGCCTTCGATAAGCCGGGTTGTACAATGCCCACCCTATATTCAACAAACTTTCGCCTGGAACTCTTCCGGAGAGTAACGAGTTCGTTTAGCGACCCTCGCACGAAGCGAGTCGGTCGTCCATTTGCATACTTCGTTTCTCGATTGGTGAGGTGTTTGATGAGCGTCCGCAGGCTCCACGTCCACTTTGCGGATTTTTGCGCTTGGCCGCAGACTTCGTAGAGATCCTTCACCCTGTTTCCCACCTCAGGGCCGGAGGAGTACTTGCAGTGCCATAGGTGAACGATGATGCGTTCATCCTCCTCCTCGATGGCGACGATGTCTGCGCTCTCGCCGGTGTCGTCGTCATCGATGATGAATGTCGCGTCACCGGCTTCCAGGTGTTCGATGAAGCGCTGCTGTACGGAGTCGGGCCGCACCGCGCCGTCCTTCCATCGGCTCTCCTTCGTGATGTCGCAGCCCGCCCAATCGAGCGTCTGGATCCGCTCACGGTCGTATGTGTCGCCCAGGTCCTCCTGCGGTCGAAGGAGAATGTTCCCCGCCAATTGCGAGCCGTCCTCGAGCCGGACGAGAGGTGGGTTCTCGTTGAAAAACTCTACGAGCCGCTTCCGGCCGCTACCCGCCGCGATCTCGGGATTTACCCCCTCGACGAGCTCGACGACGTAGCTCTCTTCTCCAGCTTGATCCGGTTCCAGACGGAGCCGGAGTACGTCGTGAACGTCCTCGCCAGCGCGCAGGCTGAACTCGAAGCTGTCTCCACCGGCCGCCCAGTTGACGAGGTCGATCTGGCACTCATCGAACTCGTACGAGCGGTCTGGAGCGATGACCTCGAACCTGAAGTTCATCGACTCGAACAACTGATCCGGCCAATCGGCCATAAGTGCCTGGCACTGAGGGAGCCGAGGTGTTGAGGTCGGTACCAGCGTGTATCGCAGGAAGTCGTTGGGCTGACTATTCGGGTCGGTCAGTTTGGCGCCCATGACGTCGCACCACGTCTTCCAATCGGCCAGCGAGCCAGACCGTAACGACCAGACCTTGCCCTTGCGAGAGCAGCCGACGCTTCGCCGCTCTCCCTGCTCATAGCCTACGGCAGTGATGTTGGACTTCACTTTGGACTGCTGCTGGACAGGATCGATCGCGTCGCGCACGTCCAAACCGGCGAACATCTGGTAGCGGACGTTTCGGCTTCGGCTTGAGAGGCCGACGTTGTGAAGAGTGAGGCGCTTGAGGCCGGTGAACGCCTTGAAGACCTCTTCATCCCGGATCAACAGCGGATCCTGCGACACGGCGTGAGCGAACTTGATCGGCGAACCGCCCTTTTGTGAGCTGTGGATGTACAGCAGGTTTCGGCCCGGATCGAAGTAGGCAATGTACAGGTCCCACGTATCGATCGCGATGTCGTGGGAGTCGGTCCAGTCGATTTGATCCTGTTGATTCACGATTGCGACCAGCAGGTTGTCTCGCCGCGAAAGGTGAGTTTGAAGGACTTTCTGGCTGGCTCGGAACGCGTTGGCGAACTGCTCGGGGCGAAACGTTTGTGCTCGGTAGACCTGCGCGCTAATTTTCGGCCGAAGCGCGAGTACCGAAATCTCGATCTCCTCATTGGCTTCCTGAAGTTCCTCGAGGTTCCCCACGAGGTCCGACAGCCTCACTTGTGGATCGATCGCGTCGTAGCTGAGATCGGGCAGAAGGACGTTCCAGTCAGCATCCTCGCGGTAAAGCGTCTCAAGCGCTTCAGGCACCCCATCTTCAGCTGTATTCGCGACGAATGTCGCATCGCCAACGCCCGCGGCATCGCGGGCGAACCGGCCAATGAATTGGAGCGTCGCACCGATGCTCTTATGGACGCTATGCAGCGCTGCGATCTTCAAGTTTGGCAGATCGAACCCTTCGCCGAACATGTTCACGCAGACCACAACCCGGTGTCGCCGGCTCCTGATGTCCCTCAGGACCGCATCGCGCCCCGGCGTCTGGCTGTGGATCAGGACGGGGTTCAATTCGCCGTATCGTGGGGCATAGATAGTCTCAAAAAGGACCCTTGCCTCTGGGATCGTCCTCGCGCGGGCCATGAGGATGTGGTCGTGGCCCGCTGCAAGGTCGTCGCGCAGTCGCGCGACCGCAGCTTCTGCGATCGACCCGTGGGCCAACTGCTCGTTCGGCTCGAACACCTCTACGAACCGAATTGGTCTGAAATACCCCTGCGCTTGCGCGACGTTGAGGGGGAAGTTGTAGATCATCTTGCCCGGAAGTGACTTCCCGTCTTCCCGGAACGGGGTTGCGGTCAGGAGCAGCATCTTTGCCGCCCGGCAGTGCCTCTGGAATCGCTTCCAGGTTGCAGCTTCGATGTGATGCGCCTCATCGAAGAACACGTGGTCGAAGAGAGCAGCGAAGTCCCGCTGGACGTCTTCGTCCGCGAGGCCGATGGAACTCATCGTCGTGATGACGACGTTGCATCCCTGGATGTCAGGAAAGTGCTCCCGCGTCGGCCTCGACGCCAATATGCCGACGACGGGGTAGGGCAGCTGATCGATGATGCCGATCCTTCCGAGTATGCTGTATGCCTTGAACCTGTCGGCGGTCTGTTGGCGAAGTGCGTCGGTCGGAACGATCACGAGCAGGCGCCGACAGCGTGCACCGATCGCCGTGGCGATCATCACCTCGGTCTTGCCGGTTCCGGTTGGAAGGACCACGCACGCCGGGTCGCGGGAGAGCGTCCAATGAGACGCGATCGCATGGAGTGCGCCAACTTGCGGCGGCCGCAGCCCTTCGCGGATGGTCTCGCCTGTCTCTGCGAGCAGCTCGGAGTTGTAGCGGATCCCCGCCGTCCACGACTCGACAACCTCTTGGCTGGCTTCGCGAGGATCGACTCCGCCGGCAGTGTCAAGGCGGAACCGTGGGGCAGTCAGGCGTAAGCAATCGCCATCGATGATCGGCTCGTTGGATCGGATCGCACCGGTAATCTCGTCGCCATACGCATCGTCAAAGCTTGCAAACTCAAGAATGAACTGTCGGGCGTCCGGTAGTCGGGCGAGTACCCGACGGCAGGTTGGCCCGCGGCTTCGGAATGGATCAAGAGCTATTTCAACCTCGATTGGCGGCGAGAACAGTCGCCGAACAACCAGGCCACTCTGAGCGTGATACACGTCAAAGCGCTCTGGAAGCTCCAACCTAGATATGGCGCCAAGCAACTCGCGAGCTAGCATATGTTGAGCTTAGCTCACCTAGCTCGCAATTTCTAGCACCCAACCGGTGGTGGATTTTCGAAAGTCGGAGCTCAAAGGAGGCGAAGTCAGACGCCTATCCGGCCGTCTGCACCGAAGCGGCTTATTTTCACGCCATGCTTGATCTCATCCTCTCGGTCATCATGATCGACCATGATCTCAACCAGATTCTTCAGCCGCTCCCGCCGAGTTCGAGGTCTGTTACAATAAGGTTCCCCAAACCGGACGACCAGCAGATCTGCCGCCTCCTGGTAGGGAGAAAGCAGCTCAACACCAATGTATTTTTCTCGCACCCACAGGTTCGAGGTCGTCAGTTTCAGCATTTCTCGCTTTTCGTCAGCTTTTCCCGTTTTGTAGCTCAGCGAAAGGCTCGTTAGCAGTTCGAGCATCTCCGCGCCGGTATCCCCCGACCACCGGCTCCGTTCCGTGAGCGTTTCCTCGATCAAGCGCTGTTCAACGAGCAACGCGCGCTTCTTGGCTTCGTACTCCGGTTTCTCGATCGTGCCGTCGAGGAAGGCATCGAGGAGGCGTGAGAGACGCCCCTCAATGTTCTCGCGCCGCAGTGCGCCCGCCCGATCCAGCTCAGCGGCAGACCCTTTGCGCTCCGCGATCACCTCGCGGAGCATTACCCGCATATCCTCGATTTCGTGGTCGGTGAAGGTGAACGGCGCGAACCGCTCTTCGATCGCCGTATCGATTGCTTCCTGGCGGAACCCGGTAGTCGGGCAGGCCTTGGTCTGGCAGCGGTAGTAGGTGCGGCCTTTCTGTTGCTCGCCAATCAGCGATCGGTTGCAGGAGCGGCAGCGCACGAGCCGTCGGAACACGAAGTCGTGCGTGACGACCTTGGCGGTTCCGTTCCCCCGGAGCATCCGCTGTACGTCTTGGAACAGTGACATCGGGATCAGCGGCTCGTGAATGCCCGGATATGTTTCTCCGGTTGCCCTGATCGCGATCAGGCCAGCGTAGAACGGGTTGCAGAGCAGATCGTGAAGACGATTGGGGAAGATTTCCTTGCCGCTATTCGTCCGAAAGCCTCTGCGGGTCAGTTCCTCACACAACTCCAGGAGCGTGTATCGGCCGCTCCCGTACAGATCGAAGGCCGCTCGCACGAAAGGCGCTCGCTCAGGGTCGGGGATCTTCGGCCTGCCGCCGCCCTGATCTAGATATCCGGTCGGGGCACGGAACGGGTAGAGGCCTTGCTTGAGCCGGCCGCGCATGCCCTTCTTCACCTCGTCCCGCAGATTGCGGATGAAGTGCGAGGCGATCACGGCGAGGAAGTCACCGGTGAGCTTGCCCTCGTTCGATTTCATGTCGATCGGCTCGTGGACGAACTGCACGTCGATGCCGCGCTCAGTGAGGTCCTGGATGACGCTCCAATCCTTGAGGTTCCGGGCGCCGCGGTCGATCTTGTGGAACACAACACCAGCGGCTCGACCCTTCTTGAGGAGCCGGAGCATGCGGTTGAACTCGAGGCGGCCGAGCTTCGCTGCGGTCTCACGCTCCTCGAACCATTCGGTGATTGAGATGCCGTGACGCTGAGCGAAGGCCGCGATGGCGTCGCGCTGTTCGTGGAGCGAGGAGCCGTGCTCTCCCTGCTTGACCGTCGAGACGCGGATGTATGCGAAGTATCGCTTCATAGAGCCTATAGCGATGCTTCGGAATCTACACCAAGAGTTAGATTTCCGCGAATCGCCTCCCGACGCTCCCGGTCGATCCGCTCCTGCATACGGATGATGAAAGCGGCGTACCGACGCACACGGTCGCTCGCAGCGATCTGCTCCTCCTCGGTCGCATTCGGCATTACCCGGCGGACGAAGAGCAGGATGCGGCCGGGTTTCCGGTGTTCGGAGGACATGCCACAAGGCTACGGTGCCAACGACTCCGTCGACAGGCGGTGCATTGAGCCGATGTGGTTCGTTCTTGCGCCTCCGCGCCTGCGCACCCAGCCGCTACCGTGGGCACATGCGGCAATCACGCGACGGAAAGGCGCCATCGAAAAAGCCACGTGCAACGCCGACCACCGGGCACGTCGCCGACGACGGCATGCTCATCGAGCTCCTGTATGACCCGGCAAAGCGCCAGACGGCGCTCGCCATCTGGCGGGATGGCCGGTGGACGATCGAACAGGCGGTCACGCTGCCATCAGGCGAGCGCTTGGTGCCGTATCGGCCGACCAATGCGCTCATCCGGCACCAAGTGGTCGTCCTGGCGTCAGAGCCCGTCGAGTACGGCTCCATCGCTGACTTGGCGGCCGAGATCCGCGGTTACATGCATAGGTATGTTGACCTTAGCCCGGCGTTCGAGACGGTCGCTGTCACGTATGTCCTGCTCTCCTGGGTATACGACGCCTTCAACGAGCTGCCGTACCTGCGCGTCCGTGGCGACTACGGCTCCGGCAAGACCCGCTTTCTCCTTGTCCTCGGCGCCCTCTGCTATAAGGCCTTCTTCGGCTCTGGCGCCTCCACAGTCTCGCCGCTTTTCCACATCCAAGACGCCTTCCGCGGCACCCTCGTCCTCGATGAGGCCGATTTCCGCTTCTCCGATGAAAAGGCGGAGGTGGTGAAGATCCTCAACAACGGGAACGTCGCCGGCATGCCGGTGCTACGGACCATGCAGAACGGCAACGGGGAGCTGCAGCCGCGCGCCTTCCAGGTGTTCGGCCCGAAGGTGCTCGCCTCCCGCGGCACGTATGAGGACCAGGCGCTCGAAAGTCGCTTCCTCACCGAGGCGATGGGGAAGCGATCGCTCCGACCCGACATTCCGATCAACCTGCCGGATGCGTACCGCGACGAGGCGCAGGCGCTCCGCAACAAGCTGCTGCTGTATCGGTTCCGCAACCGGAACACGGCGGCGATCGACCCGTCGCTGGTCGACGACACGCTTGAGGCCCGCCGAAATCAGGTGCTCGTGCCGCTTCTCAGCGCCGCACCGGATGAGACAGCGTGGGCGGCGATATCGGAGCTGTCACGGCACGAACCGACACTCGAAAAGGGCAGCATTGATCAGCGGCTCGCCAGGATCGTGCGCGACCTGATCGCTGCGGCGCCCGGCAAGCATGTTTCGATCGCCGCGATCACGTCGGCGCTCCGAACCTCGGGCGATCCAGCGTACGCTCATGTGGAGCCGCGGTACGTGGGTGCGCTCCTCCGGCGGACGCTCGGGCTGTCGACAGCCAAGCGGCACGGAGTGTTTGTCGTCCTGCCGGAGGAAATCACCAGGGTGATCTCTGTAGTGGAATCCGGCTCTCCAGCCGATTCGAAGCATACCTGACCCGGTCAGGGAGGTTCGACCACCGTGTTGAGAGACTGTTTGAAAATGCGCCATGGGGCAGGAGTGAACCGCTCCGGGCTTGCCGGAGGCCATTTGGTTTAAGTCACGCTACCACGGCCTTTTCGTCCAGCATGACGTAGTATCGTTCCTCGGCTTCGGCTGGCGAGATTGCGTCGAGAGCATCTCGGCCGGCGTCCCAGAGGTCAGTGACGGTTCGGGCGGCGTCTTTCTTCAGGAGCGCCTTGATCTTGGAGAAGGCCATCTCAATCGGGTTGAAGTCGGGGCTGTAGGGTAGCAGGAAGCGGAGTTCGGCGCCGGCCCGCTCGATGGCTTGGCGCACGGAGATAAGCTTGTGAGCGGGCAAGTTGCGACCCGCAGCTCTGGGTATCCTTCGCCCTCTTTGAAGAATGAGGCGTTCAGGGTTCGCAGAGACCTGGATTTCGAATGATCTCGATGGCAGCGATGTCACTGAGGGGCAGGATGAGAATGTTGGGACGCTGGTCGCGCAAGCTCTTGTATCCCGCATACCCATAGAGGTTGCGGCGATCCATGAAGACCTTGCGAAAACATGTGCTCGTGCCGAGCTCCCCCCGATCGGTGAGATATCCCGCCAACTCCGAATCCTCTTTGGCAATGACAACGACCCGTGGGAAATTATGGAACCCTTCGGCGAACAGCTGTGGGACCTGTTGCGAGGCCCGCAGTGCGCCGAGATAGCCGGATCCGAGTAGTCCGGCCGCAGCCAGCAAACCCAAGATGGCCACGACAATTCGGCGCTGAGCCATAAGCCGGCTGCTGAAGGCAACCGCAACAGCGGCCGCAAAGAGCAGGACAAAACCTGCGATCAGCAGCAATAACCAAGCGTCGCGGAACACCCAATATGCGTAGGCCCAGAAGAGCTTGGTCTCGATCCCATCGATTGCAGCGAAGCTCAGTCCCAGTTCGGCAAAAAAGCGGTCCGCGTAAGACCAGCCGACCACGAAGATCACCGCGCCGAAATAGGCCGTGAGCAGTCCTGTCTCGACCAGCAGCTTCACCGGATCGAGACCAATGCCTTCCGCCTCGATTTTCATGGCTGCAGTGTGGGATGTTGGGCCTGCAGGTTCATGATGCTCAGTCACCGTTCGAGTGCCTCAACTGCACTACCGCGAGGAATGGTGCCCGGCCGCATAAGTGCCGGGGGGTCACAAGGATTGCAGGCGCCCTGTCCGCCATCTACACGCCCGAAAGTCTCCGGGCGCGCGACCAGCGCCCTGTTATAGCTCGAGAGATCCTCTCGGCACTTGGTCCTTACCGTAGTGCGGTTGGGGACGACGTTTGAGGTGCAGCCGTAGTGGGCAACCTCCTTAGTAACCGGGTGAGCGAGACAGAAACACCGATTTTCCGCAATGGCGCTGCTAACGATTGCTAAGCAGATCAAGCCGATCAGCCAAATTCGGAACGTCAACCGCTGCATGATCGGCTCTCGGGTTGCTGGTATTCGCAGAATACGGGAAGATCTCCCGGAGGCCAATGGCGGATGGAGGACCCGGGTGATGCGGTTCGCACTCCTGCTCTGTATTGGGCTGTGGTTGTCGGCGTGCGCGACGACCATCGCCGAAGAAGCGTCCGACGCCATTGGCCGACTGGATGCGACGGTCGATTCCCTGATCGAGGCCGGCCGCTATGCAGAAGCTCTGAGTCCTATTCGCGATCTGCTGGCTCGCTATGAAGCGGAACTCGGTCCCGACCACCCGTACACGCTTAACCGCGTCGCCAATCTAGGCATTGCATACTATTATCTCGGCCACTACGGCGAGGCGGAGCCATTCTATCGCCGGGTGCTGGAGGACCGTGAGCGAGTGCTCGGATCCCACCACCCGGAAACGCTCACCAGCGTGAACAACCTCGGCTTGCTGTGCCAGACTCGGGGACGGTTCGGCGAGGCGGAGCTGCTGTATCGTCGGGCGCTGGAGGGCCGCGAGCGGGTGCTCGGCCCCGGCCATCTGGACACGCTCACCAGCGTCAACAATTTAGGCTATCTGTATCACGCTCAGGGCCGCTACGGCGAGGCAGAGACACTTTATCGCCGGGCGCTGAATGGCCGCGAGAGGATGCTCGGATCCGACCACCCGGACACGCTCACCACCGTCAACAATATGGGAGCACTACAACACTCCGGGGGCCGACTTCACGATGCGGAGCCACTCTACCGTCGAGCGCTGGAGGGCCGCGAGCGGGTGCTCGGCCCCGACCACCCGGACACGCTCACCAGCCTTAACAATTTAGCTGCCCTAAAGAAATCCCAGTTCCGCTTCGAGGAGGCAGAGACGTTGTATCGACGGGGGCTGGAGGGTCGCGAGAAGGTGTTAGGCCCCGACCACTCGGACACGCTTCAAATTGCCACTAGCCTGGGATCCCTATACCAGGCCCAGAGACGCTACGGCGAGGCGGAGTCATTGTATCGACGGGTGCTGGAAGCCAGCGGCCGGTTGCTCGGTCCCGACCACCCTGTGACGCTCAATAGCGTCCACAATCTAGGCTTCTTGTATCACGCTCAGGGTCGGCACGGCGAGGCGGAGCCACTATATCGTCGGGCGGCGGAGGCCAGCGAACGGGTGCTCGGATCCGACCACCCGGACACCGCAAGCAGTCGCGTCAACTTAGCAGTCTTGCTCGTCGAGACTGACCGCGAGGAGGAGGCGGTGCGGGTGTTCCGGGAGCTCGACCTCGGTCTGTCCCAATGGATCGACCTCGAGATACAGAACACGCGGGCGGCCACGACCCGTCGCCAGATGCTTTCCCAGCTGAGCGGCCACCAGGATATGGCCTTCAACTTCGCGCTGGCTCGGCCGAGCGCTCAGGCGGCGCGCCTCGCCGCGGACCTGACGCTGCGATGGAAGAAGCGGTTGGCGAAGGACGACGCGGTGCTGAGCAACTTGGCCCGGGAGAGCCGGGACCCGGCACTCGGCAATGCCATCGCGGCGGTACGTAGGGGCCGGGCGGCACTGTCGAATGTCGCCTTTGACCCCGGCGTGCAAGCGGCCGAGAAGGTACGCTTGCGCGAGACGTTAGACACCGCCGAGGCCGCGCTACGGACGAAGTCGGCCAAGTTCGCCCAGTTCCAGACTGTGAAGTTTGCTAAGGCCGACGACGTGCAGGCCACCCTGCGACGGGGCAGCGCCCTCGTCGAGTACCGCTTCTTCGAATCCGTTGGCTTCAGCTTCGAGAATGCCAGGTTCCAGGTGACACGACTGCTGGCCGTGGTGCTGACGCCCGACGCGGCCCCGGTCCTGATTGATCTCGGCGAGGCGGACCCGATCGTCGCGTTGATACGGGTGATTGTGGACACCGAGCTCCGCTCGGCGTCCTTGCCATTGTTCGGCGACTTGGCACAAACCGGCTATGAGCGCCTGATCGCGCCGCTGCTGCCACACCTGGGTGACGCAGAAACTGTCTACATCGCCCCCGACGGGCCGTTGCACGCCCTGCCTTTCGACGCCCTACTGGATCCCAATGGGTGGCGGTTGGCCGAGCGACTGCACGTGCGCATGGTGCAAACCGGCCGTGACCTGGTGGCCCGTGACCTTCCGACCATAGGCAAGGGTCTAGTCGTGGTCGGTGGTGTCGACTTCGGTTCAGGGTCGGCCGACCAGCAGGCGGCAGCTCCCTCTGCATCCGTGGTAGCCACCACCGACGGCACCCGGGCGGCGCTGGTCACCACGCGAGAGCAGCTGCTCAATTTCGGGCCGCTCCGCGAGAGCCTAGCCGAGGCGCAGGACATCGCCGCCGCCTATGCCGCCTTCCGGCCGAGCGAGCCCGCACCGGTGGTGCTCTCCGGGCTCGGCGCGACCGAGGCGGCGCTCAAGGGCCTGGTGGTACCGCCGCGGGTGCTGCACCTGGCGACCCACGGCTACTACCTGGCTACCGGCAGCATCGACGGCCAGCCGCTGCTACAGTCCGGGGTAGCGCTGGCCGGCGCCAATCGGGCACTGGCCGGCGGGATCGGGGCCGACGGCGAGAACGGCATCCTGCATGCCGTTGAGGCGCAGACCCTGAATCTATATGGCACCGAACTGGTGGTGTTGTCGGCCTGCCACACCGGCAAGGGAGTGGTTGACTACTCCGAGGGGCTGGAGGGCCTTCCGCGGGCCCTCTATGTGGCCGGGGCGAAGAACGTGCTGGTGGCGCTGTGGCGGGTCGGTGACAATGCCGCCCGGAATTTCATGGAGCGGTTCTACGAGATCTGGCTGGCCCACCCGATCAGCGACCCGAACCTTGCGCTCCGCCAGACTAAGCTCGACTATATTCGCAGCAGCGACCCGGCCCGCCGCGACCCGCAGCTCTGGGCACCCTTCGTCCTCTTCGAAGGATGAGGGGCCATTCATAAAGCTCCCGTGTTTGGCGGGTTCCCACCCAACTGAGCCAGTGACGCCGGGCTGTTGATGCCGAGCCGCCGCCTCTTTCGGTAGACGGTGGAGCGCCCGAGACCGAGCTGTCGCGCCGCCTCGGTCGGTGACCCTTATGCCTCGATAATCTTGATAGTGTCAGAGGTCATGATCAAACACGGTTTGGGGACGTGGGGATGTTGGGAGACGTTCTCAGGGAACCCGGCACTGGAATAACGGGCAACTTCGGGACGGCTCTGCTCCTGGTCGCGCTGCACCCGGTGTCCCGTAGAACATCCCCCAACATCCCCACGTCCCCCGAGTCGAACCCGGAAGCGTCGCGACGCATGCGTGATGCTGCACGACCACACTTCTCTCGAAGCGCTACGACGTCGACGACGCCAGCATGAGCCAATCCGGCACATTGTGACGTCTCCGCTCGCTGCACCCGGTCCCGGATACTGGATCCGGTCAGCCGGACAAAGTTCTTTCCACACAGCAGAGCGGGGCGCGCGCCGGTCTGACCTCTCCTGTCGTGCCCGCGCTCCCCAGCCGGGAGCCATCCCCATGCAGATCAACGACCTGTACCGCTCGGTGACGAGCCGCATCATCGAAGAGCTTGAGCGCGGCGCGGCGCCGTGGCTCAAGCCTTGGAAAACCGGTCGCAGCGGTAGCGGACTCATGCCGAGGAACGCCGCAACGTGCCGTCCATATCGTGGCATCAACATCCCGATCCTCTGGGACGCGGCAGATCAGGGCGGATTCCCGATCCACGCCTGGATGACCTTGCGCCAGGCGAACGAACGCGGTGGCCATGTCCGCCGCGGCGAGCGGGGCACCCCGATCGTCCTGGTGAAGCGTCACGGTCCGAAGGAAGAGGACGGTGAGCCGGACGAGAAGGCGACAACGCGGTCGCAGGCGATGCTCCGCACGTACACCGTCTTCAATGTCAGCCAGATCGACGGCATTGGCGACGAGTTCTTGTCTCAGTCGGCACCGGAGCCGCTTCCGGTACGGCTCAGACATGCCTGGGCGTTCGTCTCTGCAACCGGCGCCGACATCCGATACGGTTTCGATGGGGCCTGGTACGCGCCAGCGCCCGACTACATCGCCATGCCGGCTGTCGAGGCGTTCGTCGATCCGGAGAGCGTGCTTGCCACCGTCTGCCATGAGCTCGGTCATTGGAGTGGGGCAAAACACCGGCTCGACCGGGATCTCTCCGGCCGCTTCGGCAGCCGCAACTACGCCGCCGAGGAACTGGTCGCCGAGCTGACATCCGCCTTCCTCTGCGCCGAACTCGGGGTCGAGGGCGAACTCCGGCATGCTGGATATATCGACCACTGGATTGCTCTCCTCCGGGAGGACCAGCGAGCAATCTTCACCGCAGCTGCCAAGGCCAGCCAGTCGGCCGACTACCTCCACTCGCAGCAACCCACCACCGAGCCGGCCGATCGGTGACGCAGTTCAACAAACTCGCCCCGCCACCTGTGCGGGGTTTTTCTTTGGGAGCCGCAGCCGGCCTCACAGGAGCCGTCGATAGTCGCAGGCGCCCTGGAACGCCCGCATGACGTACACGGTGTCTGCGGTCGCGCGATACAGGACAACATACGCGTCGACGACAATCCTATGAATCATCCTTCGCGAGCAAGCGGCCGAAGACGGCATCGGCGGGGACGGTGCGTCCCCGCTGTCACGTGCTCTTCCGCGGCGGCGAGCTGCCGGCGCAGCACCACAAGCTCGTCGACGTACCCGAGCACAACCTCGGACATGGCGTCCCGCTCGTCCTCCGGCAGCGTCGCGATGCGCTCCATGAGCTTCTCGTCATGTCCACACTACACACCACGCCGCCGTGCGAGGAACCATGAAGCGGCCGGCTTCCGGCGCCCCGTCGCCACTCCGGCAACTGCGATTGGGGGACGTGGGGACATTGGGAGACGTTCTCAGGGAACCCGGCACTGGAACACCCAGCATTCCTGCGGTGACTCCGTTCCTTCCGGCACGGCTCCCGGTGTCCCGTACAACGTCTCCCAATGTCCCCACGTCCCTCGCGTGAGCGCGGCGCGTGAAGGTACAATGAAAACCACTGACCAACTGACTGACCGCGCCGACTGCGCGTCCGCATATCCCCACGATGTCCATGGGGACATCGAATCAAAGAGCCACCCGATCTGGCTCTTTTTCGCGCCGTTGTTCGTCCCTCGTGACCTGCGACCATGAGGCAACGTCCCGGCGTTCATGCCGCGACGCACTCGCCCATGGCACGACGACCCTTGAGAAACTACCTGCGCACGCACCGCAAGAGCTGGGCGTTCTCGCAGAAACAGCTCGCCAGCCTTCTGGGCTTCCGCTTTCCGACGCACTTGAGCAAGTACGAGCGCGACCAGCGGCTCCCGAGCCTCCGTATCGCGCTCGCCTGCGAGGTGATCTTCGGGGTTCCTGTGAGCGCCCTATTCAAAGGCCTCCATGCGGAAGTCGAGGAGGACGTAATGCGGCGCGCGACCGCGCTCTTCGAGAGCCTCGAGCACCGCACTGACCCTGCGGGGCA
Organism: Thalassobaculum salexigens DSM 19539; assembly: GCF_000423805.1. Lineage (NCBI taxonomy): Bacteria > Pseudomonadati > Pseudomonadota > Alphaproteobacteria > Rhodospirillales > Thalassobaculaceae > Thalassobaculum > Thalassobaculum salexigens. The sequence continues at coordinate 499,096 of NZ_KE384094.1, forward strand.
GCGCAAGCGGGAACTTCTCGTGGCGATGCTTGCCCGGGCGACTGACCAGTCTAACCCGTAGCAGATATGCATCACGCTCACTGGGACGGCCGCGTGCTGGCCGTCTACGCCCAATCCAAGGGGATCGCGTACGCGGTCTTCGAGGGGCCGCAGTCGCCCGTCGACTGGGGTGTCAAAGGCCTCAAGGGAGACCGCAAGAACATCAAGGGGCTGAAGGTCGTCGAGGCACTGGTCATGCAGTTCCAGCCAGACGCGATCGTCATCGAGGACAGCGCCGGCAAGGGCTCGCGCCGCTCGGAGCGCATTCGTCGTTTATACCGCTCGATCGAGTCGCTCGCCGGATCGCAGATCATCGAAGTTCATCGGTACTCGCGCGCGCAACTGCGCCAGTGCTTCGACGAGGGCTTCGGTGCCTGGCGCAAGCAGGAGATTGCACAGACGATCGCAACGCTCCTGCCCGAACTCGCGCACCGCATTCCGCCCGTCCGCAAGCTCTGGCAGAGCGAGGACCCGCGCATGGGCATCTTCGACGCTGTGGCCCTCGCATTTGCTTTCTTCCGGTTCGATGCGGTGTCCGAGAAGGACCAGTAGCAGCATGCCGCTCGTCCCGCGGCCGCTGGGCTCCATCCCGGAACCCGGCCGACGCGAGGAGGAGCGACATGTATACAAAGGAGGAACTGGCGGAGATTCGCCGGCTGAACGATCAACTGCGCTGTCGGGGCATTGGCGGCAGGCACATGATAACCTCGGGAATCTCCACTCTCAGTCCCGACATGCTCGCGAAGATCTTGAGGGCCATCGCTTGCTTCGATGCCTTCACCGTCAACAACGACCCGCACGGAGAGCACGACTGCGCTGTCCTCACGGTCGAGGGCGTCGCTGTTCTTTGGAAGATTGACTATTACGACCTCACGGGCTCCTACCACTCACAGAACCCGGCTGATCCGGACATCACCGTCCGTGTGATGACGGTGATGCTGGCGGAAGAGTACTGAGGCGTTCAAGCACCCCGTTTCCGACGGGGTGTTTTTCTTGGAAGGTCTCGCAGATTGAAACCCAAGAGAATCTGCCCTAAGCCCATCGTCTTAGGTTGCCATGACATTCCAGGGTGCACAAAACGCAGCCTAGCGTACCGCCACTTGATGCTCTCGCACTTCATACTGTACAATCAGTTGACGCCTCAGCTAGCGTAAATCACGATGCAAATTCGGAAGATAAAAGAGAAGTACGTAGCGCAGTGTACAAAGCATCTTCAGTGATACATGGGCGTGGTTTGTAAGATGAAACAAACAAAGCCGACTAACTTAGCGTTTGGCAAGCGATTTGTGTCACTGTATATTCAAAATATCGGAACGCACGGTCGTTTAGTATGACGTCCGCTGACAATATAATCTACATCGGGAGGGATCTCGTATGAATGCAGAGCAAGGACGTTTTGACCCGGCGCAAGTATTGACTCTATTTATGGAGCTCAATTCGCTTACCAAAATTCGCAGAGCGGGATGGGTGCTCATGGGGGTTTCCGATGCGGAAACAATCTCAGATCATTGCTATGAGACCGCCTTGTTCGCCGTGGTTCTATCTCAATTTTGGGAAGAACCCGTTGATTTACGGAAAGTTCTTATCATGGCACTTTTTCACGAATTGGGCGAAGTTCGCCTCATGGATCTTCCGCGTCGTGCTGGAAGGTACGTCAAAACGGCCAAGAAGGCCGCAGAGCATGAGATTATGATGGACGTCCTTGATGGTCTCAGCCCAGAGATTCCGCTGCTTCTCGAGGAAATGGAGAAAAAAGAAACACCCGAAGCTCGACTCTGCGAGGCTGCAGAAGAACTGCAAATCATATTCAAGGCTCTTGTATATGCAAAAGAAAATCGAGGAGATTGCACCGAGTATCGTGAAGATGTCAAAAATTACAATAGTCTAGGCATTCAACCCGCACATGAATTGGCAAAGTTGATAGGGGAAAAGCTTGAAGGATATCTGGGCTCTAAACCGTACTGGCCAATTGGCTATACGGCGAGGAAGCAGTCATAGGGAACAAATGTCAGCGGCGTTCTTCTCTAAGGTTCGTATAATCTCGATCTTCTTGAGGTTAGATGGTAGTTGATCGACCCATTCAAGGACTTGTTCAGCCGCTTGCCGCATAATATTTTCAATTCGGCCCACCTCATCACTCACGTGACCGATTGCCTCAAAAGTGTCAACCTCATCAATAAGGGCTTTACACATCGCATTTCTAAGCTCACTCAATATAGCTCGAGGATGTTCGATGAAGCTCGACAGTTCTCCGGAGACACCATAGCGAGTAGCATTCTTGAGCGGGTAATGTAGCGGGCGCATATGCTCGGCCCATCCCCGAGTGACGTCAACAAGCGCACCGACTTTTGTATCTTTGTAAGTGTACGCATAGCTCAGCGTGTCGCGATCAAAAAAAGCATCGCGCAAATTCAAACCATGGCGTCGCTCCTCTGTAACGAGTAATCGTTCGTAGGAAGTACCTTTTTGAAGTCGCAGTTCATTGAAAAGGTACGAGACGGAATCGACGGCATCACAGTCTAATAGGAATTCCAAATTATCCCGGATATCTACCAAAGTGGCGAGTGGGTCGAACATGATCCAACCGACCTCGAACATGATGTCGTTTCGACGCAGGAGTTGGATCGCTGCAGCAGCTTCCGCCCGAGTATGCCCCTTTGCGTAACGCTTCAGCTGCGCAGCAGAGCCGGACTCGACACCAAGAAAAACCTTACGAAGACCATGCTCCCTGAGCTTCTGTATTTTAGCCTCGCGATTGGATTGCGCGTCTTCGTTTCTTGCCATTGAGAAAACAGAATGCACTGTTGCGCTCGCATCAAATGCAAGCCGAATCCCATTATGGTTCTTGGCGTCGTCGAGGATCTCCAACAGGCGAGTGATCTGGGTTTCGTCTCCCCCAAGAAGGTCTTCGTCCGCAAACGTCAGGGAGTCGCCTCCCATAGCGGCGATGTTGGCCAAATCGGGCAACAATCGAGAGGCGGGCATTCCTCGGTACTCGCGTCCGGTTCCCCTCACATCAAGGAGGCCGCGAAGGCAGAAGGTGCAGTGCGCCCATGAGCAGCCACGACTGGCCTCCCCGAAGAGCTGGATGCCATTCGAAATGTGGGGGGCGAGATGGGACCGATACGGCGTCGCGAGGGCATCGGGATCTACGAGAGCACGGCGCGTGCGCGCTACTGTCCCGTCGTTGCGCAGGAAAACCAGATTTGGGATGCGCTCTAAGTCAGTGTAATCAGGTGCCGTATCGGTGAGCATTACGAAGGATACTTCCGACTCGCCAACAAACACGAGCGCAGTCGGGTCGATTTCCTGAATAATATCGTCCGCAAGATAGGTGGCGAGAGCTCCGCCGTACGCTAACCGTGCGCCAGTCGGAAGTACGCTTCGTACGAGAGGAACGATCTCAGCCAGCTTCGTATAGGTTCCATATGTAACTGAAATTCCGACGATGTCAGGTTGTACCTCTTGCACTAATGCAACAAGGTCATGGCGGGCGTCCTTGCCCAACGCGACCATATCCAGGACTTCGAGGCGTTCTATAGGGCGCGAGGCAGCATGCAACACCTGTCCAGCCAGCACTGACAAACTGTGGGTTTCGCCCGAAGCTGGGTACTTCTCAGAGAACAATGCCGTCAGAACGATGCGCATATCAGCACCCCCAAATAAGGGTAGCTACACGCATTCAGTGCGTCAAACGCTCAGATGCGAGATCCAACAATATCTTGAATCTGAGAAATAATATTCTGGATACGCAGCCCGCGACCAACGTCGAGATCTTGTGCTGGGAGGGTCGCATTGGCGACAACCTGAAGTTCCTCACGGCTAAGGACGTCGGTGGGGCGACTCGTGAGAAATGATCGGAGCGTGACTAGGTCCCAGAGCCGCAGATGGATATCACGAGAGGTATGGCTACTCAGGCGGGTCAATATTGTTTCGCGAACCTTCGTCCATGGTACTGCCCCATCGTCCACAAAGTTGAACATCGGATCGGAAACGTCTCCAAAGTAAGCGAGTTGAACCGATCTGTTCAAAATATCGGCGGCTGAAGATGATAGTAATTCTTCAATAAATACGCGCTCGACACTCAGGTCTCCATACAGTATAGCTCCGAGAGAGGCGGCCCGGCGCGTGATAGAATTCTCGCTATGCAATGCAAGAGAAATCAAAATATCTGGACATTGTGGAAGGTCGAGCCGACCAAGATAGTAAATAGCCTGCTCAGTAATCCGCTCATGATCGCCAGGAAATGTTCCTGGAAGCGATTCCACTTGAAGAAGGGCGGAAAGGCGTCGCTCGATTGCTTTTCTCTTAGCGGTGCTGCAGTGTAGTAGACCACTGCGGATGAATGAATTGACGTCATTGTTATATTGCAGTGAGAGAGAGGGTAGTAGGTTAGCGCCTGTCGTTAAAGCGCGTAGTACTCCAGCGGCTAAGATGTATTCAAGGAGCGTCTCATGTCGAAATGAATCGAGGCGCTGTACTCCGTCTGCTAGATCATAGTGCCACTGAAAAAGATGACTAAAGGCCGTATCGGCGATTATTTCGGAGTGTTGTGAAACCAGCTCGTCGAGCTCGGCAGAGTGGTCGTCAAAACTGCGCCGCGTGTATAGAAGTCGCGCTACCTCGATGTGCAGCGCTACTACAGAGTCAGAGCCGCGCCCTGATGTACCACGGGTACGCTCACGGTAAATCCAGTGTTTGTAAAATTGATCATATAAAGAAAACCGATCTAAGAACATTTCGTTCGTCAAACGCTTCTCTGCGTGAATTAGGTATATAACAAGCGTCAGGTGAAATGGATTTATTACAAACAAACGCAAGCTCGCGATCGAGTCGCAATACGATTGAAAATGTTCAAGTAGATCTGAGCGTTGCATTTTGGAGAAATAGTCAGAGGCGTATTTTAGGACATGCTGATCGAAGTCCCAGTCACGCATTTCTGCGATCTCGTCAAAGTAAGCGTCGGCGTTGTGTATGTACTCGAGTTCTGCAAATACGTCAGATCGACATGTTATGAAGAATAGCTCTCGGTGATTTTGCGGGGACAGAGCTCTTTCTATTACTGAAGTACGGGTGTGCGGTCCAACTTCGTCCAACCCGTCGACCATCCATGCAATCGATGTGTCCTCCTCAAGCGCCAATTTGAGACGCATTGAACTAAGAGAAATCTCAGAAGTCAAAGTGTCAATATCGCGCGCGTGAATGTAGATTGGGAAAGGGGCCGCTCCGTTGTCTACGAAACGATGGGTTAGTTGAAGTGTGAGCAACCTGAGTGCCGTCGTTTTGCCTGACCCGGGAGTCCCGAGGATGGCGAATTTTGTGTAACCGGAAGGGGGATCGACCAAAGCGTCGAGTTTTTGCAGCAGCGGGTTGCGATGAAATTGAACCGGGGCGGAAATGACCAGATCCGGCCATAGGAAACGAAAGCTTGTGCGGGCTCCCGGTAGAAGCGGGGCATTTAGGATTGCGAGCTCTTGATTGCCAAGAAATCTGACGTGAGGACGTGTGTCAGATGCCGCGCCGGTTACGCTAATTGGAGTACGTGACGGACGAGCAGATTCGATTAGCTCATCCGCGGTGGTGCCGATTGCCTGCGCCAATTGTTCTATTTGCCATACGGAGAGGGCCCGGGCTTTGCCCTGTTCGATCCGCTCAATGCTCTTTAGTCCAACGCTAGACGCCGCTGCCACCGCATCCTGTGTTCCGCTACGCTTCCGCAGCGCGCGGTATACGGTTGCGAGCCGCTGTGCAAAGGCATCATCTATTCTGAGTGCATGCCAAAATTGTGAGTCTAGAGGCATTTTATCGCTCCGAGGGGAGCAGGATAAGCATCATGTCCAGCTTGACCGGGTATGTGTATGGGCGCAAGGCGGATCGGTGAGAGATTGTCGGATCCCGCAGGCGTCGACATTTCGAGTAAGAGAGTCGACGGGAGTTTGTCGAGGTTTTGCTGAGGATTGTCGAGGCCGTGTAGATATATTCGTTGCTCCACCCTGACGGTGGAGGTTCACATGTCTCTCAACAGAATTATGCTGATTTGTTCTTGCATTCAATTGGCCGCCATTGTGATGGAGGAGGGCCTGGTCGGGCTGAATGCAGTGGACTGGGTGGTCGTGGGGCTCTTGGCGGCCAAAGTCTTATCGGCTCTCTTGTGTCGAATGCCGGTCGAGTAGTCGGGTGCGTGTGGCATCCAAGGCTTTTACAGGCAGGTGTGTTATGACGTTGATGGAGAGAATTTGATGAGTTTGAGCAAGTATGACTCCCATATCACCATGGATTGTTGCATTTCATCCATGTACGAATAGCGGTTGTATACCTGCGCGATCGGCGACTGCGTACCGCCGGAGATGTGGTTGAGGAGTTTCTCGACCACGACTTGGGGAACGCCGAGCGCCGCCATTCCCGACGAGAAGGTTCGGCGCAGATCGTGGAGCGTCCAGCCGGACACCCCACTCTCTACGTCGAAGGCCGCCTTCGGCTTTCCCCAACCGTTGAAGGTGGTCGCCGGTTTGCCCTTCACCTTGTCCCGGGACGCGGGGAAGACGTACGGGTTGTCCTTGAGCTGCGGGACGCCGTCGAGCACTTCCTTGGCTGCCTGACCGATCGGAAAGATGTGCTCCCGACGGTTCTTCGTGTGGGTACTCGGCAGCGCCATCGTGTTCTCCCCGATCCACGCCCACTGGAGCGCGGCGATCTCGCCGCGCCGCTGGCCGGTGAGCACCAGCAGGGCGACAATGCGATGGAAGGGCGTCGTACCGGCAATCGCCGTGGCAAACACGGCCTTCAACTCGTCTGTGGACAGCACCCGCTCCCGCGGTGTCCCGACGAGCGGCACCCGTACGTGCTCCATCGGGGAGCGCTCGATGAGGTGCTGGCCGACGCACCAGCGGAAGAACGCGCGGCCGGCGGTGAAGGCATGGTGGCGCTGCCCCGGCGTCGCGGCGAGTTTCCCGAGCTCCTTCTGGATGTCCCGGGGCGTGATGTCCCCCACGCTCCGCCTTCCAAAGGGGAAGTGCCGTTCAAGCAGGCGCTTGTATCCATCGACCGTGCGCGGCCGGTTCTTCAGTCGGCACTCGGCGAGGTACAGCTCCTTCGCGTCGTCGAAAGCGCGATGGAGTGGCCGGACCTTCCCGAGCGCCTTTTCGGCGAGGAGGCGCTTGGCCTCGATCCGAGCGTCCTTGAGCGAAAGGGCGGGATAGCGGCCAATCTTCTGTCGCCGGCCACTTTCGATGAGAACAATGAAAGTTCGCGCCCCACCGGAGGAGAGCCGAAAGCCGAGGCCCTTCGTCGTCGTGTCCCAGTATGTGACCGTGCCGCGTTCCGGCGCAGGAAGCCGTTGAATGGTGAGGTCCGTGAGATTTGAATTTGGCACTGTTTTGGCACCGATACTGTGGCGCTTTGACGTTCAATCATGTTCCATGTCATACACATAAACAACTGAAAAATGTAAAAAATATGTCTGGATGTGGTGCGGTGTTCAGCATCGAATTTGGATTGAAAATCCGCGTGTCGGTGGTTCAAATCCGCCCCTGGGCACCATTTCCCCTCTGTTGTCATGAGAACGCCGCCAGCGTCATCCTGCTGGATGTTCCCCGCACGACGAGGGAGCGTTGATTTCCTTTGCTCCGCCATTCCCCTGCAATGAGCACGCCCGAGCAGGTTTGCTGCGCGCGCGCCGTTCAGGATTAGAGGGTTGTCTCGATCAGGATCGAAGAATGCGTCGCCACGGGCGTGAACCACGACGTCATGCCCCTTGTCGACACCCGCCGCGATGCCGTCCGGTCATCCGCCACCGGTCCCGCTTGGCTCATCCACAATCTGGAGCTGGGACGAAATTCGGACACGTAACATTCAATAGATCATTCAATTCTCCAGATTTGCTCAAAAAAATCTGAATGAAGCGGATCTATTCTATCGAGACACTTCAACCAAGATTTTGATACCGGATAGTTATTTCGATTAAATTGATGAACGCCCGATTTTGATTTATTTTCAATCCATTGCTTTATATATAAATATCCGGCAGACAATCGATCAATCTCTTTAAAATAAGAATTCACTTCGGGAACACTCATTTCCATAAATGAATTAATATTGATCACTAGATCTGTATAACCATCTGGAAGCAGTGCTATCTGGCATGGGTGCAAAAATACGATCGAGGCCGCGTCAATTTGGTTCTGAACCTCATCAAATTTCTCAAAATCCTGTGCAGGAAAGATCTGCAAATTTGGGAACCTTGCTTTCATGTACTGCTCCGCCAGATAAATAGACGGGAATATATCAACTATAATGTATTTCTTTGTGCCTCTCTGGATAAAAATTTCACACAGACGTCCATAACCGGCGCCAATTTCAAGGACAATGTTATTTGCTTTTTTTCCAATAGTTGTTTTTATAATATTATATTCCGTACTGGATCGAGCAATATCCTGAGATATCAATTCACCCCTACGGCGAATTCGATATGGATTTCCAATTACACTTTCTTGGACGCCGCACATCACCTTACAGTCATCAAGAAAAACAGCCTTTCTCCAAAGAATAGATGTGTAAAATGCATAAAAATTATGCTGTGTTTCAAATCGGCCACGAATGGAAAACGATGAAATTCTCGCATTAATTCGCTCAAAATGCGCCTCCTCATACGGCTCGAATTCATCAGATGAAATTGTACAATCATTGACATTCATAATAAACTCCATCAAATCCCGAACATGCCCATCAAAGGATGATGGAAAAAAATTACTTAAAACATGCCCATATGTTCTTTTAAAATTATCAATCTCATCGGGAAATATAAAACGCAAAACAGAGTTCTGCTTTTCTTTCCAAAATTCCCCTACACCATAAGAATTTTCTTTTTCAAATAAACCTGTTAACCTTGTCATATATTGATCTATTTTTTCAAAATCCTTTACCTTAGATAACAAGACATGCGGCTCTCTACCCATATCATATTGACGTGGCTTATGCTCAATCAGAGCCGAGGTTCCAGAAAAATTTTTATTTACAGTCACATCGTGAATTGTTCTGCTAATCCAATATAAATTTAGCATTCGATTTTTGATATCGATATCCGTAGAATTCTCAGAGATTGCATCCTCATACAATTGGCGAGCGGCGCGAAAAACCCCAACAGGGTCGTGCTTGGAACTTTCTATTAATTCACCAAGATTAAGGTCTTTATATTTTGCGCTCATTTTGTTCTACTTTTGACACTCACACACAAAATCGATAATTGTTTATTTTTTTATCGCTGTAAACATTGAATTAGCTCGGCACATTCAACAATGAGCAATGAGACTGAGAATCGGTTGCCCCAAGATCTGTCTTCACCTCGATCACGACGGCTTCTCATGCAAGTTTAATACGCTCAAGAAACAATCATCGCATCTGCGCCAACCGTACTCTGAACTTACGCAGCAGCGCCCGCTTCGCTACGTACCTAACGTCGCCTCAGACAAGATCGAGTATCACGGTTCCCTCGAAATCCGTCGTCAGCGCTTAGCGGTCGGTGACAGGTCAACCCGACGTCGCGTCAAGAGTCCCGGACTGCAAGATTATGAAACAAGCACGGCCGCGATGCGGAACCGTCATGTCAGTTTCAGATTTTCGACCGGTCCGCTTAACAGCGCTGCAACAGAGACGGGATAGGCTGCGTCGAGTTTCGTTCTGGACGAACTTGCCCGGACCACCTTGCCTGGATGCCCTTGCCCTGTCGGCTTCTGGCCTGATGCGGCCCGGACATTCTTATCCGACAACAGGAGTTCCCACCGTGTCCGATCTTCCGATCCTTGGCGCGGCCATGCCGCTGAGCGTGGTCGAAACCAACCGCGACTGGCTGCTCGAGAAGCCGCGCGACCTCGAACTCCAGGACTTCTTCGACGCCAAGGTGCTCAACGGCGACTGGATGCCGCTGGTCGAGCGCGCCAAGACGCTGCTCGACGGCCATACCGGACGGCTCGGCATCCACGGCCCGTTCTGGGGCTTCACCATCGCCTCCCAGGATCCGGACATCCAGGCGGTGGTGCGCAAGCGCCTGCTGCAGGGGCTGGAGGTCTGCGAAGCCCTCGGCGCCACCCAGATGGTCGCCCACAGCCCCTTCACCACCTGGGGCCACAACAATTACGACAACCAGCCGGACTCCCGGGAAAAGCTGATCGGCCATTGCCACGATACCCTGCGCGAGGTGGTCGCCCGGGCGCAGGATATCGGCGTCACCATCGTCATCGAGAATATCGAGGACGTCGATCCGGCCGACCGGGTGACGCTGGCCGACAGCTTCGAGTCCGAATCGGTGGCCGTATCAATCGACACCGGCCATGCCCACTACGCCCACGGCTCCACCGGGGCGCCGCCGGTCGACTATTACGTCACCATCGCCGGCAACCGGCTTGAGCATATCCATCTGCAGGATGCCGACGGTTATGCCGACCGGCACTGGAGCCTGGGCGAGGGCACGATCCGCTGGCACGCCGTGTTCGCGGCGCTGGCCAAGCTGACCAGCAACCCGCGCCTGATCATCGAGATCAAGGACAAGACCAAGGTCCAGCGCTCCGCCGAATTCCTGGCGTCGCTCGGCCTCGCCCAATAGGGCACGCGGAGACCGCACCGCCTCCGTCGCGAGCCGGTGCGGCCCTCGTCGCCGCCGGTCGGCATAACAAATTGTCCATGTATTCGTAGCTTTTGAGTCTCTTCCGTAACGCACTCTTCTTAAGTCCGTCACGCGATCGTTTGGGATGTTGCGGCACTGATACGCCCACAGATCGGCGCGGGGAATGTCTTCGTAGCCGATGTCTTCCTGATTGCATCCATAAGGAGACGGCGCATGAGATTCCCCATCCTTGCCGCGGCCGCAGGCATTGCTGCGCTGGCGGCCGGCCCGGCTTCGGCCGACCCCATCAAGTTCGAGTACTGGTACGGGCTGAGCGGCCATCTCGGCGAGGTCGTGCAGCAGACCTGCGAGCGCTTCAACCAGTCCCAGAGCGAATTCGAGATCGTCTGCGTCGGCCAGGACGGCTACGCCCAGGCTGTGCAGAATTCCATCGCCGCGTTCCGCGCCGGCAAGCACCCGACCATCGTCCAGGCCTATGACGCCGGCACCGCCGACCTGATGATGTCGGGCGAGTTCTATCCGGTGCAGCAGATGATGGCGGACTTCAACATCGCCATCGACTGGGACAACTATTTCCCCGGCATCTCGAACTATTACGCCTCCTCGAAGGGCGAGCTGTTCTCCATGCCGTTCAACTCCTCCACGGCCGTGATGTACTACAACATCGCCGACCTGAAGAAGGCGGGCGTCGATACGCCGCCGGCGACCTGGGAAGAGTTCGGCGCCGATCTGGAGAAGCTGAAGGCCAGCGGCAAGGAGTGCCCCTTCGCCTATGCCCCGTCGAGCTGGGTCGATCTCGAGCAGTTCTCGATGGCCCACAACGTGCCGATCGCGACCAACAACAACGGCTATGACGGCCTCGACGCCGAGCTGGTGTTCAACACCACCGTCCATGTCCAGCACATGGAGAACCTGAAGCGCTGGCGGGATGACGGCCTGCTGCAGATCCGCACCTCCCAGGGCGGTCTGAACGCGCGCGACAGCTTTGCCCAGGGCGAGTGCTCGTTCTATTTCGGCTCCATCGCCAGCCACGCGACCGTGCATTCGGTGGCCACGTCGGAGCTGACATGGGATGTGGCCATGCTGCCGATCTACGAGGGCTACGAGCGCCACAACACCGTGGTCGGCGGCGCCTCCCTGTGGGTGCTGTCGAAGAAGACGGAAGCCGAGTATCGCGGTGCCGCGGCGTATCTCGGGTTCCTGGCGACGCCGGAGAGCGAGCGCTTCTGGTCCTCCAACACCGGCTACATCCCGGTCACCAAGACCGGTTTCAAGAACCTCAAGGACAGCGGCTTCTACGACAACGCGCCGTACAAGGGTCGCGAGGTCGCCATTGAGTCGCTGACCTACACCGAGCCGGGCCCGCTCACCCGCGGCATCCGCCTGGGCGGCTTCATTCAGATCCGCAAGGAGTGGACCGGCGAGATCGAGGCGGCCTTCGCCGGCAAGAAGACCATCCAGGAGGCGCTGGACGCGGCGGCCGAGCGCGGCAACGCGGCGATCACCAAGTTCGCCCGGCTCTACAAGGGCAAGTCGCTGCCCTGATCCCACGACGTCACGACGACGGCGGCCGCCCCATGCGGCCGCCGTTCCCTCTTTCCGGTACCGGGTGAGCAGCCGCCATGCGCCGAGCCTATTTCAAGAACAACTGGATCGCCGCCGCTCTGGTCGCCCCTCAGTTGCTGATCATCTTCGTGTTCTTCTACTGGCCGACCGCGCAGGCGCTGTATTGGGCCTTCACCCTGGAACAGCCCTGGGGCGGCGGGAACCAGTGGGTCGGACTGGAGAATTTCCAGGCCATCGTCGAGGACGAGTACTATTGGAACTCGGTGATGGTCTCGATCATCTTCGCGTTCTTCTCCACCCTGCTGTCCATGGGCATGGCGCTGGTCCTGGCGATCGCCGCCGACCGCCAGCTCAACGGCTACAAGTTCTACCGGGTCGGCCTGATCTGGCCCTACGCGGTGGCGGCACCCGCCGTCGGTCTGGCCTTCCGTTTCATCTTCAATCCCTCGGCCGGCCTGCTGTCGCACCTCAATCAGATCTGGCCCGGCATCTGGGATCCGATCATGAACGGCGACCACGCGCTCGCCATGGTGATCTTCGCCGGCGCCTGGAAGCAGGTGGCCTACAACTTCATCTTCTTCCTCGCCGGCCTGCAGGCGATCCCGCGCTCGCTCACCGAGGCCAGCGCGATGGACGGGGCCGGAGTGCTGCGCCGGGTCCGGGACATCCAGCTTCCGCTGCTGGCACCGACCGCCTTCTTCCTGCTGGTGATCAACATCACCGACAGCTTCACCGACAGTTTCGGCATCGTCGACACCATGACCGCCGGCGGCCCGGCGCGGGCGACCGACCTCATGGTGTTCAAGATCTACGAGGACGGCTTCCGCGGGCTCGACTATTCCGGCGCCGCCGCCCAGTCGATCATCCTGATGCTCCTGGTCATGGTGCTCACCTTCTTCCAGTTCCGCTACATCGAGCGGCGCGTCCACTACACCTGAGGGCGGACTCATGATCGAACGCGCGCGCGGCCTGAACATCGCCACCCAGATCATCCTGGGCGCCGGGCTGCTGACCCTGCTGGTGCCGCTCTACCTGACCTTCGTGGCGGCGACGCAGACGCTGCCGGAGGTCAACCGGGTTCCCCCCACCTTCCTGCCGGGCACCCACCTGTTCGACAACCTGGCGGAAGCCTGGGTGCGCTCGAATTTCGGACAGAAGTTCGTGAACACCATGATCCTCGCCACCGGCGTCGTGGTCGGCAAGATCACCGTCGCGGCGATCACCGCTTTCGGCATCGTCTTCTTCCAGCACCGCTTCCGGATGCTGATCTTCTGGCTGATCTTCATCACCCTGATGCTGCCGCTGGAGGTCCGGATCGTGCCGACCTATTCGGTGGCCGCCAACGCGCTGTCGCCGTTCCAGCAGATCCTCGACGTGGTCGGCCTTACCTGGCTGCTCGAGGCGCTGACGGGCGTGCGGGTCGCGCTCGAGTGGAACCTGCTGAATTCCTATACCGGGCTGATCCTGCCGCTGATCGCCACCGCCACCGGGACCTTCCTGTACCGCCAGTTCTTCATGACCATCCCGGACGAGCTGGTCGAGGCGGCGCAGATGGACGGTGCCGGGCCGCTGCGCTTCCTGTGGGAGGTCCTGATCCCGCTGTCGCGCACCAACATCGCGGCGCTGGCGACGATCATGTTCGTGTATTCCTGGAACCAGTACCTCTGGCCGCTGCTGATCATCACCGACCCCAACTACGGCGTGGTGGCGGTGGAGCTCGGCCAGCTCGTGCCGGATTCCAACACCACCGGCGGCGGCATCCCGCACTGGAACCTGGCGATGGCCGGCACGCTCATCGTCATGGTCCCGCCGGTCCTGGTGGTCATCTTCATGCAGCGCTGGTTCGTGCGCGGCCTCATCAACACCGACAAGTAGTCAGCAAGGAGAGCGGCATGGCCGATATCAACATCCGCCGGGTCGAGAAATCCTATGGCGACACCCGGGTCGTCCACGGCGTCGACCTCGACATCCGCGACGGCGAGTTCGTGGTGATCCTGGGACCGTCGGGCTGCGGCAAGTCCACCCTGCTGCGGATGATCGCCGGGCTGGAGGCGATCTCCGGCGGCGAGATCGCCATCGGCGGCCGCGTGGTCAACGATCTGGAGCCGCGCCAGCGCGGCTGCGCCATGGTGTTCCAGAACTACGCGCTGTATCCGCACATGAGCGTTGCGGAGAATATCGGCTACGCCCTGAAGATCGCCGGCATCGGCAAGGCCGAGCGGCGCGCGCGGGTGCAGTCGGTGGCCACCGCCATCGGTCTGGAGGACTATCTCGACCGCCGGCCGGGCCAGCTCTCCGGCGGTCAGCGCCAGCGGGTCGCCATGGGTCGGGCGATGATCCGCGAGCCCAAGGTGTTCCTGTTCGACGAGCCGCTGTCCAACCTGGACGCCAAGCTGCGGGTGCAGATGCGCCTGGAGATCCGCCACCTGCACCAGCGCCTGGCCGCCACCTCGGTCTTCGTGACCCACGACCAGATCGAGGCCATGACCCTGGCCGACCGGATGGTGGTCATGAACCAGGGGAATATCGAGCAGGTCGGCGCGCCGAGCGACGTCTACGACCGGCCGGCCAGCACCTTCGTCGCCAGTTTCATCGGGTCGCCGCCGATGAACCTGCTGCCGGGCCGGATGACCGAGAGCGGACAGCATGTGGAACTCGCCGACGGCCAGCACGTTCCGATCCCGACCGCCCTGGCCCAGGGGCGCGTCGGCCGGCCGGTGACCCTCGGGATCCGGCCGGAGGACATCCGACACGGCCCCGCTGCGGGCGGGTCCGGCCTGACGGCCAAGTTCGATTTCCTGGAGGAGCTGGGGATGGGTCGGCTGTTTCACGGCACTCTCGGCGGCCAGGACATCATCATGCACGCCACCGACAAGACGCCGCCGGTCTTCGGCACCGCCGTCGATATCGCCTTCGATCCGTCCCGCCTTCACCTGTTCGACGTGGAGACGGGCAAGCGGCTGGCCGGCGAAAGCGGCCGGGCGGACAAGGAGCAGTGGTCCGGCTACAGGGCGACGGCCTGAGTCAGACCCGGCTCGCGGTGACCGCTCTGGCTCAGACCACCGTCCGGTCCCAGACGTCGGCGACCGTGTCGTAGCAAGTCTCGAACCGCTCCAGTCCGTGGCGCCCGCCGTTCACGAGGGCGCGGGCGTCGGCCATCCTGTCCTCGGTCAGAGCGGCGCGGATCCGCCCTTCGCGCTGCTTCAGGAAAGACGCCAGAATGCGGCCGGCTGTCTTCGGATCGTTGGCTCGATCCGGGTCGGCGATCAGATCCACGCCGATGCGGCCGCCGACCTCGTCGTAGTTAAAGCGGCCCGTCAGTTGGATGAAGCCGCGCCCACGGAATCGCTTGCCGTCGCCCGGCTCGGTATTGCCCAGGTTGCCACGGTCCTCGTAGAGATCGTAATCGGCCCCTTGACCCGGCCTGCCGAACTTGGAGGTATTGTAACGGTGCGGCGGCTCGGAGACCGGCACGAACCCGGCGGTTTCGGCCTTGATGGTTGCCAGCGCCATCAGGATCATGTCGCGGTCGTCCAGCCCCTCCTCGCGCAGCCCGTCCCGAACGTGGATCATGTGGCTGTCGATGTTGCGGGCCGCACTGCGGTCGAAGCCGGTCTTGGCGATCTTCTTCAACCTCTCGAGGGTCAGCGTGGCGGCTGCGCCTGCGGACGCGACGGGCGAGGCAGGGGTCGACGCGCTCGTCGACGGGCTCGCCCCTTGCGTCCTGCCGATGCTGTCGCGCGTTACGAGCTCCACGCCGAAATGCTGCAGGATGCGGTCCATCGGGCAGATATACGTCTGCGGATCGGCACGGTCTGCATGATCGCCCCCGACCACCAGACCGACGGCGTTGTGGTAGCGATCGACGATCAGCGCCCCGCTATCTCCTCCCTTGGTGAAGGCATTGCAGGTGATCATGCCCCCGTAGTTGATGTACCGGACGGCGGTCCCGTCCTGCATCCTGATCTTGTGCAGCATGGCGTTCAGGGTCGTCACCCGGGTCGTAGCCTTCCAGGCGCCGTCCACATAGGCGAACAGCTTGTCGCCGATCTGAGGACTTGGATTGACCCCCTTTGGCGGACCGCGACCGTCAATGTCGGCGGTGATCGCGGGGGTGGTGATCCGGGCGATCGCCGCATCGATCTGCGTCAGGCCGGCCGGATTGAAGTTGAGCGGCTTGTAGGCCGTCAGAGCGGCGATCACCCGATGGTCGCCATTTCGCGCGACCTCGAAGACCGGCGTCCCCGGCGCCGCCGGCCTGAGCCGAGAATAGCCGATTACGTGGGCGCTGGTCAGCAGGAACAGACCTGAGGGTCCGCGGCGCGGCGTCACAAGGCAGCCGAAGGTGCCGTGCAACCCGCCTTCAATCTTGATCGAGGTACCGCCGGCCGCCGGCTGGGTGAACTGGAGCCCCGGCTCACCCACCTCGTCCACATCGGTCGGGATCGCCGCGTCTAGGCCGGGGAGGCGCAGGATCGCGGGGACGGCGTCCTCGTCGCCGTCTACCGGAAGCTTGCGGTCGATGAAGACCTTCAGCACCAGCTCGCCGGTGCTGTTGCCGTTCACCGTGTTGATCCCCATGGCGAGACCACGGAAGCCCTCGTTTCGCATCCACGGATGGGCCGCCCGCAGTGCGTCGCCTGCCGGCCCCAGCTGCGACAGGGCTTCAATCGCCGACCGGATGTCCTCCTCGCAGGCCATGATCAGTTACCGCGCGGCGCATAGTCGCCATCGCTGGCCGCCGCCAGGATCTCCGCCAGGGCTGCCGAGGGTGTTGTGACGATGCTCTCGACGAGCTGCTTGCTGAGCAGCCCCTCCGGCCAGGTGCTCTCGAGATCCGCGATCGGCAAGCCGATCGTCTTGAGATGCGCGGCGACCGCTGACCGGGTGGCCGCATCGATCTTGCCACTCTGGGTCACGCCGAGGGATGCCTGGATCTCCTTCACCGCCACCTCGTTCGCGGCGAGCGCATCCTCGAACGTACTCTGCGGCCCTGCAGGCGCCACGGTAGCTGTCGCGGGCGGCTGTTCCAACGTCACCCCAAGAAGCTGGACCACCGGCTCGGTGAACACGGCCACCGGATTGGCAATGTCCTTGGCGTTGGCGGTAAGCCAGGTGCAAAGCCGGCTACGCGTCGTCTTTCCAATGGTTCCGTCTACGGCGGTTCCGGTCAGACCGATCGCCGTCTGCAGGGCCCTGACATTCTTCTTCTTGCGTTCCTTTTCCGGCCCGTCCGGGTCGCCGGCCGAGACGAGCTCCTGTTCCAGCGGTGTCTGCGGTGCCAGAGCCAAGGTCTCATCGACCTGCGCGATGTTCGAACAGGCGAAGGGTCCACCCGTCAGTGCGTTGGTCTCCGCCGGCTTGTTGCCGGGCACGACCAGCTTGACCAGCGCCTTGCCGGGGCCCTTGGCTTCGGCGATCAGCAGGGTCGCGGTCGCGCCCTCGGCGACCGTGCCCTGAACCGGGTCGACCGTGACCGTGTAGCTGCCGCCGGCCACGCCGATATCGACATTGAGCCCGGCCGGCCGATTGCCGACGATCTGGGCGGTCGGAATGCCGCCCTCCGACTGCACCGAGAATTCGAACGGCGTGCCGGGGGTCAGGGTGACGTCGGTGGTGGCCGGGGTCACCGAGAAGTTGGTATCGACCTGATCGACCGTGCAGGCATCCCGCGAGCCTACCTTGGCGCGGCGGGCATTGACGATCTCGACGAACCGGTTGACCGCCTCGGCCGCCTGCCGAAGCTCCGCCGTCTCGGACTCGATGGCTGCGGAGACGCCGCCCGGATCCACCGCGGGTTGCAGTAGAAAGCCGATGCCGCCCTGGGTTCCTCCCCGCGAATCGTCGTCCTGTTGCGGCGGCGTGAAGCTGCCGAGCGGCGACAGGCCGGCCGAGTTGATTGATCTCGCGGCGCTCAGGATCTGGGTCGGGTCCGGGAGCCGGGCGACGATCTGCGTGTTCACCTGATTGACGATGCCATCGACGGTCGTGACCAGCTCGCTGGCCGCCCGATTCAGGTCGCCGTCGAGGGCGAAGCCGGCCTCCCGCGCGGTCCGGGCGAAGGCGATCGCCGCCTGGGCGTCTCTCTGCACGGCCGCCGCCACCCCAACGCTGGCGAGCTTGCCTTCCAGGCTGACGATGCGGCTAGTGAGGCCCGGAGCCGACGCTGTGCCGTAGAGACTTGTCGTAAAGCTTTCGTACTCGCCCTTCGTGACGAGCATCGGACCGACGCTGGCGACCGCACAGGTCAGGGCCTTGGCGCCCGCCATGTTGATCCGGTCGCGGACACCGTCGACGAACAGGGTGCTCGCCGTGTAGGCGGTGGCGCCACCGATGCTGAGCCCGGAGAAAAGCTCCGTGGTAGAGCCGTTGATCCCGAGATACACAAGCGTCGCGGTCAACGGGATCAGGGTCAGTGCCAGACCGGAACGGACCTTCGTCTGGTTGTCCACGGACTGGTAAAGCTCCGCGCGCCAGTCATTAGCGTACTTGATCGATTGGGGAAGGTTGCCCGCGAAGCTGTCGTCGACCGCCATGAAGGCCGGCCGACTCACCGAGTCCGGTGCGTGAACCGGAACGAGCACCCCGCTGCAGGACGTCATGAACAGGCTTGCGCTCAGCACCGCTCCCAGCGCGGCCTTGCGCAGAATCGGATCGGCAATGCCTTTCTCAAGGAATTCTCGTCGCATATCAAAGCCCCCCAGCTTGCATGCTCAGACCCAACCGGTCACCCGTCGGTGCGTGATCCCGCCTGTTGGTTCGTCGCCTCCTTGGCATGGCACGTTTCGTCGCCGCATATCGCAGTCAGGTCGGGTCGACCCCCGATGCCCACCATTTGAGAGAATAGAACCTATTTATATACAATTTAAAAGAGTTCATATTATCCAACAAAAACTCGATGCAAGATCACTCTTCCCAATCCACCCGCATTCGGCCGACCGAGCCGATGGTCTCCGTGGACGGAACACGAGCGTCTGTGACGCTGCTGGCGCGCGCGGAGCTGGTCGCCCCGGATGGCGCGCCTGCGCCGGCCGAGGCCGCGCGGAATCTGGCGGCGACCGGGGAGCGGCCCGGCGAGCCAGTCTCGCGCTACGAGATCGCCGAGCGGCTCGGTAAGACGGTCGACCTACCCGACCATCGCGATGTCGACCAGGCCGTCCGCCGCCTGCGCCGCAAGATCGAGGCGACCATGGAGGTCGAGGCCCCGATCCCCTCGGCCCATGCGGTCGGCTATTCCTTCATCGGGCCGATCGGACGGGTCTGAGGCCCGCCCACGCGATCCGTATGCCGGACCGAACGCGCAGATCCGGTTGCCGGATCGCACCGGACCGGGCCTAATTCCCGACGACCGTCTTCGCCCTGGAAGCCCGCTTGACCGACCTGATCATCGATCTGCTGCCGCTCTTCATGTTCCTGACATTGATGGGCCTCGTCTTCACCAGCTACCCGATCGGGTTCGCGCTGGGCGGGACGGCGATCCTGTTCGGCTTCATCGGCATGGGGCTGGACGTGTTCTCCTATCCGGAGTTCTTCGTCTTCGTGCCGCGGGTGTGGAGCATCGCGGAGAACCTGCAGATCATCGCCGTGCCGCTGTTCGTGTTCATGGGCGTGATGCTGGAGCGCTCGCGCATCGCCCAGGACCTGCTGGAGGCGCTGCAGATGCTGCTGCGGCCCGTGCCCGGCGGCATGGCGCTGGCGGTGACCCTCATGGGGGTGATCTTCGCCGCCATCACCGGCGTGGTCGGCGCCTCGGTCATCATGCTGACCCTGATCGCCCTGCCGACCATGCTGAAGGCGGGATACCGGCCGTCCCTGGCGCTCGGGACCATCGCCGCCTCCTCCACGCTGGGCATCCTGATCCCGCCCAGCATCCTGATCGTGTTCCTCAGCGAAATGATGCAGATCTCCTTCGGCTATCTGTTCGCCGCGGTGATCTGGCCGGGACTGCTGCTCTCCGGCCTCTACCTGCTGTACATCGCCGGCTACGCCTTCCTGGTGAAGGGCGCGGCGCCCCGCCTCCCGCCGCCGCCGAAGGACCGCGACCCGCGGGAGTTCTGGGGCGTGCTGGCGCGCGGCATCGTGCCGCCGGCGATCCTGATCTTCCTGGTCATGGGCTCGGTGCTGTCCGGCCTGGCCACCATCACCGAGTCGGCGGCGGTTGGGGCTGGCGGCGCGCTGCTGCTGGCCTGGCTGCGCGGCAATCTGCGCGACGGACGGCTGCGCGAGAGCCTGCACCGCTCGGCCATGACGGTCGGCATGATCTTCGTGCTGTTCATCGGCGCCACCAGCTTCGCCTTCGTGTTCCGGATCCTGGGCGGCGACGAGATCGTCTATCTGCTGATCGACGCCGCCCAGCTCGACGCCTGGGGCATCCTGATCATGGTGATCGCGCTGATCTTCCTGATGGGGTTCTTCTTCGACGTGCTGGAGATCATGCTGATCGCCATCCCGATCTTCGGCCCGATCGTCGCCCCGCTGGATTTCGGCCCGCATATCGCCCAGGGCGACGTGCTGTACTGGTTCGCCGTGCTGGTGGCGATCACGCTGCAGACCTCGTTCCTCACGCCGCCGATGGGCCTGTCGCTGTTCTACATCAAGGGAGTGGCACCGGCGTCCATCACCATGCGGCAGATCTATGTGGGGATCGTGCCCTTCGTGATCCTGCAGATGCTCTGCGTCGCCATCGTCATGGCCGAGCCGGAACTGGTGACCGCCCTGCCGCACTGGCTGTTCATCGACTGAGGAGGGGACCGCCATGACCGCCCGCCCCGACCGACCTACCCCCTGGCGCCACATGCTGCGCGCCGCCGACGCACTGGAGCGGCCGGCGGTATGGGTCGGCCAGGCGGTGTCCTGGCTGTTCCTGCCGCTGATCGCCATCATCCTGTTCGACGCGCTGGCCCGCCGCTACCTGCGCAAGTTCGAGTTCGTGATGGAGAGCGACCTGCATTTCTACCTGAACTCGCCGGCGATGCAGGACGCGGAGTGGCACCTGCACGCGATCATCATGCTCTGCGCGCTGGGCTATGCCTGCGCCTGCAACGCCCATGTGCGGCTCGACATGCTGCGCGGAAAGCTGGGGGAGCGGGGCCGGCTCTGGGTGGAGTTCCTGGGCGGGCTGTTCCTGCTGCTGCCGTTCGTGGCGATCTTCACCGCCGACTGCTTCGACTTCTTCTGGATCGCCTGGGTGCATGACGAGACGGCGGGCGAGACCAACGGCATCGGCGAGCGCTGGTTCATCAAGTTCTTCATGGTGCTGGGACCGGGCCTGCTGCTGCTGGCCGGGCTGTCGGTGGTGCTGCGCGTCTTCGTACGCCTGTTCGGCCCGCCGGAACTGGCACAGGAGACCCGGACCGAGGCGATCACCGAACGGAATTTCTCGGCGTTCAACTGAGAGGGGGCGCCTCCCCTCATTCCCCCTTCTTCACTCCCCGGATTTATTCCGGGGCCCACCCTTTCGCATCTCGGGCGCATGGGGTCGTGCGAGGCCTTGCCGTAGGCCCCGGAATCAATCCAGGGAATGAGAGAGAAAGGGTTCGTAGGGAGCGACATCCGCAATGGAAACACCCCCGGGAACAGGCCCAGGGGTGTCCGATATCCCGAAAAGCCCGCTGCCCTCACTTCATCGGCGAATGCGCCGAGGGGAACCAGAGGACCGAGTGCATCTCCTCCAGGAAGCCACCGGCGTCCTTCAGAAAGGCCTGCCATTCCGGGTCCTTGGCACAGGCGTTGCGGGCCTCCATGCGTTGCTCGAAGCTGTCATAGACCCAGATGTGGGAGACCTCGTTCGGCTGCCCGGCCTCGGTGTGGAAGATGCCGACATTCTTGGAGTACTTCTCGCGCGCCGGCTGCACGGCCAGGAATTTCTCCAGCCACGGCTTCGCCTTGCCGACCTTGGTGCGGTAGTAGCGGTACTCGTAGATGTGGCCCTCGCCCGACGGCGGGGCCAGCGGCTTCATCGGGTTCAGCAGTCGGATGTCCTGGCGCAGGATCAGCGGCCCGGCCTGGGTCAGGTACTTGTTCTTCCAGTCGGCGTTCTCGCCCAGGGCGGCGCGGCGCTCGGCCCGGTGGTTCAGGTCGTTGTAGGACCACAGGTGGTGCACCTGGTTGAGCGCGCCGATCTCGGTCAGCCAGTAGCCCTCAAGCGTGCCGTAGTCGTTGCCGCGGATCGGCCGGCCGATCTCGCCGGACAGGCGGGCCAGCTCCGGCGCCTTGCCTGCCGGGGTGGTGTAGGTGCGCAGTTCATAGATCATTCGGGTCTCCCTCCTCCTGCCGCCGGGCATCGCCGGCGGCGGTCGTTCAATACGCGATCAATCGGGTGGCCATCATCGGGTCGGTCGCGGACGGGCAGTACCGTCCAAGTCGGCACGGGTGCCTATTCGGCGGCAAGCGGCGGGACCGCCTCCTCCATCGTGTTGCAGATGCCGTGCACCCGCGTCTGACGCATGCGGCGGCGGTAGGCGTCGGCGTCGTAGCCGGCCCCGCGGTGCAGCAGACAGCGGTTGTCCCAGATCACCAGGTCGCCGGCCTGCCAGGGATGGCGGTAGATCGAGGCCGGACGGGTCGCCTCGGCCAGCAGCGCGTCGAGCAGCACCCGGCTCTCGTCGTGGTTCCAGCCTTCGATCTCCTTGGCATGGGAGCCGATATAGATGTTGCGCGCGCCGGTGCGGGGATTGGCCCGGACCAGCCGCTGGCGTACCGGCGGCAGCGAGGCGGCGTGGGATTCGGAGACCGGCGCCACCTTGGAGCGCGAATAGACGTAATCGTGGATGCAGACCAGCGGGTCGAGCCGG
Organism: Thalassobaculum salexigens DSM 19539; assembly: GCF_000423805.1. Classification (NCBI taxonomy): domain Bacteria; kingdom Pseudomonadati; phylum Pseudomonadota; class Alphaproteobacteria; order Rhodospirillales; family Thalassobaculaceae; genus Thalassobaculum; species Thalassobaculum salexigens. Next base: position 522,112 of record NZ_KE384094.1, read on the forward strand.
GCCTGCTCGTCCACCGGCAGGCGGCCATAGGCGGCACGGCCGCTGACGAACTCCGTCTCCCCGCCCTGCGCCGGCACCTCATGGGCGGACATGATCGACACGAAGGTCGGCACCGAGCGGAACGACGAGTCCGAATGCCAGAGGTTGTTGCCGGTCTGGAACACGGTGCGCTGATGGTCGTTGCCGTATTTGGTGCCGTCCTCCATCACGTTGCCGATGGTGTGGAAATGCTCCACCTGGCCGGTCGTGCCGAGTGTGACGTGGTTCGCCTCCGGCTCGCCGAGCGCCCGGGTCAGGGCCAGTTGCTGGTCGTCCTGAAGGTGCTGACCGGGGAAGACGAGAAACGAATAGGCGTCGATGGCGTCGCGGATCTCTTCGACCAGGGCATCGGTCAGGGGCCGCTTCAGGTCCGGGCCGGTCAGGCGTGCGCCGAATTCGTCATGCACGGAGGCAATGGTAAAGGCCGTCATGGGTGCTCCTCCCTCGCGAGGTCCTCGTCGGGACGCCCGTCATTGGTTGAAGCAAGCCTGGGCCAACACCGCAGCCGCCGCAAGACACGGAGTCGCGCCGGTCCGTGTGCAGCGCAAGGGTCAGCCCCAGTGGTCGCGGGGCAAGCCGTCCGGCGCCATCACCGGGTCCAGGCTGAAGTAAAGCACGCCGATGGTCATCGCGATGCCCGTGCCGCCGGCGGTGATCGGACAGTGGACGCTCTGATAGGTGCGCCACGACTTGTCGACCGCCCAGATCACATACCCCCGGCGGAACACCGGACGTCCCTCGCGCGCCGGTCGACGAAACGTGTCCAGCACCTTTTGCTGGGCGCCGCTGTAGTTGCTCTCCATCACGGTCCGGCCGGTGTAGTCGCGGTTGAGGAACCCGGTGACCGCCGTCCCCACTAGACGGTAACGGAAATCCGCTGCGTCCTCGAGCATATCCATGATGATCACATGGCCGAACCAGGGGGCGAGTTCCTCAAACTCGAAATCGGCCCGGTCCGGGACTGCACGCGATCCCCGCTTGCCGTGCCAAAGGTCCGCGAAGCCGGCGACCATGGGGTGGTCGCAGTGATCGACGACGTCGTGCTCGCGTGAGTCGTCGAAGGAGCCTGCCTGCGATGAACGCTTGAGTGTTTTCATCTGGACTCCCGACCGTGCGCACCCCCTCGCGCACCAAGCTGCCGATGGGAAGAGGACGTCCTGACTCTAAGGACTGTTCCTTAACGCGGCGTTACTCTACCCGGTCCACCCGTGCGCTCGGGCCTCAGTCTTCGAGGCCCACGAGCCGGGGACGCAGCCGCGTCCGCACCGGCTCCAGCGAGACCAGGCAGCCCAGCGCCATAGCCGAACGTCGTATGGCTTCGTATTCCCCCATCAACATCATGACAGACATACAAACACTACAAAGAACTCGTTCACGTCGCATCGAGTCAACGTGATGATTACCACGAATCAATTCTGAGACTCTCCCCGATATTTACCTCATAGTTTTGGCGGGAGACGCATTCGGGGGATCGCGGCCTCAAAGACTCGACACCGACAGACGACGGGAGTGCCAGCACCTTTTCGGTGCCTGCCTTCCCTCCCGTCTGTCGGTCCGCATCTTCCCCGATGTCGTGCACCGCTATGAGTCCGGGGGGATGGGACCATGGGGAACTGGTCGGTGGCGATCGTCGACAGCGGCGTGACCTACGAGACGGAGGCCGTCTACGGATACAGCATTTTCGATTACGACTATTACGGCGGCGACAGCGATACCGACGGCGGCAGGATCAGCTCGCACGGCTCCCGGGTCGCCGAGGCGGTCGAGGTGACAAATGGGCAGCTCGAACGCCTCGACCTGCAGATCTCGAACAACAGCGGCTCGGTGATCTCCAGCATCGCCATCCGCAACGCCCTGCACGACGTCAACAATCTGGCGAACGAAGGCTGGCAGATCGGCTCGGTGAACATGAGCTTCGGCGGATACTCCTCCTATTGGACGAGTTATTTCCGCTCGCAGATCTCCCTGCTGCACGACCAGGGCATCTACTCGGTCGCCGCTTCGGGTAACGGGGGATACCGGACCTATCTCGAGTATCCCATGTATCCGGCCCGCTTCGCCAACGTGCTGTCCGTCGGCAGCCATGACGGCCACGGCAACCCGTCCTGGTTTTCCCAGAACTACGGTGGCGGCGTCCACATCCTCGCCGACGGCGAGAGCTTCCCCAATCAGGGCGATTTCGGCACCAGTTTCGCCGCGCCGCAGGTCGCCGCGACCGTCGCGACGATGCAGGCGCTGGTCCAGGCCACCACCGGCAACCGGCTGAGCTTCGATGAGGTCGTCGATGCCCTGCAGCAGGGCGGCCACGGTCCACGCTCCGCCGCTGATCCGGCCGACCATCAGACCACCTACTACCTGCTCGATCACGCGGGATCGGTGACCTACACCCTCGCCGCCCATGTGGACCCGAACGTCTCCTGGCTCGAATACATCGCCTCATATTCGGATCTGGAGGCGGCATTCGGACGCGACATCGTCGCCGCCCGCGACCATTTCATCCATAACGGCGTGTGGGAGGGCCGCATCGCCGAGTTCGACGGGTTGGAATACCTGGCCTCCTACGCCGACCTGCGGGCGACCATGGGGACAGACCGGCAAGCGGCCGCCAGCCACTACCTCGACAGCGGTCGCTCGGAGGGGCGCAACGTGACCTTCGACGCCGACGAATACCTGGCCGCCAATCCGGACCTGGCGGCGGTGTTCGACGGTGACCGCGATAGAGCGACGGAACACTACATCACCGCCGGCGCCGCCGAAGGACGTCCCACGAGCGGCCGGGGACTGTCGCATGTCGGCTTCGCCCCGGAGGCGGAGGACGGCACCGAGTTGTCCCGCTCGACGGCGACCCATGGCCAGGTCGGCGTCGGCCAGTCAGCGAGCGCGTCGATCGGCGCCGACGGCGACCGGGACTGGTACGCGACCGAGCTGACCGCCGGACAGACCGTGGTGGTCCAGCTGCGCGGCGCGTCCGGCGAGGGCGGGACGCTCTTCGACCCGGATCTGTTCGTCTATGATGCCGACGGCCACTACGTGGCCTACGACTTCGACGGCGGTGCCGGCCGCGATGCGCACCTGGCCTTCACCGCGCCCGTCGCCGGGACCTACTACCTGGAGGTCGACGGCTATCTGGGACATACCGGCAGCTATACGCTGGACCTGACCCAGGCAACGGCCGCCTCCATGGACGACCTCGCCGCCGGGGTGGATCTGGCCGACCGCGATCCGGCGACCTTCGCCGATGTTCAGGTCGCCCTGCTCTCCGACGGCCCGCTCTCCACCGATCCTTTCGGGCTGCTCTGAGCCGCCGCCGCCGGCGATCCCGGATCAGGCCGTCATATCGCGAACCCGTTCCGGGCCGAACACCACGCTGACCACCGTTCCCTTGCCGGGCTCGCTCTCCAGCCCGACTTCGGCGCCGTGAAGTTCGGCCAGCATCTTGACGAGGTAGAGCCCGAGACCGGTTCCCTCGGCCTGGGACAGCGCCGGGTTCCGGGCCCGGGTGAACGGCTCCCAGATGGTCTTCTGATCCTGCGGGTCGATGCCGGCACCGGTATCGGCCACCGCCAGGGAGAGCGCCCCGTCGGCAGCAGGTTCAAGCCGGACCACCGCCTGCCCGCCCTGGGGCGTGAACTTCAGGGCGTTGGAAACCAGGTTGGTGAGGATCTGGCGGATCGCCTTCGCGTCGGCGTAGAGCGCCGGCACCTCGTCCGGTACGTCGATCTGCAGGCTGACCCCCTTGCGGTCGGCCTCGACCCCGAGCACCGTCTTGATCGAGGCGATCTCGCGGGCGATGTCGACCCAGCCTTCGTTGATCTCGAAGCCGCCGCTCTCGATCTTCGACAGGTCGAGCAGGTCGTTCACCAGGGCCAGCAGGTGCTGGCTGCTCTCGTGAATGATCTCGGCATATTCCTGCTCGCGGGTCTTCTCCTGGTTCGCACGGTGCTGCAGTTTCAGGATCTGCGAGAAGCCGATGATGGCGGTGAGCGGCGTGCGGATCTCGTGGCTGATACGGGCAAGGAACGCGCTCTTCGCCCGGGTCGCGTGCTCGGCGCGCTGCAGGGCCGAGCGAACCTGCTGGTCGCGGTTCACCAGATCCGAATTCGCGTCCGCCAGATCCTGCGCGCGCGATACCAGCGCATGCTGAGCCTGCATCGCCCGGGTGATCACCACCGCGCCCGCAGCCAGCGCCAGGATCAGCAGCACGACCGCCGGCACGGCGAGGTCCCGCAGGGCGTCGAGCCCCGCCTTCGGGGGCTCCCAGTCGAGGATGGCCACCTCGGTTCCATCCGACCGGAAAAGATGCACCGCCTGCTCGGAGGCCGTCTCAAGATCGAAGACGATCCGCAGGTCGCTCAGCGCGAAGCGCTCGGCGGTACGGGCCAGCCAGGCGTCGTCCAGCGGCCGCAACACGATCAGGATCGGACGCGGACGCGGCTCCAGTTCTTCCAGTGTCGGCTTCTCCGGCGTGATCGCCGCGACACCGGCGACGTACAGCCCCATCGCCGTGCGCACCAGACAGGGCAGCCCATCCGGATTGTCCATTGGCGACGCCCGCGCCTGCCCGATCACGGCCGCCAGGTCTCCCACCACCCGCCCGGCAGCGTCGTCGGGGAAGGCGGGCCGATCCGGATGGGTCCAGGAAAAGGCAACGCCGTCAGCCTCATCGATGACGATCGTACCGGTGACCCCGAAGGTTTCCGAGATGTAGGTACCGAGATCGTTCTCCGCCCAGGGTCGGTCCAAATCGACCAGAACGTTCTCTATCGTCACATCCCAATAGGCATAGTCCTTGGCCAAAAGACCCATGTCGCGCGTGACATCCTCGATGGCGGTGCGCGCCAAGCGGTTGGAGGAGCGCGCCGCGGTCCGGTCGATCTCGACGACCGCAAGCCACAACGCGCCGCCCGCCAGCGCCACCGCAAACAGCACCAGGGCGCCGACCGGAACGAACAGCCTCCATGCGGGCGAGCCGGTCGCCCGAGTCACCCTAGCCTGGTCCCCGTTATTGCCTGTCACTGCTGACTCTTCCATCCTCGCCCCATGCCCCGACGCTACCATCGCGATGAGAACCGGCAAAGCGCCGCAGCGTTTGTGAGTTTCCGCACATTTCAGGTCATTGCCTTGAAGATCGTCGCCCGTGCCCGGCACCCGTCGGCACGCTTAGGACCCGCGTGCACAGGACGCAGGACATACCGGCGAGGGTCCATCAGATCGGCGGCGACGGGGCCCCGCCTCGCCTACCCGCCGGCAGGCCGATCCTGCGATCGACGGTCAACAACCAGCCTCAGGAAAGCTTATGCTCGGACAGGAAGTCCGGCTTGAAGACGAGACCGTGGCCGGGCCGTTCCGGCGGGGTGTAGACGCCTGCCTGCGGCAAGATCGGCTCCACCCAGGCATCCTCCATCCAGTCGACATATTCGATCCAGTGCGGATTGGCGATCGCCGCCATCAGGTGGACCATCAGTTCCGGGAAGAGGTGCGGCGCGATCCGCATGCCCGAGGTCTGCGCCATCGCCGCGATTCGGCGCAACTCGGTGAAGCCGCCGCGCATCACGTCGGGCTGCAGGATCGGGATCTTGGGATGGGCGAAGAACGGCCGCAGGTCGTAGCGGGTGAAGTGGGTCTCCCCACCGACCACCCGCAGGTCCAGCGCGTCGGCGATGCGGAAATATCCCGCGGTGTCCTCGCAGTCGACCGGCTCCTCCAGCCAGTACACGCCGTGATCCTGGAACCGCCTGCCGACGGCGATCGCCTGGTCGGCCGTCCAGCCCATGTTCACGTCGATGCAGATCTCCGTCCCCTCGCCCAGGGCCGTGCGCATGGCGGCCACATGGGCGATGTCGGTGCGGTCGTCGTAGAGATGGCCGGCCTGCATCTTGATCGCCTTGAAGCCGCGCTCGACATAGCGCTTGGCCTTGTCGACCATGCCGTCGCCGCCGAGGCCGCGCCAGCAGCCGCTGCCATAGGCCTCCAGCCGCTTCGCCGATCCGCCCCACAGCCGGAACAGCGGCAGCCCGGCCAGTTTCGCCGTGGCGTCCCACAGGGCGATGTCCAGGGCCGACTGAGCCATGACCGTGATGCCCATGCGACCGATCCAGTAATTCGCGCGCCACAGCTCCTCCCACAGCGCCTCGACCTCGGTCACGTCGCGGCCCAGCGCGTGGGGTTTGACCAGTTCCTCGATACAGGCGGCGATGGTCTCCAGCCCGCCGTTGAGGATCTGCAGATAGCCCATTCCGACCACCCCTCCGGCGGTCTCAACCTCCACGACGATCAACTCGCGCAGCCGGCTGTAGCTCGGCGACCAGCGCGGCGGGTCGATCCACGGCGCGCGCAGCTTATGCACCCGGATATCGGCGATCCTGCGATCGGTGGCGGGCATCCCTCTTCCTCCCACTGCTTATCTATTTTGCGATCAGGATAGGCGGGCGCGCGGACGGGCTCTACCCCCGCTCGTACCGCGCTGGTACCGTCGCCCGCCGATCCGCGATGCAAGACGGGCGGCGGTCCAGGGGCAGGAAACCGAGGAGGAAGAGGGATGAACCAGGCAACCGTGCTCGCCCAGGTGGCGCGGAGCTTCGCCGGCCGGCCGGCTTTGTCATTGGGCACCGAGACGCTCTGCGACTATGCCGGCTTCGCCGACCGGGTGGCACGCCTCGCCGGCGGTCTGCGGGAGCTCGGCCTTCAGGACGGCGACCGGGTGGCGCTGGTCATGAAGAACAGCCCGGAATGCTGGGAATCCCTTTACGCGATCTGGCATGCGGGGCTGGCGGCGGTGCCGGTCAACGCCAAGCTGCATCCCAAGGAACACGCCTTCATCCTGGAGAATTCCGGCAGCCGGGCCTGCCTCGCCACCCCGGAGCTGGCCGCCGACCTCGCCGGCATCCGCGGCGAGACCCCGGCGCTGGAGCACCTGATTTCCACCGACAGTGCCGACTACGCATCGCTCGGCGCGGGCAAGCCGGCCGCGCTGGCCGACACCAAGCCGACCGAACTCGCCTGGCTGTTCTACACCTCGGGTACCACCGGGCGGCCGAAAGGCGCGATGCTGACCCACCGCAACCTGATGTCGGCGGTGATGAACTATTACGGCGACGTGGACACCATCCTGCCGACCGACAGCATCATCCACTCCGCGCCGATGAGCCACGGCTCCGGTCTCTACGGCCTGCCGCACGTGGCCCATGGCGCCAATACGGTGGTGCCGAAATCCGGCGGCTTCGACGTGGCCGAGACCCTGGCGCTGATCGAGCGCTGGCCGGGCGTCTCGTTCTTCTTCGCGCCGACCATGGTCACCCGGCTGATCAACACGCCGAACATCGACAAGGCGGACCTGTCGAACCTGAAGACCATCGTCTATGGCGGCGCACCGATGTATCTGGAGGACGTCAAGCGCGCGCTGGCAGTCCTGGGTCCGAAGTTGGTGCAGATCTATGGGCAGGGCGAGGCACCGATGACCATCACCGGCCTGCCCAAGCATATCTTCACCGACACCGGCCACCCGCGCTACGAGGCCCGGATCGGCTCCACCGGCTTCCCGCGGACAGACGTGGAGGTCCGCGTGGTCGACGAGGACGGCAAGGACGTGCCGGTCGGCGAGCCGGGCGAGGTGATCTGCCGCGGCGATGTGGTCATGGTCGGGTACTGGAACAATCCGGAGGCCACCGCGTCGTCCCTGCGCGACGGCTGGCTGTGGACCGGAGATGTCGGCAGCTTCGACGAGGAGGGTTTCCTCACCCTGAAGGACCGCTCCAAGGACGTGATCATCTCCGGCGGCACCAACATCTACCCGCGGGAGGTGGAGGAGGTGCTGCTGCGCCATCCGGCCGTGCTGGAGGCCGCGGTGATCGGCCGCGAGCACCCCGACTGGGGCGAGGAGGTGGTGGCCTTCGTGCGCCCGCATCCGGGCCAGACGGTGACGCCGCCCGAACTCGACACCCTGTGCCTGGAGAACATCGCCCGGTTCAAGCGGCCGAAGGAATACCTCCTGGTGGACGACCTGCCGAAAAACAACTACGGCAAGATTCTAAAAACCGAACTCCGCAAACTGGCCGCGCCCGCGGCCGACTAACCGAACGGGAACCCGCATGGACAATACGCCCTGGGGCTGCGACACCGATTACGGTGTGCTGCGCGACGTCGCCCTTCGCTCGCCCGAGCATTTCGGCTGGTTCGGCGCCAACGCAGTCGCCAAGGAAACCCTGCGCAAGGGGATCACCTTCGACGCCAAGCTCGCCGCCGACCAGCACGCCGCCTTCGTCGCGGCGTTCGAGGATGCCGGCGTGCGGGTGCATATGGTCGACCCCGACCCGGCCCTGCGCTACCACGTCTATACCCGCGATCCGGCCATCGTGACCCCCTGGGGCGTGCTGATAGGCCAGATGCAGCGCGAGCAGCGCCGCGGCGAGGTCGCCCCGACCGTCCGCTTCCATCAGAAGACCGGCATCCCGATCTGGAACTGGGTGACCGCCGGCTCGCTGGAGGGCGGCGACGTCCACCTTCTGCGCCCTGGTGTGGCCGCCATCGGCATGTCCGGCAACCGCACCACCAAGGAGGGCGCCGAGCAGGCCAAGGCCTGGTTCGAGGCTGAGGGCTGGGAGTGCCGGATTGTCCCGATCGCCGAACACTTCCTGCACCTGGACCTGCTGATTTCCATGGTGACCGAGTCCCTGGCGCTGGTCTGTACCGACGTGGTCGAACCGGAAATCGTGAACTGGCTGGCCGAACTCGGCATCAAGGCGGTGCCGACGACCTATGCCGACGCCATGCGGCTCGCCGGCAACTGCCTGTCGCTCGGCGACGACCGGGTTATCTCGTCGGCGGAAGCCGAAACGGCCAACGCGCAATTGCGCAGTCTCGGCATCAAAGTATACGATCCTGCCCTGACGATGTTCACGCTCGCGGGCGGCGGGCCGAGATGTCTGTCGCAGCCACTCAGGAGAGAGTCCGTCAAGGCAGGCTGAACCGGTCTCTTCGTCGTCCCCGCCGCGCCTCGGCCCGGTAGGAGCGGCCTCGGTCCGGCGCCAAGCACCCGCCTCAAGAGGACAGTCACCCGCCGATGGTATCGAAGAGCCTCAGGATCGACCGTACCTCCTTCACCGAACTGGTGGAGAAGCACGAGCGCTATCTTCAGAATCCGAAGTCGGGCGAGCGCATCAACCTGATGGATGCCACCCTGACCGGCATTCAGGCGACGGATATCGACATCCACAATTCGGCCTTCACCGGCGGCATCTTCATCAACTGCTCCTTCTGGCGGGTGAATTTCCAGGAGGCCAATTTCGAACTCTGCGACATGAGCGTGTGCACCTTCGAGGGTTCCAACATGCGCAATGCCGACATGCGCGGCGTGCGGATGAAGGGCTCGAACATGAAGAAGGTGGACCTCAGCGGCGCCGATCTCGGCCCGGCCACCTCCGCCCTGCCGGGTGTGCAGGAGAATGCCGATCTCAGCGACGCCGACCTGGAGCGCGCCGAGCTGCGCAAGGCGGTCCTCGCGGGCGCCAACATGCGCCGCGCCAACCTGTTCGAGTGCAACCTGGAAGGGGCGGTCCTGAAGGACGCGAGCCTCGAGGATGCAAATCTCTCCGGCGCCAACCTGAGCGGTGCCGATCTCTCGGGCGCCAAGCTGAAGGGCGCGCATCTGCGCAACTCCAAGCTGGTGGGCGCCAATCTGGAGGGCGCCGATCTGGAGGGCGCGAAGGGGTTCTTCGGCCTAGCCGAGCTCGACACGCCGACCCAGGGCAAGCTCGCCGCGCATATCGAATGGGTGATGAGCGAAGGCCGCGAGGGCCAGCGCGCGATCCTCAAGGGCGCGAAGTTCATCAAGAAGAACCTCGCCTATATCGAGCTCACCTGCGCCGACCTGTCCGGGGCGGATCTGAGGTTCAGCAACCTGACCGGCGCCTATCTCGCCGGGGCCGACCTGCATGGCGCCGATCTTACCGGAGCCACGATGACCGAGGCCGATCTGCGCGGCGCCGACCTGACCGGCGCGGTGCTGGAAGGGGTCGATCTGAGCGACGCTCAGACCAAGGAGCTGATCGTGCGGTCGCGCAACGGCACCACGAAGCTGAAAACCCGCATCGACGTCTATCCCTGACCCCTTCCGGCCCTGACCCCGCCGGTCGAACCGAATCTCGCGACCCGCGCCGCCCTCGCACCCAGTCTCGCGCGAAGACGGCGGCTTTATCTTTTCCCTAAGGTTGAATACTATCGTCTTCAAGTGGACGAACTGAGGGGCAGTCGAATGAACGGCGGGCCTGCAGATCGCGACGAGCCGGACCCGACCCCGCCTAGCGAGCGGCGCCATGCAGACCGTGTCCGGTTACACGGCTACGCCTTCAAGACCGGCAATGCCGCCTACCGGGTGCTCGACATCTCCCTCGGTGGTCTGCGCATCGCCTATGGCGAGACGGAGAAGCCTGCACCGCCCGGCTCCGAGATGGTCGGCGTGCTGACCGGCGGCCCCGCGCGACCCCTCACCCTGAACACCGAGATCGTCTGGGTCGACAGGAACGCCCGTCAGATCGGCTGCACCTTCCCGGTCCTTGGCCACAACATCGCCGGCGACCTGCTGGAGATCCTGCTATAGAGCGCGACCGGTTCAGAGCGAAGCGGTCTGGACAGTGAGTCGCCCTCTAACACGTTAGAGTTAATGCAATTTCACACGGACGGATGCTTCCAGCCGATCGTGATTTGCTCGACCGCTACTCGATCATCCGCTCCAGCGCGTCCAGTCGGTCGGCCTCTCCGGCCGGCTTGTCCCAGCGGATCCGAGAGATCCGGGGAAAGCGCATCGCCACGCCGGACTTGTGCCGCGTCGACCGGTGGACGCTGTCGAAGGCCACCTCCAGCACCAACCCGTGGGATACCTCGCGCACCGGGCCGAAGCGCTTCACCGTGTGGTCGCGCACCCATTTGTCGAGCTGCTTCAGCTCCTCGTCGGTGAAGCCGAAATAGGCCTTGCCGACCGGCACCAGCTCGCCCGCTCCGCTGTCCGGGTTCTGCCGCCACGTACCGAAGGTGTAGTCGGAATAATAGGAGGAGCGTTTGCCGTGACCACGCTGGGCATACATCAGCACCGCGTCGACGGTCAGCGGCCCGCGCTTCCATTTGTACCAGAGCCCCTTGGGGCGGCCGGCCACGTAAGGGGCGTCGCCTCGCTTCAGCATCAGCCCCTCGGTGGCCGTGCCCCGCGCGCTCACCCGCAGCGTTTCAAGGTCGTCCGCCCCTTCGAAGGAGACCAGGTCGGACACGTCCATGCGCTGCGGCGCCTCGCGGGCGAAGAAGGACTCCAACCGCTGCCGCCGGTCGTCGAACGGCAGCTCGCGCAGATCCTCCTCGCCGTCGAACAGGATGTCGTAGAGTCGCACGAAGGCAGGGTATTTTTTCAGCATGGGTGCGCTGACCGTTTTGCGGTTCAGCCGCTGTTGCAGCTCGTTGAACGGCCGCACCTCGCCGCCGGCGACCACCAGCAGCTCACCGTCCAGCACGCCCTGGAAGGTGACATGGTCGAGAATGTCGGGGAAGGTCGCCCCGATATCGTCGCCGGTGCGGGAATACAGCCGCACCTCGCCGCCGCGCGCGGCGATCTGCACCCGGATGCCGTCCCATTTCCATTCGGCCCGGAACTGCCTCAGGTCCAGCGCCAGCGCCTCGCCCTCCTCCAGCGGATGCGCCAGCATGGGCGGTCGGAAGATCGGCCGGTCCTCTAGGTCGGGCCGTTCGGCGCGGCCGTCGAGCCAGGCGAACAGCTCCTCGTAGGGTGGCTCCAGCCCGTGCCACAGCTCCTCGATCTCCGCTGGATCGACGCCGCCATAGTCGGCCATTGCCACCTTCGCCAACCGGGCCGACACCCCCACCCGCAACCCGCCGGTGATCAGCTTCAGCAGCGCCCAGCGACCGGTCGCGTCCAGCGGGTCCAGCCACTCCTCGACGACATCCGCCGCTTCGGCCCGCTTGGCGGCGTGCAGCCGCTCCACCACCTCGGTCAGCGACGGCCAGTCCCGGTTGGTCGGCCGCTGTGGCCAGATCAGCGCGGTGGTCTCCGCCAGATCGCCGACATAGTCGTAGGACCAGCCGAACAGCACGGGATCGACCCGGCGCATGGCCAGCTCGCGCACCGCGCCCGCCTTCACCCCCTTGAAGCCGAGCCCACCGGTCAGCGCCGCCAGCGCCCAGCCCCGGTCCGGGTCGGGCGCGCTGCGGAAATAGGCGACCAGAAGCGCCAACTTCGCGTTGCGCGACGGGGTGTAGATCAGCCGGTCCAGCAGCTCGGCGAAGGGTTTCATACCGTCTGTCCCGTCACTGCCCCTCCTCCTCGTAGCCGACCAGGGCAAGCGCCCGCGCCTTGTATCCGCGCGCCGAGGCGGCATGCATCAGCGCCTCCTCGCTGCCATGGGTGATCCAGATCTCCGGCGCGCCCACGTCGTCGAAGGTGTCAAGCAGCTCGTCCCAGTCGGCATGATCGGAGATGATCAGCGGCAGCTCGACGCCGCGCTGCCGGGCGCGCTGGCGGACCCGCATCCAGCCGGACGCCATGCACACCACCGGGTCCGGCAGCCGGCGGCCCCAGCGGTCGGCGATGGCCGAGGGCGGGGCCAGCACGATCTCGCCCTTGAACTCGTCGCGCGCCACGCCCTTCTGCCCGGCCGTCGCCGGCAGCAGCTCGCCCAGCTCGACGCCATGGTCGCGGTACAGGTCGCAGAGCGCCTGGAGCGCGCCGTGAATGTAGATCGGCCGCTGCCATCCCGCCTGCCGCAGCAGGGCGATCAGGCGCTGCGCCTTGCCCAGCGCATAGGCGCCGATGACGTGGCAGCGCTCCGGGAACAGGGCGACGCTGTCGAGCAGCTTGGCGATCTCGGCGCGGTCGTCGGGATGGCGGAACACCGGCAGGCCGAAGGTCGCCTCGGTGACGAACACGTCGCAGGGCACCGGCTCGAAAGCGGCGCAGGTGGGGTCGGCCCGGCGCTTGTAGTCGCCGGAGACGACGATGCGCGCGCCCTTGTACTCCAGGCACGCCTGGGCGCTGCCGAGTACGTGACCGGCCGGGTGGAGGCTTACCGTGACGTCGCCGATCTTCAGGCTTTCGCCGTAGCGGACGGCCTGGCGGCTCTGCTCCGGCTCCGCGCCGTAGCGGGCGGTCATGATCGCCAGGGTCTCCGGGGTTGCGGCGACGGCGCCATGGCCGGCGCGGGCGTGGTCGGCATGACCGTGGGTGATCACCGCCCGGTCCACCGGCCGCACCGGATCGACATAGAACCCGCCGGGCACGCAGAAGAGACCCTGCGGGCGGATTTCGATCCAGGTCTGGGGATGGGGGGCGGCGATGCTGGCGGTCATGGGCGCAAGGGTAGGCCGTCCCCGGCCCCCGTCAACGGCGGCCGCTCACCGCACCGCCGCCGGTCTCTCACGTCACCGAGGCGCGCCTTGCGGCCGAGACAGCCGACGTGATGGCAATGCATGCGGTCGGCGGCAGACCCAGCGGGCCGAGCTCGGCGATCACCAATTTCGCATCACGACATTTTCGCGGGTGCGGAACTCGCGCGAGGCCTCCCGAAGCTCTTCCGCCACCGATTGGCCCGGTCCAGATCGCGGGCGGTCATAGCCGCCAAGGCTGTCTCGGGCGTGTGGTCGTAGTCGGCCTGCGCACCGGCGGCGAGTGCCGCGATCCGCATCGTGTACCAGGCGGTGATGCCGCCCGGCGGTAGCGGGCCGGTAAATCTCGGAAAGGCCGGATCCTCGCCCGGTTCCTCCAGCCAGTGCTGCGGCAGTTCCGGATCCAGCACGAAGCCACGGGCCGCCCCGACCACGTCGACCATTCCCGCGCTTATCGCCGCCAGGGCCTGACCTCGCGTCTTGAAGCCGCCCGCCGCCATGACCGGTACGGCGACCTCCGACCGGACCCGCCGGCAGAAGCCATGAACCCCGCCGCCGTCGCCCTCCGAGGAGGACGGCGCGCCCGGGAAATAGGTTCCCTCGCTGATCTCCAGCAGATCGACCCCCCGAGCGTCCAGGGTCCGGATGGCATCACGGCTCTCCCCCTCGGTCAGCCCACCCGCCAGTCCGTCGGTCGCGTTGATCTTCACCCCGACAGGGAAGCCGGATCCGACCGCCTCGCGCACCGCGTCGACCACCGCCAGCGGCAACCGCATGCGGTTCTCCAGACTGCCGCCCCAAAGATCACCGCGCCGGTTGAACAGGGGCGACAGGAACTGGCTGAGCAGGAAGCCATGGGCGGCGTGGACCTGCACGCCGGTGAAGCCCGCCGCCTTTGCGATCCGGGCGGTTTCCGCATAGCGCGCCGGCAGCGCCTCGATCTCCTGCACCGTCAGCGCGTCGCAGGTCAGGCCGTCCAGGGCCAATGCCGACGGACCGACGCGCCGCCCGACCCCGTCATGAGCCAGCGCCCCCGCATGGCCGAGCTGCGCCCAGAGATGGGCCCCGTCGCCGGTCGCCCCGTGGGTCACCTCGCGCAGCGCATCGATGTTGCTGTCCGCATGCAGCACCAGGTTCCCCGGGTTCTCCAGGGCATGCGGATCGCCCTGGACCTCGCCGACGATCGACAGGGCGAGCCCGCCCTCGGCCCATCGCCGGTACAGCGCCGCCTGTTCCGGCGTGGCCTCGCCGGTGCCGCTGCCCAGGCTGTCGGACATGGCGGACTTGGCGATCCGGCACCGCAGAACCGCGCCGCAGCGCAGCGTCAGGGGATCGGCGAGCGCGGCGGCGCTTTCCGCCATCAGGTGAAGCGCACCCGCGCTTCGCCCAGATGCTCGAAGCGGATCAGCACCTCGGCCGGTTCGGTGAAATGGATCGTCTTGACCACGCTGCCGAGCATGACGAACTCCCCGGCCTGCAGCGGCCGGCCGAGAGCGATCCGGTGATTGGCGAGCCAGGCGAGCGCGTTCATCGGATGGCCGAGGATGTCGCGCCCACGGCCGGAGCCGGCGCGGACCTTGTCGACGAACATCTCGCCCTCGATCCCGTCCAGGTCGAGGTCCCGCCAGTTCTTCAACGGATCGCCGAGCACCACGCCCGCATTGAAGAAATCGTCGGCGATCAGCACCGGCGCGGAGAAGGACGGGAAGTGGGTGTACCGGTCGTCGACGATCTCGATCCCCGGCATCAGGGCCTCGACAGCGGGAGCGACGCCGTCGCGGTCATAGGGCGCGCCGGTATCGGGAAGGTCCGCGCCGAGCCGTGCGGCGATCTCGCATTCCACCCCGACCCGGTGGAACCGCGACAGCGGCAGGGTGGCCATGTGCTCGTACACGGTCGAGCCGAAGACCTCACCGGCGCAGGGATGGTCGATCTTCAGGTAGGCCTGCATGACCGAGGTGGTGCAGCCGATCTTGTGGCCGGTACGCGGGCCGAAGCCCGCCGCCTCCAGCCGGTCGTGGACCAGGGCCTGGACGGCATAGCCGTCCTCGACGCTCTCCGGCTCCAGCTCGGCCGGCGGCAGCGGCGTGGCTGCCCCGCCGGTGCGTGCCTTGACCAGATGGTCGGCGAGGTCGGCCTGACGGTCCGGGTTCATCCGTTGCGCCGCTCCTGCAGGATGCTGGAGGCCGCGTCCGCCAGCACCTGACAGCCGATGGCGATATCGCCGCGGTCGCTGTCCTCCGCGAAGTCGTGGCTGATGCCGCCGATCGACGGGATGAACAGCATGGCGCAGGGCAGCTTGGCGGTGATCACCATCGGGTCGTGGCCGGCGGCCGAGGGCATGGACTGCCACTTGCCCGGTACGGTGGCCTCGGCGGCGACGGCGATGTGCTTCTGGAAGCCGTCATCCATCATCGACGGGCGCACCGGCTGGCGCGAGCGGGTGTATTCCACCCGGGCCTTGCCGCGGCTGTTGATGTCGTCGGCGATGGCGGCGGCGATCTCCTCGAACCGGTCGAGGATGCTCTCGTCCTGGTCGCGGAACTGCAGGTCGAGCTCGGCATAGCCCGGCACGATGGAGGCCGCCCCCGGCTGCACCACCGCGCGGCCCATGGTCCAGACCGTGCGCTCGCCGGCGACCGACGGGAATTCCTGGTTCACCCGGTAGGCCAGCTCGTAGAGCGCGGTCGCGGCGTCCTTGCGGCGGGCCATCGTGGTGGTGCCGGCGTGGTTCTGCTCGCCGTGGAACTTGAAGCGCATGGCGCGGATGCCGACGATGGCGGTGACCACGCCCACATGCTGCTGGGCCTGCTCCAGATAGGCGCCCTGCTCGATATGCGCCTCCAGATAGCCCAGGTAGCGGTTCTCCTCCATGGTCAGGCGCGGCACGTCGGTCAGGCCGGCGGCGGCGATCGCGTCGGTCAGCTTGGTGCCGTCGCGGCCGGTGGCGGCCTTCTCCGCCTCGGGATCGAGCACGCCGCACCAGGACCGGCTGCCCAGGCATCCCAGGAACGAGCCCTCCTCGTCCTGCCAGGACACCACGTCGACGGCGAGGTTCGCGGTCTCCGGATCCTCGGACAGGGCGCGGGCGATCTCCAGGCCGTAGACCACGCCGAGCGCGCCGTCGAGCCAGCCACCGCGGGGCTGGGTGTCGGAATGGCTGCCGATCAGCAGGACCGGCCCCGGCTTCGATGTCCTGCCGAGAACATTGCCGACACCGTCGATGGTCGCCTCCAGCCCGGCCTCCTCGAAGCGCTTCTTCAGCCAGCGCCGGGCCTCCATGTCTTTCTCGCTGAGCGCGGTCCGGATCACGCCCGTCTCTACACCGCCGATGGTGCGCAGGTGGTCCAGGTCGGCGAGCAGGCGCTCGGCATTGATCTTCGGCATGGGGTCCTCCAGGTGGGTAAAGCCCAGCCTAACGCGCCACATCCGCGGGCGTCACGACGGAGAATGCGGATGGGTACGGTGCGCCGCTGCGGTGCACCACGTAGCGGTAGTACATCGTAGCGCCGGTGGTCGAAAAACGGATCGCCTCATCCGCCTCCCGGTCGCGCAGGGAGAAGGCATGGGACACGACCACCGCCCCGTCCGGCAACTCGTTCAGCTTGGCGGATAGCACCTTCATGGCGCCGATCATCAGGTAGCAGGTCACGGCCCGATACGCGGACAGATCGGCACGCAGGAAGTTTGCGCGGCGGTATTCAAGGTTCGCCCGGGGGGTGATCTTAAGACGCAGGCACGAGAACCAGTAGGGGATCGGCGACAGTTCGTAGCCGACGACCTGGTTCTGCGGGTAGCGGTCGGCCAGCACTTCTGCCAGCGCGCCCCAGCCGGAGCCGAGATCGGCGATATCCCCGTCGATCGTCTCCGGTAGCAGAGAGAGCAGCGCCTCCCGTGCCGCTCGGCCGGAGGATTGCGGCGGCACACCTGTGCGCAGGGCATAGAACAGGATCAGCAGCGTTCCAGCGAGGACAGCGGTCAGCAGGGCGGTCTCGATCAGCGAAAGGCTGATCGCGCTCGCGAGGGTGCCGAGCCAGGTCGTGTAGAACCAATCTGCCAAATTGTGGGCCCCGTTGAGTGTCGCCATTTCCGCCGCTTCGTTCTAGGCCGCTCATCGCGGACTGTCGACGCCTCGCCCCAAGGCGGATCGGTAGGTTGGCCGACCAAAATCCCATGCTAATCTCGGTAACCGAAACGCAACCCCGTCCAAGAACGTGTCCCTCGCCGAACGCCTCACCGGGCTCAGCGCCCGCGACAACACCCCCATCGCCATTGTCGGGCTTGGCCACGGCGCGACCCATTGGGTGGCCGCGACCTTCTATCTTCTGCTGCCCAGCCTCTCCACGGCTCTCGGCCTCGACTACGCGGCGACGGGGCTGCTGGTGTCGGTGCTGCATGTCAGCGCCTTCGTCGCCAATTTCGGCTCCGGCCCGCTGACCGACATGACCGGACGGCGGGTGGCGTTGCAGGTCGCATCGCTGCTGATGGGAGCGGCGGCCCTGGCGCTGCTCGGGTTCGCCGGCGGGCTGCTGGCGGTGGCGGCCCTGGTCGCGGTGATCGGCGCCTCGAACAATCTCTGGCATCCGCCGGCGATCAGCTATCTTTCCGCCCGCTTCCCGGGGCAGCGCGGTTGGGCGCTGTCGGTGCATGCGCTCGGCGCCGGGCTGGGCGACGCGGTGGCGCCACTCGCCGCCGGCGCGATGCTGGTCGCCCTGACCTGGGAGGGCGTGGCGCTGTATTCCTGCCTGCCGGTCCTGGCGGTGGCGGCGGCGCTGGCGATGTTCCTCGGTCGCGCCCCTGCATCCAGCCATGGCGACGCCGGCAAGGGCGTCGATTTCGGCCAGTATCTCGCCGGCATCGCGGCCGTGGTGAAGGACCGGGCGGTGCTAGGCCTGTGCCTGATGTCGGCGTTCCGAGCGATGACCCAGAACGGCCTGCTGGTCTTCCTGCCGCTCTATCTGGCCCACGAGATGAAGGTCTCGCCGCTGATGATGGGCGTGGCGCTGGCAGCCCTGCAGGTGGGTGGGCTGATCGCCACGCCGATCGCCGGCCGGCTGTCCGACCGGGTCGGTCGGCGGCAGGTCGTGCTGGCCGGATTGGGGGTGTCGACGCTCGCCATCGCGGCGCTGACCCTGCTGGGCAACGAGCTGTCCTTCATCGCCGGCGTGTCGGTGCTGGGCTTCGCGCTCTACGCGATCCGGCCGGTGGTGCATTCCTGGATGATGGACCTGACACCCTCGCACCTGGGCGGCTCGGCCACCAGCCTGATGTTCGGCGCGCAGACAGGGTTGTCGATCCTGGCGCCGGTTGTCGGCGGGATCGTCGCCGACGCCTATGGGCTGGTGGTGACCTTCTACGTGCTGGCGGCGAGCATGCTGGTGACGAACCTGATCGCCTGGAGCCTGCCGAACGCGAAACGGGCATAAGGCGCTGTCATAGCCTCTTTCCGTCTCCCCGGCCCTGCGCCGGGGTCTAGAGAAACGCGCGCCGGAGCGGTGACGCACATTCTTCACCGCTCCAGCACACCGATGTCCGGATCCCGGGGCAAGCCCGGGAAGACGGTTGAGTAAAAGGGTTAGGTCGCATCCCCCGGGTACCAGCTCGGCGGGCGCTTCTCCAGGAAGCTGGCGAGCCCCTCCTTCGCCTCGTCGCTCTGGCGCTTCAGCGCGTGTTCCTCCACCAGCTCGGTGAAATGCGATCCGGAGAGATCCAGCCCCGCCTCCACCAGCGCCCGGCGCTTGGTCTGGGCCAGGGCCTCCGGCGCGCTCATCAGCAGGTTGTCGATCACCGGGGCCG
The DNA here is from genome assembly GCF_000423805.1 of Thalassobaculum salexigens DSM 19539. NCBI lineage: Bacteria > Pseudomonadati > Pseudomonadota > Alphaproteobacteria > Rhodospirillales > Thalassobaculaceae > Thalassobaculum > Thalassobaculum salexigens. The sequence continues at coordinate 541,327 of NZ_KE384094.1, forward strand.
CCGCCTCGTCCAGCCCGCCCTCGGCGCAGACCTGATGCACCAGGCCCATCTCCTTGGCCTCCCGGGCGCCGAAGCGCTCGCAGGTCAGGGCGTAGCGCCGCACGTTGCGCACGCCCATGGCGGCGTTCAGATGCGGCACGATGATCCCGGCCATCACGCCCCAGCGCGCCTCGGTGATGGCGAAGATGGCGTCCTCGCTGGCGATCACGATATCGGCCGCCGCCGCGATCCCCGTTCCGCCGCCGAAGCAGCCGCCATGGATCAGGGCGATGGTCGGTTTCGGGAACTCGGTCAGACCCTGGATCGCACTGGCGGTGCGCCGGGAGACCTCGATGTTCTCCAGCGGGCTGAGCTGGCCCATCTCCTTCAGCCAGGACAGGTCCGCCCCGGCCTGGAAATGCTTGCCGTTGCCGCGGATGACCACCACCCGCACGGCCGGATCGGCGGCAAGGCTTTCCATGCCGGCGATCAGCGCATTGATCACCTCGCCGTTATAGGCGTTGTTCCGCTCCGGCCGGTTCAAGGTGACCGTCGCCACACCGCGCGCGTCGACGGAACAGAGAACCACGTCAGTCATCGTCACTTTCCTCCCAGGGCGCCGGCCAGTTGCTTGCCCAGCCCGGCGATCAGTTGTCGTGCCTTGCCGACCATCCGGATCTGCGTCATGCAGCCGTGGATGATGCCGGCGTGTTCGGTGTGATGGGCCTCGACCCCGGCGGCCTTGAGCTTCTCGTAGAACCGGCGGGTGTCGTCGCGCAGCACGTCGACCCCGGCGGAGTGCAGGAAGCAGGGCGGGAAGCCGGTCACGTCAGCCTTCATCGGCACCGCGCGCGGGTCGTCATGGTCGGCCGGACCGTTCAGGTAATGGCCGAAATAGTTCTTCATATCGGCGGCGCTCAGGAACCAGTCGCCGCCGCCGAAGATCCGGTAGCTGTCGGTCTCGAAATCGTCGCCGAACACGCCGTAGATCAGGCCGAGCGCCTTGACCGGCGAGACGCCACGCTGGCGCAGGGCCACTTCGGCCCCGGCCGCCAGGTTGCCGCCGGCGCTGTCGCCGGACAGGGCGATGCGCGTCGGATCGACCGACCAGTCGGCGCCCGAGCGGGTGATGAAATCGACCACCGCCACGGTCTCCTCGATGGCCGCCGGGAACTTGTTCTCCGGCGCCAGGCTGTAGTCGACGGCGGCGACGACGCAGCCGGATTCCAGCGCCAGCAGGTGCATGCCGGCGGCGTGCGTCTCCAGCGAACCGACCACCCAGCCGCCACCGTGCAGATAGACGATGACCGGGAGGTTCTTGTCCTCGCTCGGATAGAGCAGACGGACCGGGATGTCGCCGGTCGGACCCGGCACCGTGGTGTTGACGATCTTCGCCACCTCCGGGCGCACCTCGTTCCACCATTTGCGGTCCAGCTCGGAGCGCTCGCGGGCCTGAACCGGCGTCAGCTTGGAGCGGTCGGTCGCCAGCCCGTATTCGACGACGATCTCCTGGGCGCGGGCGATCGCCTGCCTCATGTCCGGATCGACCCAGATCTGGTCCTCGGCCAAATCTCCCTCCTCAACCAGTGTTTTCGTTTTACCACTGCCCCCGGTCGGGGGAACGGTGCAGCGGTCCGCCGGGGGCCGTCAGGTCCCAGCCGGTCAGGGTGCGGTCCTGGTGGACCGCCCGCCAGGACAGCATACGCTCGGCATACATCGCCCGGATATCCCGATAGTCCTCGTCGTCGGCCCGGTTGTCGAGTTCGTGCGGATCACGGCCGAGGTCGAACAGCAGCGGCGGCAGGCCGGAGAAGTGGACGTATTTGTAGCGGTCGTCGCGGATCGTGGTGAGCTGGCACGCATCCAGCGGCAGGCCCAGTGCGCGCTCCGCCTCGCCGCTGGCGGACTCGCGGAAATCGAACTCCCAATGGGCGGCGTTGCGCCAGGTGTCGGGCATCTCGCCATGCAGGAAGGGCAGCAGGGAGCGGCCGTTCATCGCCGGCGGCCGGGCCACGCCGATCGCCTGAAGGATGGTGGGCGCCACGTCCACCGCCTCGGTGATGATGTCGACCCGGCCGAACACCGGCGAGCCGGCGGGTTTGACGATGAGCGGGATGCGGTAGGCGCCGTCGAACCACCCGAGCTTGCCGAACAGGTGGTGGTCGCCGAGCAGCTCGCCGTGGTCGCTGGTGACGACGATCAGCGTGTCGTCATAGGTGCCGCGCTCCTTCAGGAAGGCCATCAGCCGGCCGACCTGGGCGTCGACCTCGGCGATCATGCCGTAATAGACCGCGCGGATGGTGCGTACCGAATCGTCGTCCAGATCGGCGACCAGGCCCGGCGCCTCGTAGACGAAGCTGGAGAGTGCGGTGCGTTCCATCGCGTAGCGCAGATAGGGGTGCATCGCCGCCTGGTCGGCCCGGCTCGCCGCCCGTATCGGCAGGGCGACGTCGGCCGGAGCGACCATTGTGTTGTAGGGCTCGGGCACCACGAAGGGCGGGTGCGGGCGCAGGTGGCTGACATGCAGGAACCACGGGTCGCTCCCGTCGCGGTCCCGCAGGTGCTCGATCACCCGTCCGGTGAGGAAGGCGGTCTCGGTCTCCTCGGCACCAAAAGCGGGCGGCTCCGCATGAGCGCCGGTGGGCGGCAGGTCGCCGCCGTTCGGCCGCCAGATCCGCTTCGGCTCGTCGCCGGGGTCGGTGCCACGGCCGGCCAGCCATTGCCGCCACAGCGTCCCGTCCTCGCCCAGCGGCGTATGCACGGCGAAGTCCGGCGCGACGCCCTCATAGATGCGCATGCGCGGGCTGGTGGGCGAGATCGCGCGCGGATCGGCACTCTGGTCGGTATAGCCGAACAGCATCGGGTCGTAGCCGACCTTGCGCGCCTCGGTGGCCAGCGTCGGGTGGCGGCGGTCCAGCGGCGTGCCGTTGCGCAGCACCCGGTGGTTCATCTGGTAAAGCCCCGTCAGCAGCGAGGCGCGTCCGGGCGAGCATGGCGCGCACTGGGCCCAGTGGTCGGTGAACAGCACCCCGTCGCCGGCCAGTGCGTCCAGGTGCGGCGTTCGCACGTTGGGATGGCCGAGCGCGGAGAGGCAGTCGCCCCGGAACTGGTCCAGCGTGATCAGCAGAACGTTGGGACGGAGGCTCATCGACCGGGCCGAATGTGGGAGACGGGGCGGAACCATGACGGTCGGCCCGGTCCGGCGCAACCGGGCTCGCAGGGTGTCGCGGAAATGTCATGGGGGTTTGGAGTGACGTCTCCCCTCTCCTCGGTCTTCCCGGCCCTGCGCCGGGAAGACGGGGGTATTGAAGGACGATCCCGATTCCTTCCCCGCCCGCAGTCCGAGGATTGCCGCCGGCGCCCGGCGGTGCTAACCGCTTTGGCCATGGATCTGCTCACCTCCGTCGCCGGCAGCTTCGCCGAGACCTACGGCGAGGCCCGCGAGAAGTTTCTCGCCGCCCTCGCCGCCACCGGGACCGCCCCGCGCGTCTACGCCAACCCGAACACGGGTCCGACCGGCGAGGGTCTCGCCTGCGAGACCGCCTGGATCGGCCCCGAGGACGCGGCCAAGGTCTTCGTCGTGGTCAGCGCCACCCATGGCGTGGAGGGCTTCTGCGGCAGCGGCATCCAGATCGACTGGCTGGCCGACGAGGGCCCCGCCCGCCTGCCACAGAATACCGCCGTCCTGCTGATCCACGCGCTGAACTGCCACGGCTTCGCCTGGTGGCGCCGGGTGACCGAGGAGGGCTGCGACCTCAACCGCAACTTCATCGACTTCGCCAAGCCGGTTCCGGAGAACCCGGGCCATGACGCGCTGGTCGACGCCTTCGTGCCGGCCTCGCTCGACGCCGAGACCCTCGCGGCCGACGAGGAGCGGCTGGCCGCCTGGCGCAAGGAGCACGGCGAGCTCGCCTTCCAGTCCGCCCGCAAGGCCGGCCAGTACAAGCACGCCCATTCGGTGTTCTTCGGCGGTTTCGAAGAGACGTGGTCGCGCCGCACCCTGGCGACAATCTTCGACGACTACCGGCTGGGCGACCGGGCGGCGGTCAGCGTGGTCGACGTCCATACCGGGCTCGGCCCGTTCGGCTATGGCGAGCCGATCTGCGGCCATAAGCGCGGCACGGTCGGGCTGGAGCGGGTGCTGTCCATGTACGGCGATTCCACCGGCCTGCCGGCGGAGGGCCAGTCCTTCTCGATCCCGCTGCATGGCACCCAGCGCGAGTTCTGGGCGCCGCGGCTGGGCGATCGCTACACCTATGTCGCCCTGGAGTTCGGCACCTACAGCACCGAGCGCGGCCGCAAGGCCCTGCGCGCCGACCACTGGCTGCACAACCAGGGTGAGGTCGACTGGAACGACCCCAGGACCCGCGAGATCAAGAGGGAACTGCGCACCCAGTACTATCCGGCGACCGTCGACTGGAAGGAGATGGTGCTTTGGCGCGGCCGCCAGGTCATCCGCCAGACGCTGGAGGGGCTCGCGCGGTTTACCTGACCCACAACGGATCGACCGGCGGTCGCGGCTGGGTTGTAGGGCCTCGGCGCGGCGCGCTACAAACGGCTCCTGACAGACTCCCGCGGAGAACGGCGATGGCGAACACTGAAATCCCGGGCGTGGTCCGGCGCACCGACCCGATCGGCGAGCCGGCGCCTCTGGTCTTCGACAGCCCCCATACCGGCCTGCTGTTTCCCGACGATTTCAAGCCGACCATCCCGATGGACACCTGCGAGCGGGTGGCCGACTGGTTCGTGGAGGAGTTGTTCGGCGCCTGCACGACGCATGGGGCGATCCTGGTGGAAGCGCTGTTCCGCCGCGCCTATATCGACGCCAACCGGGATACCGCCGATCTCGACCTCTCCATGGTCGAGGGCGACTGGCCGCATCCGGTCGACGTCACCGAGAAGACCAGGCGAGGCGCGTCGCTGATCTGGAAGGTGATCGACGGCGAGACCGCGATCTACGGCGGTAAGCTGCCGGCCGAGCTGGTGCGCACCCGGATCGAGACCTACTGGCGGCCCTACCACGCCGCGCTGGCGCAGGCGCTGGACGAGACCTACGACCGGTTCGGCCGGGTCTACCACGTCGACTGCCACTCCATGCCGGAATGGGGCGACGCGCGCTGGGGCGACCAGGGCGAGCGCCGGGCCGATTTCATCGTCGGCACCCGCGACGGTACCACCGCCGGCGCGGCCTTCTCCGAGGTGGTGGTGGAGAGCCTGCGGGCATCGGGCTATTCGGTCGGGGTCAACGACAAGTTCAAGGGCGTCGAGCTGATCAAGCGCTACTCCGACCCGTCCAAGCGCCGCGAGTCGCTGCAGATCGAGGTGAACCGCGGCATCTACATGGACGAGGCCGCGATCACCCGCAGCGAGCGCTTCGCCGGCACCAAGGCGGCAATCACCCGGATGATCGAGGAGCTGGAAACCTTCGCCCGGCTCGGGTGAGAGGCCGCCGGCCGCCTCCTCTCGTCTTCCCGGCCCTGCGCCGGGACCGAGGATGGGTATCGCCGGAGCGCCTGGGGTAAACGCCAAACGCTCCATCGCGCTGAGCCCTGGATCCCGGCTCGAGGCCGGGAAGACGGGGAAGGCAACAGCCTAGGACCGGCCGCGACCCTAACTCGAATATTTTATGGGCGAACCTACCGCCTCGCTCACCTCCCCGGCCTTGTGCCGGGGCAAGCCGTCAGCCCGCTTCACCGCCGGTGATCTTTCCCAAGCGTCCCATCACGTTGACCCGCTGCCCCGGCACAAGGCCGGGGGAGTGAGTGGCGGTTTAACGGCCGCTCAAAACCGCTCGATCCGATACGGCGTCATGTCGATGCCCGGGTCGCGGCCGGCGATCTGGTCGGCGATCAGCTCGCCCGTGCGGGCCGCCAGGGTCAGGCCGATATGGCTGTGGCCGAAGCCGTAGAACACGTTGGCCTGGTCCGGCGACCGGCCGATCACGGGCACGCTGTCCGGGGTCGACGGCCGGAAGCCGAGCCACTCCCGGGTCACCTCGTATTTCAGGCCCGGCAGCGCCTCCTCGGCCATCGGCAGCATCCGGTAGACCCGGCGGAAATCCGGCGGCGCGTCCACGCCGGCGAACTCCGCGCCCGTCGTCAGCCGCAGCCCGTCCTGCATCGGCGCAAGGACAAAGCCGTAATCGCCGATCACCGTGGGCCGCCGCAGTTCAGGCCCCTCGGTCACGGTCAGGTTCAGGTGATAGCCGCGCTCGGTGTCCAGCGGCACCTTGCGGCCGAGCATGGCGCAGAGCTCGTGGCTGCGGGCGCCGGCGGCGATCACCACCGCATCGCAGGGATGCATCGCCCGGTCGGTGACCACCTTCTCCACCCCGCCCGACCCGATCTCGAACCGGCGCACCTTCTCAGAGACCCAGGTCCCGCCGAGCTCGCGGAACTTGGCGAAATAGGCTTCGGTCAGCTTGATCGACTGGCTGACGAAGGCGTTCTCCGGCTGGTTGTAGCCATGGGTGAACTTGCGGTTCAGGCCCGGCTCGAGCTGGCGGATCTCGTCGGCGTTGAGCTCGTCGAATTTCACCCCGCGCCGCGCCATCGTCTCGCGCTCGTCCCTGGTCTTGTCGTAGCTCTGCTGGCTCGAATAGACCTTCAGCCAGCCGACCGGCCGCACGATGTCATGGGCGCCGGCCAGTGCGATCAGCTTCTTATGCGCTACCAGACCGTCCTTGGAGATCGCCCGCAGGGAGTGGGAGATCTCCTCGACCCTCTTCGGCGTGCTAGCGGCCAGGAACTGCATCAGCCAGGGCAGCATCTTCGGCAGGTAGGACGGCCGGATGTTCAGCGGGGAGGCCGGATTGAGCAGCATCTTCGGCACCTGCTTCCAGTTCCCGGGGCTGCCCGTGGGATAGACGCTGCCGATGGCGATGGAGCCGGCATTGCCGAAGGACGTACCGGTGCCGGGGGCGGCCGGATCGACCAGCGTGACCGAATGCCCCTCGCGCTGCAGGATCAGCCCGGTGGCGACGCCGACGATACCGGCGCCGACGACGACGATGCGTTTGGGAGGCGTGGATTTGGAGACGGTCGGGGCGGAAGCGGGCGTGGTCACGCGGCGGTCTCCTTCAACATCTTCAGCAGCGCGATCAGCCGTTCGTCGCGCTGGGCCTCCAGGTCGTCGATCGTGCGGTCGCCCATCTCGTCCTTGATGCCGGCGATGAGCTCCGCCTTCAGCTCGGGCGTCAGGGCGGGCGTCTTCTGCATATCCTTCCACCAGCCCTCGATCGGCGGGCCGAACTGCTCCAGCATGGCCGCGTAACCGCCTTTGCCGCCGGTCAGGTTGAACACCATGTGCGGCCCCATCAGCGCCAGACGCAGGCCAGGTCCCTGGGCGATGGCGGCGTTGACGTCCTCCACACTGGCGAGCCCGTCGGCGACGGCGTTCACCGCCTCGCGCCACAGGGCCGCCTGCAGCCTATTCGCCAGATGGCCGGGCACTTCCTTGTTCACGTAGATCGCGTGCTTGCCGATATGGCCGTAGAAGCCGTGCGCCCACTCCGCCGCCGCCCGGTCGGTCGCCTTGCCGAGCACCACTTCCACCAGCGGAATCAGATGCGGTGGGTTGAACGGATGGCCGACCACAAGGCGCTCGGCGAAACCGATCCCGTCCTGCAGATCCGACAGGATCAGCCCTGAGGTGGAGGTCGCGACCACCGTGGTCGCCGGCACCGCGTTGTCGATGCGCCGGTACAGGTCTAGCTTGATGGGCGCGCGTTCCGGTGCGTTCTCCTGCACGAAATCGGCGTCGGAAACCGCGGTCGCCGGGTCGTCGACCATGGTCAGCGTGCCCTCCGACTCGACCGCAGTACCGATGGCCTTGAGCTGCGGGCGGGCGTTGTCGACGAAGGCCTGCAGCCGCGGCTTCCAGCCGTCGGCAGGGTCCCAGGCGGTCACGTCGTAACCGCGCGCCAGGAAATAGGCGGTCCAGCTGGCACCAATGGTCCCGGTGCCCAGAACGGCGATCCGCCGGACCTCCTCGAACGGCTTGTATGCGGCCATCGTTGTTCTCCCCCGGATTTTTTGGCTCAATGCCGACACCGAACCGCGGACAACAGACCTGGACGATATCGGCTTTGCGCCAATATCAGCACCGGCACACGGCAAAGGGAATGGGCGATGAACCGGAGGAAGATTTTGACGCTGGCGGGCGCCGGCCTGGTGGCCCTGGCGGCCCGACCGGCCCAGGCGGGCCTGCTCGACAAGTACCGCTGGAAGCGCCGTCTGCTGCTGGTCTTCGCGCCAGTCAAGCCGCATCCGAAGCTGGTCGTCCAGCGGCAGCGCCTGAAGGACGCCGCGGCCGGCTTGAAGGAACGGGAGGTCACCGTCATCGAGGTGGTGCAGGACTCGGTCTTCGTGGACGGCAAGCTCGCCATCGAGCTGAACGCCAAGAACCTGCGCAAGGAATTCGACACCACGATCGTCGAATTCAACGTGGTGCTGATCGGCAAGGACGGCGGGGAGAAGCTCCGCCGCGACGAGGCGGTCCAGGTCGAAGAGGTGTTCAAGACGATCGACGCCATGCCCATGCGACAGCAGGAGATGCGGCAACGCGGCCAGAAGACCTGATCAACCGGGACTGATCAGGGTCGCCGGAATGGGTGGGCAAGCTGGCCGAGAAAGTCGGGCGGCATCGGCCAGGAACGTGGCCACCAGGCCCCGCCGTCGGCCGCCACCAGGTCGGCGATCCCGATCACCGCCGTCATGAGGACCACGACCTGCACGAATCCCTTGGTCAGCACGGTGTGCAACAGGTCGGGCAGCACCTGGTCGTCCGGCCCGAGCCACTGCCGCTCATAGGGCAGCAACCGCTCAAGCACCGCCAGCACGGCCGCCAGGCCGAGATATGTCGCGTTGAAGGCCAGCGCCGGCGTGCCGGCAGAGAGCCCCAGCCCGATCGGAATCAGATAGGCAGCAAACAGCCCTGGCCACAGAAGGGCACGGACAATTCCGGATGCGTGATTCATCGAGATCGGCCCCGCCAGCCTTAGGCAACCGCACTGGTATTTCATCGAGAATGATCAAAGACTCAAATTTTATCGTTGTATTTCAATTGGATATATAAAAACAGCAGTAAAGCGCACCCCGTGCGCAAATCGATCTTGAAATGCGCACTTTGTGCGCTTAAACCGGCAGTCGGAGGAGAACATGACCGCTTGCCGCAAAGAGACCACCCCGCATCCCCTGCCCAGGCTGGTGGCGGACAACCCGAAGGCCGCGCGTCTGTTGATGCCGCTGCGCGACCTGGAACGCCGTCTGTCGGTGATCGACCGGGGCCTCGCCAGGCGCGGACTGAGCCCGTCGGCGCGGACGGCTCTCCGGCATCAGCGGGCGCTGATCGCGGCCATTCTCGCCGCCCGGCTGACCGCGCCGGACCGGGCACGGCGACTGGAACAGGAACTGCGCTGGCTGGCGCCGCGGATCCCCGCGCCGACGCCGACGCCGGGCTCCCGGGTGGTCCGCCTCTGATGGCGCTCCCTCTGCACACCTATACCCCGCCCGAGGACTGGCCGGCCACCGCGGACAGCCTGCTGGCGGCGGCGGACCGGCTGCGCGGGTCGCTGGTCGCCGATGCGCCGACGACGCGGTCCCGGAGCCTCACCCTGCGCGACAGCGCGGACCGGCGTCTGACGCGCCGGGGATACCGCCTGACCTCGACTCCCGACGAAGACGATCGCGAAACCTGGACCCTCGCCGGTCCCGACGGCGCGGTCGAGGCAACGGCGCAGGTTACGGCGCCGGACCGGCGCTTCGACAGCGACCTGCCCAAGGGCGCATTGCGCAGCCGGCTGGAGGATCTGGGCCGGGGCCGGGCGCTGCATCCGGTCGCCGAGCTTCACCTGACGGAAACCGCCCTCGCCCTGCGCGACGAGGAGGGCAAGATCCGCTGCCGCGTGCTGCTGACCCGGGCGGCGGACGGTGCCGGCGGCGAGACGACCGACGTCGCGGTCCTTGCCCTCAAGGGCTACGAAGCGGACGCCGAACGGGTCTGCGCGCGGATCCAAGACGATCTCGGCTGGCCGCAGGCGCCGATGCCGGCACTCGCACGCCTGCTCGCCGCCGCGTTCCCGGCGCCGGTTCGGGCCGGTACCGAGCTGCGGCCGGACGATCCCGCCGGCCCGGTGATGCGCGAGCTCCTGTCGGCCCAGCTCGACATACTGGAGGATCGGCTGCCCGGCGTGCTCGCCGACCGCCACCCGGACTACCTGCACCAGTTCCGCGTCGCCATCCGCCGAACCCGTTCCGCCCTGTCCCAACTCCCCCAGGCCATCGCCCTGGAGGGACGGGCCGAGGCGACCAAGGGGTTCCGCTGGCTCGGGCAGGTCACCAGCCCGCAGCGCGATCTCGATGTCCAGCTCATGGACCTGGCCGCGCGCCGGACCCAAAGCTCCGGCGCGGACGTCCTGGCCCCACTGGAGCGCCACCTTCAGGCGATGAAGACCGCGTCCCACCGCGACCTCGCCCTGCAGCTTTCGGGCACACGGTTCCAGACCCTGGTCGCGCGCTGGCGCGACAGCCTGAGCCCGTCCAGCGCGAACTGGACCGCGACGGAACCGCTGCGCGCGCCGTTCGCCGAGATCGTCGCCGCCCGTGGCCGGAAGATCCTGCGCAGGGCCCTGCGCGACGGCCGCCGCATCGGCCCCCACAGCGAGGCGGAACGGCTGCACGACCTGCGCAAGCGCATGAAGAAACTGCGCTATGTCACCGAGTTCCTCGCCGAGGTCCTGCCGCGCGAGAAGACCAAGCCGGCGATCAAGGCGCTGAAGGGCCTGCAGGAGGTGCTCGGCCGGGTGCAGGACCGCGAGGTGCAGGTGACAGCGCTGCATCGCTACGGCCGCGAACTGGCCGGCCGGAAGGGCGTCTCGGCCGAGACCCTGATGGCGATCGGCGCCTGGAGCGAGGAGCTGGACCGCGACCGGCGCGACGCCCGCGCGGAATTCGCCGCGGCCTTCAAGACCTTTGCCGCCGGGGAGACGCAGGCGCTGTTCCATGCGATCTTCGACCGCCACACCGACCGGGCCGACGGCGGCCGATCCAAAAGACGCGGCACGAAGGAGGAGTGATGCGGATCCTGGCGAGCTACAACATCAAGGGCGGGGTGGGAAAGACGGCAGCGGCCGTCAACCTGGCCCATGTGGCGGCCACGCGCGGCCATCGGGTGCTGGTCATCGACCTCGACCCCCAGGGCGCGGCCAGCTTCTACTTCCGGGTCAAGACCAGGGTGAAGGGCGGCGGCAAGGGCCTGGTCAGCGGCAAGCGCGACCTGGACGACCTGATCAAGGCCACCGACCACGAGAACCTGGACCTGATCCCGGCGGATTTCCGCTTCCGCAATCTCGACCTGCTGCTGGAGGCCGAGAAGAAATCGACGCGGCGCCTGCGCAAGCTGCTGAAACCGCTGGGAGACGACTACGACATCATCATGCTCGACTGCCCGCCCAGCGTGTCGCTGGTGTCGGAGGCGGTGTTCGAGGCGGCCGACGCGCTGATCATCCCGCTGATCCCCACGACCCTGTCGCTGCGCACCTACGACCAGCTGGAGGCGTTCAAGGCGGAACAGAAGATCAAGGGACTGAAGCTGCTGCCGTTCTTCTCCATGGTCGATCGCCGCAAGGCGCTGCACCGGGAGATCCTGGAGAGCTTTCCGAAGAAGCACGGCAACGTGCTGGGGGTGAGCATCCCCTACGCCAGCGCGGTGGAGCGCATGGGCGTGGAGCGCGAACCGCTGACCGCCTTCGCCCCACGCACGGCGGTCGCCGGCGCCTACCGCGCGCTGTGGGACGCGGCGGACGCGGCGACGGAGTAGGTGGGCTCCCCTCCTCTCCTCTCCTCTTCCCGCTTTTTACACACTCCCCGGCCCTGTGCCGGGGCCCACGGCAAGGCCAGCCCGGTCGCACACGCCACTGTCCGGACGACAGGACCATCCCAAGCGTGGGTCCCGGCACAGGGCCGGGAAGTGATTTGAGGAGTGGTTTGGGAGACGGCGGCACCGCTACTCCGCCCGAGAATCCTTGTCCCGCAGCAGCCCGACCGCGAAGGCCGCCACCGCCGCCATCGCCAGGTAGGTGGTCTGCCAGAGCCCGAAGGACACCAGCCCCGGGAGCAGACCCACCGCCAGCAGCGCCGTCGCCCACGGGCGCAGCGCCCGTGGCAGCCGGCCGATCCGCCAGGCGACCGCCGCCAGGAACGCGATCCCCAGCAACACGCCGACCACCCCGGTCTCGACCCAGAGCTGCAGCCCCGCATTGTGCGGATGCGGCTCCGGCTTGGTCATCCGTTGCGCCTTCGCCAGCCGCTCCGGGTCGATCGGCCGGTGATCGAAGGCGTCCAGCCCCCAACCGGTCCACGGCCGCTCCCGCGCCAGGGCGCCGCCGTGATCCCACAGCTCCAGCCGATGCCGGATCGCCAAGTCGGAGATCGCGACATTGTCCGTGATCACCCAGTCGTAGACCGCGTTCGCCGCCCAGGGCGCCGACAGCATCTGCACCGCCACCACCACGACCATCGCGACCCGCACCAGCCGCTCGGCCACCGCACCGGCGACCAGCGTGACCAGCCCGAGCAGCAGGCAGAGATGGGCGATCAGCGAAATCCCGAGCATGGACACCGCCCCGACCGCCGCCAGCAGCGCGACCGCCCACACCCGGCGGCCCTCGCCCCACAGCACCCCGCCCGCCACCAGGGCCAGCAGCACCAGCGCGACAATGCCCCGGTTGTACCGCGATAGGGACACCGCCTCTCCCGGATCGCGGCCGTTGAGCAGGCGGTAGATCGGCGCGTCCAGCCCGAGCTCGACCAGCGCCACCAGCGCTCCGATCAGCACGCCCGCCACCAGGGCCCGGCGCACCAGCACCCGATCCAGCCGCGCGGCCGCGACCGTCCCGCCGGCCGCCAGGGGCAGCAGCAGCACCGCGGCCCCAGCCGCCTGCGGCCAGCGATCCGCGCAGGGCGGGCAGGACGGTGCGACGAGCAGGTCGAGCGCCTGCACCGCCAGCAGCGCCGCCACCGGCGCCACCAGGGCCCAGCCCGGCCACGGCAGCCGCCGGTCGAGCAGCAGCAGCGCGCCCAGCAGCACGGCCAGGGCGATCCCGAGCGTGCTCATGCCGTGCTTGGCGAGCATGCCCACGGTCGGGAATGCCAGCAGGATGACGGCGGCGATCCAGCTCGCCGCCCGCCCGTCGGTCACCGCCGCCGGCAGAGGTCCCCGCATGTTGTGTCAGCGCCCCTTGTAGACCGGCTGGCGCTTCTCGTTGAAGGCGCGCACGCCCTCCAGGCGGTCCTCGGTCGGCACGGTGCGGTTATAGGCCTCGATCTCGAAATCGTAGCCGTTCTTCAGGTCCATCATCTCCGAGGCGTTGATCGACTTCTTGGCCTGGCGCACGGAGATCGGCGCGTTGCCGGCGATCGCCCGGGCGGTGTCCAGCGCGGCGTCCAGCAGGGTCCCGTCGGCGCAGATCCGGTTGACCGCGCCCCAGGCCAGCGCGTCCTCGGCGGAGAACGGCCGGCCGGTGAGGATGATCTCCTTGGCCCGGCGCAGGCCGACGGCGCGCGGCAGGTTCTGGGTCCCGGCCGCCCCCGGGATGATGCCGAGGGTGACCTCGGTCAGGGCGAAGCGGGCGGTCGGCGCGGCATAGGCGAAGTCGCAGCCGAGCACGATCTCCAGCCCGCCGGCGAAGGCCGCTCCGTTGACTGCGGCGACGATCGGCACCGGGCAGTCGAGCTGCGCCTTGACCATCTGCTCGAACAGGGCGTGCTGGCGGCGCCAGTCGGCATCGGTCATGCCGTTGCGTTCCTTCAGGTCGCCGCCGGCGCAGAACGCCTTGTCGCCGCGCCCGGTCAGCACGACGCAGCGCACCTCGCCGGCATCGCGGTAGAGTTCGACCCACAGGTCGCGCAGGTCGAAGCCCATCTGGGTGTTCAGCGCGTTGCGCACATCCGGCCGGTCGAGGGTGACCAGCAGCACATGCTCGTCGACCATCTCCAGGGTCAGGGTCTCGGGCGCCAGATCGGCCACACTCATCGCGCATTCCTCCGGTATTTGGTTGCGGCTCCGTCTTAGCACGAGGCGCGGCGCCGGCGAGAGGGGCTGGCTGCTCCGGCCGACGTGACGGTCGCCCGGTGCGACGGCCGCCCGGCACGGAGAGGACGGCCCGTGACGGAATACCGATCAAAATACCCTGCCGACGCTCTCGACAAACCGGAATCGACCCGCTATAAGGCCGCCTCTTTCGCGGAACCGCGGCATCTCCGGCGGCCCGCACGGATGGGCGCATAGCTCAGTTGGTAGAGCAGCTGACTCTTAATCAGCGGGTCCAAGGTTCGAGTCCTTGTGCGCCCACCATCCGAACCCCGAAAGACAACACGCAATTTCCACTACCCGACCGGGTGAAGAAGGACGTTCGTCTTTCGCCCGACCCGCGGCGGCGATCGTGCGCGCCGGCGTAGGCGTCAGTCGCCGCCCTTGCCTGAATCCTGAAAATAGCTGAGGCCGATGATCAGCGACTGAACCAGGCTGATCGAGGCGGCGATCGGCCGGAAGCGGTGGATATCGGCGTCGTCGACGCAGAAATAGACCTCGCTCTGCCGGGCGAGCGGGCTGGTCGGCACATCGGTGAGCGTGAACATCGGAATGCCCCGGATATGGACGTCGGTCACCGCATCGACCACCGCCGGCGTGTACTCGGCGAAGGCGATGGCGATCAGCAGGTCGCTCTGCCGCAGGGTGGCGACCTGCTGCGGCACCATGCCGCCGACGAAGTCCAGCAGCTGGCAGCGCCGCTCAAGCCGGGTCAGCCCATAGGCCAGATAGGAGGCGATGGGAAACGCCCGGCGCTGGCCGATCACATAAATCGTGTCGGCCTGATCCATCATGGCGATGGCGCGCGCCAGGGTCTCCGGCTGGACCGTGTCGCGCAGCCGCTCCAGACACATGATCGAGGCGTCGGTGAATTCGTTCAGGATCGCCGCCGGATCGTCCTTGGCCGCCCGCTCCAGCGACTCCCTGTGGCGGTAGATCCGCTCGCGATAGGCCGGCGCGCCCTCGATCAGCCGCAGCTTGAAGACCTTCTGCATCTCGGAAAACCCGGAATAGCCGAGCTCCTTGGCGAACCGGATCAGGGTCGAGGGCTGCACCTCCACCACCTCGGCGAGCCGGTTGACGGTTTCCAGGGCGAAGGCGTTGGGGTCGTCCAGGGCGAAGCGGGCCAGGCGCTGCAGATGCGGGCTGAGCTCGTCGTAGCGCTCCTGTAACGCGTGCCGCAGGGCGTCGAAGGACTGCGGGCCGCCCGAGGTATCCACGCTCATCCCAGTCGCTTTCCGTCGTTCCCGCCTGTCCTGCCTATACCCGCCAGGACCCCGTGCGGGCAAGAAATTGAATGAATTTTCATTCTAGATCAAAAACTTGAAATTTCCATATTGACCACAGGAACGAATTTTCGTTCTTTTCTGAATAACGAATGAAATTTCCATTCGACGGAAAGGGGGACGCGGCATGACCGGATCCGACAAGGGCGACGAGTTCGAGCCGAAGGGGTTCGGCCGCGGCGCCTTCCATGTTCAGCACGAACGCGACGCGGCCTGGGAGCCGGGCTTCCGTGGGTTCTTCGACTACCGCGACCTCGGCATGGCGGAGAAGACCGGCGGCAAGTTCCGCGCCCATATCCACCGGCCGAACGCGCCCTGCCCGGGCCGCGGCGACCTGCACTACCACAAGGTCGATTTCCAGATGGTCTACGTGCTCAAGGGCTGGGCGCGGGTGGAGTTCGAGGGCCAGGGCGAGATCCTGATGGAGCCCGGTACGGCCATGTACCAGGAGCCCGGCATCCACCACCGGGTGATCGAATATTCCGACGACTACACAGCCATGGAGATCCTGGTCCCGGCGGACCCGGAGACTGTCTCCGTCGAACCGTAACGGCCGGCGGGGAACCAACGCACCGGCCGCTCAACGGGACCGGGCGAGAAAACGAAAACAGGAGGAAACCCCATGTCCATGAAGGCAGTGAATCGACGCAGTTTCCTGAAGACCTCTCTCCTCGGCGGCGCGGCGGGCGGTGCCGCGCTGTTCGGTCCCTGGACCCATAACCGGGTCTATGCCGCAGCCTCCGACAAGCCGATCCGCATCGGCCTCACCCACGACGCCAGCGGACAGTTCGCCAATTCCGGACAGGCCGAGAAGCGCGGCTCGGAGATGGCGGTCGCCGAGTTCAACGCCAAGGGCGGCGTGCTCGGTCGCAAGATCGAAACTGTGTGGATGGACACCGAGACCAACCCGCAGACCGGCACCCGCGTCGCCGAGCGGATGATCACCCGCGAGAACGTCCATTTCCTGGCCGGCGCGGTGCAGTCGGGCACGGCGAACGCCATCAGCCAGGTGGCGCAGAAATACGGCTGCGTCTACTTCAACACCAATTCCAGCTCGCCGACCGAGAGCGGGGCGAACTGCCACCGGGTGAAGTTCGTGTGGGACGGCAATGGCGAGAACTTCTCCAAGGCCGCCGCGCGCAACGCCATCAACAGCTTCGGCAAGAACTGGCTGCTGATCTACAACGACTACGTCTGGGGCCAGAACACCAACGCCGCCACCAAGAAGGTCGCCACCGAGTACGGCGCCACGGTGATGGACGAGATCGCCATCCCGGTCGGCACCCGCGACTGGTCGAGCGTGCTGCTGAAGATCCAGCAGATGAAGCCCGATGTCGTGGCGGCCGCGGTCGGCGGCGACGACTTCAAGGTGATGCGCCAGCAGGTCCACGACATGGGCCTCGACCGCAACCCGGCCTGGATCAACAACCAGCAGGACTGGCCGGACATCTTCGGCCTCGGCGCCGATGCCGCCTTCGGCGTGTTCGGCACCACCTGGTACCACTATCTCGACCTGCCGGGCGTTCCGGAATTCGTGAAGCAGTACCAGGAGATGTACCCGACCACGCGGATCAGCGTGCCGGGCAACGTCACCTATAACGGCTATGTCGCCATGCGCGAGCTGCTGCGCGTGGTCGAGGAGGTCGGCTCCACCGACAACATGAAGGTCATCAAGGCCCTGGAGGGCCGCGTGATGACCGCCAAGGACCGCATGCAGCACTTCGACGCGGTGATCGATGCGAACTCGCACCAGGTGCAGCAGACCATCTACCTGGCCGAGGGCAACGCCAAGCCGCGCGACGACACCGACTACTTCAACATCCTGAGCTGGTCGGATCCGGAAGCGATCCGCTCGTCGGCCGGCGACGAGTGCAAGCTGGAGAGCTACGCGGACACGCCCAGCTACGACCAGGGCTGACCGCGCAGAGGCGATCCTCGCCTCCGTCCCTGCGGGGGAGTCCCGTCCCGGGCTCCCCCGTCCTTTTCCCGAACTCCAGTCATCGGCGGCGGCTTCCGACCCATGCTCTATGACCTGATTCCACACATCATCAACGGCCTCGCCCTCGGGCTGCTGTTCGCGCTGCTCGCCCTGGGCTTCATGCTGATCATCGGCGTGATGGAGGTGATCAACCTCGCCCATGGCTCGCTGTTCGCGCTCGGCGCCTATGTCGCACTGGCGGTCATGGTGCCCGACGGCGGGCTGCCCTATGCCTTCATGGAGCCGTACTACGCCCTGCCGGACGTGCCCCGCTACGTGATCGCGCTGATCGTCGGGCCGCTTGTCGTGGCCGTGGTCGGCGCCGGGCTGGAGCTCTGCCTGCGCCGGACCTACGGCCAGGACCCGCTCTACGGCCTGCTGCTCACTTTCGGCGCCGCGCTGGTGCTGGAGGAGGGCATCCGGGAGATCTGGGGCAGCAGCGAATATTACCTGCCGATCCCGCGCGGTATTTCCGGCGGCTTCATCGCCGGCGACCTGATCTATTCCACCTACCGGATCTACGCCGCGATCTTCGCCGCCGCGATGATCGGGCTGCTGTGGCTGTTCCTGAACCGCACCCCCTACGGCGCCATCATCAAGGCCGGCGCCCATGACGGCGAGATGGTGCGCGCGCTCGGCCACAACCTGTCGCGCCTGCGGCTGTTCGTCTTCGCCTTCGGGGCCGCGCTGGCCGCCATCGCGGGCATCATCATGGCGCCGATCTGGGGCATCCGGCCGGTGGTCGGCGTCGACGCGGTCGTGCCGGCCTTCGTGGTGATCGTGCTGGGTGGGGTCGGCAGCTTCTGGGGTGCGGTCAGCGCCGGGCTGCTGGTCGGCCTCGTGGTCGGCCTGACCGCCGCCTTCGCCACCGACTGGTCCCTGTTGTCCATGTATCTGCTGCTGCTCGCGGTGGTGACGTTCCGCTCGCGCGGGCTGGCCGGCAAGGCCAGCGTGCTCGAGTCGTGAGGAGCCCGATATGACCCTGCCCGCCATGCAGTACGACCGGCGCGAGACCACCGCCTGGATCACAAAGCCGATCCTGGTCATGGCCGTGGTCTTCGCCACCCTGCCCCTGTGGATCGAGACCGTCGGCCTGTACCAGTATCTCGGCGTAGAGGTGCTGATCTGGATCGTCTTCGCCCTCGGCTTCAACCTGCTGCTCGGCTACACCGGCCTGCCGTCCTTCGGCCATGGCGCGTTCTTCGGCATCGGCGCCTATGCCTTCGGGCTGGCGCAGTTCGAGGTCTGGGCCAACCTGTGGTTCTGCCTCGCCGCCGCGATCGTGGTGACCGGTGCCTTCGGCGCGGTGACCGCTCTGTTCCTGGCCCACCGCCGCGGCATCTATTTCGCGCTGATGAGCATCGCCTTCGGCCAGATCTTCTACTTCATCGCCAGCAAATGGACCGACGTCACCAAGGGCGAGGACGGGTTGCTGAGCATCGCCCGCCTGCCGGCCGATTTCGGCTTGGCCGAGGTCTCCATCCAGTCGAACACCGCGCTCTACTATTTCTGTTACGCGGTGATGATGGTCCTGATCGTCCTGCTGTGGCGGCTGACCAACTCGCCGTTCGGGCGCACCCTGCGGGCGATCAAGCAGAACGAGACCCGCGTCGCCTTCATCGGCTATCCGGTGCGGCTCTACAAATGGGCGGCCTTCACCCTGTCCTGCGGCATCGCCGGGCTGGCCGGGGGGCTGTTCGCCATGGCGCAGGAGGGTGCGTACATCAACATCATGAGCCTGCAATGGTCCGGCACCATCGTGCTGATCGTGCTGATCGGCGGCGGGTTCGTGAGCTTCTGGGGACCGGTGCTCGGGGTCATCCTCTACTTCGTCGCCCGAGACATCCTCGGCGCCTATACCGAAGCCTGGCTGCTCTGGTTCGGGCTGATGTTCGTCGTGCTGGTGATGTTCAAGCCGGACGGCATCGCCGGCATGTGGCGCGGCTGGGTCTCGCCTCGCCTGCGCGGCCGCGGCGCTCCGACGCCCGCCCCGCGTCCCGCCGAATCGAGGAGCTGAGCCATGGCGCTGTTCGAAGCCACCCATCTGCACAAGCGGTTCGGCGACCAGGTCGTGCTGGAGGATATCAGCCTCGCCTTCGAGGAAGGCCAGGTCTCCGGCATCATGGGGCCGAACGGGGCCGGCAAGACCACCTGCTTCAACGTGCTGACCGGGCGCTACAAGCCGGACCGGGGCCGCGTCACCTTCGACGGCGAGGACATCACCGGGGTCGCACCGCATCGGATCGTCGCCAAGGGGATCTCGCGGTCGTTCCAGATCATGACCCTGTTCGACGAGTTCACAGCCCTGGACAACGTGGTCATGGCCCTGCCCTCTACCCGCCGGCGCGGATTCGACGGGCTGCATGCGCTCGACGGCGACAGCGCGGCCCAGGACCGGGCATCGGAGATAATGGGCCGGGTCGGGTTGAAGGGCCGTGAGGGGGTCAACGCCAAGTCGCTGTCCTATGGCGAGCGGCGGGCGCTGGAGATCGGCGTGTCGCTGGCCACCGAACCACGGCTGCTGTTCGTCGACGAGCCCACCGCCGGCCTCGGCACCGAGGCGACGGCGCGGCTGACCGACCTGATGCGCGAGCTGAAGCGCTACACCACCATCGTGGTGATCGAACACGACATGCGCTTCCTCTTCGCCCTGGCCGACAAGATCTCGGTCATCCACTGGGGTCAGGTGATCGCCCAGGGCACACCGGATGAGCTGCGCGCCAACCGCTGGGTCCGGCGTTCCAATATCGGGGAGCTCGCAAATGCTTGAGATCCGCAACGTCAACACCTTCTACGGCGAGACCCAGGCGCTGTTCGACGTCTCGCTCGATGTCGGCGCCGGCGAGGTGCTGGCCGTGCTCGGCGCCAACGGGGTCGGCAAGACCACCACCATCCGCACCATCCTCGGCCTCACCCCGGCGCGCTCCGGCGAGATCCGGTTCGACGGGGCCGACATCACCCGGCTCAACACCCACGACATCGCCCGGCGCGGCGTCGGGTGGGTGCCCGACGACCGCCGCATCTTCCCGACTCTCAGCGTCGCCCAGAACCTGGCCATAGCCCGCAAGACGACCCGCTTCCGCTCCTGGCGGCTGGACGAGATGTTCGAGATCTTCTCCGCCCTGGAACACCTGATGGGTCGGGACGCGGAGAACCTGTCCGGCGGCGAGATGCAGATGGTGGCGATCTCCCGCGCGCTGTTGGGCTCGCCCGGTCTGGTCCTGTTCGACGAGCCGAGCCAGGGGCTGGCGCCGAAGATCGTGCAGGACGTGATGAAGACCATCCGCCGCCTGAAGAACGAGGGCCTGTCGGTGCTGGTGGTCGAGCAGAACGCGCTCGCCGCCCTGGAGGTCGCCGACCGGGCCGTGGTGCTCGACCGCGGCCGGGTGGTCCATCGGGGCACCGCCGCCGAACTGATCCGCGACGAAAACCTGCGCCGCAACCTGATCGGGATCTGAGCCATGACCGCGATGCTGAGCGTCGAGCAGTTGACCAAGACCTACACCACCGGCTTTCCCAGCCGGAAGCCGACCTTCACCCTGGCCGCCGACTTCACAATCGAGGAGCCGGCCATCGTCGGCCTCATGGGCCCGAACGGCTCGGGCAAGACCACCCTGTTCGAGCTGATCACCGGCTCCAACGCGCCGACGAGCGGCCGGGTGCTGGTTCAGGGCCGCGACATCCACCGCATCCGAACCGACGAGCGCGACCGGCTGGCGATCCACTATCACCAGTCCTACCAGGTCCGGCATTTCCGCTCGCTGACGCCGAATTTCATGCTGGAGAAGGCGGGGTCGGACTATCCAATCGTCCACCTATTCGACGAGCCGCAGTTCAACACCCAGGATGGCTATATCGGCTTCATGCTCGACTTCTTCCGCAAGCTGCGCGCCCAGGGCAGGCTGGTCTTCCTCTGCGTCCACCCGAACGAGCGGTTCCACTTGGAGATCCTGCAGGAAATCTGCGAGCGGTTTATCTTCGTGCAGACCGGTTCGGTCACGCCGATGCCCGACTACGCCTCGCTGATCGCCCATCCGCCGGTCCAGGCCTATCTCGGCGACCTGCTGACGGAGCGCGCGGCATGAGGGCGGCTCTGATCGGTGCGGGCATGATCAGCCTCTACCACCTGCGCGCCTGGCAGGCCGCCGGCGTGCCCGTGGTGGCGATCTGCGATCTCGACCGGACGAAGGCCCAGGCGCGCGCCGACGAATTCGGCATCGACCGGGTCTATGACGACCCGGCGGCGATGTTCGCCGAGGGCGGTTTCGAGCTTGTCGACATCGCCGCCTCGGTCGGCGGGCACGCGCCGCTGACCCGGCTGGCGGCGGATCATGGCGTCCACGTCCTGCTGCAGAAACCGATGACCGAGACCGTGGCCGAGGCGGAGACGCTGGTCGCCGAGGTGGGCGAGCGGATCCGCTTCATGGTGCACGAGAACTACCGCTTCCGGCCGCACTACATGACGGTGCGCCAATGGATCGCCGAAGGCCGGATCGGCCGGCCGCGTCATGCCGCCATCGCCGTGCGCGGTTCCGGCCTGTGCCCGCGCGACGGCGACGTCCCGTTTCTGATCGAGCGCCAGCCCTACCTGACCGGCTTCCGGCGCAATCTGGTGTTCGAGACCATGATCCATCACCTGGACGTTCTGCGCCTGCTCATCGGCCCACTGACCGTCGTCGCCGCCCGGCTGAACCGGCTTGCCGACGGCCTGCCGGGGGAGGATACCGCGTCGATCCTGATGGACGGACCGGACGGCCTGATCGCCACGGCCGACGGCTGCATCTGCGCCCCGGGCTATCCGCCCCTGCACGGCGACCGGCTGGAAATCGTCGGCACCAAGGGCACGGTGGTCATGGACTTCAACCGGGTGTTTCTCGTGGGCGAGGAGGACGCGGCGGAGGAGGTCGACCTGATCGGCCGCTATCAGGAGTGCTTCGATCATGCTATCGCCGCCTTCGTCGACGGCATGCGCACCGGTGCGCCGTTTGAGACCGACCGACTGGACAATCTGGAAACGCTGCGACTGATGGAAAGTGTTTACACCGCCGCCGGGGTGACCGTCTGACATGGAAGCCCCGTCCCCGAGTCTCACGCCCGGAATCGATCCCGATCGGCTCGCCGGCCTGTTCAGCCTGAAGGGCAAGACCGCCTTCGTGCCGGGCGGCTACGGCGCGCTGGGCGAGGCGATCTGCCTCGCGCTCGCCGCACACGGCGCTTCCGTCGTGGTCGCCGGTCCGCAGCAGGCCAAGGCGCAGGCCCTGGCCGAGCGCGTCGCGGCCCAGGGCGGCACCGCCTGGGGCCTCGGCCTGGATGCCAGCGACGTTCCGGCGATCCGCGAGACGGTGGAGCAGGCGATCGGCCTGGCCGGCGGGATCGACATCCTGGTGAACTGTGTCGGCATCCAGCGCGAGCAGTCGATCTTCGACGTCACGCCCGAGGCGTTCGATACGATGTACGCCACCAACCTGCGCTCGGCCATGTTCCTGAGCCAGTCCGTGGCCAAGCATCAGGTCGATACCGAGCGCCAGGGCCGCCACATCCACCTGCTGTCGGTGCGCTCCCAGCTCGCCCTGCGCGGCCGCGGCTATTCCGCCTACTGCGCCACCAAGGGCGGGCTGCTGATGCTGGTGAAGCAGCACGCCATGGAACTGGCGCCCTACGGCATCACCGTGAACGGCGTGGCGCCGACCTTCATCCAGTCGGACCGCATCCGGCCGCATCTGGAGCGCGAGGAGTTCAAGAACTTCATCCTGAACCGCAACCCGCTGGGCCGGATCGGCGAGCCGATCGAGGTGGCGGGGCAGGTCATCGCCTTCGCCGCCCCGGCCGGCGGCTACGTCACCGGCCAGGTCGTCTATATCGACGGCGGCGTGACCGCCAGCCAGTAGGGCGGCCGGTCGGTAGACCACGCCGGCCCCGCCGTCGATCAGATGCCTGAGCTTGCCCGGCGGGTCATGGCATGGCCTAGTCTGGTCGCATGACCGACAGCCTCCCCACATGCCCCCGACCGTCGGCCGACCGCGCCGGGCCGGGGCGGTCTTTCAGGCGATGACGGACGCGCTTTGCGACCCTGCCTGGACCGCGGTCGCGGCCACGCGGCCCTGGGCACCGCCGGTCTGGCTGGAACCCGGAGACGGCGCGGACTCCCCGCACCTGCCCCGGCAGCCGATACCTCCCGGCGCCCGGCAGCGGCGGCTCGCCCGGACCTATCTCGGCGATCTCGACGGGCTCCACGCTCTGCTCCAGGAGCTTCGGTTGCAGGCCGACGAGGAACTGGCCCCGCGGCTCCCGAGCTTCGCCGGCAAGCTCTACCCCCTGGGCCGCTGCCTGGAGATCCGCGACGCCGTCTTCGCCGCCCTGGTCTCGCGGATCCAGCAGCCCGACTCCGCCGTTACCCGCGCCTTGCACGGCTTTATCGCCGAGGGTGGGGTCGGCGGGAAGATCTGGGGCGTTCTGCGCGAGTCCTACTTCCAGAACGCCATCCAGCTCGGCCCGCTCTATGTCGATGTGGCCAACGACACGGTGACCGTCACCAAGCCGAAGATCGAGATCCTGCCGATGGAGTCCGCCGGGATGGTGCCGGTGGCCAGCCTAGCGCATTTCGCGACCATCGCCCGGCGCTACTGGGGCGTGGAGATCTACCGCAACACGGTCTTTCCGGCCCTGGCCCCGTATTACCCGATGATCTGCGTGTCCGAGACCGGTGCGGCCTGGATCGAGCCGGGCTCCGGGCAGGTCACCACGCTGATCCGGCGCCAGCGGATGATGCCCGCCCTGCGGTTTCTGTCCGCGCTCGCGCCGCCGCCGGACGACCGGGTCCGCGCGCTCTATCAGATCAAGAGCACCAGCACCGATGCGCTGATCCGTGCCGAAGGCGATCCGGTCGCCATGGTCGAGCAGGCGCGCGCGCAGGGCAGGTATCGCGATCCGGCGTATCTCGCCGCCTGCCGTGCCCGCCGGGACGCGATCATCGCGCATTTCAGGGGGAGCGAACCGACAAAGCCATGGAATCTCGACGGGCCGCCGTGAGGCTTCTCTGCTCCCGGACCACCCCGTCGGAAGACCGACGCGGCGCGAGGGAACTCCGCGACATTTCAACCCGGTTCGAGTAGGCTTCGCCCTACTCCCGCTCTCCGGCCCAAGAGGGTTCCGTGCCTCTCGAGAACGTCACGATCATCGACACCACGCTGCGCGAAGGTGAGCAATTCGCGCGCGCTGATTTCTCCTCCGACGCCAAGCTGGAACTGGCCCATGCGCTGAGCGAGTTCGGCATCACCTTTCTGGAGGTGACCTCGCCGGCGGCCAGCCCGCGCTCGCGCGACGACGCCGCGCGGATCGCCGGGGCCAACCTGCCGGTGACCGTGGCCGCGCATATCCGCTGTCACCGCGACGACGTGGACATCGCCCTCGACAGCGGGGTCGGCGCCCTCAACATGGTCATGGCGATCTCGCCGATCCTGCGCCGCGCCAGCCACGGTCAGGCGATCCCCGAGGTGGTCCGGACCGCCGCCGAGATCGGCGAATATGTCCGCAAGCGCGCGCCCGACGTCATCCTCCGGTTTTCCAGCGAGGACGCCTTCCGCTGCCCGCTGAACGACCTGCTGAACGTCTATCTGCCGCTGTCGGAGCTGAAGCTGTTCGACCGGCTGGGCATCGCCGACACCACCGGTGCCGCCACGCCCGACAGGGTGTCGGAAGTGGTCGGTCTGGTCTCGCGGCTGACCGGCACGCCGGTTGAGTTCCACGGCCATAACGACATCGGCTGCGCCATCGCCAATGCCCATGCCGCCGCCATGGCCGGCGCCGGCTATATCAACACCACCGTGCTCGGCATCGGCGAGCGCAACGGCATCACCTCCCTGGAGGGTCTGATCGCCGTGCTCTACGCCGCCGACCCGGAGACCACCCGGTCCCGGTTCGACCTGCCGACCCTGCCCGCCCTGTGCCACCGGGTGGCCGCGCTGGCCGGAGTGGAGGTGCCATTCAACGACGTGCTGGTCGGCGAGACCGCGTTCAGCCACAAGGCCGGCCTGCACACCAAGGCGGTGTACAACGATCCGCGCGCCTACGAGGCCCTGGACCCGGCGGATTTCGGTCTGGACCGGCAGATCTCCATCGGCCATCGGCTGACCGGCTGGAACGCAATCCGCGTGCGCTCCGAGGCGCTCGGCTACAGCCTGCCGCTGGCCGTGCTCAAGGCGGTCACCCGCCGAGTCAAGGAAGCCGGCGACGGCGGCGACCTGTCGATCGAGACGGTCGATGCGCTGATCGCCGACGCCGCCCGGGAAGGCGGTCTGGCCGCCGGAAACTGAGCTGCGTCAGGCCGGCGCACGCTGGCGCATGGCGAAGCTGGCCAGACCATAGAGCAACGCCACCACCGCGTATCCGATCCCCAGTACCGCCAGGGCGGCTGGATTGTCGGAGGCGGCGACCAGCAGCAGGCCGACCAGGGCCGGACCCGAGATGTGACCGATCCGCTCCAGGATCCGGTAGACGGCGATGGTGCGGTCGCGGCCCACGGCCCCGGCCGCCCCGCCGGCGGCGACGCGGGCGATGATTGGGGCGGCGATCAGCCCCTGGCCGACCCCCAGCAGCGCCACGGACAGGCCGATGGCCGCACCGCTCGCCACCGACAGCGGGATCGCCTCCAGTGCCGTCTGGACGTCGACGGCAAGCACGATGAGCCACTGCGGCATGGCGCCGCCGCTGACCCCGGTGACCAGACCCAGCCCGGCCATGCCCAGCGCCAGGGCGATCATCCCAACCACCAGAGCCCGGTCGGTCGAGCCGATCAGCTTGACCAGCCGGGGGGCGATGGCGGTCACCAGATAGGTGACGATGGCAAAGACCATCAGCGCCTGACCGACCTCGTCGTCGCCGTAGCCCGACCGGTGCAGCACCAGGGGCATGGCGAAGATCGCCACCCCGGCCAGGGCGAATTTCGAGGTCACACCGATCATGGTCAGCAGGGCGAGGAAGTCCGGGAAGACAAGCACCCGCTTCAGGTCGCCGAACAACCGGATCGGCTGCGGCTCCTGGTCCTTCCGCAGGGACGGCAGCACGAAGCGGATGTAGAGCAGCGATACCACCGCCACCAGGCCGGCCAGCATGACGAACGTGGCGTCCGGCATGAACACCGCCAGCAGCCCGCCGATGCCGGTGCCGACGATCAGGCCGCCGTTATAGCCCAGCACCTGGGCCGCCGCCGCCCGCACCCGCTCCTCCGACGAGACGATCTCGAAGGCATAGGCCTGTACCGCGACGAGCAGAATGCCCTGACCGACGCCGCCGAGCGTCCGACCCATGCACAGCGCCCAGAACGACTCCACGCCACCGACCAGGAACAGCCCGCCCGCCACCGCCGCGGCACCGCCCACGAACAGGGCGCGCAGGTCGATCCGCTCGGTCAGGATCGAGGCGGGGATCAGGGCGGCGGTCAGCCCGATGAAGAACAAGCTGAACGGCAGCGACACGAAGCCGCCCGACAGGCCCTCGGACACGACCCGTTCATGGCTGATCTCCGGCAGCACGGTCAGCACCAGGGAATCCGCCAGGATGCCGAGGAAATAGGCCGGCTGCAGCACCGCCAGCCCGGCCGTGCCGGTGATCCTGTCCGCACGCGCGCCGTACCCGCCGGCCCGCACCGCCCGGAAGAAGATCGTCGCGAAGAGCATGCAGCCGAAGAACAGGGCGGCGAAGTTCCGCCCGCCGGCCCCCATGGCCTCGATCACCACGGAGAACGGCAGCTCCGCGGTCAGGACCAGTTGCTGATCGGCATCGATCGGCTGCGAGAACGAGACCGTTCCCTCGCCGGTGCTGTCGCCTGCATGCTCCTGGTCGGTGATCCGGTTCAGGACCTTGTCGCGCTCGGTCAGCGTGATGGCCGCGATCTGCGGGTTGATCCGACGGTAGTCGACCAACGCCTCTCGGATCCCGCTCAGCGCGTCGATTGGAATGCCGATCTCGGTGACCGCCGTCAGCCGCGCGGCCATCGACCGCGCCAGCCCCTCGGCCTGGCCCTCCACGCCCTTGCGGTAGAGCTGGAACATCACCACGACCAGCACCGCCACCATCACGACCATCACCGCTGTGAAGGTCGGCCGCAGCCAGCGCCGCGCCGCCTCCGCCCCACGCAGCACCACGACCGTCTGCATCGCGGCGAAGGCCAGGAACAGGCCCGCGGCGGTGAGGAACACCGGCAGGAAGGCGTCGTCGATGGTGCCGCGGATGGTCGGGCCGTCCACATGCAGCATCAGGAAGCCGACCGGTCCGAACTTGTCCGTGACCGGCAGGCGCAGGATCTTGGCGTTGTCGACCGAGGCGACCTCGCCCCCTTCCCCGTCTGCATGATCGTGGAAGGCCGACACGTGGACGTCGAATTCCCCCGCGCAATCCTCCGTTTCCGGATGCTCGTGAACCATGACGCAGGCGACGGTGGCGCCCCGGACTCCGGTCAGCGCCACCGTATGGATCGAGGTATCGACGTCGCCCAGTTGCTCGGCCCGCCGATCGAAGCCGGTGAACTGGTCGAGCGGCAGACCGCTCTGGGCGAACTGGTTGAGGGTATGCTGCAGCGTCGCGCCGAGCTGGACCACCCGGTCGA
The DNA here is from genome assembly GCF_000423805.1 of Thalassobaculum salexigens DSM 19539. Taxonomy (NCBI): domain Bacteria; kingdom Pseudomonadati; phylum Pseudomonadota; class Alphaproteobacteria; order Rhodospirillales; family Thalassobaculaceae; genus Thalassobaculum; species Thalassobaculum salexigens. The sequence goes on from NZ_KE384094.1 coordinate 569,261, forward strand.
TGCGCATGCCGGTATAGACCCGGGTGGCCTCGCCATAGCCCACATAGGCGAACATGAGCAGGCTGAGCCCCATCAGCGCAATGCCGGGGAGGATCGCAGTGAATCGGTTCATTCCGGTCTCCGGCCTGGGGCGTCGCCCCCTCGACACCCCGGGCCGGGCGTCATTTGGAAGGCTTCAGGGGATGGGCAGGCGCCGCCCGCTCACCCCTTCGGGGCGGCCGCGGCGGCAGCCGCGGAAGCCCCCGTGTCGGTCTCGATATCCTTCAACCGCGGTTCGATCATGAGCTGGACCTTGCGCAGGTCGCGCACGAACTTCTCGTTGTGCCCGTCATCCAGCTCGACCGCCCGCCGCAGGATGTCGGCGGCCTTGACCTTGTTGCCGTGTTCGGCGTGGTACATGCCGTAGGCGTGAACGACGCGCGGGAAGTCCGGGGCCATGTCGTAGGCCTCGCGGAACTTAAGACCCGCCTCCTTGATCTTGCCCTGGGCGATCAGCGAGTTCGCCCAGTACACCACGGCCTCGGGATAGTGCGGATCGATCTCCAGGGTCTTCTCGAACCGGCCGATCGCCTCCTCGTGCATCCCCATGGTCTGCAGCGCCTCACCCCAGCGCATCATCGGGCGAGGGAAGGTGGGATCGAGGGCGAGCGCCTGCCGGTTCTTCATGATCGACCCTTCCAGGTCGCCCTCGAAGTACAGAACATGGGCCCACAGGGCATAGACCCAGGGCAGGTTCTTGCGGGGCGCATGCACCAGGGCGTGGGTGATCGCTTCCTTGGTCTTGGTGAAATCGCGGGACGGGATCTCGTCGCGGAAGTGATAGACGGCGATCAGATACGGATCGAGTTCCTTCAGAAGATCGATTGCCGCGGCACTGACGAGGCTGGGGATGTCATCCTTCGAACCGCGCTTCTCCATCAGGAAGTGCCAGTATTCCGAGGACTGGCCCCGGATCCGCAGCACGAGGTTCTCGCCCTCCTCGACGAACTCGCCGGAGAAGGAATAGGGCAGGAAGCCGAGCGCCACCTGGGTGGCGCGGATCGGCTGGGCCAGACCGAACCAGTCGCTCAGGGCCTCGACCGATTTCGCCTGGGCCGTCTCCTCGGCAACATAGGCGCCGCGGTTGGTGCCCGCGGCGTCGCTGATCCGGGCGATGCTGTCCGACAGCATCGTGGTGGCGACAGCGCCCGAATACCCCTGATCCTCCAGGCTCGGCGGCACCGAGATGTTCTGGATCACGATGGTGTCCGGACTGATGAAATATGAAACCGCAAAGAACGCACCGACCGCCAGGGCCGGAATCGTCAGGATATTGTCCAACACCGCGCGCATCCTCCTCGTCGCCTCGGCCGGCGCGACCCGTTCTCGGGATTCACGTTCAGCCGACCACTCCACGCGCTCCGCCACCGCAGCGGAACCCGCCCCCTAAACCCGTGACCCTCCGGTCCCGGTCCGTCAGAACACCCGCTGGCCGAAAGCCACCACCTGGCGTCCCTCTCGATCGTATACGAAGGTGGAAGACTCCAGAAAAGAGAATGGAATCTTCACCCCGATCCGGTCGGCGATCAGGAAGTTGATCGCCAGATCCGGCGGCGCCACCGTGCCGACCGGCAAGTCGCCCGGCCGCGCGTCCCCTGTCGCCACATCCACCGCATAGACCGCGGCCAGCGTCAGCGCGCTCGTCAGATTCACGCCGATGGACAGCAGCGCCGACTCCTCGCCGGCGCGCACGATGTCCGGCAGCATGGAGACCACCGGCAGACGGCCCGCATGGCGGTTGATCTGGGCAATGCGTTCATAGGCTGCGGTCGAGCCGGTGACCAGCAGGATGCTCTTCTGGAAGTCGGGATCCAGCCTTCGGATCCGCTCCAGCGCCTTCGGCAACCCCTCTTCGAGCTCCTGCTCGGCCGAACCGCGCTCGGTCACCGTGACGTCGATGATGGTGAGCCCGTGCCTGTCGGCCGCCGCCTTGAGCGGGTTCACCTGAGTCAGGACCGCGCTGTCGTTGTTCTCCGAATAGATCAGCCCGATCGTGTTCAGATCGGGGATCAGCCGCCGCAGATAGGCGACAAGCGTCCCGGTCTCAACGTTGATCGAGGTATAGGCGATGTTGGTGCCGCTGCCCGACGGGTCGCTCAGATGCCCCGAGGCGATCGGATCCTTCGACGCGCTGGTCACCGCCGGGATCGCGTGGCCGCTGTGATGCGCCCGCAGGAACGAGGTGGCCGACGAGCCGGCCGACATGATCAGATCCACCGGCTGGTCATAGGACCAGCGCAGCGCCTCCAGCGCCACGGTCTCGTCGTTGTCGTAGTACCAGATGTCGAACCGGGCCGGCACCTGACGCCGGGCGAAGACCTGCAGGATGGTGTTGACGGCCAGGGTATAGGCCTCGACCGAGCGGCTGGGGATCAGAAGCATCACCCGCTTGGCGCCCTCGGCCCCGTCCCGGGGCACGGCCACGTGGCGGGCGGTATCGCCGGCATCGGTATCGACGCTGTAGCTGTCCAGCGTGGCGTCGTCATAGACGACCCAGTCCAGCACGGGGCGCGCCGCCGCCGCCGTGGGATCGGCGGCAAGCCCAAACGCCAGAACGAGGAGCACCCGAATGATCATGGTCACACTCGTACCATCACCGCTGGCTCGCAGCATCACCGCAGGGCGTTTCAAACGGGCACGCCGCCCTCGACCGTCAGACGGTGCATGATCCGCGCCTGGTCCGGCGGCGTGAAGGTCGCGGAATGGATGATCGAGGCGTTGTCCCAGGCCACCAGATCACCCTTGCGCCACTTGAAGCGCAGCACCCGGTCGGGCGTCGTCGCCTCCTCGCACAGGCGGCGCAGCAGCGGCACCGCGACAGAATCGTCCAGGCCCTCGATCCCCACCATCATCTCGTCGTTCAGGTACAGCGCCTTACGGCCGGTCACCGGATGGGTGCGGGCGACCGGGTGGCGCTGCTCGGGCACCTTGTTGCTCTTCTCCGCGGTCGGCGACGGCCCGGCCGCGGCCTCCTCGGCGAGGCGTTTGCGCTTCAGCTCCTCGATCTCCGCCTTCTCCTCGGCGGTCAGCTCGCGGTCGCCGGAGAACACGAACTCCTTGCGCTGGTAGCGGTGGATCGCCCGGCGGCCGTCGATCAGCGCCTTGGTCTCCGCGTCGAGCCGGTCATAGGCGTCGTACATGTTGGCGAACAAGGTGTCGCCGCCGCGCGCCGGCACCTCGACCCCGTGCAGCAGGGTCACGCTGCTCGGCTTCTCCACGAAGGTGCTGTCGCTGTGCCAGTGGGTTCCGGCGCCGTCGCGGCCGATCGGCTTGCCGTCCTTGCGCACGTTCGACAGAACGTAGATCTGCGGATGCTCCGGATGGTTATAGGAGCTGATGAAGAACGGCTCGATCGGCCCGAAGATCTCGGCGAAGCGGATGAACCCCTCCGGCGCTATGTCCTGGCCGCGGACGGCGATCACCTGATGGCGGAAGAACAGTTCGCGGACCCGCGCCGCCTGTTCCGGCGTGACGTCCCGCGACAGATCGAGGCCGGTGATCTCCGCGCCCAGGAACGGGGTCAGCGGCACCGCCTCGATCCCGACGCCGTCGGCCGTTTCGGTCCGGATAGCTTCTGCCTGCATCAATGACCTCCCGCCGGGTCAGCCCGGCTTCCCCGATCGCGCAAATCGGAACTGCCTGCGCGCGCAATTGCACCGGCGGACCAAGAGTGATTCACTACGCGCAATTCGTTGCGCCGGACTCACTGCGCCGGTTTCCACGGAGCGTTCTACCACGATCGCGGCTCGGCGGTCGCGGGGGTAAGTGACCGCGAGCCGCCGAAAATCCGTCCGACGACGCCCCGATCAATCAGGGAGCGGCCATGCCGCCTCGAATTTCCACCGATCCGGTCACCTGGCTCAGCGCCGAGGATGTCGCGGTCGATTTCACGCTCCCCCCGGGCACGGCGCCCGCCGGGCGACAGGCCCTGGCGACGGCACGGCTGGTGATTTTCGTCGGCCTCACCGGTTCGGGAAAGTCCGCCACCGTGACCGCGCTCGCCGAGACCGGTGCCGTCCGGGCCGTGCTGCCGGACCGTCGCGCCGTCACCGATCGGATCATCCTGCCGGCGATGACCGGAAATCCCGACCGCCCGGTGACCGATCGGATCGAGCGGTTCCGGCTGACCGCGGCGTTCCGCGATGCGCATCCGGGCGGCATGGGCGACGTCCTGGAGCGTCTGACCGTCGACCGGGACGCGGCGGAGGGCTGGCTTGCCGGGGGCTGGCTGGTGTTCGACGGGGTACGCGGCCCGGCGGAGGTGGCGGCGGCGGCACGCCTGCCCAATGCCGTCTTCGCCGTGCTGGAGGCGCCGCCCGAGGTCCGGGTGGCCCGGCTCAGCCTGCGCGGCGATCCGTTCGACCGCGCGTCCCTGGACGGCGGCGACATGACGGAGGATCCGGGCGGGGCGGCGGACTACCTGCGGGCGCTTCGCGAGCATGAGGTCGGCACGCTGATGCAGGAGGAGACGATGCTGCGTCTGGCGCGGCTGCTCTCCGACGCCGGCGCTGATCCGGCGGCCGTCGCCTCGGCGGCCGCCATCGTGGTCGAAGAATCCCGGTACTACGACACGGGACCGGCGATCGCGGTGCTGCAGGACCGGGCACCGGGCCGTACCGTGATCGTCGATACCGCCGAGAACCCTGTCGCAGATGTCGTGTCGGCGATCAGCGCGCGGCTCATGGACGCGGGCTGATCGCCGGAGGTCTGTTCCCGGCCGTGGCCGGGATCGCGGGTCTTACTCGCCGGTGTACCAGGCGTCGGCGTAGAGGCCACCGCTGACGGCGCCAAGCAGGCGCATGCTGCCGCGGAACAGCGCGTAACCCTGGGTGTGAATCAACGCGAACGCGTTGCCCTGGCCCAGCGCACCGATGCTCGAGCCGGTCAACGTGCCGTATACCGGCAGGATCAGGCCGTCGGTGACGATGGTGGCGACGACCGCACCGCCGACCACGCCGGCGGTGATGGCGACCGCGCGATAGGCGTCGAAGCTGGACGCCTGGGCGGCTTCCGGCACGATCGGCTGGACGGTCTGGGCCTTGGCGCCGGTGGTCGCGACGACGAAGACAAGCCCGAGGGCTATCACCAGGCCTTGCGCGAGCTTGAACAGTTTTGTCATAGCATTTCTCCCTGTGGGTCCCTTTTACCGGGAAGGCGTGAACGTCTTGTTCGTGTTGCGGCCGGAACGGCCGCCATCGGTGTCACTCGCTGACGAAATACATACCCATCAGGGCACCGCCGAAGGCCACCGTCGCCGCGGTGACGGTATGCACGGCCATCTCGCCGGCCAGCGGCAGCGAGCCGGTTGCCGCCATCCAGGTTCCGCCGAGGATGTTGGAGGCCGGCAGGCCGATGATCGGCGTCAGAGCCGCTCCGCCCGTGATCACGTTCAGGGCGAGCGCGCCGGCCGCCGCGCCAAGCAGGGCAGCGGATACCGAGCTGATTGTGTGGGCCTCGTCGCGGGCATCGCCCAGCGACTGGACGATGGCCGGCGACGGCACACCCTGATCCAGGGTGGCCGAACCGGCCTGCTGCGCCATCACCGGCGTCGCCATAAGGCAGACCGCCGCAAGCGCCACCACGATCGTCTTGAAGAAATCCAGTCGCACCATACCCCCCATGGCAATCCCGATTGTCCGCCGTCCCCCGGACCCGCCGGGTGGCGGTGTCTACCTCATCCGCCGAGTTCCGCCCGCAGCGCCGACACGTGTTCGGTCTCCGCGGCCGAGCAGTAGTTCGTGATCAGTTCCTTGTCGCCCAGCGTGAGCTGGCCGGGCGTTACCGTCTCGGGTGCCGCAACCTCGGCGTAGAAGCCGCGCTCGTAGCCGTACATCCACCACTCGGCGAACTGTTCCGAGTAGAGCGCGGCGACGAACTGGGCCGCCAGAAAACCAGAGACTGTCGCGACGAAAGTCATGATCCCGTTCCTTCCACCGCGCCCTCAATTCCCGTCGATGATGCGGCAGAGTTCCATATCGGTGCGCGCCAGCGGCGTGCCGGTCATCTCGAACGCCAGCCGCTCCGCTTCGCTGCCCTCGGGATCCGACTCGATGTTCCAGAAGTATCCGGAAACATGTTCGCTGTTCCAGATCGCCAGGTTCTCCGCGGACACCTCGATGAATCCGAGGGCCAGCAGGGTTCCTGCGAACGTCGTCGTCGCCGTGAGCAGAAATTCCATACTACGCTCGCAGGTCTTGAAAAGGCCAGGAGGCGATCCTATCGATCCTGGGCATTTGAGGCAACAGACGGCGATGATTGCAAACCGCTGTCGGGGTCCTATACCGTCGCCGACGGTCGCCCCCTGATGCCAGTTCGGAAGCCCGCCATGGAGCACAGCGCCGTCGTCGAGAAGGCCATCGCGCAGTGTTCCGGCGCGTTCAGCACCCTCACGCTCTACGAGACCTACCTGTCGATCGACCGCAGCCAGTTCATCTGCGACGTCCATGAGCTGGTGTTCCGCTCGCATCCGATCCGCAAGAGCCGGATCGAGCTGGCCGAGATCACCGAACTCGGGCTCAGCGCCTCGATGCTGCTGCCGCCGCTCTTCGTCGTGCGCTTCGCCGGATGCGCGCAACTGACCGGCTCGATCCTGCACGACGCCATCCTCGGCAACGTCCACATGCTCAGCTTTATTGACAACCGCCCGTTCTACGCGCTGTACCATCAGTTGGAGACCATGATCCTGGCACGGCGCCCCCCGGCCGAAAGCGCCGACGTGCTGGACGACCGACGGCCGTTCCGTTCGTTCCCATAGAACAGCGTACAGTCCCCATGACCCTCTACCGTGCCGCGGCCTATCTGTTCTCGCTGCTGATCGTGGCGGCCTTCGCCGCCAGCGGGGTTCTCGCCTTCCACGGCACGCCCTTCGGCCAGAACGAGAACACGGCCGAGTTCGAGCGGCCGGACTGGGCCCGCGAGATCAACAACCACGTCGGCTTCCCGGCCTACCGGCTGCGCGACGACGGCTCGTCGGTCGCCATCGGCCGCGTGGTGATGCTCAGCCCCGAGCGGCTGCGCGTCTCCGTGTTCCCCGACGTGAAGATCGATCCGGTGGGCCAGTCCCGGGTGCTGCTGCTGGAGACCAATGCCCGCTCGCTGCTTGCCCTGGTGCCGGACAAGTCGCGGATGGAGATCGCCAAGGACATGGAACGGGTCGCCCGCTCGATGCGCGACCGGTTCGTGTCCATCGTCCGCGATCCGGCCTTCGACGAAGCCTACCGGGAGCGGCTCCAGGCGATCGTCATCGACGCCTACCGCGAGGTCCGCGCCGATCCCGTCCTCGACACGGCGACCGACCGGGCGATCGAGATCTACCGCCGGGAATACGCACCCGAGCTCAGCAACAGCCTGCTGATCGCGGCGATCCCGCGGCTGCGGGCCGCCGCCCTGGAGATGATGACCCCATCCTGGCAGAACATGCTCGACCTGCTGGTCGAGGGTAAGGTCGACTACTCGCCGTTGGGCGACGCCGCGGCCGACCTGCTGCGCAACGACGAATTCTTCGACGCGATGGTGATTCACGCCCTCAATCTCGGCCGCGACCGGCGGTTCTGGCAGGTCAGCGTGCTCCTGGCCGACGCCTTCATCGATGCGGTCTCCGACGACCCGCGCACCGAGGCGCTGCTGGACGATATCTCCCGCGACCCGGCCTTCCACAACGAACTCCAAGTGCTGGAGCGCGAGGCGGCCGCGGCAACGACGACGATCTTCTCCAGCGTTGTCGGCCGTGGCCCGCAGATGCGGCCCGACGCGCTTGCGGTCCGGATCATCCGCTATATTCTCCTGCGCCGTCCCCATGTGGTCGCCGTCGTCGTGCCGAACGGCGAGCCCCTGCCGTCCGGCATACTGGACCGTTTCACCCCGCTGACGAGAGCCGGATCTTGACCCCTGCCTCCGCCGCCGAGCGCCGCGCCCCGATCCTGTCGGTCGCGTCGCTCTCCATCGCCCAGCCGGCCGGGCGCGTGCTGCTGCACGATGTCGACCTCGCCCTCAATGCCGGCGAGATCGTGCTTCTGGCCGGCCCCAGCGGCACCGGCAAATCGACGCTGATCAACATGCTCTCCGGCGCCATCGACCCGCGCGAGGAAGGCTGGCGGGCCTCCGGCGAGATCAGCTACGGCGACCGGATCTACGACCTCGCCACCGACCGGGTGGCGATCGGCGGCGTGGTGTTCCAGAACTTCGCCCTGTTCGACGACCTCTCGGTCGCCGACAACCTGGCCATCGCCCGCGACCACAGCGACGCGATCAGCCCCTCCCTGAGCGAGGCGATCGACCGGCTGATCGAGGATATCGACCGCAAGCAGCCGGTCGCCTCGGCCAGCGGCGGCCAGCGCCAGCGCGTCGCCATCGCCCGCACGCTGCTGGGCAACCACCCGGTCCTGTTCCTGGACGAGCCGAACTCCGGCCTGGACGTGTCGTCCTCGCGGCAGCTCGCCGAGATGCTGCGCGCCCTGGTCGACGAGATCGGCATCCCGGTGGTCATCATCGCCCACCACTTCCGACACCTGGTCGACGTCGCCGACCGGGCGCTGGTGCTGGATTCGAATGCCCATGCCCTGGTCGAAGTGCCCGTGGAGACCGATACCATCGAGACGGCGCTGTCGGCGATCGAGAACGAGCAGCCCCCGTCGGCCCTCGCGGTAGCCGCGGCCAAATCCGAGGCGGCGCCGCAGGAGCTGGCGGATGGCGGGCCCCTGCCCGACGCCGCCGCCCGGTGGCGGTTCCACTGGGGACTGCGGTATTTCCTGCGCTACGTCTGGGAGCTCTGCTTCTCGCCCTCGGCCCTGCTTTTCGTCGGCCTCGGCTGCACCATCGTCGGCTTCGTGACGACCTGGTTCATCTTCATGTACCTGCCGTTCCGCGACTACCTGCTGCCGATCATCCATTCCGACGCGCTGGCCGGTCTCGCCTTCAGCGAGCTGCGGGTGCTGGCGCCGCTGATGGCGGCGGTGCTGATCAGCGTGCGCAACTCGTCGCTGATCACCGCGAGCATCGGCCACAAGGTCTATTCCGATCAGATCAAGGCGATGCGGAACCTGAACGTGCCGCACCGGATCTACATCAACACGATGATCATGGCGGCGTCCGGCGTGGCGGCGATCTTCCTGGCGGCGGCCGCCGTGAGCCTCACCGCCTGGGTGGCGATGATGACCTGGGCCCATATCTTCCCCGACGGTTCCACCTACATGTGGCGCGACCAGTTCTTCCAGCGCCTCTGGCCGCCGGGAGAGCCGTTCCTGATCGGCTGGGACTGGATCCTGGCCAAAACCATCCCGTCGATCGTCGGCGCCTCCGCCATCGCGCTGTATTTCGGATACCGGCCGAAGCATGACGTGCTGGACATCAACAAGGCGATCGCCCAGTCGCTGATCTGGGGCCTGTCCTTCGTGCTGAGCTGGCAGTCGATCCTCACGCTGATCGAGTTCAAGCGGGTCTCGGCGCGGCTGGAAGCGACGTTCTGACGGGATGCCGGGGGAAACAATGGCGAAGCTCTGCTGGATTTTCACGCCCACCCACGCCCTAATGCGGCTCGACGCGGCACGGGATCCGGGGTGATGCAGCAATTCCTCGACTATATCGGCAGCTTTCGCAGTGGCCGGCGCTTCATTGCGCTGGAAGAGGAGCGCGCGCTGCTGCACATGGGCACCACCCGTTTCGGGCTGTCCCTGGACGACGCCATGTCGGCCCTGCTGGTCGGCGCGCGGCAGTCCGACCTGATCCTGGAAAGCGAGGTGGCCGACGAGACGGCCGCCTTCCTCGCCGGCCGGGTGAGGGAGGCCGGGCGCATCGCCCGGTCGGATTTCAAGGCTGCGTCCGACTTCTTCACCGCGCGGGCCGGCAACGTGGTGACACCGAACGAGGCGGCGCGCCGGGTGCGCCAACTGGTCAACCGGTCGGGCTGGACGCCGGCACGCTCGGGCTGGATCTGGCGCGACACGCGTTGGTTCGACGGCATTCCCGACCCGGCACCCAGCACCAGGGCCTGGCTGCCGGCGCCGCCGATGGCCGCCGACGGCCTGTCCGGATCGGCCGCCGACGCCATGCAGGCCTCGACCAGCGGCGACGGGACCGGCGTGTTGCGGGACTGGGCCGCCGCCCTGCAGGCGCGCAACGTCGAGCAGATCATCGCCCTGTACACGCCCGACGCCCTGCTGCTGGCGACGGCGGAGGAGCGGCCGCTGGTCGGCCCGGCACAGATCCGTACCTATTTCGACCGGTTGGCGTCCTATGAGGGGCTGAACGTGCGCTTCCAGCAGGAGCTGCAGCGGCTGACCTCCGACCGGGCGACGCTGGTGAGCGGGCTGTACACCTTCAGCTGGCTGGATCCGGTGACCAGTGCGCCGGTGGTCACCCCGGCACGCTACAGCTTCGCGGTGCGCCAGACCGGCTCGCCCGCGCGGATCAGCATGCACCATTCGTCGCGTATTCCCGGAAATTATCCGGGCGCCGACCAGATCTGACCGAAGAATCGAGTCAGGCCGGGCGCTCGGGTCGGGGCCGCGACGGCGTCACCGATCAGACGTTGCGGCCTTCCTCGACGATCTTCACGCCGCCGATCCGCGAGTGGATATGGGCGTAGCACAGCCCGGCGCCCATGATCAGCACCAGGGTGAACTGCATGGCGTTGATCAGGTCGATGCGGCTGTCGATCGTCACCCAATCCTTGTCGATGGCGAACCAGGCACCGGCCGAGGCGGCGATCGTGACCAGCAGCAGGCCGGTACGCTGCAGGGCGACCGCCCCGGTTTCCGTGATGTTGTAGTAGGCGAAGCCCAGCACACCGAAGCAGCAGATCTTCAGGATGATGTCCTGATCCGGGTAGTCGACCACCCAGTGGTAATAGGAATAGCCGCTGGTGTTGTACGTGGCGAACACCACGAAGGCCGGATACAGAAGCCGCGCCAGAACGCCGCCCGGGCCGAGAATAAAGTGTCCGTCCATGCGATCCGATCCACCGCTGGGCCTTCGATGACAAACGCCATCCTAACGAACGCCAGCCGGATCAGGCAAGCCGGTCCGCAGAGGGATCAGCCGCGGGATCAGCAGAGGCGTCAGCAGGCGGGGGCCACCGCCGCCACCCGGCACAGGGCGGCGTCCATTCGGGCCTGGGCCTCCTGGACCGTGCGGTCGCGCTGCTCGGCGATCACCTCCCGCAGCTCGGCCTCGAAGACGGGCCGGTTCCAGGCGCTGTCGACCCAGTTGATCAGATAGTCCGCCCCCCAGAGTCCGGCTGCGATCGCGCCCGAAAACAGCGAGGCCCCCAGGAAGCCGCCCGTGTCGGCCGCCGTCACGGCGGCGGCGCCGCCGACCATGGGAATGACCACGGGAACGATCACCAGCCGGGTCGCCGCGCTGAGCAGCCGGATCGACAGCGGCCGCACCGCCCGGCCGAGCACCAGATCCGCCTGGGCCGGATCGATCGTGCCGTCCAGCACCGCCGTCTTGGCCCCCCGGGTCAGCCGGTCGGGCGCCCCCGGATACCAGTCGACCAGGAACGGCTGGGCGTAAGCCTGCGGCGCGCCCCGGGCCGCGCGTTCCGCCGCCAGCCTCCGGTCGACGCGGGCGAGTTGATCCACCGCCTGCTGCCAGGCTTCGAAAAGCTCATGCTCGGTGGTCTCCGGCCGGATCACCTGCTCCTCGAAGGCCGCGCCCACATAGGCCTCCAGGTCGCCGACGATCGCGTCGGTGTCGACCGGTTCGCCGCGCCAGAGCTGAGCGCCCACCGACTGGGCGCCGACACCGGCCAGCCGCGCGCTGACCGCGAGGCTGGAGAGCCAGCCATACACCCATTCACTGTATTCCGGGACCCGGTCGGCGACATGCCGGTACGGCTCGCCCAGGCGGGCGGCGACGAGCGCTTCGGCCGTGCGGCGCAGTGTCACGGCATCGCGCCGGACCCAGCGTTCCGCCCGCTCGGCCGAGACCTCACGGGCCGCTGACGCCTGGGCGGAAGGCCCGAGAAACAGCGTGCAAGCCAGCAGCGCGGCGAGGCCGAGACTGCACACGAAATGACACGGAGTGTGCATTAAAGGCGTCGCAGAAATGCGATACATAAGATCCAACCTATCGGACTGATTTCTGCTATGGTGTGACGATAGATCAAAAGATCGGCGCCCATAAACGGGATGACGGTGGAAGGTCCGTCGGGCATTATGTGCACCGCGAAAGCTCGACGTCACGTATCGGCTATAAAAACGGGGGTACTCGAAATGAAAGCGTTCGCTTTCTTATTGGTTTCAGCCGGAATCCTGATCGGATCGGTCTCGGCGGCGTCGGCGCAGCAGGCGACGACCGCGCCGTCCACCGAAGCGGTCGGCGGTTCGGTCCTCACACCGGAGCAGGTGGAAAATCTCAACGCCATGGTCGAGCGCATGCAATCGAGCATGAACGACATGGTTGAAGCGGCCCGCGAGACCGCGCTGCAGATCGGCACCGGGTCGAAGACCGTGGTTCTGACCACCAACGACCTGGCCGCGATCGCGATCGGCTCGGTCGGCGTGGCACTGGTTGTCGATATGCTGGGCGGCGGTGGCATGGCCACGTTGGCCGGTGCGGTGGTCGGCGGTGTCGGCGCCCACTGGCTGGTCACCCAGCAGGGCCCGCTTCTGGAGAACCCGCTGTAATCGGGGTCCGGCGGGCGCCCCGGCCGATGAGGGCCTGGGCGCCGGGGCATGCGCGGTCGCCGGAACTGAGGCGACGCTCGGGTTTTCCCGTAGCGGCGGCCGTTCCGGAGAGTCGCTGGCGGAATCTTATTCTGATTGCGCCAATGGCCATTACCGTTGATAAAATGCGCCGGATTTCAAGGAATTGCTGAACAGGCAGCGTAGGTCGATGGTGTCAGATCCAGAGTCACGGCGGCGATTTGCCGACATGGTCCGTATCGAGGGGATGAACGGCGGTTTCATCCGGGCCGAGGAGGAACGCCGATTGCTTCAGGACGGCATGACGCGCTTCAACCTGTCCCTCGACGAGGCGAACGGCGCCATGCTGGCGACCGTGAACGATCAGAAGCTGGTGCTTCAGCGGGTAGCCGACGAGGGAACCCGCGAGTTCCTCAACGTCCAGGCGAGCCGGAACCGGCAGCGCAGGCTGTCGCGCCAGGATTTCCGCCAGGCCGTGGAGATGTATCGGGCCAAGTCCCGCCAGCGGGTCTCCGAGGAGGAGGCGAAGCGCCGGGTGAAGTCGCTGATGCTGGAGGAAGGCATTACCGCCAAGCGGCATGGATGGCTCATCCGGTCGCGGCGCTGGTTCAACTCCATACCGGAACAGATCGCGTAGGCACGCCGGGTCTGAGGACAGCCCACGCGCCGAGGATACAAGCCCGAGGATACGAGAATGGCGAACCGACCACGGCTGCCCAACGTGGACCCCGAAGACCTCGCGAAGCTGGCGAACCAGTACCCGGGCAGCCGGACGGCCGACGGCACCGGGTCGAGCGAGACGTCGACCGCGTCGTCCACCGGCAAAGATGCGCCGTCCTCCCAGAAGACTGACCAGAACACCGGATCCTCCCCGTCGCTCTCCGCCTCGGCGTCCGCCCGCAGCGGGACCTCGGGATCGGGCACGTCAGGGTCGGGCCCATCGGGGTCGGGCACGTCCGGCTCCGCCTCCCCGGCCCCGAAGAGGCGCGGAAGCTGGTCGGCCGCCTTCCTGACGTTCCTGTTCGCGCTGATCGCCCTGGCCGCCGCCGTCGCCGCCATCGGCGCGCCGAGCTACCGTGGCGAGATCCATGCGTTGCTGACCGAGTACGGCAAGCCGTATCTGAACGACGACACCATCGACATCCTGTCCGGCTACGACACCCAGCGTCTGGAGGTGACCTATGCCGGTCTCGACCAGCGCATCGCGCGGCTGAACGAGGCGTTGGAGCGGGTCGGCGCGACCCAGGGCGTGTCCGGCGACGACGCCCGCGCGCTGATGTTCCGCGACGACCTCGCCGAGAAGCTCGACGCGCTGTCCGCGCAGGTCGGTACCCTGGCGCAGACGACCGATACCCAGGCGGGGCAGATCGCCGACCTGGACACCGACATGACCGGCGTGACCGACACCCTGCGCGCGGAGCTTGAAGACTCCGCCGCCGAGGTCCGGGGCGCGATCGCCGCCGTTCAGGAGGAGGTCGCCGCCACCCGCGCCGATCTCGGCGTGCTGACCGACCGCATGGCGGCGGCCGAAGGACGCACCGACGACCAGGCCGCCGCGAGCGCCGAGTTGACCGGCCGGCTCGAGGAGATCGAGGGCCGCCTCGGCACCCTGGTCACCGACTTCAACGGGCTGCTCGACCTGAACGACCAGGTCGCCCAGACCGTGGCGACCTTCAAGAACGAGAACATGCCGATCCTGGCGGTCATCCAGCTGCGCGACGCGGTCATCCGGGCGGAGTCCTTCACCCCGGAACTGGCCTTCGCCCAGCGGGTGCTGAACGGGGCGCCCGGCATTCAGGACTCGCTGACCACCCTGGCCGCGAGCGCCCAGGACGGCATCGCCTCGATCCCCCAACTGCGCCGGGACCTGCGGCTGATCTTCAACAACATGGGGACCCTCGTCGCCAAGGTGGAATCCTGGTCGGAGCGGGTCGGCAGTTGGTTCAACATGCTTGTCGGCTCCTCGACCGTGCCGGAAGCGCGCCGCGGCGGCGGTCTGGTGTCGGCGATCGCCACCATGGACGACGCTCTCGACCGCGACGATCTCGAACTGGTCATCCGCGAGGGTGCGGCCCTGCAGTCGGAGCTGCGCTCCGCCGCCCTGGCCGACTGGCTGAACGCCGTGGTCGAGCGGCTGGAGGCAACCAGCGCGGTGCGGCAGCTCGAGACGGTCGTCTATGCCCGCTCGGCGGTGCAGCCGGCCAACCCGGGGGCGAGCAAGGTCCAATAGGGCCGGCCTCGAGCCCCCGGTGGAACCAGCGGAACTATTATCGACCCTCGGTGCCCGGCTCGTCGGAGGGATCGTTCTGGTGGCCCTGCCGCTGGTCGGCTACGTGGTGGCAAACCTGATCTGGCATGTCCGCCCCCTGGTCTTCTTCCACCGCATTCCGCTGCTCTCCAAGCTGGCGATGACCACCGGCCTTCTCCTGGGGATCGGCGTGATCGCCGCCAGCCCCGAGCGCCCCTCCTTCGACATCAACGCGATCGTCGCCGATGGCGGGGCCTGGGACGTGACGTGGCGCCGGTTCCTCACCGACATCGCCAATCCCGGCCTGTACCGCTACGACGCTCTCTGGAGCATGCTGAGCAGCCAGGACCTCTCCGGGTCGTGGATGATCTACGGGGTGGCCGTGAGCGCCGCCCTCTTGGCGTCGGCGATCGCCACGCTGGTCATGCTGCGCGGCGAGGAGTTTCTGATTGGCGTCTTCGCCATGATGTACGAAATACTCCTGATGCAGGCATTGGCCATGTACGTGATCATGCTGCTGGCCTACACGCTGTGCACCTTCAACTTTTGGACCGCGCTGCTCGCCCTGATGATCCTGCAGTATTACCGTTATGTGCAACGGCCGGCGGGACATTGATGTTCGGCATCTTTCGACCTGCCAGGGCCGCTGCGGCCGATACATTTCAAATCCACTGTAGTATGCTTTGCCCAAAGGCTGGCTCACGCAAGACGGGGACATGACCGTGACCGACGAGGACACCGGCAGCACTGCCAAGACGACGAAGCGCAAGACCGCATCGACCGGGACACGGACGCCGTCGAAACCACGCGGCAAATCGACCGCCACCCGTTCCACGGCCGCCAAGGCGCCGGGCGCGAAGGCCGCAGCCTCGGCCACCAGTGCGGCAGCGACCAAGGCTGAACCGGCGAGCAAACCGGCAGCCGCTCCTGCTACACCGGCGGCAGCGCCGACGGCTGCGGCCCCCCCGGCAGCAGCCGCCCCGGCAACAACGGCGGCCGCCTCGTCGACCGCAGCTTCGTCGACCACATCCTCTTCAACCACCGGCGCCACGCCGTCCGGCGGATCGGGGTCCGGCTCCGGTGGTTCGGGGTCGGGCGGATCGGGATCGGGCGGATCGGGATCCGGGGGCGGATATACCCGTGTGCCGGCGCCGCAGCCGAGCGCGTCCGGCGGTTCCGGGCTGGTCAGCCTGCCGATCATTCTCAGCATCGCCGCCATCGTCATCGCCATCCTGATCCCCGTGCTCAACGACCGGTCGGCGGAACCGGCGGTGACCGCGGATGACCTCAATGCCATCAAGGTGCAGCAAACCGATCTGCTGACCGCCGTGGCCGGTCTGGAGGCGAACATCCAGGCGCTCGGCGTCGAGCAGGATGCCATGCAGGCATCGATCGCGGCGGTGAAGGTGCCGTCGATCATGATCGCGGCCACCGACCTGAACGACGCGATCGGGTCGGGCGATCCGTTTGAGGAGGAGCTCGCCCTGTTCCGCGCGATCGTCGGCGAGAACGACGCGGTGGCCTCGGTGTATGCGCTGGAGCCGCTCGCCCCGGCCGGCGTCCCGACGACCCGCGAGCTGCAGGCCGGCTTCGGGGACATTTCCCATGCCGTGATCGCGTCCTATCAGACCGTCGAGTCCGAGGGCGACCTGGCCAAGCGGGTGTCGGAGACCATGGCCAACCTGACCGCGGCCACCACCCGCCTGCGCTGGCGTCTCGACGGCGCCACCCCGCCGGAGGGAACCTCGCCGCTCGCCATCATGGCGCGGGCGGAGGACGCCGCCGAGGACGGCGATTTCGACGCGGTCATCCTGGAGCTGCAGACCCTGCCGGAGACCCTGAAGGCGATGACCGCGGACTGGATCGAGCAGGTCGAGACCCAGCAGAAGGCGCAGACGGCGACCGAAGATCTGGAGCTGTTCATGATCGAGACGGTGGCCAGCACCCGGAAGTAACCGGCGCTCGGAAGTAAGAGGGCCGCCGCAGACCGTCGCGGACACAGATTAGGGGATCGGCACTGCCGGTCCCCTTTCGCTTTATTCGGCGAACAGGACCGGTTCGATCTCGCGGGCGAGGTTGCGGATCTCCAGCGTCGCCCGGTTCTTCGGGGCGAGGCTCAGCGGCGAGGCGCCGTGATAGGACGCCTCCTGGAAAATCACCCGGTCGCCGATCCGCGCCTTCAGCGGGTTCAGGCCGAGTTGCTCCAGGTTGCGCTCGGTGTGCCGCACCACCGTGGTCATCCGCTTGACCCGGTTCAGCACCGAATGGAACGGAATCTCGCGCCGGGTCAGCTTGCTGGCGGAGCTGATCACCTGCTTCATCTTCGCCGCCTCGAACAGGCTGGCCTCGTCCGGCATCACTGGGATCAGCACCATGTCGGCGACGCCGACCGCATAGACCATCGCCTGGTTGCCGAACCCGGCGGTATCGACGACCACCACATCGGCCTTCTCCGCTAGGGCGTAGACCGACTCGATGATCTCGTGCTCGTTGGCGTTGGCATCCACGGAGATGCCCTTGAAGCCCGACGCGCTCTTGCGCGCCCATCGGGCCATGGCTTCGTTCGGATCGGTGTCCAGAATGGCCACCGCCTTGCCCTGGTCGCGCCAGTAAGACGCCAGCGCGGCCCCGATGGTTGTCTTTCCGGTTCCACCCTTACTGGTGGCGACAACGAGAATACTGGCCATGGCGGACAACATCTTGTGCAGTGATGGCGCAATGATGAACCACGGCACCGACAAGCGATACCATGATGTTGCCCGGCGGCCCGTTTTCCGCTTTAGTTCGCTGGTTTCCTGACGGGCGGTTTCTCGAATGATCCTTTCCAAGAGCACTTCCAGCCGCAGAATCCTGCGGACCGGCGCCTCCGTGGTGATCCTCGCGGCGGCACTGGCCGTCGCGCAGCCGTCGGCCGCCCGCGCAGGGGTCGTCGGCTCCGCGCTGGAGGCCGTCGCGGGCTGGGTTTCGGGAATCGAGACGGCGATCTCAGACTGGTTCGACAGCACCCTCGGCGCGATCGAGATTCCCGATCGCGGGGAGAGTGCGGCACGCGCCGTCGCCGGGATGGCCTACGACGACCCGGCGGGTCTCGCCGCCATCGCCGATCGGGCCGGCTTCCGGCTGACATCGATCAGCTTCACCAAGGACGGCAAGCAGGTCGACGGCATCACCTTCGCCTATGAGCGGAAGATCGAGAAGGAAGGCCGGCTGGCCCTGTGGCGCGACGTGCTGGAGGTCGAGGACACGCCGTTCCGACCGGAGATGGAGCTGGTGCGCCTGCTGCTGAACGCCTCCGACATGCAGGAGAACCGGCCGCCGGTCGGGTTGAGCATGACCGAGGTGACGATCTCCGTGGAGGACGATGACCTCGACGCGTCCTGGACCTTCGTCCCGGCCGCCGCGCAATAGGCGCCTGCGTCGGTTACCTCCGGCCTCGAATACCCCCTACCCCGTGCCCGCCTATCGCATGACGTTCAGGAAGGCCGTCGGACTGATCGACGCGTCGCCGATGAACGGATAGCTGAGCTGCAGCACCATCAGCAGGTGAAGCATGAGGAAGGACGTGAGCAGCGCCGACATCACCGTCTGCGACACCACGTTCACCGTCCCGAAGAACCAGGGAAACACGATCGCCATCAGGGTGCCGCTGACCAGCACCGCCCAAACCAGGGCGATCAGCGACCGCGACACCGTGGTCAGACGGAGTGCGCGGTACTCGTTGATCTGATTCACCCATTCGATGGTGTTCTGCTGCAGCGAGGCCTGCGCCTCGGTCATCGGCTCGACCCGCATGAAGACGTCGTTCATATCCGCGAGGCGGTTGGAGACGTCCGGATCGGCGAGGCCGTAGCTCATCACTCGCCACTCCTTTTCCACCACCGCCCGGGCATATTCCTGGACCGCCCGCCGCATGGCCGCGCGGTCCGCCTCCTGCCCAGGCTGGTCATAGGTGTCGGCCGCCCAGGACAGGGACGACAGCGTCGCCGCCTCGCGCTGGGTATTGGTCTGGGCGGTGGTGAAATGATCGAAGGCGCCGATCATCGCCAGGCCCAGGGTCACCGCGTAGACCTCGCCGAGGAAGCCGAACTTGGCCCCGCCGATGAAGTTGTTCGGTTCGAGTTCGAACGGGGTGAACACCGAGTTCACCAGCCAGGAGCCGACGATCGACAGCAGGATGCCGATTGCGACCGCGAAGGGTATCGCGGTGCTCAGCGGAACGCCGGCCAGTTGCAGACCGATATCGTATGTCATCGCCGTCGTTCCCCCTGACCGACCCCGGTCATCCCGGCACGCCCGACCTCACGCCCGCTCAGTGGTGCTCATGCTCGAGCTCGCCCTTGCCAGCGTGGACCTTACCGTCCTTGGTCTTGATCCGGATGACAGCATCTACCTCATCCGGCAGGTGGTCGTCGAGCTTGCCGACGAGCGCGCCGTTCTCCATGACCAGGGCGATCTTGGTCGGCTTGCCGCCGATCAGCAGCACCAGGTCGCCGCCCGTCGCCTCCTCGGTGAGGTCCTTGCCGCCATGCTCGATCAGCCGGACGATCAGCGCCTCTTCCTGCACCACGATCTCGGCATCATAGGGGCCGACGGCGAAGATCTGCCCGCCGTTCGGGCCTTTTTCGTGTTCGCCGTGGGAATGCTGGGCCAGGGCCGGTGCCGACAGGGTCACGGCCGACAGGGCCAGGCCGCCCGCCATCAGGGCCACGGTGAGAAGATCGCGAACGATGCGCATCTGCTTGTTCCTTTCCATTCGATTGACGTTTCGTCTCTTCTCCGGGGGCCTCAATACGCTTCCTTGAGCCCGCCGCCTTCCAGTCTCTGAGCCTGCAGATACTCGAGCGATTTTTCGCCGAACAGCTTGAACAGGACCGGGGTGAGCAGGGTGTCCAGCACCAAGGCGCTGATCAGGCCGCTGAAGATGACCACCGCGATCGGGTGCAGGATCTCGCGTCCCGGGATCTCCGAGCCGAAGAGCAGCGGGACCAGGCCGAGCCCGGCCGACAGACTGGTCATCAGCACCGGCGCCAGCCGTTCCTCGCTGCCGCGCACGATCATGTCGTCGCCGAAGCGCTCGCCCTCGCTCAGCACCAGGTTGATGTAGTGGCTGATCTTCAGAATGCTGTTGCGCGCGGTGATGCCGGCCAGGGTCACGAAACCGAACATGGCGGCGATGGACAGGGGCAGGTTGAACACCCAGAGCCCGGCGATGCCGCCGATCGCCGCCATCGGGATGATGGTCATGATGATCAGGCAGAGGCTGGTCCGGCGGTAGCGGGTGTAGAGCACCACGAAGATCATCGCCAGAGAGGCGAGCGACAGCAGCAGGATCGATTTCGAGGCGTGTTCCTCGGCCCGGAAGGTGCCGTCCAGGTTCACGAAATAGCCCGTGGGCAGTTCGGCCACGCTCACCTGATCGTTGATGGCGTCGACCACCTGGCTCATGTCGCCGGCATCCGCGTTGGCGCGCACCACGATCCGGCGGCGCATGTTCTCGCGGTCGATGTTGTCGGGACCGTCGGTCTCGATGATGTCGGCGAAGGTGGACAGGGGCACATGGCCGCGCGGGGTATCGATCAGCAGCGCCGACAGGCCCTCGGAATCGCGGTCCGCGTCCTTCATACGGATCACCAGATCGAAGCGGCGCTCGCCCTCGAACACCTCCGAGGGGGTGAAGCCGAGGGCCATGTGCTGCAGGGTCTCCAGCACCTGGGACGGGGCGATGCCGTAGGCGGCCGCCCGCTCGTGGTCCACCGCGATCGAGATCTCCGGCAGGCGCGACTGGGTGGAGACCGCCACGTCGCCGATGCCGGGAATGGTCCGCATGTCCTTGGCGAAGCCCTCCGCCAGATTGCGCAGCACGTCCAGATCGTCGCCGAAGATCTTCAGCGCGATCTTGGCCCGCACCCCGGAGATCATGTTGTCGATCCGGTGCGAGATCGGCTGGTCCATGAACACCCGGACCGGGAACGGCGCGAGCTTCCGGCGGATGTCGGCCGACACCTCCTCGCCGGGTCGGCTGCCGACCGCGAGGCGCACGTTGAACTCGCTCACGTTGACGTTCTCGGCATGCTCGTCGAGCTCGCCCCGACCGGTGCGCCGGCCGACCGCAAGCACATCGGGGACCTGCAGCAGCAGGTGCTCGATCACGCCGCCGATCCGGTTGGAGGCCTCCAGCGAGGTGCCGGACGGCGCCTGCACCAGCACGACCAGAGAGCCCTCGTTCGCCGTCGGCATGAAGATGCGCGGCAGGGCCAGCGCCGACAGGCCGCTCAGCAGTGCTACGGCGGCGACGCCGGCCACCAGGGTCCAGCAGCGGGCCAGCGCCCAGCGCACGATCCACCGGTTCCACTGCTTCAGCTTCGACAGCACCGCGCCGTCGCCGGCCTGCATGAGCTTCGAATTCGGCAGCAGGTAGTAGCAGAGCACCGGGGTGATCGTGGTCGCCGTCAGCAGGCTCGCCAGGATGGCGATGATGTAGGCGGTGGCGAAGGGCGTGAACATCCGCCCCTCGATCCCGGACAGGGCGTAGAGCGGCACCAGCACGACGATGATGATGATGGTGGCGATCAGGATGCCGGAGCGCACCTCGATGGAGGCGTTGGCGATGACTTCGAGCGCCGGCCGCGGCGTCGGCAGGGCCGCGTTCTGCCGCAATCGCCTGAACACGTTCTCCACGCCGACCACCGCGTCGTCGACCAGCTCGCCGATGGCGATGGCGAGACCGCCCAGCGTCATGGTGTTGATCGACAGGCCGAAGGCGTGCAGCACCAGAATGGCCGACAGGGCCGAGATCGGAATGGCGGTCAGCGAGATGATCGTGGTGCGGGCATTGACCAGGAACACCGCCAACACGATCGCGACGACGACCGACGCCTCGATCAGCACGCGCTTCACGTTGTCGATCGAGATCTCGATGAAATCCGCCTGGTTGTAGAGCGGCGAATGCACCTGGACATCGGCCGGGAAGCCGGCGCTCAGCCCGTCGAGAGCGGTCTTCACCCGGTCCACCAGGTCGAGCGTGTCGATGCCCGGCTGCTTCATGACGGAGGTGATGACCGCCGCCGAGCCGCCGTATCCGGCGTCGCCGCGCTTCGGTCGGGCGACGAAATCGACATCGGCGACCTGCTCGAGCGGAATCGAGATGCCGTCCCGCTCGGCGACGCGGACCCGCCTCAGATCCTCCAGCTTGCTGCCGGAGCCCAGGTTGCGGATCACGTATTCGCGGTCGGACTGCTCGACGAAACCGCCGCCGGTATTGGTGCCGAAGCTGCGCATCGCGTCCGACAACTCGTCGATGGTCACGTTCACCGCCATCATCCGGGCCGGATCGGGCGTAACGCGGAACTGCCGGACCTCGCCGCCGATCGGGATCACCTGGGCCACCCCCGGCTCCGCCATCAGGCGCGGGCGGACCACCCAGTCCACCATCTCCCGCAGCTCCATGGCGGAGGTCTCGCCGTCGCTGGTGAAGGCCAGCAGCATGATCTCGCCCATGACCGAGGACATCGGCGTCATGAACGGCACCACGCCATGCGGCAGCGTTTCGGAGATCTGCTCCAGGCGCTCGACCACGAACTGGCGGTCGACCAGCACGTCGGTGTCCCAGCCGAACTCGAGATAGACCATGGAGATGCTGCGCCCGGAGACGCTGCGCACCCGTGCCAGCCCCGGCAGGCCGGCCATGCCGCTCTCGATCGGGTAGGTGACCAGCGCCTCCACCTCCTCGGCCGACAGGCCGGGGACCTCGGAGATGATGGTGACCATCGGGCGCGTCAGGTCGGGATAGACGTCGACCGGCATACGGCTCAGCGACAGCAGGCCGTAGCCGACCATCGCGAGTGCGATCACCAGGACGAAGAGCCGGTTCCGTAGGCTTTGCTGGACGAGTTGAGCGAACATGGAGCCGGCTCTCTACAGTCAGGTAGGCGGGATGGAGAGGCCGGCCCTCAAACCAGGCCGGTGGTCGAGATGCCGATGGCAAGGCCGGCGACCACCGCGCTCATGCCGACCCAGCGGGCGACGCCCCGGTAGCGGATGCCGGCCGACAGGCCGGCCAGCGAGAGCAGACCACCCATCAGGATCATCCAGGTCCCACCGGCGTCCTCGGCCGACGCCAGTTCGCTCACCCCGTCGGTGAGGCTCGCATGGCCGTCCCCGGGCGCGGTCTGGCCGCTCTCCAGCGACGCGTCGACCACCGCATCGGACAGGCCGACGACCATCAGGTCTTCCCCGGCCTCGGCGACCACGGTCACGACCACGTCCGATCCGCGCAGCGTCTCCGGATCGACTCCGGCGGGCGGCCAGGGCGAGGCGAGATAGACCCCGGGCACCACCTGCTCGGCGATCAGCGGCGCGTCGGCCACGGTCAGCAGTTCCACATAGGCGTCCAGCACCGGGGCGTTGGTGTCGGCGTTGTCGAGGAAGATCGCCAGCGCGCCGGAGACCGGCATGGCGACGAACTCGAACCAGGTTCCGGCGGCGATGGCCCGCGGACGCAAGTCGTCCAGGGACACCGTCGGCAGCGCCTCCTCGGTCCCGTGGTTATGGCCGGGGCCGGCCTTCGGGGCCGCCGCCGGCACCGTCAGGATCAGCGCTGCCAGTGCCGCTATCGTCGCGCACTTCATCATCCGGGCGCTCCAGGCATTCGTGCGGTGCATCAGCGGATCTCCGACAACAGGGTGGCCCCGGCGACGACGACGCGTACGCCGTCTTCGAGGCCGGCCTCGATCATCGCCACCTCCGCGCCGGCCGAACTCCATTTGACCTTGCGCGGCTCGTACTGCTCGGGGCCCTTGGCGACCCAGACCGTCATCTCGCCGTTGCCTTGGCGCACCAGGGCGCTGCGCGGCACCAGCACGCCCTCGACCTCGCCGAGCTCGCGGACGTTCACCACGACCTGCTGGCCGATCCGCACGCCGTCAGGCACACCGTCGACGCGGAACTGAACGGGCGAGGACTGCGCCCCGTCGGTGGACAGGCCGAGGCCCTGGAGCACCAGATCCATCACCTGACCGTCCTGGGTCTGCGCCGTCGAACCGGTATCGGCGAAATTGGTCTGCGACCCGAAGGAGTCGGCCTCGACCCAGAGATCGTCGGTATCGGCGATCTCCCACAGCAGCTGGCGCTCCTCGACCACCTGACCGACGCGTACCTCGGACCGGGCGATCACGCCGGACACCGACGCGATCAGCGGCTGGCGGGCGTCCAGCCCCTCGATCAGGGCGTCACGCTGAGCGCGCAGCCGGTTGAGCTCGATCCGCAGGGACAGAATGCGCCCCTCGCGGAACGGCAGCAGCGGCAGTTCCCGCGTCCGGGCGATCGCCAGTTCCTGCTCGGCGATCTGGCCGCGCACCAGGGCGATCTGGCCCTGCAGCTCGGCACGGCTCATGCTCGACAGGATCGGGATCAGATAGCCGAGCAACTGGCCCTTCTCCACCCGCTGCCCGATCACCGGGAAACCGAATTCGCCGGCCTCGATCCGGCCGTTCTGCTCGGCCTGGACCAGACCGCTGCTGGTCGGGTTGGCGATCACATGGCCCACCAGCCGCCGGGTCGTCGACACCGTGCCCTTGCAGGTGTAGGCGGTGCGGACCTCCAGCAGGCGCTGCGTCACCTTGGGCAGGAAGATCGTGCCGTCGGGGAGGCGCTGGGCGCTCTCATCCATCAGGCCGAGCCTGCTGAGCACAGCGACATCCTCGCCGCTGAGGGCCGCCGCCTTGCCTTTGCTCTTCGGCGCCCAGGAACAGATATCGTCCGTCGCCGCGCCCTGGTCGGAGGCGGTCCGATCAGCAGAGGTCCCCGGCGCCGTCTCCCCCTCGCTGTCGGCGGTGTTCAGCGCCACCGGACGGAACGGGCTGCGCGGTCCGGTCTGGGTCGCCGCAAGAAGCGACCGGTCGCCGCCGGCGGACCGGCGGCCGGCGGGATCCGCCGTCGGCGTCGTGGTCTCCGTGGCGAACGGATGGGGCGCCGGTGCCTCCACGGCGGGCGGCTCGTCCCCGGCGCTGCTGCCCCACCACAGGCTCGCGACGCCGCCTTCACCAAGGCGCGCGCGGTCCTGCGCCCCTTCGGTGGAGAGCAGGCCCAGCATCTGCAGTGTGCTGATACCGATGATCTGCGACGATTCGACGAGTTCGCCGCCGAGATAATAGGCGCCCGCCGCAAGCTGCCAGCCGGTCTCGGCGACCGCGCTCGCGCCGGCGTTCAGGCCGCCGGCACTGCGGGACACGAGTCCGGCTGCACTTCGGTCGGCACTTCCGTCGGCGGCGGCTTCGGCAGCCGGCACATTGGCGGACACGTCGCCCGGCGCGGCCGGATCGCCCTGTGCTTCGGCATCGACCGGCGCTCCGCCCAGTCCTGCGGCGGCGACCAGTCCCCCGATCGCGAACGCTGCTATCGCTGCGGCTCGAAAACTCATCGACGCGTCACCTCTCAACATTCTGTTTCAGGTGCACCTGGCAACTGCCCCAGGCAACAACCATAGACGCTCCCGAACCGCGAGCTTCTGCCATGCGGCGCCTCCACGCCCGTATCCGACCAACAGTCCGCTGCACGAACTCTAGCTCCTCGTACATTCTGATCCGAAAGCATGTCGCCGAATTCATGCCACGTTCAGCCTGACGGGAATAGGCTTACGGAGAGGTTATAACATGTCCGAAATTCTTCGCTGATGAAACAAAGATCTTTGAATGATTCCAACGCAACTTCCCGACTAGGTTAGCTTTTCCGACGTCAGCCGCCGGCCGCCGGCGCGAGCCCTTCCGGAACAGTTGGCCGGAACAGTTGGCCGGAACAGTTGGATTGACCGGCCGGCACAGGTAGCCTGCCCGATCACAACGTCACCGACGAGGCATCGGCGCGGTCATGGCGGCGCACCCCCGATTGAGCTCGAACATGTTCGACGCAAGCCTGCGGGCTGTCGAGCACGGCCTCGTCGCCCCCCTGGGCGGTACCGTCGCCGTCCACAATGCCGTTCGATGCCTGTCGCGATTCGGTGACGACTATCGCCGGGCGAAGGCGGAGGGCGGCGACCTCCGGCGGACGGCCCAGAGCGGTGCGAGCCGGCTGCAGCGACAGATTGTCGTCGACGTTCTCCCGTCCCTGGCGCAGGCGTTCGACGACGCGGCCCGCGAGAGCTGGCGGAACCCCGGCGCCGACACCGAGGGGGACGCGGCCGTCGGTCCGCTGGATGCGGCCGCCCTGCTCGGCGCCCTGGCCGCCTGGCAACGGGCCAGCGGATCCGGCACCGAGGCCAGCGCGCTGATCAAGCGGATCGGGGCGCGGATGGCGGCAGAGGCCACGGACCGCGTCGATCGGTTCAAGGCGCTGCAATCGCCGGAAGACTCCCCCGATTACCGGGCCGCGATGGTGGATCTCGCCGCCATGGAGGCGATGATCCGGGTGGCCGCCCGGTTGGACGACCGCCAGGCCATGGCGGAGGTCGGGCGGCTTCGCGACCATTACGCCAAGATCGCCCTGCTGTCGGCGCTGACCGTGATCGATCGTGGGGGCGACGCGGCCGACATGTTCGTGCATTTCGACATTGCCGCCATGCTGGTCTCCGTCGAGCATGTGGTCGCCGTCATCTCGCGCACCCTGGACGTCGTCGAGCGCGAGCGCACCCATGCCCATCCCCATGTGGAGACGATCAGCGAGCATGTGGTGCGCGACTTCGCATCGGGATTGCTGCGGTTGGCGCCGAACTATGTGAGAATGCTGAAGAATACGGTGTCCAAGACGGGAACCGCGGTGCCGGAGTTCGGCTTCTCCATCCTGCGTGTCCTGCTCCAGATCACCCGCCTGATCCGGATTCTCCACCACCATCTACCCGATGGCGGCCTGGCGGAGGTGGCGAACAAGATCGCCGCCGATGTCGCAGAACTGCGAGGAAAGCTCTTGGACACAGCCCGCAACGATCAGCTCCTGCTCGCCCGCATGCACGAAGCGCTCGACGCCCTGGCGGCGGCTCCTCACATCGCGACGCCTCCGGGCGCCGGAGCGGACCGCTCATGACGGCGGTCCGCTGTCGGTGTCGGGACCGGGCTGAGGAGATCGGCCGCCTGCCGGGCCACGGCATCGTCGCGCCGGACGCGAGGGCCTGAGCGATGCCGACGCCGACCATGACCATCACCGCCGCCAACCGGGCCGAGGAGCTCGATCGGATCGCCGCGGAGATCGGCGGCTTCGCCGAGGCGCACGACCTGCCGATGCGCAGCGCCATGCATCTGGACATGTCGGTGGAGGAGATCGTCTCCAACGTCATCAAGTACGGCTTCGATACTGGCGACATCCGTGAGGATGCGATCGAGATCGCCCTCACCCTCGACGGCGACCGGCTCGACATCCGCATCGCCGACAGCGGGCGGCCGTTCGACCCGCTGACCGACGCACCGGAACCGGACATCGACGCGAGCGTCGAGGACCGGGCCATCGGCGGGCTCGGCGTGCACATCGTCAAGACCGTGATGGCCGAGACGCGCTATACCCGCGACGGCGACCGCAACGTGCTGGACATGGTGCTGGCGCTCAACGCCCCGGCATGACGGCGCAACGACGAACCGTTACTCTCGACCCGAGACTGACCTGGAAGGATCCGGAAACATGCAGATCGACACCGCGACCCATGGCGAATTGCTGGAAGTGGCCCCCAAGGGGCGGCTGGACAGCAACACGTCGCCGGAGCTGGAGAAGGCCCTGCTGGAGCGGATCGGGGCCGGACAGACCAAGATCACCATCGATTTCGGCGGCATCGACTACGTGTCCAGCGCCGGACTGCGGGTGCTGCTGGTGGCGGCCAAACGGACCGCCGCGGCGAAAGGCCAGTTCTCCATGCATTCCATGTCGCCGGAAATCCGCGAGGTCTTCGAGATCAGCGGCTTCCTGACGATCCTCAAGGTCTATCCCGACCTGAACGCGGTGCTCGCCGCCGGCTGATTGCGACCGGAGGCCGACTCAGTCCTCCTCGACCCCGGCGCGGGCGATGCGCACGTCCCTATGCACAGAGACGCCGAGCAGCAGCCCCAGCCCGATCATCATCGTCAGCATCGCCGTGCCGCCATAGCTGATCATCGGCAGCGGCACGCCGACCACCGGGATCAACCCCATCACCATCGCGACGTTGATGAACAGGTAGAGGAACAGCGTCGTGGTCACCCCCAGCGCGACCAGCCGGCCGAACTGACTGCGCGCGCGGATGGCGATGGCGAAGCCATAGGCCAGCACCAGCACGTACAGCCCGATCAGGCACGACGCCCCGACCATGCCGAACTCCTCGGCCAGCATGGTGAAGATGAAGTCGGTCTGCTTCTCCGGCAGGAAGTTCAGGTGGCTCTGGCTGCCCTTCAGGAAGCCCTTGCCGAAGATTCCGCCGGAGCCCAGCGCGATCTTGGACTGAAGGATGTGATAGCCGGAGCCGAGCGGATCGCTCTCCGGATTGAGGAAGGTGAGAATGCGCTTCTGCTGATACTCGCGCAGGAACTGCCAGACGATCGGCACCGCCGCCACCCCGGCCGCAATCAGCGCCAGGAACTTCCAGATCCGCACGCCCGCCAGGAAGAAGATCGCGCCGGACCCGGCGATCATCATCAGCGCCGTCCCCAGATCCGGCTGCTTCAGCACCAGCATAGCCGGCAGTGCCACCATCAGCAGCGGGATGATCAGGTTCAGCGGGTTGCCGACCTCCTCGTAGGTCAGGCCGTTGAAATACCGGGCCAGGGCAAGCACCAGGCAGATCTTCATCACCTCGGACGGCTGGAGCTGGAACAGGCCGAGATCGATCCAGCGCTGCGCGCCCATGCCGATCTCGCCCATGATCTCCACCGCCCCGAGCAGCAGCAGGGCCGCCAGGTAACCGAGATACGCGGTGCGTATCCAGAACCGGATGTCGATCAGGGCGATGGTCAGCATAGCGGTCAGGCCAATGCCGAAGCGCAGGGCGTGGCGGTAGGCCCAGGGCGTCCAGTCGCCGTTGGCGGCGGAATACAGCATCAGGCAGCCGACGCCGGCGATCGTGACCACCAGCAGCACCAGCAGCCAGTTGATCGCCACCAGCTTCTGGCCGATCGAAAGTTCGGGCGGATTCAGGCCGTCGGAGCGGAAGGAGATCGCCATCAACCGTCCTGCCTCTCGGGCGTGGGAGCACCGCTTTCGCCCGAGGCGGTCGGCCCCGGCGGATCGATCCGCAACGCCTCCCGCAGCACGTCGGCGCCGATCGGGGCCGCCATCGACGACCCGCCGCCGCCATGTTCGACCACCACCGCCACGGCATAGCGCGGCGCCTCCACCGGCCCGAAACCGACGAACAGCGCGTGGTCCCGGAAGCGCCAGGGCTTCTCCTCCTTGTAGGCGCCGGACGCCCGGTCGGCCATGGTGATGCGCCGGACCTGGGCCGTGCCGGTCTTGCCGCCGATCTTCACGTCGTCCGGGCTGCCCTGGATCTTGCGCGCCGTGCCGCGCGGCCCGTTGACCACCTCCGACATCGCCACCCGCACCGCTTCCAGGTGGCGGGTGTCGACGGCCATGTCCTCGGCCGCTTCGGGCGGGCCGTTGGGAAACTCGATATGCGGCACCACAGCCTTGCCGCCATTGACCAGCCGGGCCGTCATCAGCGCGAGCTGAAGCGGGGTGGCGAGATTGAATCCCTGCCCGATCGCCGCCACCAGCGTCTCGCCCATCTGCCAGGGCACGCCGGTCGTCGCCAGCTTCCACTCGCGGGACGGGACCAGGCCGCGGCGTTCGCCGGGGATGTCGACCCCGGTCAGCTCGCCCAGGCCGAACCGCTTGGCGATCGAGGAGATCCGGTCGATCCCGATCCGCTTGGCCAGCTCGTAGTAGTAGACGTCGCAGCTCTGGGCGATCGACTGCTTCATGTCGAGCCAGCCATGGCCGTAGCGCGACCAGCAGTGGAAGCGGGTGTCGCCGAGAGTCAGATGGCCCGGACAGAAGAACTTGGTGTCCGGCCCCGCCAGCCCGGATTCCAGGGCGGCCAGCATCACCAGCATCTTGAAGGTGGAGCCCGGAGGATACTGACCGGACACCGCCTTGTTGTTGAGCGGCCCGCGCGGATTGGTCAGCAGCTCTTCCCAGTCCTTGGCGGACAGGCCGCGGTTGAACGGGTTCGGGTCATAGCCGGGCGCGGAGGCCAGCGCCCGCAGTTCCCCGGTATGGACGTCCATCACCACCGCGGAGCCGCTCTCCGCCTCGATCACCTTGCCCTCGGCATCGACCAGGACCGTCTGCCGGTCGGCATAGAGATCCCGCATCGCCGGTTCGGCCTGCGCCAGGGCGAGTTGCGCCCGCGGATCCTCCGTCGGCAGCCGCTCGGCATTGCCGCGCGACAGGCGTTCGGTGGCGTAGCGCTGCAGGTTGATGTCCAGCGTCAGTTTGACGTCCCGACCCGGCTCGCCGTCCTCGCCCGGAAGCTTTCGGATGATCCGGCCGAGCGCGTTGACCTCGACCTGCCTGCGGCCGGCGGTCCCGCGCATGCCGAGGTCGTGCAGCTTCTCGATGCCACTCTTGCCGATGCGGAAATCGGGCAGCTCCAGCACCGGGTCACCGGTCAGCTCGCTTTCCGACACGGCGGCGACGTAACCGGTGATGTGCACGGCCGTGTCGGCAAACGGATAGCGCCGGGAGCGGCCGACCTCGATGCGGATCCCCGGCAGATAGGGCGCGTTCACGGCGACCCGGGCGATCTCCTCGCGGGTCAGGTTCTCCACCACGGTGACCGGGACGAAGGCGCGCTTGCGCTTTACGTCCTTCAGCACCCGGCGCACGTCCCAGTCCGGCACCTCGATGATCGAGCGCAGGGCCGACAGGGTCGCCGCCACGTCGTCGGTCTGCTCGCGCACGATCTCGACGCGGAAATTGTCCTGGTTGTCGGCCAGCGCCACGCCGTTGCGGTCGAGAATCCGCCCCCGCACCGGCGGCAGCAGCTCCAGATTGAACTGGTTGCCGCGCGACAGCAGCTCGTAGCGGTCGGCCTCGACCACCTGCAGGTAGTACAGCCGGGCGCCGAGCGCGCCGATCAGGGCGAGCTTGCCTCCCGCCAGCACCAGCGCGCGGCGGGTGAAGACCTTTTGGACGTCCTGCTCGCTCGCCTTCAGCATGGGGTCACCGGACCACGTAACGGTGCAGGCGGACGAAGAGCCAGGCCACGACCGGGAAGCCGAGCACGGTCACCAGGTACTGGAACAGCGCCGGCTCCGGCCCGACCAGGCGGAACTGCAGCATCGACATCATCATCCACGCGAGGATCGAGACCGGAAGCTGGATGAGCATGAAGCCGACCCAGGTCAGCAGAAACGGCTTGGTGATCAGCGCGCGCCGCTGGGACAGGGCGAAGGCGTGCAGCA
This sequence comes from Thalassobaculum salexigens DSM 19539, assembly GCF_000423805.1. Lineage (NCBI taxonomy): Bacteria > Pseudomonadati > Pseudomonadota > Alphaproteobacteria > Rhodospirillales > Thalassobaculaceae > Thalassobaculum > Thalassobaculum salexigens. Next base: position 600,544 of record NZ_KE384094.1, read on the forward strand.
GCAGCAGGCTGACCGCGGTCAGGCCGAGCGGGGTGCCGGTCAGGATGTCCTGCAGCACGCCGATCAGGAACAGGGCCGAGGCCGGCTGGAGGTCGGGACGGAACACCGCCCAGTAGAACGTCGCCATGGCGGTGTAGCCGGGCACCACCGAGGCATAGCCGGGAATGCCGATGGTGATCACCGACAGGACCGCCAGAATCGCGGTGAGCACCATCGGCGTCGACTGGCGGATCCAGAGATCGAGACGTTGAGCCGCGGTCGGTCGCATCATTGTTTCGTCCCGCCGGAGCGGGGCGCGGTCTCCGGACCCATGACGGAGAACGGCGGCAGATGGGCGCTCTCGGGCTGGACCACGCCGTCGGAGCCGGTCTTCAGGATGCGCACGTATTCCAGCCGCTCCCAGTCGACGAAGGGCGTCACCCGGATCGAGCCGTCGGTGATCGTGGTCACCATGCCGACCGCCAGACCCGGCGGGAATACGCCGCCATGGCCGGAGGTGACGATCCGGTCGCCGGGCAGGACCTGGGCGTTCTGCGGCAGATAGACGATGCGGGGCGAGCGGGTGTTGTCGCCGGCCAGCACGCCCGGGTCGCGGGTCCGCTCGATCACGATCGGGATCTGCGAGTTCAGGTCGGTGATCAGCAGGACCCGGCTGTAGGCCTCGCCGACCTCGACGATACCGCCGACCAGCCCCTCGCCGCTGACCGCGGCGTTGCCGAGGGCGAGACCGTCCTTGCGGCCGGCGGTGATCATGACGCTGCGCACGAAGGCGCCGCCGCCATCGGCGATCACCCGCGCGCTGACGAAATCGATCTCCTTCGGCGGCACGAAGTTGGTCAGCGCCCGCAGCGCCCGGTTCTCCGCCTCAAGCCGGCGGGCGACATGCTGCCAGCGGTCCAGCCGGTCGTTCTCCACGGCCAGCCGGGCGTTCTCGGCCCGCAGGTAGCGCAGGTCGCGGACATTGTTCATCAGGTCGGTCACGGCCTCGGCCGGGCGCGCCGCCACCTCGATCACCGGCGCCAGCGCGTCCAGCACCACCACGCGCGTCCGCTCCACCAGCAGGACGTCCGCCTTGCCCAGCAGCATGAGCGCGAAGGCGGCAATGATCAGCGTGGCGAAGGCGAACCGGCTCCACAGTGAACGCACGGGTTGTGCCACGCTGCTGAACGATCCGGGTCGCTTCGCCATGATCGCCGGTCACCTCACGGGTAGACGGAGTTTCGAATGCGCCTGCACGGCGTGGATGTCAGTACGCACCGATCAGCACGTTGCGCAGCACCTTCATCTCTTCCAGGCACCGGCCGGTGCCGAGCGCCACGCAGGACAGCGGGTCGTCGGCGATCATCACCGGCAGGCCGGTGGCATGGCGCAGCACGAAGTCGAGATTGCCGAGCAGCGCGCCGCCACCGGTCAGCACGATGCCCTTGTCGACGATGTCGGCCGCCAGTTCCGGCGGGGTCTGTTCCAGCGCGACCTTCACCGCTTCGACTATCTGGCTGACGGGCTCCGCCAGGCTGTCGGCGATCTGCGACTGGTCGATGATGATTTCCTTGGGCACGCCGTTCATCAGGTCGCGGCCTTTGATCTGCAGGCCCTTGCCGGTGCCGTCCTCCGGCGGATAGGCGGAGCCGATCTCCTTCTTGATCCGCTCGGCGCTGCCCTCACCCACCAGGAGGTTATGGTTGCGGCGGATATAGGCGATGATCGCCTCGTCCATCTTGTCGCCGCCGACGCGCACCGAGCGCGAGTAGACGATGCCGCCCAGGGACAGCACGGCCACCTCGGTGGTGCCGCCGCCGATATCGACGACCATGGAGCCGGTCGGCTCGGTGACCGGCAGATTGGCGCCTATCGCGGCGGCCATCGGCTCCTCGATCAGGAACACCCGGCGGGCTCCGGCGCTCTCCGCACTCTCCTGAATGGCGCGACGCTCAACCGCGGTCGACCCCGACGGCACGCAGACGATGACCTGCGGGCTGGCGAAGGAGCGGCGGTTGTGCACCTTGCGGATGAAGTGCTTGATCATCTCTTCGGCGACTTCGAAATCGGCGATGACGCCGTCGCGCAGCGGCCGGATCGCCTGGATGTTGCCGGGCGTTCGGCCGAGCATCTGCTTGGCCTCGTCGCCGACGGCCAGCACCTGTTTCTTGCCGCGGACCGTGGCGATGGCGACCACCGACGGTTCGTTGAGGACGATGCCGCGGCCCTTGACGTAGACCAGGGTATTGGCCGTGCCGAGGTCAATGGCCATATCGGCGGACAGCATTCCGAGGAGATTGGCGAAGAACATCGTTTCTCAGTCCCGTCGATGTTGCGGCCCGGTCCATGTCTCCCATGGGACTGGCCGATCGAATCCCGTCTGGGCCGCCGTCCCTGGCTGATCACCTGGACGGCCTTCCGGCCCGGCTCGTATTCCGCGTGTCGACGCTTCGGCCTTATAAACAGCCTGGCTGCGCCGCCCCCACCGCTTTGCGCTGCTCCGATACGCTACGTCGATGACAATATCAGGATTCGCAGACAGTTACAAAGCGCTCTTCACCGCGATTCGTTAAAGAGTCGCGGACGAATCCGGCGGATCGACGGCGGGCATCGTTCCGAACGCGAAACGGGCAGGTCAGCACCGGCCGACCCGCCCGTCCGTTAATCAAATAACCGACGATCAGTTCTTGGTCTGATCGACCAGCTTGTTCTCCGCGATCCACGGCATCATGGCGCGCAGCTTCTCGCCGACCTGCTCGATCGAGTGCTCGGCCGCACGGCGGCGCATGGCCTTGAACGAGGACTGATTGACCCGGTTCTCCAGCATCCAGTTGCGGGCGAAGGTGCCGGACTGGATGTCGGCCAGGACGCGCTTCATCTCGGCCTTGGTCTCCTCCGTCACGATCCGCGGACCGGAGACGTACTCACCGTACTCGGCGGTGTTGGAGATCGAGTAGTTCATGTTGGCGATGCCGCCCTCGTAGATGAGGTCGACGATCAGCTTCACCTCGTGCAGGCACTCGAAATAGGCCATCTCCGGGGCGTAACCGGCCTCGCAGAGGGTCTCGTAGCCGGCCTTGATCAGCTCGCACAGACCGCCGCACAGGACGACCTGCTCGCCGAACAGGTCGGTCTCGCACTCTTCCTTGAAGGTGGTCTCGATGGTGCCGGCGCGGCCGCCGCCGATGGCGGACGAATAGCTCAGCGCGACTTCCAGGGCGTTGCCCGAGGAATCCTGGTCGATGGCGACCAGGCACGGCACGCCGCCGCCCCGCAGGTACTCGGAGCGAACGGTGTGGCCCGGGCCCTTCGGCGCGATCATGAACACGTCGATGTCGTCGCGCGGCTCGATGAAGTTGAAATGGACGTTGAAGCCATGGGCGAAGGCGATCGCCGCACCGGCGCGCATGTTCGGCTTCAGGTCCTCGTTGTAGATGTCGCCCTGGAGCTCGTCCGGGGTCAGCATCATGAGAATGTCGCCCCACTTGGCGGCCTCGGCCGGCGTCATGCACTTGAAGCCGGCGGCCTCGGCCTTCGCGCGGGAGCGCGAGCCCTCCTTCAGCGCGACGACCACGTCCTTGACGCCGCTGTCCTTCAGGTTGTTGGCATGGGCATGGCCCTGGCTGCCATAGCCGACGATCACGACCTTCTTGGTCTTGATCAGGTTCACATCGGCGTCGCGGTCGTAGTACACGCGCATGGGTGTCTCCCTCCTTCGGGTCTTGCGGTTCTCAGATCAGGTTTTCGATATTTTCCATGGATCCGGCGACGGTTTAGCTGGGCGGCCGCCGCCGAGTCCAGATGGCTGGTCGTTTCTTGAGTCAGTCGTCGGCGGCTTTCTTCGCCTTCCGCTTGGCCTTACGGACCAGCGGCATGTGCACGTGCTCGCCCCGGGCGATGGCGACGACGCCGGTACGCGACACCTCCACCTCGCCCAGCGAGATCATCAGGTCGATGAAGGCGTCGATCTTGCCGGTATCGCCGGTCAGCTCGAACACGAAGCTGCCCAGGGTGCTGTCGATGGCCCGGGCGCGGAAGGTGTCGGCGATGCGCAGGGCCTCGATCCGCTTGTCTCCGCCGTTGCGGATCTTCACCAGCGCCATCTCGCGGCCCACATGCGGGCCTTCCATGGTCAGATCGTGGACGTCGTAGACCGGGACCAGACGGGCGAGCTGCGCCTTGATCTGTTCGATCACCATCGGCGTGCCGGAGGTGACGATGGTGATGCGCGAGCGGGCGTTGACCTCGTCCACCTCGGATACGGTCAGGCTCTCGATGTTGTAGCCGCGGCCGGAAAACAGGCCGATGACGCGGGCCAGCACGCCCGGCTCATTGGCCACCAGCACGGCGATGGTATGCCGGGCGCTCGGTTGATCATTGGGTGTCACGTCGGATCTCCGAAAGACGGGCGGGGGCTCGGCGGTTCATGCCGGAGCCGGCGCCCGGAAAGGGAATGGCGGGGACGGCGGGCGGGGCAGCCGCCGGGAAGCCCCGGCGGCCGCACGCCGTCATACGAGGGCCATGCCCTTGTCGGTCACGGTCTGCTGCTCCTGATCGCTCGGGCTGAGGATCATCTCGTTATGCGCCCGGCCCGACGGGATCATCGGGAAGCAGTTCTCTTCCTTGGTCACGCACACATCGACCAGAACCGGGTGCGGCGAGGCGATCATCTCGTCGATGACGTCGTCGAGCTGGCTCGCCTCGGTCGCCCGCAGGCCGACGCCGCCGAAGGCCTCCGCCAGCTTGACGAAGTCCGGCAGGGCCTCGGAATAGCTCTCCGAGTAACGCTTGCCGTGGATCAGCTCCTGCCACTGGCGGACCATGCCCATCCACTGGTTGTTGATGATGAACGCTTTGACCGGCAGGTTGTACTGCCGCATCGTCGACAGCTCCTGCATGTTCATCATGAAGCTGGCCTCGCCGGAGATGTCGATCACCAGCGCCTCGGGATGGGCGATCTGCACGCCCATCGCCGACGGGAAACCGTAGCCCATGGTGCCGAGCCCGCCCGAGGTCATCCAGCGGTTCGGCTCGTCGAAGCCGTAATACTGGGCGGCCCACATCTGGTGCTGACCGACCTCGGTGGTGATGTAGCAGTCCATGTCGCGGGTCTTCTCGAACAGCCGCTGGATCGCCTGCTGCGGCTTGATGTCCTTGGTGCCCGGGGTGAAGGCCAGGCACTTGCGCGCCCGCCAGCCGTCGATCTGCCGCCACCAGGAGGCCAGCGCCTTGGCGTCGGGCTTGTAGGCCTTGGCCTTCCACACCGCCAGCATCTGCTCCAGCACGGTCGCCGCGTCGCCGACGATCGGCACATCGACCGCCACGTTCTTGTTGATCGAGGACGGGTCGATATCGACGTGGATCTTCTTGGAGTCCGGCGAGAAGCCGGAGATCGTGCCGGTCACCCGGTCGTCGAAGCGCGCGCCGATGCAGATCATGACGTCGCAGTCATGCATCGCCAGGTTGGCTTCGTACGTGCCGTGCATCCCGAGCATGCCCAGGAACTGCTTGTCCGAGGACGGGTAGGCGCCCAGGCCCATCAGGGTCAGGGTGGCCGGATAGCCGGTCTTGCGCACCAGCTCGCCGAACAGCTTGGACGCCTTAGGCCCGGCGTTGATCAGACCGCCGCCGCCGTAGAAGATCGGCCGCTTCGCCTTGGCGATCAGCTCGACCGCCTTCTCGATGGCGCTGTCGTCGCCCTTCACCTGCGGACGGTAGCTCTTCGGCTCCTTGTCCTTGGCGTTGGTGTACGGGCAGTCGGCGAACTGGATGTCCTTCGGCAGATCGACCACCACCGGGCCCGGCCGGCCGCTGCGCGCGACGTAGAACGCCTCGTGCATGACGTCCGCCAGCTTCTCCGGGTCCTTCACCAGATAGTTATGCTTGGTGCAGGGCCGGGTGATGCCGGTGGTGTCGGCCTCCTGGAAGGCGTCGTTGCCGATCAGGTGGGTCGGCACCTGGCCGGTCAGGCACACGATCGGGATCGAGTCCATCAGCGCGTCGGTCAGGCCGGTCACCGCGTTGGTCGCGCCCGGGCCGGAGGTCACCAGCACGCAGCCGACCTTGCCGGTCGACCGGGCATAGCCCTCGGCCGCGTGCACCGCCGCCTGTTCGTGGCGCACCAGGATGTGCCGGATGGCGTTCTGCTTGAAGATCTCGTCGTAGATCGGAAGTACCGCCCCGCCGGGGTACCCGAATACGACCTCTACACCCTGATCCTTGAGCGCGCGGAGTACAACAGCGGCGCCCGACATGATTTCGGGTTTAGCCGCCTGGGGAGACGACGGGGTACGGGAGGACGTCTTGCGGGTATCAGCCACCGTTCCGCTCCTTCTTTGTTGCGATCTCGCTGTCGGCGCCCGGTTCCTGAGGGGCGCCAGAGAGGATCAAGGTTGATAAAGACACGACCGGCGCGGAAACCTCCCGCGCCGGCCGGCCGGAACCTAGTCGCTCACAATTTGGGCGTCAACACGAAGCTGCGAATTTCCGAAAAGATTTTCTCAAAACCGCTTTTCGAAAATTGCGCGTCCATTCGGATATCGGACAGGAATTGATGACGGAACCAGGTCCGCTGGCGCTTGGCATATTGCCGCGTGGCGATCACCGAGGCGTCCACAGCCGCATCCAGATCGCGCTTCCCTTCAATATAATCAATCAGTTGAGGAACGCCGATCGCCCGCATGGCCGGCAGCGAAGGATCGAGACCCATTGCGGCGAGCCGCCGCACCTCCTCCACGGCCCCCTCCTCGATCATTTTTCTGAATCGGACCTCCACCGCCTCGGCCGAAACCGGGCGGGGCGGGAACAGCAGCACGCGGCAGAAGGTCAGATCGTCGCGTCCGCCGGTCGGCTGCGCCTGCCAGTCGGAGAGCGGCCTGCCGGTCGCGGTCGCCACCGCCCAGGCGCGCTGCAGCCGCTGGGAATCCCCCGGCTCCAGCCGCGCGCCGAGCACCGGGTCGAGGGCTCGGACCTCCTCCCGGAAGGCGTCGCCGCCGAGCCGGGCGTAGCGGGCGACGGCCTCCTCGACCGCCTCGGCCGGCACCGGCGGCACCTCGGCGATGCCCTGCATCAGGGCGTTCAGATACAGCCCGGTACCGCCGCACAGGATCGGCACCCGCCCGTCTGAAAGCACCGCGTCTATCTCGGCCGAGGCGGCGTCGCGCCACCAGGCGGCAGACCCGCGCCGGGCGGCGGGCAGCACGCCGAACAGCCGGTGCGGCACCCGCGCCTCGTCCTCCGGCGGCGGCCGGTCGGTCAGGATCCGCAGCTCGCGATAGACCTGCATGCTGTCGGCGTTGATGACCACGCCGCCGAGCGCCGCGGCCAGCTCCAGAGCCAGGGCGGTCTTGCCGCTGGCGGTCGGCCCGGCGATGACGAGCACGGTTTTCTGCCCCAGAGGCGGGGTCGGAGGCGGGTCGGCGCTGGACATGGCTCGCCGCTACGCGATAAGTGCGCTGCATGCAACAGGTTCTGACACTCTGCGCCGCCCCAGGCGCGCTCGCCGCCGACACGCTCGCCACCGCCGCCCGGCTGCTGGCCGAGGCCGGCGCCCGGGTCGGCGATCCGACATGGCTGGCGCCGGGTGAGGCCGCCGACATCCCCTTCGACTCCGAGCGGCCGGTAGAGTGCCTCGCGCGGGTGCGCGTCGAGCTCAAGGACGCGCCGGTGGACGTCAATGGCGGGCCCGCGGCGGGACGGCGCAAGCGGCTTCTGATCGCCGACATGGACAGCACCATCATCGTCGGCGAGTCCCTGGACGAGCTGGCCGAATACGCGGGCATCCGCGACCAGATCGCGGCGATCACCGCCCGGGCCATGCGCGGCGAGCTGGATTTCGAGGGCGCGCTTAGAGAGCGGGTCGGGATGCTAAAAGGCCTGCCGGCGACGACCATCGACACCGTGGTGGACGGGCTGCAGCTCACCCCGGGCGCCGACGTTCTGGTGGCGACGATGAAGGCGGCCGGGGCCTACTGCGCCCTGGTCTCGGGCGGGTTCAAGCCGATGACCGGCGCGATCCGGCAGCGGATCGGTTTCGACGAGGACCGCTCGAACATCCTGCATGTGGCCGACGGCGTCCTGGCCGGCACGGTGGGCGAGCCGATCCTGGGGCGCGACGCCAAGCTGGCGACGCTGAAGGAGCTGTGCGCCGCCCATGGGCTGGCTCTGGATGCGGCGCTCGCCGTCGGCGACGGCGCGAACGACCTGGCCATGCTGGGCGCCGCCGGCATGGGGGTGGCGTTCCAGGCGAAGCCGGCGGTGCGCGACGCGGCCGGCTTCCGCATCGAACACGCGGATCTGCGCGGGCTGCTCTATCTGCAGGGGTACAAGGTATCCGACTTCGCGACAGGGTCCGTCGCGGGATGAACGGCCTCAGTTCGGGTAGCTGACCACCGGCAGGCCCCGGTTCAGCCAGCCGGGCGCCACGCCCGTCTCGTCATAGCGGCCGAACATGCCTTCCTTGATGTCGTAGACCTCGGTGAAACCTGCCGCCACCAGCCACGCCCTGGCCCTGGTCGAGCGCACGCCGGTCTCCGCGATGGTGGCGATCGGCCGATCCCTGTCGCCGTTGACCGCCACCAGGGCGGCGGCGATGAAGCCGTCGCGGCCCCGCGGATTATGGATGCTGGCGCCGACCGCGCCCTCGGCCAGACCGGTCTCCCGCCACTCGCGCTCGGCGCGGACATCGATGATGCGGATCTCGCCGCGCGTCGCCATGGCATGGGCCTTGGAGGCGTTCAGACGTCCGTCCTCCAGGCCCCAGTGCGGCATGCCGTACAGGGTTCCGACACCGAGGATGGCGGCGCTTACGACGATCAGAACGGGGAGGCTGTACCGCATGAACGCAGCCTAGCCGATTCCCCTGTATGTGTGAGGGATTTTCTTCAAGTGATGAGGAAAATTTAAGAGCCGACCCCCGAACGCAGGAACGGCGCCGGTTCCTTAGGAACCGGCGCCGCCTCCTCACTCCGCGAAAAGGGCCTGGGGGGCGGGGGGATCAGCCCTTGTCGATCCGGAGCGGGATAAATCTCTGCTCCCCCTGTCTATTGACCAGAAGAAGGATGGTTTTCTTCCCGTTGGTGCGATGATCTTCTACGAGACGGCGCACATCCTCGAGCGAACGGACCTCGTCCTGGGCGACTTCGACGATCACGTCGCCCTCACGCAGGCCCTTGTCGGCAGCGTCAACGGTGTCGTCCACCTCGGTGACGACAACGCCTTCGACCTCTTCGGTGATGCCATATTGCTCACGCAATTGGGGCGTCAGCGTGGCGAGACCGAGGCCAAGAGAGTCCACGCGGCCTTCTTCGGTCGGTCCGGGCGTTGCCGACGTGGTCAGCATCCGCGCCTCTTCCGCCTGCTCCAGCTCGCCGAGGGTGGCGGTCACGGTGATCGCGGCACCGTCGCGCCAGACCTCGACCGGCACCTCGCGGCCGACCCGGGTTTCGGCGACGATGCGCGGCAGGGTGCGCATCTCGTCAACCGGCTCGCCGTTGAACCCGGTGATGATGTCTCCCGGCTGGATCCCGGCCGCCTCGGCCGGACCGTCCGGCGTCACATCGGCAACCAGGGCGCCGCGGGCGGTATCCAGCCCGAGGCTGTCGGCGATGTCGGGGCTGACCTGCTGGATCCGCACGCCGAGCCAGCCGCGGCGGGTGCGGCCGAACTCGCGCAGCTGATCGACCACGCCGATCGCCAGATCGGAGGCGATGGCGAAGCCGATGCCGACGGAACCGCCGGTCTGCGAGAAGATGGCGGTGTTGATGCCCACCACCTGGCCTTCCAGGTTGAACAGCGGGCCGCCGGAATTGCCGCGGTTGATCGAGGCGTCGGTCTGCAGGAAGTCGTCATATGGACCCTGGCCGATATCGCGGCCGCGGGCCGAGACGATGCCGGCGGTCACCGTACCGCCCAGGCCGAACGGGTTGCCGATGGCGACGACCCAATCACCGACGCGCAGCGAGCCGGACTCGCCGAACTCGACGAACGGCAGTTCCCGGTCGCCCGGATTGATCGACAGCACGGCGACATCGGTCTTCGGATCCTTGCCGATCAGGGTCGCCTCGTACTCGGTGTCGTCCTGCAGGCGGACCTTGATCTCATCGGCATCGGCGATGACGTGGTTGTTGGTGACCACGATGCCGCTGGCGTCGATGATGAAGCCGGAGCCCAGGGACTGGGCCGAGCGCGGACGCGAGGGCCGCTGGCCCTGATTGCGCTCGAAGAAGTCCTTGAAGAACTCCTCGAACGGCGAGCCCGGCGGGAACTGCGGCATGTCCGGCATGCGCGACGAATCGACCGTCTGCGTCGTGGCGATGTTCACCACGGCGGGCAGCAGCCGCTCGGCAAGGTCGGCGAAACTCTCGGGCGGCGCTTTCGCATGCACCGGGTTTGACAGCGCCATGCCGAAGGCCAGCATGGTCGCCAGTGCAGCCGCGAGCGCCATCCGATACAGATTGGCGGCGGCTTGCGACCGACCGTCTTCCGTTAAGGTGCGCACTGCGGTGGCAGAGGTCTTCAGGCCCATATCTTGTCTTATCCCTCTCTTCTCGAACCGGCTTCGGAAGACAGCATCGCGACTATCGCCCCACCGCACAACAGGTGGGCTGTCGCCGACCACAGTCAACGGCCGGCCGGTCCCGCCGGAAGACTTTCGTATACGTAAGGTGTGGCCCGATTGCGGCGACAGTCACATTCCGGCGATCAGCCGCGCACGAGCCAGAGCAGAAGGATGCCGCTGATCGCCGCACACAGGCCGGCGACGCGCATGGCGCCCGGCGGCTGCGTCAAGATGACCGTCATCGCCCGACGCATCGCCTCCGGCGCGGCGGCATAGAGCAGACCCTCGATCACCAGCACCAACGCAAAAGCGGCGAGGAAATCCATCACGATCTCGCTCGCCGCCTTGCCGTGTCAGCCTGCCGGGCCATGCGACCCGATCACTGGACCGGGGCCGGGACCCCGCCAGTCATGGAGTTGAAGTACTTGAAGAAGTCGCTGTCGGGCGAGAGCACCATGGTGGTGTCCCCGTCCCCGTCATTGACCATCGTCCGGTAGGCCTGCATCGACCGGTAGAAGGCGAAGAACTCCGGATCGCGGCCGAACGCATCGGCGTAGATCTTGATCGCCTGGCCGTCGCCTTCACCACGCAGGGTCTCGGCTTCCTTCTGGGCCTCGGCGACGATGACCGTGCGCTGCTTGTCGGCATCGGCCCGGATCTTCTGCGCCTGCTCGTTACCCTGAGCGCGGAACTCGCGGGCTTCGCGCTCACGCTCGGAGGTCATGCGGTCGAAGATGTTCTGCTTGGTGGCGTCCGGGTAATCGGCCCGGCGGATGCGCACCTCGATCAGCTCCATGCCGAAGCGCTTGGCGCTTTCGTTCACCTCGGCGCGGATGTCGGTCATGATCTGCGGCCGCTGATCCGACAGCACCTCGATCAGAGTCTTGTTGCCCAGCACCTGGCGCAGCGAGGAGTTGATGACAACCGAGAGCCGCGACGAGGCTTCCCGCTCGGTCCGCACGGCCCGGAAGAACTGCAGCGGATCGATGATCTTGTAGCGGGCGTAGCTGTCGACATCGAGACGCTTCTGGTCCGACAGGATGACCTGCTGGCGCGGCGGATCGACGTCGAGCGCGCGGCGCTCGTAATAGATCGTGTCTTCCGCCACCGGGATTTTGAAGTTCAGGCCCGGCTCGCGGATCTCGCGGACCGGCTCACCGAACCGCACGACCAGCGCCTGCTCCGTCTCGTCGACGATGAAGAAGGACTGCGACAGGACGATGCCGATGATGACGACGACGATGCCGAGGACGGCTAGGGTCCGGTTCATCAGTTGCCTCCGTTCTGCGTGCTGGACGCGCCCGCCGGGCGGTTCTTGTTCAACCGGTTCTGAAGTTCCGGCAGGGGCAGATACGGCACCACGCCGCTGCCGCCGGCGTCATCGTCGATGATCACCTTGTTCACGTTGCTCAGGATGTCCTCCAGCGTCTCCAGATAGATCCGCTTGGTGGTGACGTCCTTCGCCTGGGCGTAGGCCTCGTAGACCGAGTTGAAGCGGTTCGCGTCACCCTGGGCCCGATTGACCACCTCCTGGCGGTAGGCGTCGGCGCCCTCGATGAGCTGGGCCGCCTCGCCTCGGGCCCGCGGCACGACATCGTTGCGATACGCCTCGGCCTCGTTCTTCAGGCGCTCGAGGTCCTGACGGGCACGCTGCACCTCGTTGAAGGCGTCGATCACCTGGTTCGGCGGATCGACCTGGTCGAGCTGGACGGAGCGGATCTCGATGCCGGCGCCGTATTCGTCGACCAAAGCCTGGAGCTGCTGCTGCGCGGCGACCTGGATCTGGCCGCGGCGTTCGGTCAGCGCGTCCTGGATCCGCGTCTGGCCGATGATGTCGCGCATCACCGCCTCGGCGGAGACCTTCACCGTCTGTTCGGGATTCTGAAGGTTGAACAGGAAGTCGCCGGGGCTGCGGATGATCCAGAACACCACGAAGTCGATGTCGATGATGTTCTCGTCACCGGTGATCATCATGCTTTCTTCCGGGACGTCGCGACCGGCGCCGGTGCGCGACTCGCTGCCGGAGCGGAAGCCGATCTCGATCCGGTTTTCCCGGGTCACGTCCGGGCGGAACACCTCGCCGAAGGGCGCCGGCCAGTTCCACTGCAGGCCCGGCTCCTTCGGGACGCCGTCATACTTGCCGAACACCAACTCGATGCCGAGCTGGTTCGGCTGCACCCGGTAGAAGCCGTTCGCCGCCCACAGACCGACGAGGATCAGAACGGCCAGAATGATCAGCTTCGGTCCGCCGAAGCCGCTGGGCAGCATGCCTTTGAAGCGCTGCTGCTGCCGGCGCAGCATGTCCTCGATATCTTTCGGGCTCGGTCCCTGACCGCCGCCGCCGCCGCTCCCCCGAGGCCGGCCCCAGGGCGAATTGCCACGGCCCCCGCCGTTGCCTCCGCCATCGCCGCCGCCGCCCCATGGGCCCTGCCCGCGTCCCCCTTGATCGCTCCAAGGCATGGCTCGTCCTCTCTGTTCATTACCGCGCGGGACCTAGCATGCCACCGGCGCGTTGCAAAGCGCAGCCCAGCACTCTATGTCCCGCTTGCGTGCGGGTAGTCTTTTAAGGTTCCCGGTATGTTGGCGAAATCGCGAGGATTTCAAGCGATGACAACGGTTTCCGAGCAATCAGTCCGAAAAACCCTGGCCGAGGTCGTCGATCCGGGGTCGGGAGCGGCGCTTTCGGCGCTCGCGACGGTATCGGGTCTGGTGATCAAGGACGGCAATATCGGCTTCTCGCTCGAGGTGGACCCGGCCAAGGGCCCGAGCCTGGAAGGCCTGCGCAAGGCCGCTGAATCCGCCGTGCTGGCGCTGCCGGACGTGACGTCGGCGACCGCCGTGCTGACCGCCCACCGCGCCGGCGCCCCAGCCCAACCGCAGCGTTCCGCCCAGCCGGAACGCCCCGCCCAGCAGCAGGGCCGCATGCCGTCCCGTCCCGAGCTGCCCGGGATCAAGTCGATCGTCGCCGTCGCCTCGGGCAAGGGCGGGGTCGGCAAGTCGACGGTCGCCACCAACCTGGCCCTGGCGCTGGCCGGCCAGGGACTGGAGGTCGGACTGCTCGACGCCGACGTCTACGGCCCCTCGCTGCCGCGCATGATGGGCATCAACCGCAAGCCGGAGAGCCGGGACGGCAAGACGCTGATCCCCCTGGAGAACCACAACATCAAATGCATGTCGATCGGCTTCCTGGTGGCCGAGGACACGCCGACCATCTGGCGCGGCCCGATGGTGATGAGCGCGCTGGAGCAGATGCTGCGCGACGTGGAATGGGGCGAGCTCGACGTCCTGGTGGTCGACATGCCACCGGGCACCGGCGATGCCCAGCTCACCATGGCCCAGCGGGTGCCGCTGGCCGGCGCGGTGATCGTCTCGACGCCGCAGGACATCGCCCTGCTGGACGCCCGCAAGGGGCTCAACATGTTCCGCCGGGTCGATGTGCCGGTGCTCGGCATCATCGAGAACATGAGCTATTTTCTATGCCCCCATTGCGGCGAGCGCAGCGACATCTTCGGCCATGGCGGTGCGCGCCAGGAGGCCGACAAGCTGGGCGTGCCGTTCCTGGGCGAGGTGCCGCTGCATCTCGACATCCGGGTGGCGGGGGACGGCGGCACGCCGATCGTGGCCGCCGATCCGACCGGGCCCCATGCGGCCGCCTTCGCCCAGATCGCCGAGAAGGTGGCGGGCGCGATCTCCGGCCCCTCCCAGCGCAAGGCGGCACCGAGCATCGTGTTCGAGTAGCTCTTCCTCCGCCGATCTCCCCACCGCACTCCCCGGCCTTGTGCCGGGGAAAGCCCGGAAGCGGCTCCGAAGCCGACCGGATAGGGTCCAGGTCCAAACGCGCGCCCCGGAATGAATCCGGGGAGTGGAGAAGGGGTAGGGAGGAAACCGCAGCCTCCCCTCACGCCCGCTCAAAGTCGGCGAAGGTGAAGGCCGGGCGGCCCTCCTCTGCCGGATGGGGCTCGCGCCAGGTCTCGCGCCAGTGCGACCAGTCGAGCTCCGGGAACAGCACGTCGCCCTCGGCCTGCATGTGCACGAAGGTGAGCGCCAGGCGGTCGGCCGAGGGCAGGGCCAGCGAAAAGATCTCACCGCCGCCGATGACGCAGATCTCGTCCTCGCCGGCGCAGGCGGCGATCGCGGCCTCCAGGGCGCCCACCCGTTCCGCGCCCTCGGCGGCCCAGGCGGTGTCCCGGGTGATCACGATCGACCGCCGGCCCGGCAGAGGGCGGCCGATGGCGTCCCAGGTGCGGCGTCCCATCACCATGCTGTGTCCCATTGTGCGGCGCTTGAAATGGGCGAGATCGGCCGGCAGCGACCACGGCAGGCCGTGGCCGCTGCGGCCGATGACCCGGTTGTCCGCAAGCGCGGCTACGAGCGTGAGATCGGCCATTGCGGATCCTTGCGATTGATCATCGGACCCCACCGTGGCACCGCCGGGCCGGATCGGGCAAGATCGCCGGATGGCCTCGGGAACACAGCGCGCGGAAGAACTCTCCGACGGAATCGAGCGGGCGCGTGAGCTCGCCCGGCGGGGCGACCTGCAATCGGCGATCGGCATACTGGAGGCCCTGGCGGAGCGCAGCGCCGATCCGGCGCCGGCGATCTTCGAGATCGGCAACCTCACCAAGGCGGCCGGCCTGTACGACCAGGCCGAGGCGGCCTTCCGCAAGGTGATGGAGCGCTATCCCGGCTCGGTCGAAGCGGCGACCAACCTCGCCAACGTGCTGAGCGCCAAGGGCCAGGCGGCCACCGCCATCGCCATCCTGCGCAACGTCCAGTCGGTGGTCCGGGGCAATCCGATCGTCGACATCTCGCTGGCCGACGCGCTGTTCGCCGACGACCGGATCACCGAGGCGCTGGCCGCCTACGCCGCCCTGGCCGGCCGATATCCGGACTATGCCCCCGTGCACGCCAATCGCGGCGAGGCGCTGGCCCGGCTCGGGCGCCATGCCGAGGCGATCGCCGCCCTGGACCAGGCCGCCGCCCACGATTCCGCGAACCCCAACATCATGCGCAACCGAGCCTTCAGCCGGCTGGCTCAAGGCGACCTTCGGGCCGGTTTCGCCGATTACGAGGCCCGTCTGAACACCATCCTGCCGGCGGCCCCCGTGCGGGTGAACCTGAACGCGCCGCGCTGGGATGGCACCCTGCCGCTGGACGGCCCGCTCCTCGTGGCGGCGGAACAGGGGCTGGGGGACGAGATCCGTTTCGCCGCAGCCCTGCCGCATCTGATCGAGCGGGCCGGCGACGTGATCGTCGAATGCGATCCCCGGCTGGTCGAGCTGTTCGTCGACAGTCTGCCGGGTGCGCGGGTACTCGCCTATGACCGCCGGCGCGACGGTCAGCGCCCGGTCTTCGACTATGCCCATCTGCCCGATCCCCCGGCCGCCTGGATCGAAGCCGGCAGCCTGCCCCACGTCCTGGCCCTGCCGGACGGGGAACCGATGGCGCGCCGGGGCTACATGGCGACCAACCGGCCGCGGGCAGGCCTGTTGCGCGCGCGCCTGGAGGCCGATGCCCGGGGCCGGCCACTGGTCGGCCTCTGCTGGGGCAGCGGGGCCGCCGAACGTCCGCGCCAGCGCTACTATCCCCCGCTGCAGGATTGGGTGCCGCTGCTGGCCGGCCTCGACGCCGCCTTCGTCGATCTGCAGTACATCTCTTCGGAAGCCGACCGAGCGGCGTTCCGAAGCCTGTGCGGCATCGAGATCATCGGCACCGACGACCTGGACAAGCGCAACGACCTGTCCACGGCGGCCGGTCTGGCATTCGCGATGGATGCGGTGGTCGGAGTGTCCAGCTCGGTCACCGCCTTGGCCGCCGCCGTCGGTACGCCCACCGTCGAGGTCACGCCGGAGCGGACCTGGGTGCCGCTGGTCGACGGACGGGATGCCTGGCTCGGCCCCCTCGTCGCGGCCTACCCGGACACGCCCGGCGACTGGCGGCAGGCGATGTCGCGCGCGCTCGGTACGCTGCGGCAGGTTCTGGATCCGGCTGCGTAGGGCGGGTCAGCCCCCGTCCAGCGCGGCCTTCATCCGCTCCACGGTCCGCTTCCACGTCCCGTCGTGATCCTGCCAATACAGCCGGGCGGTCGGGTACCAGGGCGTGCGCGCCTTGCCCACGCCCCAGCGGGCATCCGCGCCGTTGTCGAGCAGGATGCGGGTGTCGATGCCCAGCGCCGAGGACAGATGCGCGACCAGGGCGTCGATGGTGACGACCACGTCGCAGGCGGCCACGCGGGCGGCCATGGCGTCCACGTCCGCCGGATCGGGATCCGGCTCAAGCAGGAGCTTGTCGGCCGCCATCTCCCGCTCCTCCGGCGTCATCCCGCGCTGGAGCGATACCACCACGCGCCCGGGGATCGCCACCGCGTCGAGCACCGCTTCCAGCGGGATGGACCGGCGCGCGGAGCCCGGGTCCGGATGACGCCAGGACAGGCCGATGATTCGTTCCCCGCTCGGCGACCACCGGTCGCGCCAGGACATCACCTTGGCCTGGTCGGCCTCCAGATAGGCGCGGGCAAGCGACTCGTAGCCGTTCTCGTAGACCTTGGTTCGCAGGGCCAGGCTGCCGATCGGCGATTGCCAGTGGATCTGCTCCTTGGAGATCGAGTCGTCCGGCGGCGAGGTGCGGCCGACCACCTTGACGCCGTTGAACGACCGCTCGAACAGCGCCTGCATGCGGGCGTCGCATTCCAGCACCAGCGGGTTCGGCGCCTCGCGGATGATCTGCGGGAGGGACGCGGCGAAGCGGATCTCGTCCGCCGGGGAGCCTTCGCCCCAGACCAGCAGCCCCTTGTCCTTGAGCGGATTGCCGTCCCATTGCGGCAGATCGAAATCGCGTCGCTTCGCGCCGATCCGCGGGTCGATGTTGTTGGCGTCGAATCGGGCCTCGTAGCCGGCCCAGCCCTCGCCGTCGCGGCCGATGGCGAGCAGCGCCTGGGCGAGGATGGTTCGGGCCACCGGGTCGTTGCCGGAGATCTGCAGCGCCTTCTCGCCGGCCGCCACCGCCTCGTCCGCGCGTCCGAGCTTCAGGCAGACATCGGCGATGCCGGCCAGGGCCCGGACGGAGTCCGGATCCAGGTCGGTGGTGTTGCGATAGGCGTCCTCCGCCTCGTCCAGCCGGTCCAGGGACATCAGCACATGGCCGAGGGTGAGCCACAACGCCGGCTCGCGCGGGTCGGTGCGCAGGGCGAAACGCAGGTCGTTATAGGCTTCCACCGGCTTGTTGCCGGCCATCAGCGCCTCGGCGCGTTCGGCCTGGGCCAGGGGCCAGAGCGGATCGCCGCGGCGGATCCGGTCGAGGCAGGACAGGGAATCGTCGATGGCGCCGACCCGCCAGGCGATCCGGCCCATCAGCAGCAGCGCCTCGGGCGCGTTCGGCGCGATCCGCCAGGCTTCCTCGGCGAGCACGAAGGCCTGATCCGCCTCGCCGAGCTCGAGGGCCATGTCGGCCGCCCGCGCCCGCGCGGTGATCGGCGCACCGTCGATTGCCGCCCTGAACTGCGCCAGCGCCGCTTTCGTATTGCCGGACGCCGCAAGGCGCTCGGCTTCTTGGAGGGAATCAACCGACTTCGACACCACTACCGCCCTGACTTTCCGGCCTCCGATCGGGATCAGAGTGAACCGGCGCCTATATACCGTTTCGCACAAGACCCTTTAACAGCCGTTAAGAAGGGCTTATATCCTGCGATGTCGGCTTCGGTCGACTATGGCGATAAACGGCGCTCGGAATAAGCGTTGCGGACCCGGGGGCAGTACCCGGCGCCTCCACCAAAATCTCCGACCGTTCTGATGAAGAATGGCCGGAACGTTTCATGGGGGCGAAACAGGATCGACGCGCGTAGTAAAGGACCGCTTTTTGCTCGGGATGGTACCGCCGTTATCGGGCCGTATGATAGTTGCGAACGACAACTATGCTGAGGCGCGCCTGGCTGCGTAATGCAGCTCGGTAGTCTCGACTAATCCGTTGCGGTTAGCGTCGTAACGTGGGGCTCGCGGGCCGCCTAGCAACAGAAGGCTCGCACTCTCCCCCGCATATCCCTCCGGCATTTTTCCCTTGATGGGTCACAGGGCCCTGGTGTTCATTGGCCGAACGTCCAACGTTCGGGAAGCCGATGGCTGACGATCTTTTCCGATACGACCTGATGGTCGAAACGGCCCTGCGTGGTGTGGTTCGTGATGCCCTTCGGCGGGCGGCGGAGCGCGGTCTTCCGGGCAATCATCACTTTTACATCACGTTCAAGACGAGCGCGCCCGGTGTCCATATCCCGGCATATCTGGTCGAGCGCTATCCCGACGAGATGACCATCGTCCTGCAGTTCCAGTTCTGGGATCTGGAGATTCTGGAAGACCAGTTCTCGGTGACGCTGAGCTTCAACGACATCCGTGAGCCGCTGACCATTCCGTTCGAGGCGCTGACCGGCTTCGCCGATCCGTCGGTTCAGTTCGGGCTTCAGTTCCAGCAGACGGCCGACGGCGAAACCCCGACAGGGGACGACGACGATCCCAGCGGCGGCGACACGCCCGACGGTGAGGACGAGGCGGCCGACGACGATGCCGGCACCGGCGAGGTCGTCTCCCTCGATCAGTTCCGCAAGAAGAAATAATATAGCCATGCCGGGGCCGACCGGTTCGGCACCCGACGCGATGCCGCAGACCGGAGAGGATGCCCCTATGGCGGAGTTCGACTTCACCGAGATGTTCCCGCTCGGCCCGGATACGACCGAGTACCGCAAGCTGACCAGCGACCACGTGTCCGTCGACAAGATCGGTGGCCGCGAGGTCATCAGCGTTCAGCCGGAAGCCCTGACCATGCTCGCCGAGGAGGCGTTCATGGACATCTCCCACCTGCTGCGCCCGGCGCATCTGCAGCAGCTCCGCAACATCCTCGACGACAGCGAGGCGTCGGAGAACGACCGCTTCGTCGCCTATGACCTGCTGAAGAACGCGTCCATCTCCGCCGGCCGCGTGCTGCCCATGTGCCAGGACACCGGCACCGCCATCGTCATGGGCAAGAAGGGTCAGAACATCTTCACCGGCTTCGACGACGAGATGGAGCTGGCCCGCGGTATCCAGAACACCTACGTGAACCACAACCTGCGCTACAGCCAGCTCGCGCCGCTGTCGATGTTCGAGGAGAAGAACACCGGAACCAACCTGCCGGCGCAGATCGAGCTCTATGCCGACAAGGGCGACGCCTACAAGTTCATGTTCGTGCAGAAGGGTGGTGGGTCGGCCAACAAGTCCTTCCTGTTCCAGCAGACCAAGGCGCTGCTGAACCCGGAGAGCCTGGAAAAGTTCCTGGACGAGAAGATCCGAACCCTCGGCACGGCGGCCTGCCCACCCTATCACCTGTCCATCGTGATCGGCGGCACCTCGGCCGAATTCGCCATGAAGACGGTGAAGCTCGCCTCCTGCAAATATCTGGACAACCTGCCGACTCAGGGTTCGGACAGCGGCCATGCCTTCCGCGACCTGGAATGGGAAGCGAAGATCCTGAAGATGACCCAGGATATGGGCATCGGCGCCCAGTTCGGCGGCAAGTACTACTGCCACGATGTCCGGGTCATCCGTCTGCCGCGCCACGGCGCCAGCGTGCCGGTCGGCATCGGCGTGTCCTGCTCGGCCGACCGCCAGGCCTTCGCCAAGATCACCCGCGACGGGGTGTTCCTGGAGAAGCTGGAAGCGGATCCGGCCAAGTACCTGCCGGATATCGACGAGGCCAGCCTGACCGCCGACGCGGTCGAGATCGACCTGACCCGGCCGATGAGCGAGATCCGCGAGACCCTGTCGCAGTATCCGATCAAGACCCGCGTCTCCCTGACCGGACCGATGATCGTGGCCCGCGACATCGCCCATGCGAAGCTCAAGGAGCTGATCGACGCCGGCAAGCCGCTACCGGACTACATCAAGAACCACCCCATCTACTACGCCGGTCCGGCCAAGACGCCGGAGGGCTATGCCTCGGGCTCGTTCGGCCCGACCACCGCCGGCCGCATGGACAGCTATGTGGAGCCGCTGATGGCCCATGGCGGCAGCTTCATCACCCTGGCAAAGGGCAACCGCTCGTCCGTGGTGCGCGAGGCCTGCAAGCAGCACGGCGGCTTCTATCTCGGCTCCGTCGGCGGTGCCGCGGCCAAGCTCGCCCTGAACTCGATCAAGAAGGTCGAGGTGCAGGAATATCCGGAGCTCGGCATGGAGGCGATCTGGCGGATCGAGGTGGAGAAGTTCCCGGCCTTCATCGTCGTCGACGACAAGGGCAACGACTTCTTCAAGGATATCTGAGCCTCCGATGACCGGCCCCGCCTTCGCCGCCGTTCCGATCCTGCGGATCTTCGACGCGGCGAAGGCGCTCGGGTTCTACCGGGACTGGCTCGGCTTCGCCGTCGACTGGGAGCATCGCTTCGAGCCCACGGCCCCGCTCTACATGCAGGTCTCGCGCGGCGGCATGCGCCTGCATCTGAGCGAGCATCACGGCGACTGCACGCCCGGCTCGACCGTGTTCGTGCAGGCGACCGCCCTTTCCGATTTCCACGCCGAGATCATCGCCCGGGACTATCCGTACAACCGGCCGGGCCTGGATCCCGCTCCCTGGGGCGGGCTGGTGATGGAGGTCACCGACCCCTTCGCCAACCGGCTCCGGTTCTGGGAAGACACCGGGG
Source organism: Thalassobaculum salexigens DSM 19539 (assembly GCF_000423805.1). Taxonomy (NCBI): domain Bacteria; kingdom Pseudomonadati; phylum Pseudomonadota; class Alphaproteobacteria; order Rhodospirillales; family Thalassobaculaceae; genus Thalassobaculum; species Thalassobaculum salexigens. Next base: position 621,738 of record NZ_KE384094.1, read on the forward strand.
CCTGAGCGCTCAGACGCGGGTGCGGCTGTCCAGGTCGAGGGCCTCGGCCAGGTCTAGAATGCTCGACAGTTCCGCGAATACCCGCTCCACCGACGCCGCGTCGCACAGGGTCTTGCCGTCGCCGATCTCGAACGGATCGGACCGTGTGTCGAACAGCAGGGTCAGGTGGCTGTCGACGCAGACGAAATGCGCCGCGTCGCAGCCGATCACGTCGGTCATGCCGACCAGCCGCGCCATGAAGGCGGGGGTGAGCAGATAGCGCGCGCCGACCTGATCGGTGGCGAACACCGTGAACCGCTGCTCGAACTCGAGCGACTCCAGATCCACCGGCTCGTACTCCGGCCGCTCGCCGCTGCCGATCCACACCGGACCGGTGGCCCTGCGGAAGAAGGTCTGCCTGCCGATGCCGACCACATTGCCGGCGATCTGCTTCCGGGTCGGGGCGATGCGGACCGCCATGCCCTCGAACGGCGTGTTCTGGTCGCGGACCTCCGGGCCGTACTGGCTGACGACAAGGTCCCAGACGTCGGCGGCGTAGCCGTCGCCGGTGACGCGCAGCCCCTCGGACCAGTGGCAGTGTTCCGGCTCGTAGGGCAGCACGCCGGCGTCCCGCAGATCCGCCCGCGCGTCACCCGCCGCCTCCCCCGTTGCGTCCGGCCGGTAGGTGAAGCCGAGAAAGCCGGCGATGTCGGCGACCACCCGCTTCTCCATCGCCCGGGCCTTGGCCACCTGCTCGGCCGGCTGACCGGAACCCATCAACGCCCCGATAACGAACAGGCTGATGATGCCGCCGAGAAAGACTGGAAACGCCAGGAAGGGATGGATCGCGGCCGACCCTAAGACCGCCGCGACGAAACAGCCGAAGAAGGCCGCGGCTTGGAGGTAGCGTTTGCGGTAGTCGGGCTTCTCGCGCCCGGGATAGTCCGCGTCGAGCGCCTCCATCCCCGGCCACAGGGTCTGCTGCACGAAGACCCGCGCGCCCTTCAGCCAGGGCCGGTCCTCGGCGATGGCGGGCATCCGGCCGACCGGCACCTGCGCCACGCCCGGCTATCCGAAATGCCGGGCGACGTCGACCACGCCCCGGGTGTTTTCCTCGGTCTCGAAGTACGGAAACGGAACCGCGCCCATCTGCGGGGCGATGATGTTACCCGGGAAGGTCTGGATCACGTTGCGGTGCTGCATCACCGAGGCGTTGTAGTACCGGCGGGCGGCGGCGATGTTGCCCTCCACCTCCTCCAGCGTGTCCTGCACCCGGGTCATGCTCTCGTCGGATTTCAGCTCGGGATAGCCTTCGGCCAGGCTGAAGAGCTGGCGGAACTCGGACTGCAGGGCCCGCTCCGCCTCCAGGTGGGCCGCCACCTCGCCGGCCTTGGTCTTGTCGTAGGAAGCGGCGGCCTTGGCCCTGAGCTCGGTCAGGCGCTCCAGCAGGGCGGCCTCGTGGATCATGAACTTTCGCGCTGTGGCGACCACCTGCGGTATCAGGTCGTGGCGCTTGCGAAGCTGCACATCGACGGAGGCCAGGGCCTGTTCCGCCTCGTTTCCCGTCACCACGATGCGGCTGTGGGTGCGGTAGAGGATATAGGCGGCGAGCAGGACAAAGACGCCCACGGCGATCAGGCTGGGCATGTCCATTCCGCTTCTCCCCCTCTCGATCCGATCAACATTATACTCGTTGCCGCGAACAACGATCCAGAGACACAGATGCGCGATTTCCCGCTGCTGACCGACGGGCCACAGGACGCCGCCGTCACCCTCGTGTTGGCCCATGGCGCCGGGGCACCGATGGACAGCCCCTTCATGGAGGCAATCGCCACCCGTATCGCCGCCAGGGGCCACCGGGTGGTGCGTTTCGAGTTCGACTATATGGCCGAGCGACGGACCACGGGCCGCAAACGGCCGCCGGAGCGCGCGCCGGCTTTGCTGGAGCAGTGGCGGGCGGTGATCGGGCATCTCGGTGGACCGCAGGCCCTGGTCATCGGCGGCAAATCGATGGGCGGGCGGATGGCCTCGCTGATCGCCGCGGAGACGGCGGTGGAAACGGCGGTCCGGGGGTGCCTCTGCCTGGGCTATCCCTTCCACCCGCCGGGCAAGCCGGAGCGCCTGCGCACCGAGCACTTCGCCGCCCTGCGCTGCCCGACGCTGATCATTCAGGGAACCCGCGATCCGTTCGGCACGCGCGCGGAGGTCGAGGCGCTGGCGCTGCCCGACACCGTGGCGGTGGACTGGATCGAGGACGGCAACCACGACCTGGCGCCGCGCAAAGCCAGCGGGTGGAGCGTGGAACAGGCATGGGAGAAGGCGGCCAAAACGGCCGACGGGTTCCTGCGCGCCCTGTAGGCCCGCCGGAGCCTAGAGCCAAATCCGACCATATTGAATCATTTCATGATTCAATATGGTCGGTGAATTTGTCTCTAAAACAAGGAGATAGAGCAGAGTCACGCACGCTGGCGCGATCACGAAGTGATCCCGTCACCGCACGATCTGCTCTAGAACCCGCGCCACGAGGGCTATTCCGCCAGGATCGCCTTGATCTCACGGGGGTCAAGGCCGACAGCCTCCACTTCCTCCCGCGTGATGGTGACGCCCATCTGATCGGCGGGCAGCTGCCCGAGCAGACCACTCAACGGGCCTCTGCCCGCATCCCGTGTCGCCATCCAGCCAAGCACGCCCCCGACAACGGGTGGGCCGGCGACAAGCGTCATCCAGAACAGTGCAATCACGACGGAACGCGCCGCGGTCGCAGCGCGCTCATGGAAGCTCAGTTCCTGATCATTCCAGGTATCGACCGCCATCTGGCTCGTCCCCACAAAAGAGCCGGTCGTCTCATCTGGAATAAGATCATACGCAACACGGGTAAAAATTCAATTAACGCAGTGATCCACAAATTTCATCGATTGCTTCATCGCCTTCAACCATCTCTAGCGGAGATGGGAGACGGCGTTCTCTTTATGCTTTCCGGTGTATTTAGAGAGCTTTTTTATCAAATATTCCGCGTCTTCCTCGGAGAACCCGACCTCGTCGGCATCGAAGGTGGTCAGCACCCGCTCCAGCACGGTCTCCGCGAAGCGGTCGCGGGCATCCGGCGCGTCGACCATCTCCGTAGTTCGGGCAACATCAACCGCCGCGCGCAGGATGATCCGATCGTGCTCACTCATCCCGGCCTTCGAGGCGAGGGACTTCAGCCCGTTCGCCCCGTCGTCATGCACCAGCAGGTCGGCGTTGCGGAAGGCGATCTTGGCGCGGACTGCCAGGCCGGCCGCGACGAAGGCGAGATCACCGGTGCAGGCGGCGCGCAGCAGGATCGAGTCGGTAAGACGGCCGTTACGGGCCATCTCGCGGACCAGATCCTCGACCTTCTGGCTCCCGGCATCGTCCGACAGCAGCGCCAGCGTGGCCCGCTCCCGTCCCTCAAGCACCAGGTCGGTCGCCATGTCCGGCGAGATCTCGTGGCGGCGGACCAACTCGTCCTTCAGCTTGTCGGAGACCAGGGACACCAGACGCTCCGCCACGGCCACCGGCAGGGTGGCGCGGCCGACCATGGGGGTCTGCAGGCGCGGGCTGTCGCCGAACCGGTCGAGCGCCTTGCCCAGAACGGGCTCGTTAAGCTCGGCTCCCGGATTGGAGACGACGGCGACCACGACGTCCTCGTTGCCGCGCTCGACCAGCGCGCCAGCGACGACCTCGGAGACCTCGTCCCGGTTGGCGATCGCCAGCTGCTTGTCGGTGTCGCCCTCCTCCACGATCGTGACCAGGTCCCCGTCGGTCAGGACCACGCTGTCGCTGATGATCGGCAGCGCCACCTCGGCCACGTCCTTGGCCAGCTTCAGCGCGACGTCATGGGGCAGGCCGACGGATTGGCGGACGGCGTCGGCCAGGTTCCTGCGAACCTGCTGCTCCAGGTCGCCGGCCAGCTTGCGCACGATGTCCAGGGCGATGTCCCGCTCGACGGGGCCGAGTTCGGGACTGTCGATCGACCGGCCGATCGCGTCAGCGACCTCTCCACGGGCCTCGGTGGAGGCAGACCGCGAGAGCTTGCTCATCAGTTGCGCCAGGGTCGGCGCTGCGTCGTCACCGGTCATGGATCGGGCCTCCTCGGCATGTATTCCAAGGAGATTATAGCAGCGTTTTCAGGCCTGCGCTTTGATTCCGCGCGCCGGAGCGCGCCGGCTCAGTCGCGGATGATCATCACCGAACAGGCGGCGTGCCGGACGACCCGGGCGGCGTTCGGCCCGAGCAGGAAGTCGGAAAGCTCGGGACGGTGCGAGGCCATGATGATCAGGTCGCAGTTCGTCCGCTGCGCCGCCTTGACGATCTCCTGATAGATCGTGCCGTGGGCGACCACGTGCTGCAGCTTCACATCGGCCGGGATCATCTTCTCGCAATAGGCATGAAGCTGCTCGCGCGTCGCCTCAAGCGCCTTGCCCTCGAAATCCTTGGGGAAGAAGCCGGCGACGATGCCGGAGTTGAACTCCGGCACCACCGTGACGACGTGCAGCCGGCTGCCGAAGGCTTTCGCCTGCCCGACCGCGGCGGCGACCGCCTTTCTCTGGGTCTCCGGCGAGGTCAGATCGACGGCCAGGAGAATATCCGAGAACATCGCGACCTCCCTCAGAACGCCGGCACGTCGGTGCGCCGACGCTGCAGGACGATGACCAGCCCGAGCAGCAGCAGGGCCGGAATGTAGAACACCTCCTTGGGCAGCCGCTCGGCCTCCACATGGATCTCGGAGATGCGGACCGGATCGTCCCCGTAGAAGTCGAAGCCGCTGAGCTTACGGCCCGGGATGCTGCCGGCGGGACCCGGCCGGAACGGCTCCTCCAGCTTGGCCACGCCGTCCTCGATCATGACCAGCAGGTCGGCATCCTGCAGCCGCTGCTCACCCGGGCCGGCGGCTCCGAGCGGCAGGATCAGCGTGGTCTCGTGGGTCGCGTCGAGATCGTTGAAATCCGGTCCCGTGACCACCAGGCGCAGCTCGCCACCGTCGGGCATCTCGCCCGCCAGTTCGATCACCCGGGTCGGTTCCACCGTCTCGAACGGATCCTGCATCAGGTCGAGCCAGAAGCCCGGCCGGAACAGGGTGAAGGCGATCAGCAGCAGGGCCACCGCCTCCCAGGCCCGGTTCTTGGCGAAGAAATATCCCTGGGTGCCGGCGGCGAAAAGCAGCATCGCCACGGTCGCGACAATGAAGACGAAGACCGCCTCCATCGGCGTGACGTCGATCAGCAGCAGATCGGTGTTGAAGATGAACAGGAACGGCAGCGCCACCGTGCGCAGGGAGTAGTAGAAGGCGGTGAAGCCGGTCTTGATCGGATCCGAGCCCGAGATCGCCGCCGCCGCGAAGGAGGCGAGACCGACCGGCGGTGTGACGTCGGCCATGATGCCGAAATAGAAGACGAACAGGTGCACGGCGATCAACGGCACGATCAGGCCGTTCTGCGCCCCGACCTCGACCACCACGCCGGCCATCAGCGAGGACACGACGATGTAGTTCGCCGTGGTCGGCAGGCCCATGCCGAGGATCAGCGAGAAGATCGCCACCAGCACCAGCATCGCCATCAGGTTGCCGCCGGACAGGAACTCGATGAACTCGCCCACCACCTGGTGCGCGCCGGTCAGCGAGATCGTGCCGACGATGATACCCGCCGCACCGGTGGCCACGGCGATGCCGATCATGTTGCGCGCCCCGGCGATCAGGCCCTCCAGGATCTCGGAGAAGCCGCGGGCGAAGCCATGGGCGATATCGCCGGTCTTGCGGAAGACGGCCTTCAGCGAGTGCTGGGTGATCAGGATGAACAGCATGCCCACCGTCGCCCAGTAGGCGCTGAGCCCCGGCGACAGCCGCTCGATCATCAGGCACCACACCAGCACCACGATCGGCAGCAGGAAGTAGAGGCCGGACAGCACCGTCGGGCGCACCTCCGGCAGGCTGTCCACCGGCGCGTTCGGGTCGTCGAGTTCCAGCTCAGGGAACCGCGCGGCCACCGCCACCAGGGCGATATAGGCCACCACGAACAGGATGCAGACGGCGTAGAAGGTCGCGTCGCCGAAGGCGTCCTTGGTCCAGCCCAGCGTGTAGTAGATGATCGCCGCCGGGATCGCGATGGCGAGGAAGCCGGTCAGCACGCCGAGCAGGCTCTGCAGCGCGGTACGCGGGCCGCCAGGCTTGGGCAGGCCGCGCATCCCGGCCTTCAGCGCCTCCAGATGGACGATGTAGAGCAGCGCGATATAGGAGATCGAGGCCGGCAGGAGGGCGTGGCGCACCACGTCGAGATAGCTGACGCCGACATACTCGACCATCAGGAAGGCGGCCGCGCCCATCACCGGCGGCATGATCTGGCCGTTGACCGAGGAGGCGACCTCGACGGCGCCGGCCTTGTCGCCGGAGAAGCCGACCCGCTTCATCAGCGGGATGGTGAAGGTGCCGGTGGTGACCACGTTGGCGATCGAGGAGCCGGAGATCAGGCCGGTCATGGCCGAGGAGACCACCGCCGCCTTGGCGGGTCCGCCGCGCAGGTGGCCGAGCAGGGCGAAGGCGACCTTGATGAAGTAGTTGCCGGCCCCGGCCTTATCGAGCAACGAGCCGAACAGCACGAACAGGAAGACCATGGAGGCCGACACGCCGAGCGCGATGCCGAACACGCCCTCGGTCTGCATCCAGAAGTGCCACATGGCCTTGCCGTAGGACGCACCCTTCCACTGGATCACTTCCGGGATGAAGGGCTGGTCGCCGAAGAACACATAGACCACGAACACCGAGGCGACGATCACCAGCGGCAAGCCGAGCGCCCGGTAGGTGCAGATCAGCACCAGCGCGATGCCGATGGTCGAGATCACCAGATCGCCGGTCGTCGGCAGACCGGCGCGCAGGGCGATCGTGTCCTTGAAGACGATCAAATAGAGACAGGACACCACGCCCAGGATCGCCAGGATCCAGTCGTACCAGGGCACGCGGTCGCGCGGCGACGATTTGAACAGCGGATAGGACAGGGCGGCCAGAACGAAGGCAAAGGCCAGGTGGATCGCCCGTCCCTCGTCGGAGTTGAACACCACCGGCAGGCCGGTGAGATCCTGCAACAGGAACGGCAGGTCGGAGGCGTAGTAGAGCTGGAACAGCGACCAGGCCAGCGCCAGTCCGGCCAGCACCTTGGCCACGATCCCGGTCGGCACGCGGTTGCCGGTGTCGGTGGAGGCGACGAGGTCTTCGAGATCGACGGTTTTGGAGGTGCCGTTCTGGTCGCTCATGATCCCCCCGATCCTTGGAGCGGGCCCACGCGTCGGGCCGGGTCGTGCCTTGGGCGCCGGCACCAGCGGCACCGGTTCGACTGCAGATAGAAAAGGCCGGGGCGGAACGGATCCGCCCCGGCCAGGGGATTACATCAGGCCGAGTTCCTTGTAGGCCTTGATCGCACCCGGGTGCAGCGGCGCGGACAGCGCCTCCTTCACCATCTCCTCAGCCTTGAGGTTGGAGAAGGCCGGATGCAGCTTCTTGAAGTCCTCAAGGTTGCTGAACACCGCCTTGGCGACGACATAGGCCACGTCGTCGGAGACCTTGGCCGAGGACACGAAGGTGGCGCCGACACCGAAGGTGTTGGTGTCGTCCGGATTGCCCGGATACATGCCACCCGGGATCACCGCCTTGCGGTAATACGGGTTGTCGGCGACCAGCTTGTCGAAGGCCGGGCCGGTCACGTTGACCAGGTTGGCCTCACAGGTCGACACGGTCTCGGAGACCAGCGCGGCCGGGTGGCCGACCAGCCAGAAATACGCGTCGATCTTGTTGTCGCACAGCGCCTGACCGGTCTCGGCCGACTTCAGCTCGGCGGCGAGCTTCAGGTCTTCGCGCTTCCAGCCGGTGGCACCCTCGATGACTTCCCAGGTGCTGCGGGTGCCCGAACCGGCATTGCCGATATTGACCCGGGTGCCCTTGAGGTCCTCGAAGTTGGTGATGTTCGCGTCCTTGCGGGCGACGATGGTCACCGGCTCGGCATGGACGGAGAACACGCTGCGCAGGTCCTCGAACGCGCCGGCGCTGGCGAAGTCGCCGGTGCCATTATAGGCGTGGTACTGCACGTCGGACTGGGCGACGCCGAACTCGAGCTCGCCGGCGCGGATCGTGTTCACGTTGTAGGTGGAACCGCCGGTCGACTCCACGGAGCAGCGGATGCCGTGCTCCTTGCGGTCGCGGTTGACCAGACGGCAGATCGCGCCGCCGGTCGGGTAGTACACGCCGGTCACGCCGCCGGTACCGATGGAGATGAACTGCTGGTTCTGAGCCGAAGCCGGAGCGGAGCCGCCGGCGACAAACGCGCCCGCGCCCAGCGCCACGGCAAAGGTAGTGGCAAGAAGCCGCTTCATGTGAAGTCCTCCTAAAGACTCTCTCGTTAATCTTTTTCGGATCCGGCGATCTCCTTTGGGAGCTGCCGTCAGGGGTCCCGCCGGGTCGCGTTCCCTGCTCCCCCACGGGACATCGCCGTGATCCAAGAGCCTCAGCCCTTGGGCCTACTATGGGGGGCAGTTTCACAGAAGGTCAACAAAGCCGTGCCCAGCCGCGCACCGGGCAAGTCGGGCACAATTCAACGGGATGCATGGTTACGACGCGTTAACCATCTTCGACGATGACCGGTGGCCGCGACCGCCTGCCGCGTTGTTCCGGAGGCCGGGCGCCCCATTTCGCTGTCATGGACCCGACGCGGACAGTCCCGGAGCACCCGGAAGCCGGCACGGCGCCCCAGAACGGCGCCGACACCCCCGTCCACTACGATATCCACGTCTATTACAACGGCGCCTGCCCGGTCTGCCGCAGCGAGATCCACCATTACCGGAAGGTCGCCCGGCGCCATGGGGTGGACGGGATCGCCTGGACCGACATCACCACCGAGGCGGGCCTGCTGTCGCCATGGGGGGTGGACGACGACGCGATCGTCCGCCGCCTGCACGTGGTCGACGGCGAGGGGCGGTTGCTGGCCGGGGTGGACGGGTTCATCGAGATCTGGAAGCGCCTGCCCCGCTACGGCTGGCTCGCACGGCTGTCGTCGGTGCGCTGGATCAAGCCGCTGGCGGATGTGCTCTACGATCGGGTCCTGGCCGCCGCACTGTACCGCTGGAACAAGGCCAAAGGCCGCGTGCCGCCGCCTCCAGCGCCGACGGCGGTCTAACACTCTCTCCACACGCCCCGGCCTTGTGCCGGGGTAATCCGGCGGATCGTGCCAGGACGTCGAGGGTCGAGCGAACCTATGGGATCACCCCGGCACAAGGCCGGGGAGCGCGCTAATGGTTACACGGTGCAGAAAGCGGCTAGCTCTACGCCGCCAGCGCCGCGTCGACCGCGTCGCCCAGCTTCTCCACCAGCTCGGTGATGTGGCTCTGGTCGACGATGAACGGCGGGGCGACGAGCACATGGTCGCCGTGCCTGCCGTCGATGGTCCCGCCCATCGGGTAGACGATCAGCCCGCGCTCCATCGCCTCGCGCTTGATCACCGCATGGAGCTGGCGGGCCGGGTCGAAGGTCTCCTTGGTCGAGCGGTCGGCCACCAGCTCGATCGCCATGAACAGGCCGCGTCCGCGGATGTCGCCCACATTGGCGTTGTTGCCGAACCGCGCCTCCAGCGCCCGGCGCAGGGCCGCCCCCTGCCGGTTCACGTTCTCCAGCAGGTTGTCGTCGCGGATCACCTCCTGCACGGCGAGGCCGGCGGCGCAGGCGGCCGGGTGGCCCATGTAGGTGTGGCCGTGCTGGAAGAAGCCGCTGCCGTCGCGGATCGCCTCGAAGATCCTGGTGTCCACCAGCACCGCGCCGATCGGCTGGTAGCCCGCACCCAGGCCCTTGGCGACGGTCATCAGGTCCGGCGCCACCCCGTCCTCGTCGCAGGCGAACATGTGTCCGGTCCGCCCCATGCCGCACATCACCTCGTCGAAGATCAGCAGCACGCCGTGGCGGTCGCAGATCTCTCGGATCCGCTTCAGATACCCCGGCGCCGGCGGCACGGCGCCGGCCGTCGCCCCCACCACCGGCTCGCAGATGAAGGCGGCGACCGTCTCCGGCCCGGCCTGCTGGATCGCCGTCTCCAGCTCGTCGGCGGCACGCCGGCCGTATTCTTCTTCCGTCTCGTCCGCCCGCTTCTCGCGGTAGGAGAAGCACGGCGCGATATGGGTCGCCTCCATCAGCATCGGCTGGAACTGGGCCCGGCGCGCCGCGTTGCCGCCGACCGCCAGGGCACCCAGGGTGTTGCCATGGTAGCTCTGGCGCCGGGCGATGATCTTGTGCCGCGAGGGCTGGCCGATCTCGATGTAGTACTGGCGCGCCATCTTCAGCGCCGCCTCCACCGCCTCGGAGCCGCCGGAGACGAAATAGACCTTGTCCAGCCCGCCGGGCGCGGCCTGCGCCAGATGGGTCGCCAGCTTCTCCATCGGTTCGTTGGAGAAGGCGCCGGTATGGCCGTAGGGGATGGCGTCGAGCTGCCGCTTGATCGCCTCGATCACCTTGGGATGGCTGTGCCCCAGGCACGACACCGCCGCCCCGCCCGAGCCGTCGAGATAGCGCTTGCCGTCGGCGTCGACGATGTAGCAGCCGTCGCCCTTCACGGCGATCGGCGGCTGCAGGCGGGCGTTGCGGTGAAAGACATGGCTGGTGCGTGCGGACATGGGGCAGCTCCGGAGACGGGAAGACCGTATCGAACGCCTCGCAGGAGAGGCCGTCAAGCGCGGGAGTTGGGGCGCGAGGGGCTTGCCCGCTCCGTGATCTTCTCTCTCCCTCCCCTTTCAATCAGTCCGCGGATTTGTTCCGGGGACTGATTGAAAGGGGAATGGACGCGAGAGAAGAGCGACGGAGTATCAGAAGCCCACAGGATTCTTGGCGTGCTGTCCGTGTCCGTGGATACTTCCGCGATGATTCTCTTCTCGCAACGCCATTCGCCGTTCGCCCGCAAGGCCGAGGTCGCCCTCCTGGAGGCCGGCCTCGCCACCATCGAGGTCCGGCACCTGGCCGATCACGTCTCCCAGGGCGACGAGGCGGTCTATCCGGAGAACCCGCTGAACACCGCACCGCTGCTGATCCTGGACGACGGCCGCAGTGTGTTCGAGAGCGAGGAGATCTGTTTCTACATCGACGAGTTCTCCCGCGGCGCCCTGATCCCCAAGGATGCCGGCGAGCGCGAGGCCGTCCTGACCCTGCAGCACCTGGCGACCGGCCTGTGCGCGCTGGGCGCCGATCTGCGCTGGGAACTGCAGCAGAACGACATGGGCATCAGCGTGCCCGGCCTGCGCGAGGACCTGATCGCCCAGCTGGGGGCGGCCTACGACATCCTGGAGAACGGCCCGCCCATGGACCGCACCCCCGGGGACGCGGTCGCCGATATCGGTACCATCGCCCTGGCGACCGCATTGGACTGGCTCACCTTCCGCGGCCTCGACCGCTACCTGGCCCCGCACCCGAACCTGGACTGGTGGGTCGACAGCTTCCGGGAGCGGCCGTCCATGGCCGCCACCGAGTACGAGGACCTGTCCGACCTCTGACGCGCGCTCAGCCCCTCGCTCAGTCCCATGCTTAGCCGTGCAGCGCGCGCCAGACCCTCTCCGGGGTCGCCGGCATGTCGATATGCCGGCCGCCCAGCGCGTCGACCACTGCGTTCATCACCGAGCCCAGCGCCCCGGCACAGCCCGCCTCGCCGCAGCCCTTCGCGCCCACCAGGTTGGTAGTGCAGGGCACCGGGTGGCTGTCGTAGCGGAACATCGGCGCCTCCTCGGCGCGCGGCATGGCGTAGTCCATGAACGAGCCGGTGACGATCTGGCCGCTCTCGTCGTAGCGCACCTGCTCCATCAGCGCCTGGCCGATGCCCTGGACGATGCCGCCATGGGCCTGGCCCTCGACCAGCATCGGGTTCACCACCACGCCGAAATCGTTGACCATGGAGTAGCGCACCACCGCCACATGGCCGGTATCCGGGTCGATCTCCACCTCGGCCACATGGCAGCCGTTCGGGAAGGCCGAGGGGCCGGTCTCGTGGGCCAGGCTGACATCCAGGCTCTGGGGCACGTCCTCGGGCAGGTCCAGCCCGCCGCGGATCTGATCGGCCAGATCCATGATGGCGATGCTGCGGTCGGTGCCGGCCACGGTGAAGGTGCCGTCGGCGAACTCGATATCGGCAACCGCCGTCTCCAGCACATGGGCGGCGATCTTCCTGCCGTTCTCGATCATCACATCGCCGGCCTCGATGATCGCCCCGCCGGAGGACATCATCGACTTCGAGCCGCCGGTGCCGCCGCCGACGATCAGCTCGTCGCTGTCGCCCTGCAGCAGGCGGATCCGGTCGAACGGGATTCCGGTGCGCTGGTGCAGCACCTGGGCGAACGCGGTCCAGTGGCCCTGGCCGTAATCGAGGGTGCCGGTGATGATCGTCACCGTGCCGTCCTCCTCGAAGCGCAGGCCGCCCATCTCCTTACCCGGAGGGCCGGTGACCTCCAGATAGTCGCTCATGCCGATGCCGCGCAGCCTGCCGCGCGCCTCGCTCTCCGCCCGCCGTTCGGCGAAGCCGTCCCAGTCGGAGAATTTGACTGCCTTGTCGAACACGGCGGGGAAGTCGCCGCTGTCATAGGTCATGCCCGAAGGCGCGGTGTAGGGAATCTGGTCGGCGCGGATCTGGTTGCGCCGGCGGATCTCCAGCCGGTCGATGCCCATCTCCGCCGCCGCCGTGTCGAGCAGCCGCTCCACGTAGTAGTTGGCTTCCGGCCGCCCGGCGCCACGATACGGGCCGATGGTGGTGGTGTTGGTGAGCACGCACTTGGCGTTCACGTCGATCACCGGGGTCTGATAGACCGAGATCAGGTTCTTCACCGCGTTCAAGGTCGCCGGTTGCGGTCCGACCGGGCTCAGATACGCCCCCATATCGGCGTGGATGTCGGCGCGCAGGGCGAGGATGTGTCCGTCCCTGTCGAAGGCCATCGACGCGTCCACCACATGGCCGCGCCCCTGGTGGTCGGAGACGAAGGCGCCGCTGCGGTCGTCGACCCATTTCACCGGCCGGCCGAGCTGCTTGGCGGCGTGCAGCAGCGGGAAGTATTCCGGATAAGGCCCGCCCTTCATCCCGAAGGAGCCGCCCACGTTCTTGGTGATGACCCGGACCTTGTCGGTCGGCACCTTCAGCACCGCGTTGGCCAGCGCATTGCGCAGCCCGAAGGCGCCCTGGCTGCCGGCGATGAAGGTGTATTTCTCCTCCGCCGGATCGTAGCTGGCGATGGCCGAGCGCGGCTCCATTGAGGCGACGACGACCCGGTTGTTGACCAGGGTCAGCTTGGTCACATGCGCCGCGCCGGCGAAGGCCCTCTCCGCCGCCTCGGCGTCGCCATAGTGGTAGTCGAGGCAGACGTTGTTCGGCACGCCCTCATAGAGCTGCGGCGCGCCGTCCCTGGCGGCCTCCACCGGGTCGGTCACCGCCGGCAGCTCGTCGATGTCGAGCATCACCATCTCGGCCGCGTCGCGGGCCTGGGACTGGGTCTCGGCGACCACCATGGCGACCGGATCGCCGACGAAGCGCACCACGTCCTCGGCCAAGCCGGGCCGCCGCGGCTTGTGCATGTCTGAGCCGTCGCGGTTCTTGAACGGCACCACGCAGGGGATGCCGCCGAAACCCGCCAGGTCCTTCGCCGTGTAGATCGCCAGCACGCCCGGCATGGCCAGCGCGTCGTCCAGGTCGATGCCCTTGATCACGCCGTGCGGCACCTGGCTGCGCACCACATAGCCGTAGGCCTGGCCGTCCAGATTTACGTCGTCGGTATACTCACCGCGCCCGGTCAGCAGGGTCGGGTCCTCGCCGCGCGGAACCGGCTGTCCGACGCCGAATTTCAGGGTCGCAAGGTCGCTCTCGTGCAGGACGTTCATGTCCGCTTACCTCTTGGCTCGGGATCTGTCGGGACGGCCGTTATCGTTGCAGGAATGCTAGCGCAGGATCGCGCCGTGAAAACCCCGCGAAACGGGAAAGACACTTTTGGCCCAAAGCCGGGACAGGTGGATCCGCCTATCGGCCACGGCTACCCACGCTCGGGCGTCAGCTTAGCCGCAGGGTCCAGACAACCACGTCCCGCAGCACGATGCCGAGCGCGGCGTCGAACGTGTGGACGATATCGGACATCCTGTTGGACGGCGCGGGACGCTTGGTCTCGAACCCCTGGGACGCGGTGATCGTGCGCTGGGGCATCTGCACCATCTTGACGTTGACGCGTACGTTGATGGTCGGGATCTCCGCCCCGTCGAAATACTCCGCCTGAAACTCCCGCAGCTCGACCTTCAGGGTGAAGTCCGACCGGAAGCTGACCCCGTCGCGACCGACGCCGATGATCCGGTTGGAGTTCTCGAAGGATTCTATCAGCAGCCGCTGCACCATGTTCGGCGCGTCGTCGACCCAGGCCACCCCGGCGTAATAGTCCAGGGTCAGAGGCTCCCGCGCCACGGCGATCCGCGCGGACGACAGGCCGGCCGGCGCACTCGGCCGCTCGACGGCGAGCTGCCAGGGCGCTTCCGGCAGATCGGCCGGATAGGTGCTCTTCGGCGTCAGCGTGTACATCTGCGGCGGCGGCTTGCCGATCGGCAGCTGGCTGCAGGCCGCCGTGAGCCCTGCGGCGCCGGCGGCGGCCATGCCGCGGGCGAGAAACGTCCGTCTGCGCAGATCCGTCATTGTTCGGCCTCCACCTGTCCGTCGCGATCCCCGAACAGGAACTGCGACGGGTCTCGGTCGATCTGGCGCAGCACGCGGTCGATGTTCGACACCAGGAAACGCGCCTCCACCAGAAACTGTGTGAGTTCATATAGGCCGGTATTGGTGAAGTCCTTCATGCCGGGCCGGGCGTCGGCCAGCATGCCCTCCAGCTCCCCCGCCGTCGACGCGATGCGGTCGCCCGCCTTGGCCAGGGAGCCGGACAGGGCCGCCACCTCGTTGTCGAGCCCGACCGCCGTGCCGCGCACCGTGGCCAGCGTCGCGGACGCCTCCTGCATGAGCGGACCGACCTCGGCCGCCGCCTGGCGCAGGTCCTCCACACTGGCCGCCGCGCCGGAGATCACCGCCTCGATCTCGTCCGACCGGTCGGCGACGGTCGTGCTGACCGTGGCGAGATTGGCGAGGAGCATGCGGAAGTTCTGCTCGTTCTCCTCGCTGAGGAACTCCTCGATCCGGGCGATCACCACCACGAGCCGGTCGGCGATCTGCGGGGCGGTCTCGAACACCTTGCTGAGCGCCGACGAGCGGGCCGGGATGCGCGGGACCGGACGATCCCCGGTCGGTTCCAGCTCCTCGGCGTCCGCCGTGCCGCCCTCGATCTGGATGAACCCGATGCCTGTCAGGCCCTGGGCCTGGAGCACCGCGTACATGTCCTTCTTGATCGGAACCTCGGCGTCGACCTCGATATCCACGCGGATCACCTCCACGTTCTCGGGATCGATGCGGATATCGCTGACGGTGCCGACCGGCACGCCGCGATAGCGCACGGGACTGCCGGTGCTGAGCCCGTCGACCGCCCCCTGGAATTCGATGAGGAAGGGCCGGGTCTCCTGATCGAGGCGCACGCCGCCGAACCAGATCGCCAGGAAAAGCCCGCCGACGAACAGCACGATGGCGAAGGCGCCGACGGTGACATAGGAGGCACGGGTATCCATCGCCTACTCCTGCGCGCCGGCCAATGCCGGCCTGTCGAAGGCGGCGCGGGCGCGCGGGCCATGAAAATAGCTGCGGATCCAGGGGTGCTGGCTGCCCGTCAGCTCCTCCATGGTGCCGACGACGATCTTCTTGTCGACCAGAACGGCGATGCGGTCGCAGATCCGGGCCAGGCTGTCGAGATCATGGGTCACCATGACCACAGTGAGCCCGAGCGCGCGGCGAAGGTCCAGAATCAACTCGTCGAAATCCGACGCGCCGATCGGGTCGAGTCCCGCCGTCGGCTCGTCCAGGAAGACCACGTCCGGGTCCAGCGCCAGCGCCCGGGCAAGCCCGGCGCGCTTCTTCATGCCGCCGGACAACTCCGACGGAAACTTGCCGCAGGCGTCCGGCGGCAGGCCGACCAGCGACACCTTGAGCCGGGACAGCTCGTCCATCAGTTGCGACGGAATCCCGCCGCGCTCGCGCATCGGCACCTGGATGTTCTGGCCCACGGTCAGGGCGCTGAACAGGGCTCCGTCCTGGAACAGCATGCCGAACCGGCCGGCCAGCGCCTCGGTGGAGGAGCCGTCCCACGCCACCGTCTCGCCGAGCAGGGTGACCTCGCCGTCCGCGGGCTTCTGCAGCCCGATGATGGTGCGCAGCAGCACGGTCTTGCCGGTGCCGGAGCCGCCGACCACGCCGATGATCTCGCCGCGCTTCACGGTCAGGTCCAGGCCGTCATGGATCGTCGTCGTCCCGAATCGGGTCACGACGCCCCGCACCTCGATCGCCGGTCCGTCCTGCGGGGGTGCGGCGCCGGTCATATGCCGATCTCCGCGAAGGCGACGGCGAAAAGGGCGTCGAGCACGATCACCAGGAAGATCGATTCGACCACCGCCCGAGTGGTGTAGCGGCCGACGCTCTCGGCACTGCCGGACACCCGCAGCCCGTCGTAGCAGCCGACCAGGGCGATCACGAGGGCGAAGACCGGCGCCTTAAGCATGCCGGTACCGAAATCCCAGAAGCTCACCGCCGCCTTGAGCTGGGTCAGGAACTGGGCGAAGGACAGATCGAGCAGAAACAGCGCGACCACCGATCCGCCGAGCAGGCCGGCCGCATCCGCCCAGACGGTCAGCAGCGGCATGACGATGATGAGCGCGATCAGCCGCGGCAGGACCAGCACCTCCACCGCCGACAGCCCCATGGTCTCCAGCGCATCGACCTCCTGGTTGACCTTCATCGTGCCGATCTGGGCGGCGAAGGCGCTGCCGGAGCGGCCGGCGACGATGATCGCGGCCAGCAGGATGCCGATCTCGCGCAGCACCGCCACGCCGACCAGGTTCACCGTCAGGATGTCGGCGCCGAACTGCTTGAGCTGCAGGGCGCCCATATAGGCGAGCACGATGCCGACCAGAAAGCAGAGCAGGCCGACGATCGGCAGGGCGTTCAGGCCGGTCGCCTCCATCTGCGCCACCGTCGCGGTCACCCGCAGGCGCCAGGGCCGCACCAGCACACCGCCCAGAGTCACCAGGGTGTACCCGAAGAAGCCGGCCAGATTGCGCCCGACATGCGCGGCGTGCAGCACGGCCCTGCCGGCCCCCTCCAGCGGCGCCAACAGGCCGGTGCGGGACGGTGGGGCGACGGGTGCGCGCGGATCGGGGACCACGGCCTTGTCCAGGATGGGACGGTAGGCGTCGGAGAGCCCGCGCAGTTCGGTCTCCGCGCCGCGCGCCTCGGCCTGCTCCAATGTCCGGCGGATCGCCCAGGCGCCGGCGCTGTCCAGCCCCGTCAGACCCTCGGCCTCGACCACAAGACGGTGGATCGGCCGGCGGGCCGTCGCGCGGAGTTCCCGGTCCAGACGCCGCACCGTGTCCAGCGTCCAGCGTCCCGACAGCCGCAGGACGAGGGCCCCGCCCTCCTCCCGCAGGTCGAGCGGATCAGCAACTCCGATGTCGGCCACATACCCTCCCGTTCGATAGCTGGCGGCATTCTACTGCGTCGCCGCCGCCACGAACAGGAGAGCGCCGGGATGGTTCCGCCCTTGCCGGTCGGTCGACGACCCGGGGCTGAAGCGAAGTTGAACCGAATTACTACACATTCTTCATGGTCCGACGGTACGCTCTGCCGGATCGGTGCCGCATCGGCCCGGTCATGCAAGCAGGGAGGAAAGGCCATGAAGACATTCGACAGGCGCACGGTTCTGCGGTCGACAGCGATCGCCGCCATCGGCTGTGCCTGCTGCGGGTCGCTGTCCGGCACGGCGAATGCATCCGGCGGCAGCGGTTGGAGCTACGAGGGCGCCACCGGGCCGGCCGAATGGGGCTCCATCGGCAACGACTACGCCGCCTGCTCCCAGGGCAGTGCCCAGTCCCCGATCGATCTCGCCTCGCCGATCCCGGCCGAGTTCCGGCCTGCGGCACTGCGCTGGCAGGATGCCACCGACGGTCAGGTGATCAACAACGGCCACACCATCCAGGTGAACGTGCCCAACGGCAGCGCCGTGAAGCTCGACGGCACGACCTTCGAGCTGGTGCAGTTCCACTTCCACCATCCCAGCGAGCACCTGATCGACGGCAAGGCGCTGGCGATGGAGGCGCATTTCGTCCACCGCTCGGCCGACGGCGCCCTTGCGGTGCTCGGTGTCCTGATCGGCGAAGGGACGAAGAATGCGGCGCTGGCGCCGATCTGGTCGGCTATGCCGCAGGACAAGGCCGAGGGGGCGGTCGTCCCGGTTGCGCTGAAGGACTTCGTGCCGGCCGACCGCGCCCAGTTCCGCTATGCCGGTTCGCTGACCACGCCGCCCTGCTCGGAGATCGTCAACTGGGTCGCCTTCAAGACCCCGATCCAGGCGTCGCGGGAGCAGATCGCGGCCTTCGCCACGCTGTTCCCGATGAATGCCCGGCCGGTGCAGCCGCTGAACCGCCGCTTCCTTCTGCTCGGCGGGTAATCCCGGCGAAACCACAACCTGTCTAGGCGCAGGGTGCGGCCGTTGCTAGCGTCCTCCCCATAAAAACACGGGAGGAAACACGACATGGCCACCAACGGACACACCCTGCTGCCGACATCCCTGGTCGGATCCTACGCCCAGCCGAACTGGCTGCTCGACCGCGCAAAGCTGGCCGGGCGGTTCCCGCCGCGCACCCGGGCGCTGGAACTCTGGCGGGTGGATCCGGAATTTCTGGAGGAGGCGCAGAACGACGCCACGCTGCTGGCGATCCGCGATCAGGAGCGCGCCGGCCTCGACATCATCACCGACGGCGAGGCCCGTCGGGAGAGCTACTCCAACCGCTTCGCCACCGCGCTCGACGGCGTCGACATCGACAATCCCGGCACCGCGCTCGACCGCTCCGGCCACCCGAACCCGGTCCCCCGGGTGGTCGGCCCGATCAGCCGCAGGCACGCGGTTCAGGTCGAGGACGTGAAGTTCCTGCGGGCCAATACCGACCGGCGGATCAAGATCACCGTCCCCGGCCCCTTCACCATGTCGCAGCAGGCGCAGAACGATTTCTACAAGGACGAAGCGGAGCTGGCGATGGCCTATGCCGCCGCCGTGAACGCCGAGATCAAGGACCTGTTCGCCGCCGGTGCCGACATCGTACAGGTGGACGAGCCCTACATGCAGGCCCGCCCGCAGAAGGCCGAGGAATACGGCATCGAATGCCTCAACGCCGCTCTGGACGGGGTGAAGGGCGAGACGGCGGTGCACATCTGTTTCGGCTACGCCGCGATCATCCACGAACGCCCGGCCGGCTATAACTTCCTGCCGCAGCTTTCGCGCTCGACAGTGGACTCGATCTCCATCGAAACCGCCCAGTCCAAGCTCGACTGCACCGTGCTGGAGGAGCTGCCGGAAAAGAAGATCATCCTCGGCGTGCTCGATCTGTCCGACATGGCGGTGGAGAGCCCGGAGACCGTCGCGAAGCGGATCCGCCGCGGACTGGAACACCATCCGGTCGACAAGATCATCGTCGCCCCGGATTGCGGCCTGAAATACCTGCCGCGCGACGTCGCCTTCGGCAAGATGAAGGCGATGGCCGACGGGGCCGCGATCGTGAGGGCGGAGCTGTAGAGGCCCCTGACCACCGACCGATCCGACCGACAGCGGATGGAACCGGCCCTTCTCAGACGGGCCGGTTTCCTCTAAGGGAATGCGCGTGCGGCAACCCGAGCGGAGGACGTCCCCGTGGATCTCAAGGCCCATATTCGCGCGGTACCGGATTTCCCGAAGCCGGGCATCCTGTTCTACGACATCTCCACCCTGCTGGCCCATCCGGCCGCCTGGAAGGAAACCGTCGACCGGCTCGCCAAGGTCATCGCGCCGTTCAAGCCCGACCTGCTGGCCGGCATCGAGAGCCGGGGTTTCCTCACCGCCGCCCCGCTGGCGCTGGAGCTGGGTCTGGGCTTCCTGATGGTGCGCAAGAAGGGCAAGCTGCCCGGCCCGACCGTGCCCTACACCTACGACCTGGAATACGGCACCGACACGGTGGAGATCCAGGAAGGGGCCGTGCAGCCGGGCCAGCGCGTGGTGATCCTCGACGACCTGCTGGCCACCGGCGGCACGCTGAGCGCCTCGGTCGAGCTGCTGCGCAAGGTCGGCGGTGAGGTGGCGGGCGGCGCCTGCATCATGGAGCTGAGCTTCCTTAAGGGCCGCGACAAGCTGGATATCCCGTTCGAGAGCCTGCTGCAGTACGACGACTGAGCGCTCACATCTCTGTCCACCTCACTCCCCGGACGTGTTCCGGGGCAGGCCATAAGCTTGCGCGAACTCTCAACGGTTCGAGCAGGCGGACGGGATTGCCCCGGAACAAGTCCGGGGAGTGCGCGAAGGTGGGAGACGGAGAAGAGAGCCCCCCGAATCTTGACCCTGCGTGATCTTGCGCGGGTGTCGTGCGCGCCCTATCCATGAAGTTCGTCGGCGTTTCTGCTACAGATCCGCCCGAACGGATACTCAAGGACACAAGCCTTCGGTCAATCGCCCGCGCGCCCCGAAACCGCGCGGCGTCTGGATGAGGAGAGAACCCATGACCGCTTGCATCGTCGGATGGTCCCACCTGCCCTTCGGCAAACGCACCGAGGACGACGCCGAGAGCATGATCGTCCAGGTCGCCACCGCCGCCCTGGAAGACGCCGGCCTGACCCCGGACGACATCGACGCGGTCTATCTCGGCCACTTCAACGGCGGTTTCGAGAAACAGGATTTCACCGCCTCGCTCGTGTTCCAGGCCGATGACCGGTTCCGCTTCAAGCCGGCCACCCGCGTGGAAAACGCCTGCGCCACCGGCTCGGCCGCGGTGCATCAGGGCATCCACCTGATCGAGGCCAAGAAGGCCAAGCGCGTGCTGGTCGTCGGCGTGGAAAAGATGACCGCACTCGGCGGCAAGGAGATCGGCGAGACCCTGCTGAAGGCCAGCTATCTGAAGGAGGAGGCCGGCATCGACGGCGGCTTCGCCGGCGTGTTCGCGCAGATCGCCCAGGCGTATTTCCAGCGCCACGGCGACAACATGGACGCGCTCGCCAAGATCGCCGCCAAGAACCACAAGAACGGTGTCGCCAACCCCTACGCCCAGATGCGCAAGGATCTCGGCTACGAGTTCTGCCGCACCGAGAGCGAGAAGAACCCCTATGTCGCCGGCCCGCTGAAGCGCACCGACTGCTCGCTGGTTTCAGACGGGGCGGCCGCCATCGTGCTGACGGACGTGGACACCGCGCTGGCCATGGACAAGGCGGTGATCTTCCGCGCCGCCGCCCATGTGAACGACTTCCTGCCGATGTCGAAGCGCGACATCCTGAAGTTCGAGGGCTGCTCCGTCGCCTGGAAGCAGGCGCTGGCCCAGGCCGGCGTGTCGCTCGACGACCTCTCCCTGGTGGAGACCCACGACTGCTTCACCATCGCCGAGCTGATCGAGTACGAGGCCATGGGCCTGACGCCGGAAGGCCAGGGCAAGCGCGCCATCCTGGAGGGCTGGACCGAGAAGGACGGCAAGCTGCCGATCAACCCGTCGGGAGGGCTAAAATCCAAGGGCCACCCGATCGGCGCCACCGGCGTGTCCATGCACATCATGGCGTCGATGCAGGTGCGCGGCGAGGCCGCCGACATGCAGGTGAAGGACGCCAAGATGGCCGGCGTCTTCAACATGGGCGGGGCGGCCGTCGCCAACTTCGTGTCGATCCTGGAGCCGCTGCGCTGAGATGACGGACGGCCGGGTGATAGAGGGGCGGGATCCGACATACCGCATCCGTCAGGCCCGGCCGGACGAACTGCATCTGCTGGCGGAGATCGACATCGCCGCCGACCGGCGGTTCGACGCCACGCTCCATGCCGCCGCCGTCGCCACCTATGCACCGGTGCAGGTGGACGATCTGGCGGCGATGCAGGATGCATGGCGACTGTGGGTGGCAACCGATGGGGACGGCGCGCCGGTGGCCTTTGCGCATACCCATACCGACAGCGACACGGTGCTTCACCTGGCCCAGGTCTCGGTGCATCCGGACCATGCGGGGCACCGGTTGACCGACGGGTTCCTTAAGGCGCTGATCCGCTACCACCAGGGCCGGGGGATCGCCGAGATCACGCTGACGACGTTCCGCGACGTGCCCTGGAACGCGCCGTATTACGCAAGGCTCGGCTTTGCGGAGATCCCGGACGCGGAAGCCGACGCCGATCCCCATCTCGGCCCCCGGCTGGTGGACCAGGTCGCCCACGGGTTGCCGCGCGAGAGCCGGGTGGCGATGCGGCTGGTGCTGGGCCGCTGACGCCTCTCTTTTCGATCCTTCACCCACTCCCCGGCCTTGTGCCGGGGCCTAACCCTCAGTTGGCACAAACCCTCGGCGGCTCGTACCGGCGGACCCGTGGGCCCCGGAATAAATCCGGGGAGTGGGCAAGGAGGGAGGCTATGTAAGCAGGAGATCGGCGGCCGCCTGATCGACTCCCGCCTCCCCGTCCTCGCCCAGCGGGTCGCGCGGGGAGAGCTTGTGGCGGATAACCAGCTCGGCCAAAGCGGTGCGTTTCTCATCGCCGAGCAGGGAGCCCTCCGACGCCAGCAGGCAGGCCGACGCCGCGTGGTACAGGCCGGAAGCGACGCTGCGCGCCCGGTCGTCGGCCCCCGCCTCCGCCGCCGCCCCGACAGCCGCCACCGCCCGGCGCAGAAGCCCGTCGAGACGGGTCCGCAACGCGTCCGCCACCCCGGCCTCCGCCATCCGCCGCGACAGCGCCTCCCCCAGCGCCGCATGGGCCGCCTCCTTGCGGGCCGCGCGCAGCACATCGAGCGCCACGATGTTGCTGGTCCCCTCCCAGATCGAGCCGAGATGGGCGTCGCGCACCAGCCGGGGCTCCGGCCATTCCTCGATATAGCCGACCCCGCCGCGCGCCTCCATGCCGTCGCCGGCCACCTTGCGGGCGTCGCGGCAGACCCGGAACTTCACCAGCGGCGTCAGGATCCGGCGCAGCTTCAGGCCCTCCGCCTCCCCGGCATCGGCCCGGGCCAGCGCGTCGGCGGTGAACAGCGTCACCGACAGCGCCTGCTCGGCCGGCAGCATCAGTTTCAGCAACTGCCGGCGCTGCAGCGGCAGATCGATCAGCCGGCTGCCGAAGGCCGAACGCCCGCGCGCCACGGCCAGCGCTTCCCGCAGGGCCCGGCGCATCATCCCGGCCGAGCGCACCGCGTTGGACAGCCGCGACTGGTTGATCATCTCCGCCATCTGCACGAAGCCCTGGCCCGGCTCCCCCACCATCCAGGCGGCCGCCCCCTCCAGGGTGATCTCGCCCGAGGCCATCGACCGGGTGCCGAGCTTGTCCTTCAGCCGCACGATCCGATAGGCGTTGCGGCGGCCATCCGGCAGGTCGCGCGGCAGCAGGAACAGCGACACGCCCTTGATTCCCGCCGGCGCTCCTTCCGGCCGGGCCAGGACCAGGGCGAGGCCGGCATCGGTGTTGGAGCAGAACCACTTGTCGCCCCACAGCCGCCAGCCTTCGCCGTCCCGCCGGGCCACGGTCTCGGTCGCGCCCACGTCGGAGCCGGCCGCCTTCTCGGTCATGAACATGGCCCCCTGGATCTGCGTCTCCAGGCTTTGTGCCGTCAGACCCGGGAGACAGCGCGCCACCAGATCCGGATCGGCGTAGCGCCGGATGGTGCGGGTCAGTGCGTCGGTCATGCTGATCGGACAGAGCAGGCCGAACTCGGCCTCGGCGAACAGGTACTGGAAGGCGTATTTGGCGGCAGGCGGCATCGGCCGGTCGAGGCCCAGGGCCGGCCGGTGCGACATGGCGGCCAGGGAAAAATCCTGGAAGCCGATCCGCTCCATCTCGACATAGGCGGGATGCTTGTCGATCGCCTGCACGTCGCGGCCCTGGCGGTCGCGGGGACGCAGCACCGGCGGGTTGCGGTCGGCCTCATGGGCCAGCGCGTCCAGGCGGCCATGCACCAGCCCGCCGAGCCGTTGGAACGCCGGGGTCAGAACCTCCAGGTCGGCCGGGTCGAGATACAGGCCGAGCACGGCCCGCAGCGACGCATCGTCGTCGAAGGCGTTGACGCCGCGCGTGTCCGGCTGAAGTCCGTGCGGTGTTGCGGTGACCGACAGATCCATGGCTTCCTCCCGTATCGGCCCTCTTGTCGGGGCTGGGAGAAGCCTACACCCGGGAGTGAGCGATGACCGATACCTTCAAGGCCTACCTGCTGCGCGAGGGCGACGACCGCAAGGTCACCGGTGCCTTCGAGGACGTGGCTATGAGCGACCTGCCGGAGGGGGACGTGACCGTCCGCGTCGCCTACTCCACCGTCAACTACAAGGACGGCATGGTGATGGGTGGCATCGGCCGGCTGGTGCGCAGCTATCCGCATGTGCCGGGGGTCGATTTCTCCGGCGTTGTGGAAGCCTCCGACAATCCGGGTTTCAAGCCGGGCGACAAGGTGGTGCTGACCGGCTGGCGGGTCGGCGAGATGCATTGGGGCGGCTATGGCGAGCTGGCCCGGGTGAAGGGCGACTGGCTCGTCAAGCTGCCGGACGGGCTGTCGCTGTCGCGCGCCATGGCGCTGGGTACCGCCGGGTTCACCGCCGGGCTCGCCGTCGACACCCTGGAGGCGGCCGGCATGACGCCGGCCAAGGGCGAGGTGCTGGTGACCGGAGCCGCCGGCGGGGTCGGCAGCGTGGCGGTCGCCCTGCTCGCGGCCAAGGGCTACACCGTCGCCGCGGCCACCGGCCGGGCCGAGACCCATGACTATCTGACGGCGCTGGGCGCGGCTTCCTTCATCGACCGGGCGGAACTGGCCGAACAGCCGGGCCGGCCGCTCAACAAGGAGCGCTTCCAGGCGGCGATCGACAATGTGGCCGGCCCGACCCTCGCCAACCTGCTGACCCAGATCGCCTATGGCGGGTCGGTGGCGGCGGTCGGCCTCGCGGGCGGCAACGAGGTGGCGACGACGGTGCTGCCCTTCCTGCTCCGAGGCGTGAACCTGCTCGGCATCGACAGCGTGATGTGCCCGGCCGAGCGGCGCCAGAAGGTCTGGTCGATGATCGCCGGCAACCTGCCGATGGAGAAACTCGACGCGATCAGCCACAGCCACGGCTTCGACGAACTGCCGGCCCTGGGCAAGGCGATCCTCAAGGGCGAGGTGCGGGGCCGCGCCGTGGTGACGGTCGGCGGAGAATGAACGGACCCGGCCCTACGACACCCCGGGGCTCGAGCCCCGGGGCACTCTGGGCGGGACCGCTCGCAACCCTCAATCGATCGTCATCCCGGTGAGGCCCGGGATGACGACTTTGAAGACTTGAAATGAAGCACCTTCCCCTGAACGCCCCGGACGTCGGGCCGGAGCTGTCGAAGGGCGCCCCGCCATCACCGGAATCGGCTACACTGGTCTCCTTCGTCCTCGAATTCTGGAGCTTTGCATGCCCCGCCTCGCCACCGCCCTGGTCCTTGCCAGCGTTCTGATGCTTTCGGCCTGCTTCAAGGACAGCAAGGCGGAGATCGCCAAGAAGGCGGAGAACGCCGCCACCGTGGAGGAGCTGCGTGCTGCGATCGGCGAGCCCGACGAGTTGAACAAGGCCGGACCGCTCGAGGAATGGATCTACGACGCTTCCGACGGCACGGTGCGCTTCCCGATCCTGGCCGGCAAGGTCGGCCCCTTGGTGACCGGCGGAAAGCGTCAGTAGGCGCCACGTTTCGAGGGCAGCGCCTAGAGCAGATCGTGCGGTGACGGGGCCGGCAGACGGCCGGGCTGCTGCGCGAGATCGGCCTGGCCGAGACCGTCGCCACCACGCCCGAGGCCTATGCGGACAACGTCGAGAGACTGGTAAGCGATCCGGATTTCGCTGCGGACCTGCGCCGGCGGGTGGAGAGCGAGGCGCCCCGCATCTTCGGCCGGACCGACGGGGCGGATGCCCTGACCGACCCCATCGTCGCGGGGACCTGAGGCCCGAAAAGGAAAAGGGCCGATCCAAGGACCGGCCCCCACCTTCAGGTCATGACCGAAACGGTCACTTCATCTCCAGGCTCAGGCCCTTGTAGAGACCGGCGCCGTAGATGCCGTGCGCTTCGACCGGCTTCAGCTTCGGGCCGGCGGCGACGAACATCGGCTCGTGCACCAGTGGGATCCAGACCACGGCGTCGTGGACCTTCTTCTCCACCTTGGCGTAGGCGGCGGCCCGGTCGGCGTCGTTCAGCGCACCGCGCGCCTCGAACAGCCACTGGTCGGTTTCCTTGTCGTCCCAGTTCATGCGGTTCGGGCTCGGCATGTTGGCCGACGGGAAGTACAGGTTCAGGGCGTCGCCGGCCGACACGTACGGATAGCTCATGGTGTACATGTCGAAGTCCTGGGTCTTCAGCTTGCCCCAGACGACCGTGGCGTCGAACAGCTCGACCTGCATGTCGATGCCGACCTTGCGCAGATCGCCCTGCACCGCCTCGGTGAGCTGACGCCAGATGTTGGTGAAGCTGTAGGTGACCAGCTCCAGCTTCTTGCCGTCCTTGTAGCGGAAGCCGTCGTCGCCCATCTTCCAGCCCGCCTCGTCCAGCAGCGTCGCCGCCTTCTCGGGATCGTAGCCGAACAGGCTCTCGTCGATCGCCTCCTCCGAATAGTCGAGGGTGCCCGGATGGACATAGGCGGTGGCCGGCTCGGCCTTGCCGAAGAACGGGCCTTCGGCCAGCGCCTTCTGATCGACCGCCAGGTTGATCGCCTCACGCACCTTCACGTCGCTGACGTTGTCGCGGGTGATCTTGAAGCCGATGTAGAAGGTCCAGAAGTAGAACGGCGGCTGGGTGACCGAGATCTGCGGGTTGGCCTCGAGCTGATCGATCGACCAGTACGGCAGGTACTGGGTCACGTCGCCCTGGCCGGTCTGGATGCCGGCGACCACGTTGTTCTCTTCCGGCACGATCTTCCAGACGACCTTGTCGACCTTGGCCGGGCCCTGGGTCTCGTAGAATGCCGGGCCCCAGGTGTAGGCATCGTGCTTGGTCATCACGAGTTCGTTGCGCGGCTCCCAGCTTTCGAAACAGTACGGGCCGGTGCCGTCGAAGCCCTTCACGCCGAAATCGTCGCCCAGTTCGTTGACCTGATCGACGTTGATGATCGTGTGGAAGTGCTGGGTCATCTGGTACAGCAGCTCGGAATACGGCTGAACCAGCTCGTACTCGACCGTGTAGTCGTCGACCGCGCGGACTTCCTTCACGTCGCCGGCGCGGTTCTTCACCACGCCCTTGTCGAGGTTCAGCCAGCGGTCGATCGTCGCCTTCACGTCGGCGGCGGTGAACTTCTTGCCGGAGCAGAAGGTCACGTCATCGCGCAGGTGGAAGGTGTAGAGCTTGCCGTCCTCCGACACCTCCCACGACTTCGCCAGCAGCGGATGGATGGTCTTCATGTCCGGGCCGAGCGCGACCAGCGTGTCGCCGACCATGAACATGATCTCCGCCGTCGAACGGGCGGTGGACGTGTGCGGGTCGTAACGGTCGGTGTCGATCTGACGCATGACCGTGACAGACGACTGAGCCGACGCGGTGGTCGACAGCGGCACGGCGGCCGCGAGCGCAATCGCCCCTGCCGCGAGCCACTTTGTTGCGTGTCCCATTGGTTAGCCTCCTGGGGTGTTCCGGGGCAGACATACCGTGCCCCGCTCAGTTTCCCGCGTCATCCCGACCCCCTTTGGGATTACTGACGCAGGCGTGGATCGAGGACGTCCCGCAGCGCGTCGCCCAGCACATTGAAGGCGAGCACGATCAGAAAGATCACGAAGCTGGGGATGGTCGAGACATGCGGCGCGAAGAAAAGGAAGTTGCGTCCTTCGGCCGCCATGGTGCCGAGCTCGGCGGTCGGCGGTTGGGCGCCGAGACCGATGAAGCTGAGGGCCGCGCCGAGCAGGATGGTCTGGCCGAGCTGCAGGGTCAGGTAGACGAAGATCGTCGACAGACAGTTCGGCAGCAGGTGGCGCCAGATGATGCGCAGATCGCTCATGCCGATGGCGCGGCAGGCGGTGATGTACTCCATCTGCATCTGCACCAGGGCCGCGCCCCGGGTGATGCGGGCGATGGTCGGGACGGCGGCGATCGTCAGCGCGATGGTGATGGCGAAGATGCCCGATCCCAGCACGGCGGCGATGGCGAGTCCGAACAGGATCGACGGGAACGACAGCAGGATGTCGACCAGCCGCATGATCGGGCCTTCCAGGCGCCGGTAATAGGCGGCGATCAGCCCCAGAGCCGCGCCGATGAGGCCGCCGCAGATCACCGCCAGCACCCCCATGATCAGCGTGGTGCGGGTGCCGTAGAGCAACCGGGTGACGATGTCGCGACCCTGGCCGTCGGTCCCCAGCAGGTGCTCGGGCAACGCCCCTTCCGACCATACCGGCGGCTTCAGCATGTTGCGCAGGTTGTTGTCGTAGGGATCGTGCGGCGACAGCACCGGCGCGAAGATCGCGCAGAACACGATCACCGCCAGCACGATGGCCGAGAGCATCGCGCCCTTGTCCCGCGCCAGCTTGCGCAGGATCGACGACCGGGCCATCGCGGTTGTGGAATCGGGCTCCGTGGCGGCCGGTTCTACGGCGGCGGTTTGGACCTGCATGTCGGTCATCCCGCCCTCACCCGCGGGTCCAGCACGGCGTACAACACATCCACGATCATATTCACCAGAATGAAGGAAAGCGCGAGCACCAGGATGGCGCCCTGGCTGAGGGCGTAGTCGGCCGAGACGATGGCGCCGACCGCGAGCCGGCCGACGCCGGGCCAGGCGAACATGGACTCTGTCACCACGGCGCCGCCGAGCAGGAAGCCGATCTGCAGGCCGATCAGGGTGATCACCGGGATCAGCGAATTGCGCAGCGCGTGGGTCATGACGACCGTGTACTCGCTCACGCCCTTGGCCCGGGCGGTGCGCACGAAATCGCTGCCCAGGACCTCCAGCAGCGAGGTGCGGGTCATGCGCGCGACGGGGCCGATGAAGACGCCGCCCAGCGTGATCGCCGGCAGGGCGATGTGCCGCAGGCCTTCCAGCGTCCACAGCGGTCCGGCCCGGCCCTGGAACGGCAGAAGCTGCCACTTGAAGCCGACATACTGGATCAGCATCAGGCCGAACCAGAAGATCGGCATCGACACGCCGGCGACCGAGGCGGCCATGATGATGCGGTCGGAGACCTTGCCGCGGCGCACGGCTGCCAGGGTCCCCAAGGCGATGCCGAGCGGCACAGCCCAGATCAGGCTGGCAAACATCAGCTCGATCGTCGGGCCGACCGTGTTGCCGAGCTCGACGATCACCTCGGAATTGGAAATCAGCGACCGGCCGAGATCGCCCTGCAGCACGCGGCCGAGATACATGGCGAACTGGACGAGGACGGGTTCGTTCAGGCCCATGGCCTGGCGGATCGCCTCGACATCCGCGGCACTGGCGGTCGGTCCCGCAAGCACGGTCGCGGGGTCGGTCGGGACCACCTGCATGAGCAGGAATCCGATGAACAGGACGCCGATCAGGACTGGGATCGAGATCAGCAGACGGTGGGCAATATGATGCAGCACCGTGAGGGCGCTCCTCACGAAGGGGAAGTGGGATCGGTCGCCTTACAACGACCGTGCCAAAGGTGGCACGCGCCAGCGGATCCGCGCTAGTCCTTGATTTCTATTTGTGCACTTTCACGGTCGGGTCCCTGGCCATCCCGTAAAACGCTCAGCAATAAGGCAGACTCGGGGTCTTTTGCCGATTTTTCAGCCAGAAATTGGTGCCGAGGGGGCCGGTCCCGCGGGTTGCGGCGTCGAGGCATGCGCCCGCCGTACCTGCAAGGTTGTACCCACGACCGCCACCACCTCCGCCGACGCCCCCACCTCGAGATCCTCGTCGCAGGCGATGCGCCAGCGCGAGTCGCCCACGCGGGCCGCGCCGAATCCGTTGACCACCGCCTCGGTCACCCCGACGCGCTGGCCGACCAGGGACTGGCCGCGCTGGTTCAGCCCCCGCGCCGCCAGCATGTCGCCCTTCTGCCAGCGCCGCACGTAGACCCGCACCGGGACGTAGGACAGCAGCGCGTACAGCCCGAACAGGCCGATCTGATAGGCGGTCGGCATGTCGACGACGAACAGGGTGGCGCCGGTGGCCACACCGGCCAGGCCGAACCACAGGAAGACGGTCTCCGGCAGTACGATCTCCAGCGCCATCAGCACGAAGCCCAGGGTGGCCCAGTGCCACGCCTCCGGCCGGATCACCAGCAGATGGTCCATGACCGCCTCCTCAGCCGTGCCGCGGCGGGGGCGGCGGCAGGTCGTTGCCCGACACGCTGTTGAGCAGTTCCTTGATGCCGCCGATCGAGCCGATCACGGACGATGCCTCCAGCGGCATGAAGACGGTCTTCTGGTTCGGCGACCGGGCGAATTCCGACAGCGCCTCGACGTATTTCTGGGCGATGAAATAGTTGACCGCGTTGGTCCCCGTCGAGCCGATCGCCACGGCCACCAGACGGGTCGCCTCGGCCTCGGCCTGGGCCAGACGCTCGCGCGCCTCGGCCTGACGCTGGGCCGCCACCAGCTCGCCCTCCGCCTTCAGGATCTCGGACTGCTTGTCCCCCTCGGCCCGCTGGACCGCCGCCGCACGGTAGCCTTCCGCCTCCAGGATCTGCGCCCGCTTCTCCCGTTCGGCCTTCATCTGGCTCGCCATGGCGTCCAGCAGGTCCTTCGGCGGCGCGATGTCCTTGATCTCAACCCGGGTGATCTTCACGCCCCAGGGGTCGGTCGCCTCGTCCATCACCCGCAGGATGCGGGTGTTCATCTCGTCGCGCGACGACAGGGCGGCGTCCAGGGAGGTGCTGCCCAGCACCGAGCGGATGTTGGTCAGGGCCAGGTTGATCACCGCCTGCTCGAGATCGCGCACCTCGTAGGCGGCGCGGCGGGCGTCGATCACCTGGAAGAAGACGATGGCGTCGACCCGGCAGGACGCGTTGTCATGGGTGATGACGTCCTGCTCGGGGATGTCGAGCACGTTCTCCATCATGTTGATCTTCTTGCCGATCCGGCTGAACAGCGGGTTGATCACCCCGAGCCCGGGTTCCAGCGTGGTCACGTAGCGGCCGAACCGTTCCACGGTCCACTGCTCGCCCTGCGGCACGATCCGCACGCCCTTGACCACGAGGAAGATCAGCACGACCGCCAGAACGATCAGGGCGATCTGTCCGCCGGAGACGAAATCCATCACAGGATCCATGGAAACCTCGCTTGTTCAGGCCGTTACGCGGCCACCGGGAGCAGTATCCTCCGGCGCCGGTGATGGCCGCCAACAAAAACGAGGCCCACCTTCTACAGATGGGCCTCGCCAGAGGTCGCCGCAATCAGAATCGGCCGTGAAACGCGGCCGGCAGGGCGGTCAGCCGCCGAACTTGGCCTTCGCCTCGATCCGGCGCCGGTGCAGGACCGGCTCGGTGTAGCCGCTGGGCTGTTCGCGGCCCTTGAACACCAGGTCGCAGGCCGCCTGGAACGCCACGCTGCCGTCGAAATCGCCGGCCATCGGACGGTAGGCCGGATCGCCGGCGTTCTGGCCGTCGACCACCTTGGCCATGCGCTTCATGGTCTCCATCACCTGCTCCTCGCCGCACACGCCGTGGTGCAGCCAGTTGGCGATGTGCTGGCTGGAGATCCGCAGGGTGGCGCGGTCCTCCATCAGGCCGACATTGTTGATATCCGGCACCTTGGAGCAGCCGACCCCCTGGTCGACCCAGCGGACCACGTAGCCGAGGATGCCCTGGGCGTTGTTGTCCAGCTCGGCCTGGATGTCCTGGGGCGACCAGTTCGGCCGCGCCGCCACCGGCACCGTCAGGATGTCGTCCAGCTTGGCCCGGCCGCGCGACCGCAGTTCGTCCTGGCGCGCCTTCACGTCCACCGTGTGATAGTGGGTCGCGTGCAGGGTGGCGGCCGTCGGAGACGGCACCCAGGCGGTGTTGGCACCGGCCTTCGGGTGGCCGATCTTCTGCTCCAGCATGTCGGCCATCAGATCCGGCATGGCCCACATGCCCTTGCCGATCTGCGCCTTGCCGGTCAGACCGCATTCCAGCCCGATATCGACGTTCCAGTTCTCGTAGGCGGCGATCCACGGGGCGGCCTTCATGTCGCCCTTGCGGATCATCGGGCCCGCTTCCATGGAGGTGTGCATCTCGTCGCCGGTCCGGTCGAGGAAGCCGGTGTTGATGAAGGCGACCCGGCTCTTGGCGGCGCGGATGCATTCCTTGAGGTTGACGGTGGTGCGCCGCTCCTCGTCCATGATGCCCATCTTCAGGGTGTTCGGCGACATGCCCAGCACCTGCTCGACCCGGCCGAACAGCTCGTTGGAGAAGGCGACCTCCTCGGGGCCGTGCATCTTCGGCTTCACGATATAGACCGAGCCGGCGCGGGTGTTGTGCAGACTGTGGTCGCCCTTGATGTCGTGCAGGGCGATGGCGCTGGTGAACATGGCGTCGAGGATGCCCTCGGGCACCTCGTTGCCGTCGCGGTCCAGCACCGCCGGGTTGGTCATCAGATGGCCGACATTGCGGACCAGCATCAGCGAACGGCCGTGCAGGCTGACAGAGGAGCCGTCCGGCGCGGTGTAGACCCGGTCCGGGTTCAGCTTGCGCTCGACGGTCTTGCCGCCCTTCTCGAACCGCTCGACCAGATCGCCCTTCATCAGGCCGAGCCAGTTGCGATAGGCGAGTACCTTGTCCGGCGCATCCACGGCGGCGACGGAATCCTCGCAGTCCATGATGGTGCTGACCGCGGATTCCAGGACCAAATCGGCGACATGGGCCTTGTCGGTCTTGCCGATCGGGTGGGAGGCGTCGATGACGATCTCGGCATGCATGCCGTTGCGCACCAGCAGGATACCGGTCGGCGCGGCCGCATCGCCCTTGTAGCCGACGAACTGGGCGGGGTCCTTCAGGCCGTTGGAACCGGACGCCGTGGAGACCACCAGCTTGCCGCCCTCGACCGTGTAGCCGGTGGCATCCGCGTGGCTGCCCGCGGCGAGCGGGGCGGACCCGTCGAGGAACTTGCGGGCCCAGGCGATCACCTTGGCGCCGCGCGCCGGGTTGTAGCCGCCCGACTTCTCCGCACCGCCCTCCTCGGAGATCGCGTCGGTGCCGTACAGCGCGTCGTACAGGCTGCCCCAGCGCGCGTTGGCGGCGTTCAGGGCATAGCGCGCGTTCATCACCGGCACCACGAGCTGCGGGCCGGCGATCGAGGATATCTCCGGGTCCACATTCGCGGTGTCGACCTTGAAGTCCGGCCCTTCCTCCACGAGGTAGCCGATCTCCTTCAGGAAGGCCTTGTAGGCATCCAGGTCGCCGATCGGACCCGGGTTCGCCTTGTGCCAGGCGTCGATCTCCTCCTGGATCTTCTCGCGCCTGGCCAGCAGGGCGGCGTTGCGCGGAGCGAGATCGTGGACGATGGCGCCGAGCCCGTCCCAGAACGCGGCCGCCTCCACGCCGGTCCCCGGCAGAGCCTCGTTGACGGCGAAGTCGTAGAGCTCCTTCGCCACCTGCAGTCCGCCGACCTCAACCCGCTCCGTCATTCGCCTACTCCCTGAGTTTCTGAATTTGTCTGATTACCCGACGTTATAAACAAGACGGATTCCCACGGATCAAGGCAAACCTATTTTCGCCGGGCCACCGGCCCGACCGGACCTGGCTCCGGCGAAAACAATTTCTCTGCTTAACCCTAGGTTAAAAAATTGCCTCTACCTTCACCGATTCCGAGGGCTGGTCCTCGATTCAGGCACAGGTGACGCATTCCATGATCAACCTGCAGACGCTGAGCTTATTCGACGACATGACGCCCCACGGCTATTGCCTGCTTTGGGATCCGGTTCTGATCTGGAGCCATGTGCTGGCCGATGTCGGTATCGCAGCGGCCTACCTGTCGATCCCCGCGGCGCTCGCGATCATCGCCCGACGCCGCCCGGATCTGAACCCGAACGGCATTCTCTACTTTTTCGCCGCCTTCATCATCCTGTGTGCGATCACCCATCTGTTCGGCCTGGTGACACTGTGGGTCCCGGCCTACAGCGCGGAGGCGGTGAGCAAGGTGATGACCGCGATCGTCTCCGTCGCGACCGCCGTGCTTGTCTGGCAGATGCTGAGCACCATCCTCACGGTCCCGACCCATGCGGCGCTGCGCGAAGCCAACGAAAAGCTGGCCCGGGCGAATGCCGAACTGGAGTCGCGGGTGGAGGCCCGGACGCGCCAGCTGCGCTGTGCCAACGAACGCCTGGAGGTGGTCGCCTCCGACGCGCGTGAAGCCGAGCGGGTGAAGACCCAGTTCCTGGCCCGCGTCAGCCATGAGCTGCGCACGCCCCTGAATGCGGTGCTCGGCTTCACCGATCTGCTGGACCTGCAGATCTCCGGACCGGTGAACGACACCCAGAAGGACTATCTGGACAGCATCCGCACCGCGTCCAACCAGCTCCTGCAGCAGATCAACGACATTCTCGACCTGGAGCGCCTGATCCAGCACGGCCCGAGTTTCACGCCGGAACCGGTCGCGGTGGACCGCACCATCGCCGATATCTGCCAGATGCTCTCCACCACGGCCCGGGACATGGGCATAGATCTGCTGACCCAGGTGCAGTCGGCCAGCTCGCTGTGTACCGACGAACGGGCGCTGCGGATGGTGCTCACCAACCTCATGTCCAACGCCATCAAATACTCCCGTCGCGGCGGCACGGTGGAAGTGATCGCCCGGGCCGTCGATGACGGCGTCGAGATCGCGATCCGCGACCAGGGCGTCGGCATCCCCGCGGACAAGCTCGCGGATGTGTTCGAACCGTTCTTCCGCGGCCACGAGCACGACCTGCCCAGCATCGGCGGCACCGGTCTCGGCCTCACCCTGGTCAAGCAGCTCGTCGACGCCTTGGGAGGCAACATCGTGCTGGACAGCACCCTGGGCCAGGGAACCACCGTGCAGCTTACCTTGCCCGAAATGGCACCCTATCCGCAGACCGCCGCATGAACACCGCTCCATGAACACCGCTCCATGAACACCACTCCATGAACACCGCAACATTCGCACCGCGGCGTGAACATCGTCGGCTCGCTGTGCTACGTACCTATTCATGAAGCTGCCATTTCTCTCCCGCCCGAAGACCCCCGTGGTGGAGCGTCGGCGCCAGCCCAGGCTGCGCACGCGCGGCGACAGCTACGTGCGCCTCGAGGGCCGCGACGTGCCGCTGATCAACTGGTCGGAGGAAGGGTTCCTGGCCGGTCCCTATGCCGGCGGCCTGATCGCCGGTCAGAAGGCATCGGTCCGGATCGTGGTGCGCGACTATCACGACCGGACCGGAACGCTGGACCTGGACCTGACGGTCGTGATCAAACGGGTCGGCGGGCCCGGCCTCGCCGCCCGGTTCTTCTCCCCGGAGCGCTACAAGCGCCAGGCCCTGCAGAGCTACTATGCCGCCAAGCGCGCCGAGGTGAAGAAGCCGTGACCGATGCCCGGATCTTTGTGGACGCCGACGCCTGCCCGGTGCGCGACGAGGTTCTGACCGTCTCCGACCGGCTCGGCTGCGAGGTCTTTCTGGTCAGCAACCGGGGCTTCCGCGTCACCGACCGGCCCAAGGTGCACAACATCGTGGTCAGCCAGGATCTGGACGCCGCCGACGACTGGATCGTCGGCAAGGTGGCGGCCGAGGACGTCGTGGTGACCGGCGACATCCCCCTCGCCGCGCGCTGCCTGGAAGCCGGCTGCAGGGTGATCGACCACAAGGGCAAACCCTTCACCGCCGCCAATATCGGCATGGCGCTGAGCATGCGCGAGCTGATGAGCGACCTGCGGGCGATGGGCGAATCCAAGGGTGGCGGCCCGGCCTTCACCAAGCAGGACCGCTCGCGTTTTCTGGAGGCCCTGGACCGCGCCCTGCAGGGCTGAGGTCAGGCCTCGTCCGGCTCGTAGCTCAACAGATCCGCCGGCTGACAGTCGAGCTCGGCGCAGATCCGCGCCAGGGTCTCGAACCGCACGCCCTTCACCTTGCCCGAGCGCAGCAGCGACAGGTTCTGCTCGGTCATGCCGATCCGCTCGGCCAGTTCCTTGCCGCGCATCTTCCGGCGGGCCAGCATGACATCCAGGGTGACGGTGATCGGCACGACGGTCAGGCGCCCCTATAAGCTAGACGAACTGCCGGTTCTCGTCGGCGATCTCCGCAGCCTCGCGCAGCACGGTGGCCAGCGCCACCATCAGAAGGCCGATCGCGAACAGCACGACGTCGTCGCTGGAGAACGAGATCTGCAGCTGGCGGCTGCCCGGCGGCATCGCCCGGGTCAGCCAGACCGACAGCAGGGCGTGGGCGACGACCTTTGCCGGCACCACGGCGAGCAGGGAGATCGCGAAACGGCGCAGCCGGAGCGCATTGCCGGCATCGAACAGGTCGCCCGCCGCGAACCGGCCGAACAGCGCGGCCAGATTCAGGAACCCCCAGACCCCGATCGCCGCCGGCAGCATCGAGATCGCGTAGCCGCCGATCCGGTCGAGACCCGAGAACGTCCCGACCCCGAGGCCGGGCATGACCGAGGGGGCAAAGACCTCGAACCGCATCCACACACCGATCAGCACGACCGGTCCGAAGGCGGCAAGCGCGAGGCTGACCCACCGCATGATCCCCGCCAGTCGCCGCAATCGTGCCCTGCGACGCTCGTCAGATCGGACCTCGCTCATGGACTCGCTCCAATACATCCTCGACAAAATCACCCTAATAGGATAAAAAATTAATGTCTAACAATGATTTTTTGGATCGGAAATGCGTATCGCGACCGCCGTTGTGCTTTGCCTGACCATGCTTGCCGGATGCACGTGGAAGGAGTCCGGCATCGATCCGGTGCGGTGGCTGAGCACTGTCGCCCAGGCCGGCTGCGACGCCGTGCGGAACTGCGGAACTGACACCGGCGGCGACCGCCGGCGCTATTAGAGCGGCTCGGGCTTGAGCATGACCCGCGGCATCCGGGCGCGCCCCAGGGTCATGGTCACGTCATGGGGCAGGTCGACGAATTCCTCGTCCTTCTCGCCGCCGTCCAGGAACATCACCGTGGCGAAGACCGCCGGCCGGTCGAGCACGGTCATCGGATGGTGCCAGACATTGGCGTTGTAGCTGACGCCCTGATCGCCCTTGGCGAGGAACAGGGTGAGCTGCTCGGGATCCGGCCGTCCGTCCTCCCCATGCGGAGCCACCAGAACCAGATAGCGGGCCACATCGACCGGCAGGAAGGCCTGGCTGGAGAACTCGTGGCGCTCCATGGTCCGGGTGACCAGCGGCATCGGGCTCGGCATGGTCATGCTGGTACGGAAGCAGACCTGGGCGGCCGCCCCCCGCAGGTTCTGGCTGAAGGCGGAATAGTCGACCCGGCCCGGCCCGGTCGGCAGCGTGAGTACATGGCCGTACGGCGCGAAGGCGTCGGCGGTCAGCGGAATCGGTGTCAGAACGGTCATCGGAAGCCTCGGCGGATGCGAACGGCGCGAGCCTATCCGGCGCCGTTGCCCCGGTCATCGGAGATTCGCTCGGGCGGCAGCTGAATCAGCCCCTGCGCCATCAGCTCGCGGCGTCCCTTCTCCCAGATCGGCTCGGCCTCCTCGGTCGTCATCCGGCCGAAGCAGTTCATGTAGATCTCCGAAAGCCTGAGGAAGCCCGCCTTATGGCGCCGCGCCCAGGCCTCCAGAGTCCAGACCTCGTCCGACGGCGCCACACTGGTGTCGATCCCGCAGAACATCGCGTCGACCTCTCCGTCGGCGGTCCGGGGGCGGCAGGGCAGCAGGCCGTAGTCGAAATCCTCGAAGAACAGGATCCGGGCGTCCTCGTCGGCGTTGCGGGTCTGGTAGACGATGCCGTCCACCGCGCTCTGCGGATCGGCGATCAGCATCGGGAAGCTGTCCTTCCACACCCGCACCCGGCGATAGCCGTCCAGGGTCGCCGGCTCGAAGCGGTCGTCGGAAACCGGCCGCGCCAGAACCAGCTCCAGCACATCCCGGTCCATCAGGGTCCCGAAGAAGAAATACCGCGTCGACATCGCCCGTCCCGTTCCGTCGGCGCCCGAACCGGGCATGCTGTCCAAGGCTTCGGCGCACCGATAGACGATCGTGCTGTAGACGGCAATGACAAGAGACGGCAGTTTGGGGCCATGTCTACGACCGATCATGAACCCGCAATGGCCGAGCAGAAGAAGACAAGACCGGATCCGCCGCTTTTCTGGGGACAGCGCCTGCCGAACTTCGTGGAACGGACCCGCGAGGGCGGCCGCTTCGAGCTCTATCGCGACGTGACCCGGGGCCCGGTGGTGATCCTGGCCAATCCGACGGCCGAACTGGTGCAGTCGGTGATCGACACCGCCTGTGCGGTCATGCCGGAGACCAATGTCGTTGTCCTCGGCGATGTCGCGATCCCGGACGACGCAGCACAGCCGAAGGCCGTCCTGACGGACACCGACGGCGCGCGGCGGCGGGCGCTGTTCACCAACCGGGACGATCTGACCGCCGTGATCGTCGCCGACCAGGACCAGCGCGGCGTCGCCGCCTTCTTCGTCGACGACTATCTGAAGGTCCGCCTCGAAGTGGCCCTCGCCCCGCTGAAGCGCCCGGAGCCGGCGATGCGGCGATCGACCGCGCCGGTGCTGGTCCTGCCGAACATCATCGACCCGGGTCTGCGCGACGACCTGCTGGAGGCCTTCCACCTCCATAACGAGGAGGGCACCGTCAGCGTGACGGTGGACGGCAAGGACGCCTCCCGCGTCGCGCCGGATTTCAAGCGGCGCCGAGACCTCACCCTCGACCGCAAGGGGCCGCTCTACGCCGCCGTCACCAGAGCGATCGGCAAGCGGCTGATGCCGGAGCTGTACAAGGCCTGGTGGGTCACCCACCTGCGCACCGAGGCGTTCTACGTCGCCAGCTACACGGCCGAGCGCGGCGATTTCTTCGTGGCCCACCGGGACAACACCCTGCCGCATACGGCGGGCCGGCGGATCGCCATCAGCATCGAACTGAACGACGACTACGCGGGGGGCGGGCTGATCTTTCCGGAATACAGCGACGACCAGTGGCGTGCGCCGCCGGGCGGCGGGCTCGCCTTTTCCTGCTCGTTGATGCACGAGGCGGTGGCGGTGGAGAGCGGGACGCGGTACGTCCTGCTGGTCTTCCTGGCGGCGCCGTGATCGATTGGCACGCCCGATGGCATCCATAGCCGGCAAGGCCTTGCCCGGAGCCCGATCCATGCCATTTCGCAGGGACGTTCGCAGGCCGGACCACACCCGCAGG
The DNA here is from genome assembly GCF_000423805.1 of Thalassobaculum salexigens DSM 19539. NCBI lineage: Bacteria > Pseudomonadati > Pseudomonadota > Alphaproteobacteria > Rhodospirillales > Thalassobaculaceae > Thalassobaculum > Thalassobaculum salexigens. The sequence continues at coordinate 661,080 of NZ_KE384094.1, forward strand.
CCGGGCCGCAACCGAAGTCGCACTCGGGAAAAAGAAGAATGAGCCCGCGCATCACCTCCTCCATCCCCGGGGTCGCCGACCACCCCGTCGTCACGCTGGGTCGCGTGGGTGTCCTGCTGGTCAATCTCGGCACGCCGGATTCCACCGACGTCCCGGACGTGCGGCGCTATCTGGCCCAGTTCCTGTCTGACCGTCGGGTGATCGAGCTCAACCCGATCCTGTGGAAGGCGATCCTGCACGGCATCATCCTGCGCACCCGCCCGCCGAAGACGGCGGAGGCCTATCGCGCGATCTGGATGACCGAGAGCAACGAGTCGCCGCTGCGCCACTACACCCGCGAGGAGGCGGCCCGGCTGGCCGAGCGGCTGGATCCCACGGGCGAGACGCTGGTGGTCGACTGGGGCATGCGCTACGGCACCCCGTCGGTGGGCGAGCGCATGCGGGCGCTGCAGGAGCAGGGCTGCGACCGCATCCTGATCGTGCCTCTCTATCCGCAGTATTCCGCCTCCACCACCGGCACCGTGGTCGACGAGGTGGCGCGCGAGCTGCTGAAGCTGCGCTGGCAGCCGGCGATCCGGACACAGCCGGCCTTCCATGACGACCCGGCCTATATCGAGGCGGTGGCGCAGGGGATCGAGCACCACCTGTCCACTTTGGACTGGGAGCCGGAGGTGATCCTGGCCTCCTTCCACGGTCTGCCGAAGCGCTACCTGCTGGCGGGCGATCCGTATCACTGCCACTGCGCCAAGACGGCCCGGCTGCTGCGCGAACGCCTGGGCCTGAGCGAGAGCGCCTTCCGCCTCACCTTCCAGTCGCGGTTCGGCCGCGAGGAATGGCTGCAGCCCTACACGGACGAGACCATAACCGCCCTGGCCGAGAAGGAGGGCGTGAAGCGGCTCGCCGTGGTCATGCCCGGCTTCGTCGCCGATTGCGTGGAAACGCTGGAGGAAATCGCCATGCAGGGGCGCGAGACCTTCGAGGAGGCCGGAGGCACCCACTTCTCGGCCGTTCCCTGCGTCAACGACAGCGACGCCGCCATCGACATGCTGGAGGCGCTGGTCACCCGCGAACTCGGCGGCTGGTGGGCCAAGGCTCAGAAATAGGCGACGGCCACCGCGTCGGGATCGTCCACGCCGATCAGCTCGATCCGCGTCCCGCTCGACAGCCGGATCACCGAGTAATCGCCGAAATCGAGCCGTGTCGTGACCTCGGTCCCGCTCTGCACGAGAAGCTGGTCCTCGCCCACCGCGAAGCCCTCGATGGTGTCTCGGTCCTCGTCCGCCGCGCCGTAGACGAAGACGTCGGACCCGGCGCCGCCGACCAGCACATCGTCGCCCTCCCCGCCCGACAGTCTGTCCCGGTCCTGCCCGCCATACAGGGTGTCGTCGCCCGAGCCGCCGCGCAGCAGGTCGTCGCCCTGGTTGCCGTAGACGATGTCGTCCCCGGCACCGCCGTCCAGCGTGTCCTCGCCGGTGAGATAGACCAGCGCGCCGTCGACGATCTCGGCCCCGGCCTCGCCGTTGCGGCCACCGTGGATCACGTCGTCGTCCTCGCCGCCCCAGATGGCGTCGTCGTCCTGGCCGCCATACAGGGTGTCCTCGCCGGCGCCGCCGGTCAGGCTGTCGCGCCCTGCATTGCCGTAGACCACGTCGTCGCCGCCCAGCGCGTCGAGGATATCGCGTCCATCGAAGCCGTACAGGATCTCGTCGTCGGACCCGCCGAACAGGGTATCCGCACCGAGCGAGCCGGTGAGTTGGTCGGTGGTGACGGTAACGGTGATGATTGGATCGGCCATGGGACCTCCCGCAGGACTGTGTCCCTGGCCCTAACGCAAGATGCCTGCCAATCCGTCGGTCGTGACGGAAATCAGAGCAGATCCGGCGCGACCACGCGGTTGCAGCCGGCGGCCCGTGCCGCCTCCACCCGGTCGACGGCGCGGGCGAGCATGTTCTGCAGATCCGGCGTCTGTGCCCGGGCGCTGCGGGTCATGCCGTCGATGCCGATGCTCACGGTCACCGGGATCGCGGTTCCGTCCTCGGCATAGAACCGCATCGACTGCACCGCGACACGCAGGCGCTGCCCCACCGCACGGACGGCGGCGAGATCGATATCCGTATGCAGAATGGCGAAGGAACTGGCGTCGATCCGCCCGACCACGTCGTGGCCGCGGACCTCGTTCAGCAGACACTGCCCCACGCCGCGCACGATCATATCGGCGCAGTCGGCACCGTAGCGCGCGCGGACGGTGTCGATGTGGTCGATCCCAACCAGGGTGAGGGCCGATGCGGCATGCAGATGCATGCCCAGGCGACGCCGGGCCCGGTCTTCGAAGCCGCGCCGGCCGATCAGTCCGGAAACCGGATCCTCGATGTCGTCCGGCACGTCGACCCACTTCTCCTCACCAAGGGCCAGCAACGCCTGACTGTTCATCTCAGCAACCATGATTCAACGACGAAATAACGTGGGTATGCATACAGTATAGCGCCCACAGGTAAACAATTCGTTTACAACCGAAGCGCTATATTGCGCCCATAGAATCACAACGTATTGATCGGCACCTTCAGCACCGGCCGCCCGTCTTCGCCGGTCGGCATGTGGCCCCCGCGCATGTTCACCTGGATCGACGGGATGATCAGCCGCGGCATCGACAGGGTGCGGTCCCGCTCGGTGCGCAGCTTCACGAAACCGACCTTGTCCCGGCCCTGCGCTTCGCTGCCCACATGGATGTTGCGGGCCTTCTCCTCGGCCACCGTGGTCTCCCAGCGGATGTCGCGGCCGTTGGGGCCGTAGTCGTGGCACATGAACAGCCGCATCTTCTCGGGCAGGGCGAGCACCTTCTGGATCGAGTCGTAGAGCTCGCCCGCATCGCCGCCCGGGAAGTCGGCCCGTGCCGTCCCCCCGTCGGGCATGAACAGGGTGTCGCCGACAAAGGCGGCGTCGCCCAGCACATGGGTCATGCAGGCCGGGGTGTGCCCGGGCGTGTGCATGGCGAAACCGGTCATCGAGCCGACGGTATAGGTGTCGCCGTCCTCGAACAGCCGGTCGAACTGGCTGCCGTCGCGCTGGAAGGCGGTGCCCTCGTTGAACACCTTGCCGAAGGTCTCCTGCACCTCGACGATCTTGGCACCGATGCCGATCTTGCCGCCCAGCGTTTCCTGGATATAGGGCGCCGCCGACAGGTGATCGGCATGGACATGGGTCTCGATCAGCCATTCCAGCGTGAGCCGCTGCTCGCGGATGAAGGCGATCAGGGTGTCCGCATGGGCATGCGACAGCCGGCCGGCGGCATAATCGATGTCCAGCACCGAGTCGTAGACCGCACAGGCCCGGGTCGACGGATCGACGGCCACATGGCTGATCGTGTTGGTGTCGGGATCGAAGAAGCTGGTGACGTCGGGATGCACCGACAGATCGACCGGATAGGTGGGCATGACACTCCTCCCGGAAATTCTCGCCGCGCGCGTTTACCGCGCCTCCTTACAATATGGGCCTCCGGATCGGCGGAATCGAGCGTTGCGGTGAGGCCTGCGACCTACCGCCGCCAGTTGATCGCCACGACACCGGCGATGGCGGCCACCACGCCGGCGATAACGGTCGGGGTCAGGGTCTCGCCCAGCACCAGCACGCCGAGCAGAACGCCGACCCCCGCCCGCAGATAGCTCTGGCTCGCCACGCCGAGGGAACCGAGGGTGCGCACCAGGCGGAAATACAGCAGCAGGGCGAGGCCGGTACACGCCACGCCCAGCACCAGCGCGGCCACGAGTGCGGTCATGGAGGGGGTCAGGGTCCACGGCCGATCCAGTACCAGGCTCGCGGGGAGGAGCACGGCCGAGGCGCAGAGCATGGTGCCTGCCGCCGTCACCACCGGCGGCAGATGCGAGAAGCGCCGGCCATGCAAGGCGGCACCGGCATAGAGCCCGGCACTCACCAGGACGGCGATCTGTGCGGCGACCTGGCCGCCGAGGCCGTTGAGCGCATCGGTGCCGACGATCAGCACCACCCCGCCGAGGCCGAGGCAGGCGCCGACCAGCCGCAGCCCGCCGGTCGCCTCGTGCCGGGTGACCAGAACCGTGAACAGGAACACGAAGAGCGGCGAGGTCGAGTTCAGCACCGCCCCCAGCGCGCTCTCGATCTGCCGCTGTCCCCAGGCCAGCAGGGTCCAGGCGCCATAGCTGTTGAGGAAGGCCTGCAGAAACAGCCGGCCCCAGATCGCGCGTCCCCGCGGCAGGCACTCGCCCTGGGCGGCGGCGATGGCCATGAGCAGAGCGGCCGCCACCGTCACCCGGACCGCGATCAGCGTCACCGGCGGGATCTCCGCCACCGCGACCTTGAGCAGCGGATAGGATCCGCCCCACAGCAGCGCCAGGCAGGCCAGCAGAGCGAGTTCCAGGGCGGGAGGGGCTGTCCGCGGTGTCATGTCGGAATCTTAAAACCGGTTGCGATGACCCAGGCTAGGCGCTGCCGAGTTCGGGATGCTTCGGCGGCGCCCGAACCATACGGCTTTTCCGCCGGGACCGGCCCGTCTACCGTCACGCCATGATCCCGCCTTCGACACTCCCGCCCTGGCTGCGCGTCGCCATCGGCGCCCAATGCGGCCTGCTGATCGGCATGGGGCTGGGGCGATTCTCCTACACGCCGATGGTCCCCGCCCTGATCGAGTCGGGCAGTCTGAGCGAGGCGCAGGCCGGCTATGTCGGGGCGATCAATCTCGGCGGCTACCTGCTCGGCGGCCTCGCCGTGCCCTGGCTGCTGCGCCGGGCCGACCGGGTGGTCTGGCTGCGGGCGGCGATCTGCCTGTCGGTGCTCTGCCTGCTCGCCAGCATCGTGCCGGGCGGGTTCCTGTGGCTGGCCTTCTGGCGCGGGCTGATCGGCATCGCCGTGGCGGTGATCATGATCCTCGGCATCTCCAGCGTCACAGCCACCGCGCCGACCGGCCGGACCGGCATCGCCACGGCGACGGCCTATACCGGCGTCGGGGCGGGCATTCTGCTGGCGGCGGCCGGCCTGCCATGGCTGCTGGCGCTCGGGGAGATCTGGGCCTGGACCGGGACGGCGGCGATCGGCATGGCGGCTTTGGTCGTCGCCCTGTGGGCCTGGTCGGGACCTGCCGCCGAGGTCGCCAGGGCGATCCCGCCGCCACCCGCGACATTGGGATCGGCGCGCGGCGACGGACTGCGCCTCGTCCTGGCCCAGGGGCTGTTCGCCGTCGGCCTGGTGCCGCATTCGATCTACTGGGTCGACTATCTGGTCCGCGCGCTCGGCTGGAGCACCGGCGCGGCCGGGGCGCAGTGGGTGCTGTTCGGTGCCGCGGCCATCGCCGGCACGCTGGTCTGGGGACGGATCGGCGACCGGATCGGCTTCCGCCCCGCCCTGATCGCGGTCTATCTCAGCCTCTCCCTGGGCGCGGTCCTGCCGGTGCTGGTGACGGCCGCGCCGGCGATCCTGCTCTCCAGCCTGCTGGTCGGCGCCCAGCCCGGCCTGACCGCGATCATCGCCAGCCAGGCGCAGCGGGTGATGGGGCCGGGCTCCATGCTCGGGTTGTGGCGCTGGATGGTGCTGTCGGTGGGGGCCGCGCAGTTGGTGGGCGGCTACGCCCTGGTGGCGCTGTTCAACGCCACCGGGTCGTATCTCGCCGTGTTCGGGGCCGGCGGCCTTGCCTTCGCCGCCGGTGCCGTCCTGGTCGCCGGCCTGAAGGGCCGCGCTTAGAGCAAATTACGATCAGATGGAAACTTCTGCTCGTGTGAATTTGCTCCATCTTTAATGGGCTAGAGGGCGATTCACGGTTCAGATCGTTCCGAGCCGAACCGATCGCGCGCTAGGCGGCGAAGGCGCTGCGGGCGCCGCCGCTCTTCTGGGTCTTGAAGATCGAGCCGCTCTCCGGCGCCGGCGGCAGCGGCACCCGGATCGGCAGGGCCTCCATACGCGGCGTCATGGTGAGCCCGCCGGTGATGATCCGGTCCTGCAGGTCGGCATAGAATTTCCGCTGGCCGAGGCTGTGGATGTAGGAGCCGCCGCCGAGGATCGGCCAGGCATCGGCCGCGTTGCACTCGTAGAACAGGATCAGCCGGTTGCGGTCGCTGGTATTCGGCGCCGAGCCGTGCAGGGTGCGGGCGTGGTGCACGGTCATCGACCCGGCCTTGCCGGTCAGAGTCACCGCCTTGTCGAGATGGAAGTCCGGGTCGGACGGATCGACCGCGCCGCAGAACACGCCATCGGCATTGGTATGGGCCAGCACCGGTCCCTTGTGGCTGCCGGGGATGACCTTCAGGGGGCCGTTGCTCTCGTCCACATCCTCCAGCATCAGGCCGAAGGCGAGCACGCTGTCGTTGGTGTGCGGGTAGAAGGCCCAGTCCTGGTGCCATTCCACCGCCTGGCCGCCGCCGGGCGCCTTGGTGTTCAGCTTGCTGGTCTGGATCAGCGTGTCCGGGCCGAGCAGGTCGGTCAGCACCTCGGTGATCGCCGAGTTCTTCAGCACGTCCCAGTACAGCGGGTCCTGCTTGTGCGGCAGCTTGATGCGGGTCAGGCGCGGATTGTCCGGGGAATGGCCGTCGTCCAGATCGTAGACGTCGTCGGTCTCGGTGACCGGCCGCGACGCGTCGATCAGCCGGTAGGTGGTCTCCTGGAGCGCCTTGAGCTGCTCCGGGGTGACCGCATTCTCGACCATCAGGTAGCCGTTCTCGTTATAGAAGTCGATCTGTTCGCGCGACAGCATGGCATGCCTCCCTGGCTGTTATGTTATCGGTAACATAGCGCCGGAAAACTCGTCAATGGTATCGATATCATCTATGCTCGAGTCCGATATCGGAGGGATGCGGATGGCGATCGAGACCGGCGGCTGGGTTACCATGGGCGAGGTGGCCGAGCGGGCCGGCGTCTCCAAGATCACCGTGTCGCGCGTCCTGCGCTCTCCCGACAAGGTGAAGCAGGAGACGCGGGAGCGGGTGCGCGCCGCCATCGCCGAGCTCGGTTATGTACCGGACGAGGCGGCGGGCGGCCTGTCGTCGCGGCGCAGCCGGATCGTCGGCGCGGTGATCTCCACCCTGGCCGGCTCGACCTTCGCCTCCACCGTCGACGGGCTCGGCGACCGGCTGCGGCAGAACGGTCACCAGCTCCTGCTGGCCGGCACCGACTACTCCTCGGCCCGGGAGGCGGATGCGGTCGCCGCCATGCTCGGCCGGCGGCCCGACGGCCTTGTGCTGACCAGCACGACCCACCGCGACGACACCCGCCGGACCCTGGAGGCGAGCCGCATCCCGGTGGTGGAGATCTGGGAACTGCCAGTCGACCCGATCGGCTATGCGGTCGGGTTCTCCAACCGCGATGCCGGCGCGGCGATGGCCCGGCACCTGCTGGCGGCGGGACGTCGGCGCATGGCGTTCATCGGCACGGCCGGCGAGGACGACCGGCGCGGTCGCCTGCGCTACGACGGCTTCGCCGAGGTTCTGGAACAGAGCGGGATCGCCGAGGTCCGGGCCACCGCCGCCGCCTCCGGCACCCAGACGGCGCGCGGCGCCAGAGGCCTCGCCGCCGTGCTGGAGCGCTGGCCGGACACCGATGCCGTCTTCTGCTCCAGCGACACCCTGGCCCTGGGGGCGCTGAGCGAGGCGCGCCGGCGCGGCCTGACGGTGCCCGAGGATATCGCCATCGCCGGCTTCGGCGATTTCGAGTTCGCCGGCGAGTTCGGCCTGGGCCTGACGACCGTGCGGGTGCCCGGCCCGGACATCGGCGAGGTGGCCGCCCAACTCATCCTCGACGTCAATGCCGGGCTCGAGCCGCCGAGCCGAACGGTCGATCTCGGATTCCAAGTGATCGCGCGCGCCACGACCTGACTCCTGACGGTTGACTCAGGTCAACGCACGCATCTTCAACTCCGGATATGCATCCTCATGTAAAGACCGTTAGGAGGAGCGACCATGACCGACAAGATTCTAGTTCCCGTCGACCTGGAGCATACCGAGAAGCTCACGAAGGCCCTCAGTGTCGCGGCGACCATCGCCCGGGCCGAAGAGGCGGAGGTCTGTTTTCTCGGCGTCACCGACTCGGGTCCGAGCGCCGTGGCCGCCACGCCCGAAGCCTATGCGACCAAGCTGACGGCCTTTGCCGAGGACCAGGCCAAGACCCGGGGCATCTCCGCCAAGGCGAACGCCGTGATCGTGCATGACACGCCCGTCGAGCTGGCCAAGGCCATTCTGGGCGGCGCCAAGGAAGCCGGTGCCGACCTGATCGTCATGGCCTCGCACGTGCCGGGCCTGCAGGAGCATGTGTTCGCGACCCATGCCGGCTACATCGCCAACCACGCGCCGATCTCGGTCTACGTGGTGCGCTGACGGCTAGAGTCCGACTTCCTGGCATACGGGACACGGTGTCATGCGCGGCTGGAGACGGGACATCGGTACGGGGTCGGAGTAGGGTGGCGAAAACAGCCCCGGAAACGCCCCCGAATGCCTTCCCCCCTCTCCCCGCTTCGGCGCCGCTGCGCTGAGACGGTCCGGTGCGCCCCGCGATGAGCGAGTGGCATCCGGACGACCGCCGCGCCCTGCGGAACATCCTGATCCTTCTGGGATCGTTCTTCGTCATCGTGCAGATCAACCGGTCCGCCGGCGGCGTGCTGGCGAACTATCTCGGCAGCCATCGCGGCCTGTCGCCGACCGATATCGGCACGGTGATGGGGGCCATGTTCTTCGCCTCGGCCGTGGTGCAGTTGCCGACCGGCCTGCTGTTCGACCGGATCGGCGCCAAGCGCACGCTGGTCGCCATGGGTCTGGTGGCGGTCTGCGGCATCGTCCTGTTCGCCGTCGCCGAGAACACCTGGGCGCTGGTCACCGGCCGGTTCATGATCGGCCTCGGCCATGGCGGGGTGATCACCGCCGTCTATCTGATCGCCATGGGCTGGGCCCCGCCGGACCGGGTGGCGCAGGCCACCGCCAGCCTCGTCGGCATCGCCGGCGGCATCGGCGGGGTCATGGCGACGGCCCCGCTGGAACTGCTGCTGTCCGAGGTCGGGCTGACCACGACCTTCCTGGTGGTCGCCGCCCTGACCCTGGCCTTCACGATCGTCATCCAGTTCACCGTTCGCGACGGGCCGGCCTCCGGCGGCGTGCGGCGCGACCCGGAGACCTTCGCCCAATCCCTGGCCGGGCTCTGGGAGGTGATCCGCATGCCGGAACTGCGGCGGATCTACGTCATGGGGTTCTGCTTCACCGCGCCGTTCATGACCATCGGCGGGCTCTGGGCCGGTCCGTATTTCACCGACGTCCAGGGCCTCAGCCACGAACAGGCGTCGCTGGCCCTGCTGATCATGGTGGTCGCCCTGCATGTCGGGACGTTTCTCTACGGGCCGCTGGAGCGGTTCGCCGCCTCCCGCAAGCGCCTGATCCTCTGGGCCGTCGCCCTGGAGGTGGCGTGCCTCGGCGTGCTGGCGATCTGGCCGGCCGCACCGATCTATGTCGCCGGACCGATCCTGTTCGTCTTCGGCTGCGTGGCGCCGTTCTTCGTGGTGCTGGCGAGCCATGCGCGCGGCTTCGTGCCGCCCCACCGCGCCGGCCGGGCGATCACCACGATCAACCTGGCCGGGCTGACCGGCGTGTTCGTGCTGCAGACCGCCACGGGCGGCGCCATCGACTGGGTGCAGACCACCGGCGGAGCGGCGGAGACCGGCCACCGGATCGTATTCGGACTGGTGATCGCCGCGCTGACCCTGTCGGCGCTGGCCTACGCCGGCCAGCCGGAGAAGCCGGTCGAGCGCTGACGCTCAGCCCTTCTCCCGCGCCTCGGCGACCAGCTCGGCAAGCTGCTCCTTCGAGACCGCCCCGGGCACCACGTGGTCGCCGATGGTGAAGGCCGGCGTCCCCTGGATCGACAGGGCCTGGGCCAGTTCGAAGGATTTACGCACATGGGCCTGCAGGGCCGGATCCTTCATGTCGGCCTGCAGCTTCTCGACATCGAGACCGGTCTCCAGCGCCACCTGGAAGATCGCCTCCGTCGTGAGCCGCCCGCGCAGGCCCAGCAGCGCGGTGTGGAAGTCCTTGTACCTGCCCTGCCGGTCGGCGCCGAGCGAGGCCAGGGCGGCCGCCTCCGAGGTCGGGCTCAGGATCGGGAACTCCTTGAGCACCAGACGGATATTTCCGTCCTCCTCCACCAGCTCCATCAGCGGCTTCATCATCGTCTTGCAGTAGCCGCACTGGTAGTCGAAGAACTCGACGATGGTCACGTCGCCGTCGGGATTGCCCAGCACCGGATCGGCCGGATCGCGTTCCAGGGCCTCGCGGTGATCGACCAGCGCCTGCTTGGCGGCGGCGTTCTTGGCCGCGTCCTCGCGGGCCTGCATGATCGCCACGCTCTCCAGGATTATCTCCGGATGCTGCAGGATGTAGTCGCGGACCAGCGCCTCGATCTCGGCCTTGCGGTCCGGCGACAGCGGCCCGTCATGGGCGTGTGCCGGCGCGGCGAGAAGGGCGGCGGAAAGCAGAGCGGCGGCGAAGACGGACCGAAACATCGAGAACTCCGAAGCGGGACAGCGGCGCCATCCTGTCCCAGCCGGGCCGGCACGTCCACAGCCCGGGCCGCTCGCGCCACATCACGGTGGCGTCATTTCTTGCGTTGGGCCGCCCGCTCGCGCTTGGCCAGTTCCTCGATGTCCAGCGCCCGCAGCATGGCCGGGGTGCCCGCCTTCAGCATCGACTGGGCGCGCTTGGACTGGGTCTCCGCGTTCTCCCACCTGCTCTGCCGCACCGCCTCCTCCGCCAGGGAAAGCGCCGCCTGCCCGATATCGCCGAGCCGCCCCTGCGCCGTGGCGAGCTGGCGCCACAGGAACGGCCAGTCTCCTTCCGTACGCTTGGCGGTCTGCAGATGATCCATCGCCTTCTGATCGGAGGCGGGGTCGTTGCGGGCCAGCAGGACCTGGGCCAGGGAAACCTCGATCAGCCCGGCCTCGGGCGCCAGCCGCTGCGCCTTCTCCATCGGCGCCACGGCGGCGTCGATCTGCCCGCTCTCGAACAGGAGCTGTCCCTCCAGTTCATGCAGGTACGGATCGTTCGGATCCTCGGCGATCATCTCACGGGTCAAGGCGATAGCCTTGGGATAGTCCGGCACCTCGCGATACGCGATGGCCCGGGCCAACTTCGCCGGCAGGCTGGTATCCGTTTCCGGATACTTGCGGAAAGTCTGGGACGGCGACCGGATGAAGCCATGCAGCTTGGCGACCACCCGGTTGAACCGGGCCACCTGATCCGGCGACGCTTCCTGGTCGGAGTATTCCGACGTCGCCACATGCGCCTCGACCGTGTTCAGACGGTCGCGGGTGAAAGGGTGGGTGGACATGTACGGCGACTGACGGGAGGCCGACAGCAGCTCCTGGGCCGCCAGTTCCTCGAAGAACCGGGCGAGGCCGCGGGCGGACTGCTGCGTGGCGTCGAGATAGCTCAGCGCCGCCTGGTCCGCCGCCGATTCCTGGGCCCGGCTGTACTGCAGGAAGCTGCCGACCGCGGCCGACTGGCCGCCGATGGCGATCGCCGCGCCGGCATCGCCGCGCCCCGTCGCCACCGCGGTCGCGATGCCGACGATCGCCGACAGCAGGGCGGCGTTGGACGCCGACGCGATCGCATCGGAGGTTCGGGCCAGATGGCCGCCCGCGATGTGGCCGGTTTCGTGCGCCACCACCCCGATCAGCTCCAGCGGCGACCGCATGGCCATGATCAGCCCGGTGTTGAGAAACAGGTTCTGACCGCCGGCCACGAAGGCGTTCAGCTGGTCGTCGTTGATCAGGTAGATCGATACCGCTTCCGGGTTCACCCCGGCGGCCTGGAAAAGTGGCGTGGCCAGATCACGGATGGTAGCTTCGATTTCAGCGTCCCGGATGAGGCTGCGCTTCTGCGCATGCGCGCCCGTGGCCAGAGACAGAACCAAGAGTGCGGCGGTCGCTGCCGCGAGTATCCACCGCCCCGGTCCAAAGATGATTCGCTTCACGCCAGCGCCCAATCCCGATGATGTCCGCCCGAACACACACTACCCATCAGATGGGCATCGGGAAAGGCGGACGCAAAGCCCCCCCCGTTCGGCCCGCCGGATCGGGCTTGGCCTGGTCCTGGCCGCCGGGCTCCTGACCGGCTGCGGGTCGGACACCGTGGATCTGACGGAAGGTTTCTACGGCACCGTGGTGGCCGAGGAGCCGCGGGCAGCCCTGCTCGCCCGCGACGTGCTGGTGGACGGCGGATCGGCGGCCGACGCGGCCGTCACCATGTTCTTCGCGCTGTCGGCGACGCTGCCCAGTTCCGTCGGGGTGACGGCGAGCGGCTCCTGCGTGGTTCACGACCCGCAGAGCAAGACCGTTCAGCGGCTCGAGTTCCTGCCGCGCCCGTCCAGCGACGCGCCGAATGCGACGACCCTGCCGCTGGCGCCACGCGCCATGTTCGCCCTGCATGCCCGCCACGGCACGACGCCGCTGGGCGAGCTGATTATCCGGGCCGAGCGCATCGCCCGCTTCGGCGCGCCGGTGAGCCGCGCCTTGGCCCAGGAACTGATCGAGGACGGCGGCGCCGTCGCCGGCGACCCGAACGCCGCCGCCCTGTACCGTCCGGGCGGCCGGCCTCTGGCACAGGGCGCGGAACTCTCCCAGGTTGTCCTGGCGGCCACGCTCGCCCGCCTGCGCTCCGAAGGCGTCGGCACGCTGTATTCCGGCGCGCTCGGCCGGGCCTTCGTCGAGGGTGCCGCCGCGGCCGGGTATGCGGTCGATCCCGACCGGTTGCGGGACGCGCTGCCGAGATGGACGCCGATTACCGAGATCGAGCACGACAATCACCTGTGGGGCGTCGCCGCACCGACCGAGGCGGACCTGCGCCTCGCCCAGGCCGCGCTCGGCATGGTCCTGGAGAGCGGCGACTGGGCCGACGGGGACGATGCCGCCCGCGCCCACCTGCTGGCCGCCGCCCTCGGCGAAGCGGCCCTGCTGGCCGGCACGAACACGGCGATCACGCCCGACGTCCTGCGCCAGGCGGCGTCCCGCATCACCGGGGACCGCAGGGCCGACAGCGCCAACCAGCCGCTGCTCGCGGCGATGCTGGGCACCAGTTCCGGCCACCGGGCCGGCGCCACCTCGTTCTTTGCCGTCGACAGCAGAGGCCTGGGGGTCGGCTGCGCGGTCGGCCTCGGCGCCCCGTTCGGCACCGGCAGGACGATCCCGACCCTCGGCGTCTTCCTCGCACCGGTCCGGGCCGAGGCGGTGAACGGGCCCGGCGCCTTCTCGCTGATCGTCGGCAACCAGAATACCGGCCAGTTCCACATGGCCGCGTCGGGCGCCGGCGGACGGCGTGCCATCTCCTCGATGCTGGAGACCGTGCTCGACCATTGGGTCCGCAGGATCAGGATCGACGACGTGCCCGCCCTGCCGCACAGCCACTACGCCGGCGGCATCAACACCATCTTCGTGGAGCCGGCGACGGACGCGTCGGTTGTCGGATCCCTGCGTCAGCGCGGCTATCAGGTCGCTCCGGCGGAAACCATCGCCACCGGCCACGCGTTTCGCTGCGTGGAGGGCCTTCCCCGGCGCGAGATCCGATGCGGCGTGGCCAAGGACCCGCGCAGTTCCGGCCTGATGTTCTTCGAATTCGGAGGGTAACCCGTGCCCCGTCCCGCCTCCCGCGGAAACGTCGATCCCTTCATCGTCATGCAGGTGATGAGCGCCGCCGCCGAGCGCGAGGCCGCCGGCGGCGACGTGCTGCATCTGGAGGTCGGCCAACCGTCCACACCGGCGCCGAAGGGCGTGCTGGACGCGGCCCGCGCCGCGCTGGACACCGACAAGATCGGCTACACCCTGGCGCTCGGCATGCCGGCGCTGCGGGAGCGGATTTCGGCGCATTACCGCGATTGGTACGGCGTCGATGTCCCGATCGAGCGGATCGCGGTGACGACCGGCTCGTCCAGCGGCTTCACCCTGGCCTTCCTGTCGGCCTTCGAACACGGCGCCCGGGTCGCGCTGGCCTCCCCCGGCTATCCGGCCTATCGCAACATCCTGAAAGCGCTCGGGGTGGAGGTGGTCGACCTGCTGACCGAAGCGGCCGACCGGTTTCAGCCGACCGTGGCGCGGCTGGACAAGGCCGGCCCGCTGGACGGCGTGATCGTCGCCAGCCCCTCGAACCCGACGGGCACCATGCTCGGTGAAGACGGCATGACCGCGATCACCGAGTGGTGCCGGTCGAACGACGTGCGGATGATCTCCGACGAGATCTACCACGGCATCAATTTCGGCCAGCGCTCGGTCTCCGCCCTGGAGAGCGATCCGAACGCCCTGGTGATCAACAGCTTCTCGAAATACTTCTCGATGACCGGCTGGCGCATCGGCTGGATGGTGGTGCCGCCCGACCTGATCGGCCCGGTGGAGCGGCTGGCCTCCAACTTCTTCATCTCCGCCCCGACCCTGTCGCAGTTCGCCGCGACCGCCGCCTTCGAGTGCATCGAGGAGGCGCAGGAGAATGTGGCCCGCTATGCGCGCAACCGGGAGATCCTGCTGAACGACCTGCCGGCGGCCGGGCTCGACGACCTGGCCCCGGCGGACGGCGCGTTCTACATCTACGCCAATGTCGCCAAGTACACCAACGACAGCGTCGAGTTCTGCCGCCGCATCCTGGCGGAGACGGGCATCGCCTGCACACCGGGGATCGATTTCGACCCGTCGCGCGGCCATGCCAGTATCCGCTTCTCCTTCGCCGGCTCGAGCGACGACATGGCCGAGGCCTGCAAGCGGTTGAAAGCCTGGCTGTAAGGAGCGTCGGTCAAGGCGTGCGTACCCTGTTCGTCGCTACCCTCCCTGCCTCATAGTTCGGCCGTCGCCATCCCGTTGACCGCAGGACCTGATCGGCGGCTGGTCCTGATCTGGGACCGGTCCTGAGCGGGAGGTCGGCCCGGACACACGGGCTGCTCCGACGTCGGTGGGTCGATCCTGACGTGCGTCAGGACCAAGCCTCTCGCCCGTCAACCTGCTCCTGCGCAGGCCCGGTCAGATCGGGCGGCGCACGGGACAATAGAGCACGTCGGAAACGAAACAGGCGGCGCCGGGAGGGCGCCGCCTGTCGTTGACGTCTGGCAGTATGCCTCGGCCAGTGCCTTAGCGGCGCCACCAGCCCTTGCGGGGTTTCTCGACCGGCTTGTCCACGCTCTGGACCTCGATCGGCGCCGAACTCAGGTTCTGCGGCACCGGATCGGCATCCTCGGCCGGATCGTCAGCGGTCGTGAGGTCCTCGCCCAGCTCGCCGCTGATCGCACCCTCGTTCGCCGCGACGAGTTCCTCGGCCGGGGCCGGGGCCTCGGCGGGAATGGGCTCGGCGGCGGCAGGTTCCGGGGTCGGCTCCGGCGCAGCCGCGGCGGGCTCTTCCGCAGCGGGCACGTCCTCGGCCGGCGCGGCGTCCGCCTCCTCGTCCTTCTTGCGCCGACGGCGCGGACGCTTGGCGGCCGGTTTCTTCGCCGGCTTCTCCTCTTCCGCCTTCTCCTCGGCAGGGGCAGCGGCAGGGGCTTCGGCGGGAGCTGCGGCCGTCACATCGTCAGCCACCGTCTCGTCGGTCAGGGCCTCTGCGGCAACCGCCGGCACGGGCTCGGCCGCCTTGTCTTGGTCGCCATCGGCTTGGTCGCCATCGGTCTGGCGGTCCCCGCTCCGGGCATCGTCGCCGGACTCGTCCTCGCCGGACTCGTCGTCATCGGACTCCGAACCCTCGGCGTTCTCGCCCTCCGAGCCTTCCTCGCCATCGCGACGACGGCGGGACCGGCGGCGACCGCCGCGACGGCCCCGACGGCGGCGCTTGCGGCCGTCGGCATCCTCGTCGTCGTCCCCGTCGCCCCGCTCTTCGCCCTCGGCGGCGGTGTCTTCGCCATCGGCCTCCGCCTCGGAGTCGTCATCCTTATCCTTGGACTCCTGATCGTCCTCGGCGCGATCCTCCGGCCGGCGGCGGCCGCTCCGGCGACGGCGGCGCGAGCGGCCCCGACCGCCCTTGCGATCGTCCTGCTCCTCGCGGGTTTCGTTCTCGGCCTCGGCCTCGGTCTCGACGTCGTCCTCATCGTCCTCGATCAGGTCGCTGTCGTCCTCGTCCGGCTCGGCGGCCCCGGCGGAACTCGCCGCGATCGCGGTCTGGAAGGCGGCCCGCTCCTCGGCGGTCTTCGGTCGCAGACGCTCAAGCCGGTGATCCGGCGGCACCAGACTGTCGTCCTGCTCCAGAATCACGCGGGTACCGTAGCGGAATTCGATCTCCGCCAGACGGTCGCGCTTCTGGTTGAGGATGTAGAGGGCGACCTGGGCCGGCACATGGACGGTGATCTCGGCCGCGCGGTTGCGCAGCCCCTCTTCCTCGATGACGCGCAGGATGTGCAGCGCGGTGCTGTCGATCGAGCGGATGTAGCCGGAGCCCTTGCAGTGCGGGCAGACCTGGGTGCTGGCTTCCACCAGGGACGGCCGCAGCCGCTGGCGCGAGAGCTCCATCAGGCCGAAATGGCTGATCCGGCCGATCTGGATACGCGCGCGGTCGGATTTCATCGCCTCCTTCATGCGGCGCTCGACCGCATGCTGGTTACGCGACTCCTCCATGTCGATGAAGTCGATCACCACCAGCCCGGCGAGGTCGCGCAGGCGCAGCTGGCGGGCCACCTCGTCGGCGGCCTCCAGGTTGGTCTTGAGCGCGGTCTCCTCGATGTTCCGCTCCGAAGTGGAGCGTCCGGAGTTCACGTCGATCGCGACCAGCGCCTCGGTCTGGTTCATCACGATGTAACCGCCGGACTTCAGCTCCACCACCGGGCTGTGGATGGCGTCGAGCTGGCTTTCCACCTGGAAGCGGTGGAGCAGCGGCACGTGTGTGTCCTTGTAGCGCTTGACCCGCTTGGCATGGCTCGGGATCAGCGTCTTCATGAAGTCCTTGGCGATACGGTAGCCGTCATCGCCGTCGACCAGCACCTCGTCCAGATCGCGCGTGTACAGATCGCGGATCGAACGCTTGATGAGGTTGGCTTCCTCGTAGATCAGGCACGGCGCCGTGCTGTCCAGCGTGGTCTGACGGATCTCGTCCCACAGGCGCAGCAGGTATTCGTAGTCGCGCTTGATCTCGGCCTTGGTGCGCTGCGAGCCGGCGGTGCGGACGATGACCGCCATGCCTTCCGGCACATCCAGGCCCTCGACGATCTGCTTCAGCCGCTTGCGGTCGCCCACATGGGTGATCTTGCGGCTGACGCCGCCGCCGCGCGCGGTGTTCGGCATCAGCACGCAATAGCGGCCGGCCAGCGACAGGTAGGTGGTGAGGGCGGCACCCTTGTTGCCGCGCTCCTCCTTGACGACCTGCACCAGCATGATCTGGCGCCGGGCGACGACCTCCTGAATCTTGTAGCGGCGGTTGGACGGCTTGCGCCGGCGGCGCACCTCTTCCATCGCGTCGCCGCCGACGGTCTCCGGCCTGGCGCTCTTCTTGGTCTGGACGCTGAGCTCGGCGGCCCGGGCCGGAGCCTCGTCGCCGCCATCGTCGTCGCCGGTCTCCTCGTCGCCGGATGCCTCCTCGTCGCCGGCGGCCGCCCCATCGTCCTCGCCCGAGCGCTCGTCGTCGGTCTCGACGTCGTCGTCGTCCTCGTCGGCCATCGCCTCGGCCTGCTCCTCACGGAGCAGTGCCTCGCGGTCCTCGATCGGGATTCGGTAGTAGTCGGGATGAACTTCCGAGAAGGCCAGGAAACCGTGGCGGTTGCCGCCGTATTCGACGAACGCTGCCTGCAGGGACGGCTCTACCCGGGTGACCCGGGCGAGGTAGATGTTCCCTTTAAGCTGCTTTTTGGCTGCGGTTTCGAAGTCGAAGTCGTCGAGCTTGTTCCCGTCGACCACCACGACCCGGGTCTCTTCCGGGTGGGTGGCATCGATGAGCATGCGCTTGGTCATGTGTTGGTAACTCCGTGTCGCGCCGCGACGACCGCAAGCATGGCTGCGGTCCCGCGCGGTCGGCGACGCGGAAAAGCGTCGGCCCAGGCGCGGAAAGTGGCGGCGCGGATTGTGGCGTCGGCGTACCCTCGGCACGCCGGATGCAGTCGCTGGAACGAAGTGCGGCGGAATCGGGCACGACACCGAACATCCCGCTCGCCCCGTGGGCAGGAAGGACTCGGGTTGTCGCGGGCGACTTGGAGGTCGCCGTCGCCGAACTGTTCCAGTTTGCAGGTCTCACGTCGGTCGGTCCTGCGCGGAGCCGGGAACTACGATTCGCCCCGGCTCGAAATCGGTAAAAGTCTCGCGTATCCCCGTAACCCTTTGGCCAACAACGGCGCGCACGGACCCGCACACGGTCTTCGAGGACGAGTGCACCATACTGTTCCAAGCGCATACTAACAATCCAAAACTTCAGACGGTTTCCGGCCCGCGTCACTGAACGGCAACAGAGCGGGAACAATTGAGGCTAAACTGCAATTGCATCGCATAGCATTATGATATCAATCGTAAATATTGCCTTTGCGATTCGCCCACGCTAAACTGCGGCATCTTGCAACCGGTTCGGGGACAGGGAATGACGCGACACGCGGTCCGCTCAGCCATGCCGCTCGACTCGCGGGGCGCCGGCATCCCGGCTCTGCGTCTGCGGTTCAAGGCCTTCCTGTGCCTCTGCGTGCTGGGGCTGGTCGCCCTCGCCACCGCGCTGCCGGCCGTCGCGGCCGGGGTTCCCGTCGTATCGAACCTGCGCATCGGCAATCATCCGGACAAGGTCCGCATCGTGCTCGACCTGGACGAGCGGGTCGATTTCTCGATCTTCCTGCTGCCGGATCCCTACCGGGTCGTGATCGACGTGCCGGAAGTGTCGTTCCGGCTGCCCGAAAGCGCGGGGTCGCGCGCCGTCGGCCCGATTGCCGGCTGGCGGTACGGCCAGTTCCGGCCCGGTACCTCCCGCGTGGTGATCGACGCCGACAATCCGGTCCAGGTGAAGTCCGCCTTCGTCCTGCCGCCGTCCGGCGCGCAGCAGTACCGACTGGTCATCGATCTGACCCCGGCGACGCGCGAGGCTTTCCTTGAGGCTTCCGACGCCTCGATCGAGCGTCACGTGGCGCTGAGCGCGCCGCGCGTCTCGCCGCCGCCCGCCGCGCCGGCCCCGCTGCCGAAATCGGACGACCGCATGACCATCGTCATCGATGCCGGCCATGGCGGCGTCGACCCCGGCGCCATCGGAGAGAACGGGGTCTACGAGAAGAACATCGTGCTGGCCGCCGCGCAGTCGCTTAAGGCGGCGCTGGAGGAGACAGGCCGGTACAAGGCGGTGCTGACCCGCGACAGCGACAGCTTCATCCGCCTGCGCGAGCGCATCGCCATCGCCCGCCGGGTGGATGCCGACCTGTTCGTGTCGCTGCATGCGGATTCGATCAAGGACGGCTCGCTGCGCGGCCTGTCGGTCTACACCCTGTCGGAGAACGCCTCGGACAAGGAGGCGGAGGCGCTGGCGACCAGCGAGAACAAGGCCGATATCGTCGCCGGCATCGACCTCACCCAACAGGAGCCGGAGGTCACCAACATCCTGATCGACCTGGCGCAACGCCGGACCATGAACTATTCCGCGCGCCTGGCCGGCTACGTGGTGAAGGAGATGGAGCGCGAGACCAAGCTGCTCGGCCGCCCGCACCGCTTCGCCGGCTTCGCCGTGCTGAAGGCGCCGGACGTGCCGTCGGTGCTGGTCGAGTTGGGCTTCCTGTCGAACCGGGAGGACAACCGGCGTCTCAACGACCCGACCTTCCGCCGCAAGGTCGCCGCAGGTCTGACCCGCGCCATCGACCGCTACTTCCAGGGCGTGCAGTCGGCGTTCCGGTAGGGCGGCACCCTCAACCTCCCCACAACTCACTCCCCGGACCTGTTCCGGGGCAAGCGATCCCGCGTGACGGTTCCTCGGGGCGCTGCCTCAGCCCGACCGCCTGACGGGCTCACCCCGGCACAAGGCCGGGGAGCGGGCGAGATATGAGAGGGGAACGAGGTCTCCCCTCCCCGGCTGCACCCTCAGCCCTTCAGCACACCGCGGTTGATCTGGTCCTGCTCGATGCTTTCGAACAGCGCCTTGAAGTTGCCCTCGCCAAAGCCCTCGTCACCCTTGCGCTGGATCAGCTCGAAGAAGATCGGCCCGATCACCGTGTTGGTGAAGATCTGCAGTAGCAGGCCGCCATCCTCGGTCGGCGCGCCGTCGATCAGGATGCCGCGCGACTTCAGCTCCTCCAGGTTCTCGCCGTGGTTCGGCAGGCGGTCGGACAGCATGTCGTAATAGGTCTCCGGCGGCGGGGCCATGAACTTCATGCCCAGGCCGCGCAGCCCGTCGACGGCCGCGAAAATGTCGTCGGTGCCCATGGCGATGTGCTGGATGCCCTCGCCCTTGTACTGGTCGAGATATTCGGCGATCTGGCTCTTGTCGTCGGAGCTCTCGTTGATCGGGATCCGGATCTTGCCGCAGGGGCTGGTCATCGCCCGGGACTTCAGGCCGGTCAGCTTACCTTCGATGTCGAAGTAGCGGATCTCCCGGAAATTGAAGAGCGTCTCGTAGAAGCTGCCCCAGACGTCCATGCGGCCCTGGTGCACGTTGTGGGTCAGGTGATCGATATAGGTCAGGCCGACGCCCGCCGGGTCCTGCTCCTCGCCGGCGATCGGCACGAAGTCCACGTCGTAGATCGAGCGTTCGCCGTAGCGGTCGACCAGGTAGATCAGGCTGTCGCCGATGCCGTGGATCGCCGGAATGGTCAGCTCCATCGGCCCGACCTTGCCCTCGAACGGCTTGGCGCCGAGCTTCACCGCGCGCTCGAAGGCGGCGGCCGCGTTCTTCACCCGGAAGGCGATGGCGCAGCAGGACGGGCCGTGCACCTTGGCGAAGGCCTGGGCGAAGCTGTCCGGCTCGCCGTTGACGATGAAGTTCACCCCACCCTGACGGTACAGGGTGACGTTCTTGGAGCGGTGCTTGGCGACCGCGCGGAAGCCCATGGCGGTGAACAGCTTCTCCAGGTCGGCCGTGTCCGGGGCGGTGTATTCGACGAACTCGAAGCCGTCGGTCGCCATCGGATTCTCGGGCGTGCCCTGGGGGACCGGGGGCAGCGTGGTGGTAGCCATGGGGAACCTCCTTGTCGGCGGCGCGGGCGAAGGGCGATAGGTGCGATGCCTCGCCGCGCCGCGGGAAATCGTGTTAGTTTCATTTGTAACAGATTCTCTATGTGGTTTCAAATGAAACCATTGCAAGTATGACACCCCGACGACCGGATCGCCGCCATGCCAGACGCCCCGCACAGTCCTCCGTCCGACGCGCTGATGCTTGACCGGTTTCTGCCGTACCGGCTGG
Source organism: Thalassobaculum salexigens DSM 19539 (assembly GCF_000423805.1). NCBI lineage: Bacteria > Pseudomonadati > Pseudomonadota > Alphaproteobacteria > Rhodospirillales > Thalassobaculaceae > Thalassobaculum > Thalassobaculum salexigens. Next base: position 682,373 of record NZ_KE384094.1, read on the forward strand.
CGGTGCTGGCGAACACGGTGTCGAAGGGGATCGCCCGGCTCTATGCGGACCGCTTCGGGATCACCATTCCGGAATGGCGGATCCTGGCCATCCTCGGCGCGTTCGGGGCGGCGACGGCCTCGGAGATCCAGGGCCGCTCGGCCATGGACAAGGTGCAGGTCAGCCGGGCCATCGCGCGGTTGACCGAGGCCGGGATGATCCAGCGCACGGTGGATGCGGCGGACCGCCGCCGCCAAACGATCGCCATGACGGCGGAGGGGGAGCGGGTGTACCGCGAGATCGTTCCTCTCGCCCGCGCCCGCGAGGCGGCCCTGCTGGAGGGGTTCACGCCGGAAGAACGGGAGATGCTGGACCGGCTGCTGGACCGACTCCAGGCGCGGGCGGCGGCGGGAGAAACGCCCTAATCTCACGCACTCCCCGGCCTTGCGCCGGGGCAATCGGGTCAACGCGCGCCAACCGCCCAAGCTCCGCGCGAGCGGAGGGGATTGCCCCGGAATAAATCCAGGGAGTGTGGGAAAGAGGGAGGAGCATTTGGAAAACGCCGGAGACCGGTAACCAACGCCTCTCCAATATCCTCTCCCCGGCCCTGGGCCGGGGAGAGGAGCAGGAAAATGGGCGGTCTTTCTTCTCCCTACGCGATCATCGCCGCCACATGATCGGCGATCGCCAGGCTCGACGTCACGCCCGGGCTTTCGATGCCGAACAGGTTCACCAGCCCCGGCACCCCGTGCTCGGCCGGGCCCTGGACCATGAAGTCCACCGCCGGCGTGCCCGGGGCCTGGATCTTCGGGCGGATGCCGGCATAGCCCGGCTGCAGCGCCCCGTCCGGCAGACCCGGCCAGTACTTGCGGATCGCTTCGTAGAAACTGTCCGAGCGGCGCGGGTCCACGTCGTAGTTGATCGCGTCGATCCACTCCACATCCGGGCCGAACCGCGCCTGGCCGCCCAGGTCCAGGGTCAGGTGGATGCCGAGCCCCGCCTGCTCCGGGGCCGGATAGATCAGGTGGGTGAACGGCGCCCGCACGCCGGACAGGGAGTAGTAGTTGCCCTTGCAGTAGAAGTGGGGCGGCACCTTGTCGGCGGGAAAGCCCATCAGGCCGGCGGCCAGCGGTTGGGCGTGCAGTCCGGCGGAGTTCACCACCGTCTTCGCCTTCAGCAGCATCGGCTCGGCGCCGCCGACGGCGATCTCGATCCCGTCCTCGCCGACCTTGCCGCCGGCGACCGGGGCATGGAAGGCGATCATGCCGCCGCGCTCCTCCGCATCGCCCTGCAGGGCCAGCATGTAGGAATGGCTGTCGAGCACGCCGGTCGACGGCGACCACAGGGCCGTCACGCAGCGCAGTTCCGGCTCCATCGCCACCACTTCGTTATGCGACTTGAACTCAAGGTCGGTGACGTTCGCCTTGGTCGCCCGGTCCTGGATCTGCTGCAGCGCCGGGATCTGATCCTCCGAGGTCGCCACGATCAGCTTGCCCATCGGGGAGTACGGCACGCCGTGGTCGTCGAGGTAGCGGTAGAGCCTTTTCTTGCCCTCCACGCAGAACTGCGCCTTCAGCGATCCCGGCGGATAGTAGATGCCGGCATGGATGACCTCGGAATGCCGCGAGCTGGTCTCGGTGCCGATGGCCTCGGCCGCCTCCAGCACCAGCACCTCGCGCCCGGCGAGCGCCAGGGCCCGGGCCACCGCGAGACCGACCACGCCGGCGCCGATGACGATCGCATCGACCTGTTCCGCACTCATTTACCCGCTCCGTTCAGTCCACCGAGTTCCGCCATCACATCGACCAGCAGGGGCACATGCTCCTCGCCGTGACCGGTCGCGCAGGCCAGTGTGTAGAGTTGAAGCGCCGCCGACCCGAACGGGGCGGGGAGCCCCGCCTCGGCGGCGATGTCGTTGTAGTAGCCCACATCCTTGCGGGCATTGGCCATGGCGAATTGCAGGCCCGACGCATCGCCGTCCACCGCATAGGCCATGATCTTCTGGAACATGCCGGAATTGACCGCCCCGGCCGAAACCACCTCGCGCAGCTTGCCGAGATCGACCCCGGCGGCCCGCGCCGTGGTCGCCGCCTCGGCCACCAGGGCGGACATGGACATGCTCATGAAATTGTTGATCAGCTTGAGGGAATGCGCCGCCCCCAGCGGGCCGATATGGAAGATGTTACGGGCGTAGCACTCGAGCACCGGCCGCGCCTTCTCCACCAGTGCATCCGGCCCGCCGACCAGCACGTTGAGGGTACCCTCCATCGCCTCTTTCGGCGTCATGGTCATCGGCGTGTCGATGAAGTCGATCCCCTTCTCCGCCAGCGCCGCCGCAACCCGCTTGGTGGAGGCCGGCTCGGCGGTGGAGGTGTCGAGCACGAGGGTGCCGGGTTTCGCGCCCTCGATGATCCCGTCGGCACCGAGGCAGACCCGCTCCACCACCCGGCTGTTCGGCATGCACAGGATGACGATGTCCGACGCGGCGGCGAGCTCCTTTGGCGTGGCCGCCTCGGCCGCCCCCAGCGCCGTCAGTTCCTCCACCGGCGCCCGGTTGCGGTGACCGAGCACGGTCAGCGGATACCCCTTGGCCAGGATGTTGCCGGCCATGCCCCGGCCCATCAGGCCCACACCGGCAAAGCCGACCTTCACAGGATCGGTCATCGCGGTTCCTCCCTTTGTGGTTCTTGCTTCCGGCATAGCCGATTGTCGGGCTCCCCTCCAAGCCCCCCAATGCACAGATCGCGGATTGACCGGGCCGTACCCGGCACGCTGCAATCGCGGCAAAAGCGACAAGCAACGAGGTTGGGAGGATTCGATGGGTGACCCGGTTCCGGCGATCGCCGAGCATGAGGCGACAGGCGCGGTCGCGGAGACCTTCGACGACATCAAGGCGACCCTCGGCATTCCGGTGGTCAACCTGATCTGGCGCCATCTGGCGACGATCGACGGCGGGCTGGACTGGGCCTGGGGGGCGGCCAAGCCGATCTACGCGAGCGGCCAGGCGGCCCGCTCCGCCCTGGCGCTGTTCGACCGGCTGCCGGTGGCGATGCCGGAGCCGCTGGCCCCCGGCGCGCTACAGGCGGTCGGGGTGACGGCGGAGGATCTGGCGACCATTCGGGCGGTCGCCGCCGGCTACAACCGGGGCAACGGGCTGAACCTGCTGGCCCTGGGCGCGCTGGTGGTCCCGCCGGCGGGGCCGGTGCCGGGCGGCGTCGGGTCCGCGGCGGAAGAGGCGTCCGCGCCGATCCCCCGGGTGCTGTCCGAGGGCGACGTGCCACCGCATGTCTGGGAGCTGGTCCTGGCGCTGAACCGCTTCGGGTCGCGGCCGGACGAGCCGATCCTGGCGACCATGTACCGGCATCTGGCCTATTGGCCGGGGCTGCTGGCGCTGATGCATGCGGGGTTCGCGCCGCTGGAGGCGGACGGGCGCCTGCGGGCGGCGACGGCAACCACGCGGAGCATGGCAATGGCGGAGAGCGCCCGGCTCGCCCATCTGCGCGCCGAGGCGGGACCGGCCCCGGCCGAGGCGGTGGCGGCGGTGGAAGAGTTCACCCGCCACGTCATCGCCCGCATGGTGCCGATCTGCCTCGCGTTCTCGCGGTGGGTGGGATGAGTGCATAAACACAAAATGCCGACATCCCGAACTCGTTTCGGGATGACGAGTATGGTAGTCGCGTTCGAGCAGGCTATCCCCGCCCGGTGGAGCCGAACCCGCCGCTGCCGCGAGCCGTCTCGTCGAGGGTCTCCGCCTCTTCCCAGGCGACCCGGCTGACCGGCGCCACCACGAGCTGGGCGATGCGGTCGCCGCGCGCGAAGGTCACCGGCTCCTGGCCGAGATTGACGAGCAGCACCTTGATTTCGCCGCGATAATCGCTGTCGACCGTCCCCGGCGCATTGACGCAGGCGATGCCGGAGCGGAAGGCCAGCCCCGAGCGCGCCCGCACCTGCGCCTCGTAGCCTTGGGGCAGGGCGATGGACAGGCCGGTCGGCACCGCCGTGCGTTCCATCGGCGCCAGAGTCACCGGCGCGTCGAGCGCGGCGCGCAGGTCCATCCCCGCCGAGCCCTCGGTCTCATAGGCCGGGAGCGGCAGGTCGACGCCATGGTCCAGCCGGGTGATGCGGACGGGAATGCTCATACGGAATGTCCAGTCTGGAAGTGCTCTGCGATACGGGCGGCAAGGCGTTTGCCGACCTCGGTCTTGGTCATGGCGGGCCAATCCTCGGTGCCGCTTTCAGTAACCAGATGGATGGTGTTGCTGTCGCCGCCGAAGGTGCCGGTGGCGGGGGACACATCGTTGGCCAGGATCCAGTCGCAGCCCTTGCGCGCCCGTTTGGCGGTGGCGTGCTCCACGACCTTCTCGGTCTCCGCCGCGAAACCGATCACCAGGGCCGGGCGGCCGTCCGTCTTCTGCGACAGGGTCTTCAGGATGTCCGGGTTCTCGGTGAGCTGCAGGGGCGGGAGGGCGCCCGCCTCCTTCTTCATCTTCTGGTCAGCGGCACTGGCCACCCGCCAGTCGGCGACGGCGGCGGCGCAGACCACGATATCGGCCGGCAGGGCCGCCTCGCAGGCGGCCAGCATGTCGCGCGCACTCTCGATCGGCACGGTCTTCACCCCGGCCGGGTCGGGCTCGCGCGTCGGGCCGCTGACCAGGGTGACCTCCGCCCCCAGCGCGGCCAGGGCGCGGGCGATGGCATGGCCCTGCTTGCCGGACGAGCGGTTGGCGATATAGCGCACCGGGTCGATCGGCTCATGGGTCGGCCCGCTGGTGACGATCGCCTTCTTGCCGGCGAGCGGGCCGGCCGCTTGCGCGAAATAGGCTTCCGCCGCCGCGACGATCTCCAGCGGCTCGGCCATGCGGCCGTAGCCGTATTCGCCGCAGGCCATGGACCCTTCGTTCGGCCCGGCCACCCGCACACCGCGCGACGCCAGGGTCGCCAGGTTCGCCCTGGTGGCCGGGTGTTCCCACATGCGCACGTTCATCGCCGGCGCGATCAGCACGTCGGTATCGGTCGCCAGCAGCAGGGTGGAGGCGAGGTCGCCGCACAGCCCGTTGGCCATCTTCGCCATCAGGTCGGCGGTGGCCGGGGCGACGACGATCAGATCGGCCGAGCGGGAGAGCTGGATATGCCCCATCTCCGCCTCGTCGGTCAGGTCGAACAGATCGGTATAGACCTTGTCCTCGGTCAGGGCCGAGAGCGACAGCGGGGTGACGAACTGCTCCCCCGCCTTGGTCAGCACCGCGCGCACGCTCGCCCCGCGCTCGCGCAGGCGGCGGGTCAGGTCGAGTGCCTTGTAGGCGGCGATCCCGCCCCCGACGATCAGGAGAATGCGTCTGTTGCTCAGCGTCATCATGGGCCGGAAGGTAGCGCGAAGTGCGGCGGCGGGCGAGAGGGTTCGGGGAGACGCCCACCCTCATTTCCTCTGCGTCATCCCGGCGAGGCCCGGGCATGACCCGGGGCTCGGCCGGGACCCAGAGCGACGGCAGTGGCAGGTCCCGGCCCGCCCCCGGATCGGGTCCGGGGTCGTCCGGGATGACGAGAGAGGGAGCCGAGCGGGTCAGAACGGCGGCCGCTCCGCGCCCGTCAATTCGCCACCGCCTGCCCGCCGTCGATGTAGAAGGTCTCGCCGTTCAGGAACGGGATGTCGTCGGCGACGATCGAGCCCACGAAGCGCGCCACCTCCCAGGCCTCGCCCGGCGCACCACGCGGAATCGCCTTCTCGATGAAGGACCGGAACCGCTCGTTGTCCATGTGGGAGCGGTTCAGGTTGGTCAGCGTGAAGCCCGGCGCCACGTCGACCACGCGGATGCCCTTGCGCGCCCATTCCACGCCCAGGCACCGGGTGATCGCGCCCACCGCCGCCTTCGACGCGCAATAGGCCGCCGTGTACTTCACCCCGATCTTGTCGTAGTGCGAGCCGATATTGACGATCACCCCGCCGCCGCTGGCGATCATGTGCGGGTAGGCCGACTGGCACATGGCGAACAGGCCGACCGCGTTGGTGTTCAGCACCTCGGCGAACTCGGCCGGGGAGAAGCTCTCGCTGCGGCCTTCCTTGTGGATGCCGGCATTGTTGACCAGGGCATGCAGACCGCCGGTCTTCTCCACCAGAGCCGCCAGGGCGGCGGCCCCGGATTCCGGGTCGTTCACGTCGCAAGCCAGGTTGATCATCCGCCCGGCGAGCTCGGCGGGAACCGGCTCCTCCTCCGGCCCGATGCCCTTGCGCGACAGACAGCCGACAGTCAGGCCGCGGCGGGCGAGTTCCAGGGCGATCTCCGCTCCCAGGCCGCGAGAGGCTCCGGTAACGGCTACGGTTCTCGTCTCGGTCATAGGTGTCCCAGTTGTGCACGGCGGAAGGCAATGCGGCGGTCGGCGGCGTCGAAGTTCCGAGAACTCATTTTCGGCGGCTTGGCGTCGCTGATCTTCAGGTAGACGAAGGTCGGCCCGTCGGTCCGCCGCAGTTCCTTGCGGCCCGCCTCGATCTCGTCGGGGGCGGTGACGGTCATCACGTTCCTGATGCCGAGCCCCTTGGCGGTCACCGCCAGGTCGGTACCCATGGAGGTATGGGTGATCTGGTTGCCGGTCTCGCCATAGCGCTCGTTGTCGACGCAGAGGATCGACAGGTTGGTCACGCCGGAGGCCATGACGGTGGCCAGCGCGCCGACATTCATCAGCAGCTCGCCGTCGCCGCACATGACCAGCACCTGCCTGTCCGGCTGCGCCAGCGCCAGGCCGAGGCCCATGGAGACCGACGCGCCCATCGCCCCGCCGAGCAGGAAGCAGTTATCGGCATCCGGCTCGATCGCATACATGTCCTGGGCCGTGCCGGCGAGGCCGGTGACGACCAGGAAATCCCGGTGGTTGCCGACGATGGCCGGCACCGCCTGGGCGCGGTCCATGCGCTGGTTGGAGCCGGTGATCTTGATCTCTTCGGTCATCTCAGCCCCTCCCTCAGAACGCCTTGGCGCCGATGAACTTCTGCGTCAGCAGAAGCGCCACCGCGCAGTTGGACCGGAAGGCGAGGTTCATCGCCGCGTTGGTCGTCTCCTTCAGCTCCTCCGGCCGCTCGACCTCGAGCACATGGACGCCGATCGCCTCCAGGCAGGGGCGCACGGCCTTGCCCATGGGGACCTGCCAGGGGTTCTGCTCGCCGAAGGTGCCGCGCATGGTGATGATGGCCAGGAACGGGAAGCGGCCGTTGGCCTGAAGCGACAGCATGTTGATGCAGTTGCCAGTGCCGCTGGACTGCATCAGCAGCACCGCCTTCTTGCCGCCGAGATCCGCACCCGCGGTCAGCGCCACCCCCTCTTCCTCGGTGGTCAGCGGGATGGAATGGACGCGGTCGTCTTCCAGCGATTTCTGGATCATCACCTTGTGCCCGCCATCGGGGACATAGGCGAAAATCGACACGCCGCCGTCCACCAGCGTGTCGTAGAGCTCAGCGCCCCAAACCGATTGGTCCGACATTTCCGTGCGTTTCCCGTGTGATCGTTCTTTTGAAGGGGCACGCTAGCACGGTGAAATTCAGGATTGTATGCAATATTTCGCCGCGCCCGACGCCCCTGGCTAGGCGCCGAACCGGTCGTCCAGTCCCTGGTGGAGCGGCAGATCCACCAGCGCGCAGTACTCCGCGTAGGTGTGCTGCGGTCCCGCCTGAGCCGGCGTGCCGTCGCGCTTCAGCGTCGCCATGGCGTCGGCCACCGCCCGCGTCGCGGCGAACAGCGCGGTGACCGCGTAGAGCACGACGGAGAAGCCCATCGCCTGCAGGTCGCTCGCGGTCAGCTTCACCGTCTCGTTGCCGTCGACGATGGAGACGACCTTCGGCCCCTCCACGCCCCGGGCCACCGCCTCCACCTCGGCGACGGTCTTGATGCCGTCGACGAAAACCAGATCGACACCTGCCTGCTGGTAGAGCCGGGCGCGCCGGACGGCTTCGGCCGGGCCGAGTGTGCCGATGGCATCGGTGCGGCCGATGATGAGCAGGTCGTCGGCCCCCCGGGCCTCGACCGCGCAGGCCAGCCGCCGGGCGTTCTCCTCGGCGTCGATCAGGCGGATTCCGGCGAGCTGGCCGCAGCGCTTCGGTGCCATCTGGTCCTCCAGGTGGATCGCCGCCACGCCGGCCTGCACATGCTCGCGCACCGTGCGGTGGATATTGGAGGGCCCGCCATAGCCGGTATCGGCGTCGGCGATGATCGGGATCGAGACGGCCCGCGCCATGTTGCGGGCATGTTCCGTCATCTCGGTCTGTGTCAGCAGGCCGATATCCGGGGTGCCCAGCCGGCTCGCCGTGGCGCCGAGGCCGGTCATGTAGAGTGCGGCAAACCCGGCCTGCTCGATCACACGCGCCGAGATGCTATCCGGCGCGCCCGGCGCCATGACGATCTCACCAGAGGCGAGCAGGCCGCGCAGGCGGGCGGCGGGAGAGTCGGTCATCGGGCGGGCTCCGTGATTTGTTGGCGCAGGGCGGGCTTCTGCAGCTTGCCGTTGGCGTTGCGGGGCAGCGGGTCTGCGGTGAAGGTGACGGTCTCCGGGACCTTGTAGTCGGACAGGCGCTCGGCGCAGAACGCCCGCACCGTCTCTTCGTCCAGCGCCGATCCCTCCACCGGGCGCAGAAAGGCGTGCACCCGTTCGCCCAGCACCGGATCCGGACGGCCGACCACCGCCGCCTCGACGATCTCCGGGTGGTGGTTCAGCACGTTCTCGACCTCGGCGCTGAACACCTTGTAGCCGGCGCGGTTGATCATGTCCTTCAGCCGGTCGAAGACCTTCACGAAACCCTCGGCGTCGACCGTGCCGATATCGCCGGACCGCCAGGCGCCGTCGACGAAGGCCTCCCGGTTGGCGTCGGGCCGGTTCCAGTAGCCCGGCACCACCATCGGGCCGGAGATCCAAAGCTCCCCGGTCTCTCCGGGCGCCAGAACCGAGCCGTCCTCGCCCCGGATCTCCACCCGGCCGCAGGGCACGACCTGGCCGACGCTGTCCGGATGGGACGGATTCAGCCCCGGCGGCATGATCGTCGTCGGCGAGGTGGTCTCCGTCGCCCCATAGGCATTGACCAGCACCAGATCCGGCAGCAGATGCGCCAGCTTGGCGATGGTCGCCTCCGGCATCGGCGCGCCGCCGAAACAGCCGATGCGCCAGGCGGAGAGGTCGTGGCCGGCGAGGTCCGGCTGCAGAACCGCCAGGGTGTAGAGGGCTGGGACCAGGATCGTGTAGGTGATCCGCTCCCGCGCGGCCAAGGCCAGCAGATCCGGCACCCTGTAGCCGGCGCGCAGAGCGACCAGGGCGCCGCCGGCGATCAGGGTCGAATAGAAGATGCCGACCAGCCCGCTGACATGGCTGAGCGGGATCGCCGCCAGGGCCCGTTCGTCGGCGGTGAAGGACAGGCAGCGCGAGAAGGCCAGCGCCGACTGGATGATGCCGAAATGGGTCAGCATCGCCCCCTTCGGCCGGCCGGTGGTGCCGGAGGTGTAGAGGATGACAGCCACCGCCTCGGGATCGATCGAGGCTGGCGCGTCCAGGGGGTCGGCGGAAAGCAGGCTCTCGAACGGTTGCGCGCCGTCGCACAGACAGCCGACCGAAAACCGGTGCCGCAGGTCGGGCACCGCCTCGACCGGCGGCACGTTCTCCGCCAGGGCGGCCTCGTGGATCAGCACGGCCGCGCCGCAGTCGCTCAGCAGGAACTCGAGCTCGGCCCGGCGCTGGCGGATGCCGAGGGGTACGCAGATCGCCCCGATCCGGTTGCAGGCCAGCAGGGAGGCGACGAACGCCCAGCCGTTGTCGAGCAGCAGCGCCACCCGGTCGCCGGAGCCGACGCCAAGGGCAGCGAGGCCGCCGGCGATCCGCCCAACCTGCGCGTCCAGTTCGGCGAAGGACAGGCGGGTGTCTCCCGCGACCACCGCGTCGCGCTCCGGGTGTTGCGTCACGAGATCGCGGAACATCGCCGCCAGATCCGCCGGGCGCTCGACATAGCAGCGCACCTGTCGACCGCTGTAATGAGTCTCGACGGCCGTCTCACCGATGCAACCGTCCCAGAACCGGTCCTGGGGGGCGGCGGTCACGGCTGGAAATCCGGCGCCGGCCACGGTCCTTCCCCCGGCTCGGACAGGCGCGGGCCGACATCGCGGGCGCCGGTGTCGATATTCCCCGGCTCACGGTATTTGCGCAGTTCCAGCCGGCCGATCTGGTTGCGATGGACCTCGTCCGGCCCGTCGGCCAGCCGCAGCAGCCGCGCCGTCGCATAGGCCGAGGCGAGGCCGTAGTCGTTGCTGGTCCCGGCCCCGCCGAAGGCCTGGATCGCCCAGTCGATCACCTGGCAGGCCATGTTGGGGACGGCGACCTTGATCATGGCGATCTCGGCCCGCGCCTCCTTGTTGCCGACCGTATCCATCATCCAGGCGGCCTTCAGGGTCAGCAGCCGCGACTGCTCGATCATGATTCGCGCCTCGGCGATACGCTCCAGCGTGACCGTCTGCTGGGAGACCGGGGTGCCGAAGGTCACCCGCTGTTCCGCCCGGCGGCACATCTTCTCCAGGGTCCGCTCGGCCAGTCCGATCAGCCGCATGCAGTGATGGATGCGGCCGGGGCCGAGCCGCCCCTGGGCGATCTCGAAGCCGCGCCCTTCCCCCAGCAACATATTGGATGTCGGCACCCGCACGTCCGTGAAATCGACCTCCGAGGCCCGGTCGGGCACAGCGTAGAAGCCGAAGACGGGGATCGACCGGATCACGGTGACGCCCGGCATGTCCTTCGGCACCAGGATCATCGACTGCTGCTTGTGGCGGTCCGGATTGTCCGGGTCCGACTTGCCCATGAAGATGACGATCTTGCAGCGGGGATCGGTGGCGCCGGTGGTGTACCACTTGCGGCCGTTGATCACGTACTCGTCGCCGTCGCGCCGGATCGAGCTTTCGATATTGGTCGCATCGGAGGAGGCGACCGCCGGCTCGGTCATGGCGAAGGAGGAACGGATCTCGCCGGCCAGCAGCGGTTCCAGCCACCGCTTCTTCTGCTCGTCGGTGCCGTAGCGGACCAGCACCTCCATGTTGCCGGTGTCGGGGGCCGCACAGTTGAACACCTCGGGCGCGAGGGGCGAGCGGCCCATGACCTCGCAGAGCGGCGCGTAGTCGAGATTGGACAGACCGGCGCCGTACTCGCTCTCCGGCAGGAACAGGTTCCACAGGCCGGCCGCCTTGGCCTTGGGCTTGAGCTCCTCGACGACGGGCTGGACCTTCCAGGGACCCAGCTCGGCGGTCTCGGCGTAGTAGCGGGCCTCGTTCGGGTAGATGTGCTCGGCCATGAAGGCCTCGATCCGCGCGCGCAGATCGTGCACGGCGGGTGCGTGCTGGAACTCCATCGTCCTCCCCTCATTCAGCGGCGGGCCTTTGGCGGCCCGTCCTTTGGGTGCAGCCTGCCATGGCGGCGGGGAGCGGTGAAGGTGGCGAAATCGTCTCCGCGGGCGGCCCGTCGGATCCTCCGCGCCGTCCCTCTTGTCCGAGGCGTGCGGTGTCGCTATTTTGGATCCATGGATCCAAATTCACCCACAGAGATTGCCGACCGCCTGCGCGCAGATATCCGCAGCGGCCATATCGCCGCCGGCGCCGTCGTGCAGCAGGAAGACCTCGCCGCCCGGTTCGGGGTCAGCCGGCAGCCGGTGCGGCTGGCTATGGAGAGCCTGCGGGCGGCGGGGTGGCTGGAGCCCGGACGGGGGCGCAGCCTGAAGGTGGTGGAGATGTCGGCCGAGGCCTTGCGCGACCTGGTGGCCGTGCGCCGGCTGGTTGAGGGCGAGGCCCTGGCCCTGGCGATGCCCCGCCGCAGCGACCTCGACATGCTGGAGGCAACCCACCTGCAGGAGCGGATCGAGGTGGAAACCGAGCCGCAGGCGCTGGAGGAACTGGACGCCGCCTTCCACACGGTGCTGTATCGGGCGGGGGGCAACCGGCGGCTGCTGGCGCTGGTGGACGAACTGCGGCGGGAGGACCGCCGCCCATATCACGAACAGCAACCGGACGCGGAGATCCGCGCGGTCTGGACGCGGCAGCACCGCGCCCTGCTCGACGCCTTCCGCGCCGGGGACGCGGCCCGCGCGGAAGCGGCCCTGGATACCCACCTCACCCACCTGATCGAGAGATGACGGGACCATGCCCGCAGGCTTCGCCAAGACGCCGGAACCGCCGTATTACGCGGTGATCTTCACCTCCACCCAGACCGACGACCGGCGCGGCTACGAGGCCATGGCCGAGGCGATGATGACGCTGGCGCACGAACAGCCGGGGTGTCTCGGCGCGGAGAGCGCGCGCGGGGCGGACGGACTCGGCATCACGGTGTCGTATTTCCGCGACGAGGACTCGGTGCATGCCTGGAAGCAGCACGCCCGCCACCTCGGCGCCCAGAAGCTCGGCAAGGAACGCTGGTACGCGCACTACGAGCTGCGGGTGGCGAAGGTGGAGCGGGCGTATTCGGGGCCGCAGGGGCGGTAGGGCGACACCACCCCCTTTCCCGTCTTCCCGCCTCGCGCCGGGACCGAGAGAAGGAGCTGCTGGAGCGCCGGGAAATCGATCCCCGGCGCCCCGGACCCCGGCGCAAGGCCGGGGAGACGTGGAAAAAAGAGAGAGCACTACCCGGACTAGATCCGGGGAATGCACGGGTCGGAGGCGGGCGGCGTGTCGCCCCCTAAACCCGGTTCAGCAACCGCGCCCGGATCGTCCCCGGGAGTTCGCGGATCTGCTCCAGGATCTGCACCCCGTCCTCGACCTCGCCGTGTACGTCCAGCACCACGTAACCGATCTGGCCGTCGGTCTGGTAATGCTGGGCGACGATGTTCAGGCCGCGGCGGGCGAACAGGTCGTTCAGGCGGCCGAGCTCGCCCGGCTCGTTGCGCTGGACCTGGATGAAGCGGGTGACCAGCGTGCCCTTGGGCAGCTGCACCTCGGGGAAGTTCACCGCGCCCATGGTCGAGCCGACATCGGAATATTCGACGAACTTGCGGGCCACCTCGTCGCCGATGCGTTCCTGCGCCTCCTCCGTCGAGCCGCCCACATGAGGGGTGAGGATGACGTTGTCGAGGCCGCGCAGGGCACTCTCGAAGGTGTCCTTGTTCGATTTCGGCTCGGTCGGGAACACGTCGACCGCAGCCCCGCCCAGATGGCCGTCCTTCAGGGCGGCGGCCAGGGCGTCGATCTCGACCAGGGTGCCGCGGGCGTTGTTGATCAGGAACGCACCCTTCTTCATGGCGCGGATCTGCTCGGCCCCGAACATCCCCCTGGTCTCATGCGTCTCCGGCAGGTGCAGGGAGACCACGTCGGACTGGGCGAGCAACGCCTCCAGGGTCTCGGTCGGCTCCACATTGCCGTGGCTCAGCTTGTCGGTGCGGTCGAAATAGATCACCCGCATGCCCATGGATTCGCCGAGTGCCGCGAGCTGGGTGCCGATATTGCCGTAGCCGACGATGCCCAGGGTCTTGCCGCGCACCTCACGCGAGCCGAGCGCGGTCTTGGCCCAGCGGCCGTCATGGGCGGCCATTGATTTCTGGAAGGCGCCGCGCATCAGCATGACGATCTCGGCGATGGTCAGCTCGGCGACGGAGCGGGTGTTGGAGAACGGCGCGTTGAACACCGGAATGCCCAGCGTCGTCGCCGCCGGCAGGTCGACCTGGTTGGTACCGACCGAGAAGCAGCCCACGGCGACCAGCGTCCCGGCGGCCTTCAGGACCTCCTCGTTGAGCTGGGTGCGCGATCGGATGCCGAGCATGTGCACGCCCTGCAGTTTGTCGATCAGAGCGGCCTGATCCAGCGCGCCGGAGACCTCCTGCAGGTTGGTGTAACCGGCGTTCAGCAGCACGTCGCGCGCGGTCGGCGAGATCCCCTCCAGCAGGAGGATGCGGATCTGATTCTTCGGGCGGGACAGTCCCTTTGCCATCTGGCTGGGTCCGTTCTGGTTTCAGGAGCGTGCCCGCGTCATAACGCAAATGCTGCGCTGCACCAACCCGTCACGCCGTTCGGAATTGCATGGCAGGCCCGCGCGGCCCCGACTCCTGCGACGCCCTGTCACCCCCCTGACGCCCCAACGCGAACAGCAGGAACGCGGCGATGGCGATGTGCAGGATGTTCCAGCCGACGCCGTTCAGGAACGCCGCCGTGTAGCTCAGCGTCAGGTCGTAGATCGCTCCCGACATCCAGCCGCCGAGCCCCATGCCGACCAGGGTCGCCGACAGCACCACGCCGACCCGCACCCCCGCCTGGGCGGCCGGGAAGAACTGGCGCACGATCAGCGCATAGGTCGGCACGATCCCGCCCTGGGACAGGCCGAACAGGGCGGAGACAACATAGAGCGGCACCAGCCCGTCGAAAGGCAGGAACAGCAGCAGGGCCAGGGTCTGAAGCGTGGAGCTGAGCAGCAGCGTCCACAGCGCGCCGATCCGGTCGGCCAGCGCGCCGCAGACCAGCCGGCTGACGATGCCGGTGGCCAGCATCAACGACAGCATCTCCGCCCCGCGCTGGCTGTTGTAGCCGAGTTCCAGGCAGTAGGAGACGATATGCACCTGGGGCATGGCCATGGCGATGCAGCAGGCCAGCCCGGCGACGATCAGCAGGCCCTGAAGCACCGGGCTGGGCAGCGGCGGCTTGCCGTTGCGGCCCTTGGCGACGACCGGGGCCGGCGCATGGCCGATCGGCGAGCGGCGGCGCAGAGCCAGCGCCATCGGCACCACGGTGACGACGCAGAAGATGGCGATGATCTGGTGGGTCTCGCGCCAGCCCACGTCATGGACAAGATAGTCGATGATCGGCGGCCACACCGTGCCGGCCAGGTAGTTGCCGCTGGCGGCGATGGCCACGGCGATGCCGCGCCGGCGCACGAACCAGTGGGAGATGTCGGCCAGCAGCGGCCCGAAGGTCACCGCCCCGCCCAGCATGCCGATCAGCAGCGCGTGCGCGGCCGAGAAGACCCAGATGGACGGCGCGAAACTCGTGGCCCCGTAGCCGGCCCCGAGCGCGATGCCGCCGACGATCAGCGCCGGCACGATGCCGACCTTGTCCGCCAGCTTGCCCATCAGCACGGTGCCGATGGCGACGCCGATCAGGGTGAAGGTGTAGGGCAGCGAGGCGTCGGCGCGGCTGACCCCGAAATCCGCCTCCACCGCCGGCAGCACCACGACGACCGACCACAGCCCCGCGCCGCCGATCATGCTGATCAGCAGGCACATGGCCAGCCGGGCCCAGGCATAGGGGCCGTCGATATCGCCCGGGGCGTCGGAATCGTAGCCCGGCCCGGTCTCCCGCGATGTGGTCTGGCTCATCCCGCCGCCTTGGCAAGCGCCCGTTCGACGTAATCGAGCCGGTCCTGACCGTAGAAGTTCTCGTCGTCCACGAAATAGGTCGGCGCGCCGATCACGCCACGCATGATGGCCTCGCCGCAGTTGCGCTCCAGTTCCGCCTGCACCGAGGCGGTCATCGCCTCCTCGATCAGCGCGCGCGGATCGCCGTAGCCGGCCTGCCCCACCAGATCGGCGACAACGTCCTCATCGGCGATGTCCCGGTCGAAGCGCCACAGGGCCTCCAGTACCAGCAGGCTGAGGCGGTCTACGTCCCCCGCCTCGCCGCGCCGCACGGCGCGCTGGCCAGCGATCACGATGCCGCTGGGAAGCTCGACCGGTCCCATGTGATGGATCGGCTCGCGCTGGATCTCCACACCATGGGCGGCGGCGCAGCGCAGCGCGTCCACCATGGCGTAGTGGCGCAGCATGGTCGGCCGCTCGCCGAACTGCATCCCGCCGATCGGCGGCATGGTCTTCGACAGCAGGATCGGCCGGTGCACGATGGTGCGGCCGTATCTCTGCGCCAGGGCGTTCAGCCGGGCGGCGCCGATATAGGTGAAGTTCGACCGGGTCGAATAGTAGTAGTCGATGGTGCTCATGCCGCGCTGCTCCCGGCCTCGTCCGGCAGGCTGACGGCTTCAAGCGCCGCCTTGCCCCGGATTATGTCTGACGCCTTCTCGGCGATCATCATCGTGGATGCGTTCAGGTTGGCCGACGGCATGGTCGGCATCACCGAGGCATCGACCACCCGCAATCCCTCGAGCCCGTGCACCCGCAGGCTGTCATCCACCACCGTCAGCGTGTCGCTGCTCGGCCCCATGCGGCAGGTCCCCATGGGATGGAAGGTGGTGGTGCCGCGATGCCGGGCGGAGTCCAGCAACTCGTCGTCGCTCGCCACGCCTGGCCCCGGATAGGTCTCCCCGGCGTTGTACTCGGCCATCGCCTGGGAGGCCATGATCCGCCGCGCCAGCTTCATCGCCGCCAGCAGGACCCGGCGGTCCTCCTCATGGGCGAGGTAGTTCGGCTGGATCACCGGCGCCTCGAACGGATCGGCGTTGCGCAGGCGGACATAGCCCAGGCTCTCCGGGCGCTGCTGCCAGGACGCGATGGTCATGCCCGGCTCGCGTTCCAGCTCCGACTGCACGCCTTCGGCATAAGAGGCCGGGGTGAAGGTGAACTGGATGTCGCCGAACTGCAGCGCCGGATCGGAGCGCCAGAAGCCGTAGACCAGGGTCGGGCTGATCGCCAGGATGCCCTTGCGGGTGGTCAGGTACTTCATCACCTCGCCGGCCAGTTTGAAGCCGCGGGCGCGCTCGTTGATGCTGTCGGTGTTCTTGACCCGATAGGCGAAGCGCGGGGCGTAGTGGTCGCGCAGGTTCTCGCCGACCCCCGGCAGGGCGTGCTTGACCGCGATGCCGTGCTGGCTGAGCTGCTCGGGCGCGCCGATGCCCGAAAGCTGCAGGAGTTGCGGCGAGTTGTAGGTGCCCCCCGACAGGATCACCTCGCGGTTCGCCTTGACCTCCGACGGAATGCCGTGGCGCCCGCCCTTGTTGTAGCGCACGCCGGTGACCCGCTTGCCCTCCAGCGCCAGCTCGGTGGCGTGGGCATGGGTGATGACGGTCAGGTTCCGACGCTTCATGGCGGGGTGCAGGTAGCCGCGCGCGGCACTCAGGCGCCGGCCGTCGCGGATCGTGCGCTGGGCGTAGTTCACGCCCTCCTGCTTCTCGCCGTTATAGTCCGGGTTGCGCGGAATGCCGGTCTCCACGCAGCTCTGGATGAAGGCCTCGGTCAGCGGGTGCGACCAGTCGATATCGGTGACGGTCATGGCGCCGTCGCGGCCGCGGAAGGTCTCGTCCGCCTGACCCTGCCGGCTCTCGCAGCGCTTGAAATAGGGCAAAACGTCGGCATAGCCCCAACCCCGGTTGCCCATCTGCGACCAGGTGTTGAAGTCGAGCCGCTGGCCCCGGTTGTAGATATGGCCATTGATCGAGCTCGACCCGCCGAGCGTCTTGCCGCGCGGCGCCTTGATCCGGCGGCCGGCGGTCCAGTGGCTCGGCTCCTGCTCGTACAGCCAGTTCACCGACGGATCGAGGATCGTCTTCATGAATCCGGCGGGAATGTGGATGAACGGGTGCCAGTCGCTCGGCCCGGCCTCCAGCACGCAGACGGAGGTGTTGGGATCCTCGCTCAGACGGTTGGCGAGCACCGAACCGGCAGAGCCGGCACCGACGATGACGTAGTCGAAGCTGTCCATTGGATCACGATCCGAGTCTTGAAGCGGTCCCACGAGCGCGGGTTTCGACCAGTCCTAGCACAGACAATGGGGCCGGCGGGAGAGAGAAGCCGACGATTTAAACTTCGCCGGATCGGCACGAATGTTTGTGCATCTGCGAAGAGATTTTTGCGGGTGCGAAGGGATTTCGCAGATCAACACTGCCCGGAGCTGTTCCGGGGCAAAGCCGACAGCCGGTGCGAAGCGTTTGACGGTGGGCGTCGCACCCGGGCTCGCCCCGGCACAAGGCCGGGGAGTGGGAAGGGGTGGGTGGTTTGGCCCTGATTTGCATCAGGACCATGCCGACAGCGCCGACGCACCCCCTCGCCTCTTCCCCTGCGCGGTGCCACAGTGGCGCCCCGTCCGCCCGTTGCCCGCCAGAGACACACCCATGCCCCAGCCCGCCGCCCTGATCTTCGACTGCGACGGGGTGCTCGTCGATTCCGAGGCCATCGTCATGCGCATCGAGCAGGCGGCGATCGCCGAGGCCGGACTGAGCTACTCGCCGCAGGACTACGCCACCCGCTTCACCGGCCTGTCCTATGACGATTTCTTCGCCACGCTGGACGCCGAGCATCGCACCCGCTTCGGCAAGCCCCTGGCGCCCGGCCTGTACGAGCGGATCAAGGAGGACAGCGTCGCCGCCATGGAGCGCGAGCTGGAGGCCGTGCCGGGCATCGCCGAGCTGGTGGAGATCGTCGCGGTGCCGACCGCCGTCGCCTCCTCGTCCTTCCCGGACTCGCTCGTCATGAAGCTGCGCAAGACCGGGCTCCACGACCGCTTCGCCCCGCATATCTACTCCACCCAGCTGGTGCCCAACGGCAAGCCGGCGCCGGACATCTTCCTGTACGCCGCCGAGCGTCTCGGCGTGCCGCCACGGGAGTGCGTGGTGCTGGAGGACAGCGTGAACGGCATCCGCGCCGCCGTCGACGCGGGGATGACCGCCTGGGGCTTCACCGGGGCCGGCCATGCCGATCCGGGCCTGGCCGAGCGCCTGACCGCCGCCGGGGCGCAAACCGTGTTTGACAGCCACGCCGCGATTGCGCTCCGCTTGCGGGAATAAAGAACGATAAATTCGGGAGGACTGCATGGCCGTGGACCGGGTCGAGGACGCCACCGTCGATATCGCGATCGTGGGGGCCGGGTTCGCCGGCCTGTACATGCTCCACCGGGCGCGCGGCATGGGGCTCAGCGCGGTGGTGTTCGAGACCGGCGACGGGGTCGGCGGCACCTGGTACTGGAACCGCTATCCGGGTGCGCGCTGCGACGTCGAGAGCATGGAGTATTCCTACCAGTTCGACGAGGAGCTGCAGCAGGACTGGTCCTGGTCGGAGCGGTTCGCCGCCCAGCCGGAGATTCTGCGCTACGCCAACCACGTGGCCGACCGCTTCGACCTGAAGCGCGACATCCGGTTCGAGACCAAGGTGACCGCCGCCCATTTCGACGACGCGGCTGAGCTGTGGCGGGTCAGCACCGATAAGGGCGACACCGTCGCCGCGACCCATCTGGTGATGGCGACGGGCTGCCTGTCGTCGGCCAACGTGCCGCATTTCGAGGGGATGGAGGAGTTCGGGGGCGACTGGTACCACACCGGGCGCTGGCCGAAGGACGGGGTCGATTTCACCCACAAGCGGGTGGCGGTGATCGGCACCGGCTCGTCGGCCATCCAGTCGATCCCGGTGATCGCCCGCCAGGCCCAACACCTCACCGTGTTCCAGCGCACGCCGAACTACGCGGTGCCGGCCCATAACCACCCGGTCGACCCGGAGCGCGAGGCCTGGTTCAAGGCGAACTACAGCGAGCTGCGCGAGAAGGCCAAGCAGGGTCGCTCGGGCCAGCTCTATTCGGTGCGCGACGTGACCTGGGGCAGCGAGCCGCTGGAGACGGCGAAGGCGGAGTTCGCCCGCCGCTGGGACCTCGGCGGGTTCTCCTATCTCGGCGCCTATATCGACCTGCTGGTGAACAAGGAGGGCAACGACGTCGCCGCCGAGTTCGTCCGCGACAAGATCCGCGAGACCGTGAAGGACCCGAAGACGGCCGAACTGCTCTGCCCGACCAGCGTGATCGGCTGCAAGCGGCTCTGCGTCGATACCGGCTATTTCGAGACCTACAACCGGGACAATGTCGCCCTGGTCGACATCTCGAAGGCGCCGATCGAGCGGCTGACCGAGAGGGGCCTGATCATCGGCGGGACGGAATACGACTTCGACGCCATCGTCTTCGCCACCGGCTTCGACGCCATGACCGGGTCGCTGAACCGGATCGACATCCGCGGACGCGACGGCCTGCCGCTGGTCGAGAAATGGGAGGCGGGGCCACGCACCTATCTCGGGCTGACAACGGTCGGCTTCCCCAACCTGTTCCTCATCACCGGGCCGGGCAGCCCCTCGGTGCTGACCAACATGCTGCCGACCATCGAGCAGCATGTGGACTATGTCAGCGACATCATCGACCACCTGCGGGCCCACGGGCAGAGCACCATCGAGCCGGAGCAGGATGCCGAGGACGCCTGGGTCGACCACGTGAACCAGATCGCCGGCGGCACCCTCTATCCGAGCTGCAATTCCTGGTATCTCGGCGCCAACGTGCCCGGCAAGCCGCGGGTGTTCATGCCCTATCCGGGCTTTCCGGCCTATGTGAAGAAATGCCAGGAGATCGCCGCGTCGGGGTATGCGGGGTTCCGGAAGGGGTAGCCCACCACACCCTTCTCCGTCTTCCCGGCCTTGCGCCGGGATCCAGGAAAGCCGCCGCTGAGCCGCCGGTGACTTATTCCAAGCGTTCCAGCGCGCGCGCCTCTGGACCCCGGCGCAAGGCCGGGGAGACGGTGGGGAGTGAAGCCGTCATCCCGGCAAGCCCCGCGGCCGGCGCGCGTGACGACCGCCTCGCCCGTCAGATCGTCGTCACCCGCTCCGGCGCCGGCGGCAACTCCCCGCGTTCGACCGCGTGCACAGCTTTCACCAACCCCCGGTTCGCCGGAGCGTCGATGCCGATCTCGGCCCCCTTCTCGGCGATGAAGCCGTTGATGTAGTCGATCTCCGTGCGCCGGGCCTTGGCGATGTCCTGGGCCATCGACGGGCGGCTCTCCTCGCTGCGGCCCTCGCAGGCGGCGAGCATTTCGTCCTCGATCGCCTGGCGCTGCCTGGCGTCGCCCTTCCAGGCGGCGATCCACTCCTCGCCGGTGAACTTGCCGATCTTCTCCAGATCGTAGCCCAGCGCCTTGCCGATGGCCGCCGCCTCGCCGCAGATGCGGATCTGCAGCCAGCGCACGTCGGCGTCCCGCGCGCAGCCGTTATTGCCGAAGCCGCTCGCCGCGCTCACCCCGTTCTGGTGGGCGTTGGCGCAGAGCTTCGACCAGCGCTCGCCCCACAGGTTGGTCGTGGTCTTGGCACTGTCGATTCCGGCCAGCATGCCGCAGACGCGCTCGACCCGCGGCGTGATCCGGCCATGGATCTCGCCGACACGGAACACGGTGTGACTATTGCCGCCCAGCGGCACGCCGCGCTTGACCTCGCCCGGTCCGGTCATCTCGACCGCGATCTTGGCGGCGATGGTGCCGATCACCCGGCCCCAGCCGACCACCTTGGCGATGGTCTCCTCGTTGATGCAGTTCTGCAGCGAGACCACGTAGCCGTTCGGCGACAGGTAGTCCTGGATCATCATGGTGGCCCAGGCGGTGTCGAACGACTTCGTGCACACGAAGGCGATGTCGATCGGCCCGGTCTTCTTCAGCGCCTGCACATCGGTCAGGTGGATCGCCTTGGCCGGGGCATTGAAGCACTCGGCCTCGGTCAGGCCGTAGAGGTTCAGCCCGCCCGCGTTGATGGCGTTGACGTTCTCCGGCCAGGGATCGATCAGGGTGACATCCTCGCCGGCGCGGGAGAAATAGCCGCCGACATAGGCGCCCACGGCGCCGGCCCCGACGATCGCGATACGCTCGCTCATCTCTTGGTCTTCCTTGTCTAGGTTGTCAGTGCGGCCGGTCGCCGCCGCCGATGGTCAGGCGGTGCATCACCCGGCGCTCGCCCGGATAGTCGTTCAGCGCCATGTGCTGGGTACAGCGGTTGTCCCAGATCACCAGGGTCCCCTTGCGGTAGGAGGCGCGGGCGGTGAAGTCCAGGGTGCCGGCATGGGCCTTCAGGAAGGCGACCAGGGCGTCGCTCTCCTTATCCGCCAGTTCCTTGATCCGGTAGAGGTGGCTGCCGGAGATGTAGAGCGCCTTGCGGCCGGTCTCCGCATGGGTGCGGACCAGCGGATGCTCGCTCTCCATCTTCGGCGCGTTCTCCACGTTGGCCGTGTCGAACCGGGTGCTGCTCATCAGCGCCGCGCGGCCGCCGCGCCGGCCCTTCAGATCGCCGCTATAGACGCCGGTCAGCCCGTCGACGAAGGCGCGCAGGGTCGGACTCAGGGTCTCGTAGGCGCGGTACAGGTTGGCGAGCACCGTGTCGCCGCCACGCGAGGGCACCTCGTGGGCGTAGAGCATGGTGGCGATCGGCGGGCGCTCGTCGAAGGACATGTCGGTGTGCCAGGCGCCGCCGAAATTCTTCTCCTCGTCCGGCTCCTTGCGGATCTCGAACACCTCCGGATGCGCCTCCAGACCCTTCACGAAGGGATAGGGGACAAGCGGGCCGAAGCGCTGGGCGAAGGCCTTGTTCTGCTCGATCGTGAGGTCCTGATCGTGGAAGACGAGAAGCTGGTTTTCCAGGAAGGCGCGATGGATCTCCGAAAAGGTCTCGTTGCCGAGCTCCTTGGACAGGTCGACACCGGACACCTCAGCACCCATTGTGCCGCCGATGGGTTTTACGGTTATCGTCTCGTACGGTTGCATGCCGTTTCCTCCCGTGAGGACCGTCTGTTTTCGCGGCCTTGTACACAATCTCACCACGGGCCGCCGTCCGGCGTCACCCCACCAAATTCGCGGAGCCTCTGTGTCCGAAGCCCTCCCCCAAAAGGCCGTCAACGCCTACCTGCTGCTGGTCCTGACCACCCTGTCCTGGGGGGCGAACGCGGTCGCCGCGAAGATGTCGGTCGGCGAGCTGTCGCCGATGCTGCTGACCCTGCTGCGCTGGCTCGGCGTGTTCATTCTGCTGGCGATCTTCGCGCGCGGAAAGGTGGCCGCCGAATGGCCGGTGCTGCGCCGGCACTGGGGCAGGATCTTCGTGATGGGCGCGCTCGGCTTCTGCGTGTTCAACACCCTGATGTACGTCGCCGCCAAGCACACCCAGGCGGTCAATATCGGCATTCTGCAGGGATCGATCCCGATCTTCGTGCTGCTCGGCGCCTTCGCGGCCTATCGGACGCCAGTGCGCGGCGTGCAGATCCTCGGCGTGGCGATCACCATGATCGGCGTCGCCCTGGTGGCGTCGAAGGGGGATTTCGGCCGGCTGGCGGCACTGGAACTGAACCATGGCGACGTGCTGATCGTGGTCGCCTGCGTGCTCTATGCCGGCTACACCGTGTCCCTGCGCAAGCGCCCGCCGCTGTCGGGGATGACCATGTTCGCCGGGCTGGCGACGGCCGCCTTCCTGACCTCCATTCCGGTCGCCGGCTACGAGTATCTGGTGGGGGATTTCCAGGCGCCGACCGTGAAGGGCTGGGCGATCGTCGCCTTCGTGGTCATCTTCCCGTCCTTCCTGGCGCAGATCTCGTTTCTGCTGGCCGTCGACCAGGTCGGGCCGGGCCGGGCCGGCGTGTTCGTGAACCTGGTGCCGATCTTCGCCGCCGTGCTGAGCGTGGCGATCCTGAGCGAGGAATTCCACCTGTACCACGCCCTGGCCCTCGCCCTCGTACTCGGCGGCATCGCCATCGCCGAACGGTTCAAGCGCTGACGGAGGTTTCCATGGCCGCCACTGCGACCCCCTTCACCCTCGCGATCCCCCAGGCCGATCTCGACGACCTGATGGACCGCCTATCCCGCACCCGTTTCCCCGATCGAACGCCGGGGGAAGCCTGGGCCTACGGCACCGACCCGGACTATCTGCGCGAACTGGTGGCCTATTGGCGCGACGGCTTCGACTGGCGCCGGGAGGAGGCCGCGCTCAACGCCTTCCCGCAGTTCCGGGTCGAGTTGGACGGCATCCCGCTGCACTACCTGAAGGTCGAGGGCATGGGGCCGGACCCGATCCCGCTGCTGCTGCTGCACGGCTGGCCGGGCTCGGTGCTGGAGTTCCTGGAGCTGATCCCGCTGCTGACCGACCCCGCCTCCCACGGCGTGCCCGACGCGCCGTCCTTCACGGTGATCGCCCCGTCCCTGCCCGGCTTCACCCTGTCCTTCGCCCCAGACCAGAAGCGGTTCTCCTGCGAGGAGATGGCGGCCACGCTGGCGAAGCTGATGGACGAGGTGCTGGGCATCGAGCGCTACATGGTCCAGGGCGGCGACTGGGGGGCCTTCGTCGGCTCGCGCCTTGCCTTCGACCATCCCGATCGGGTGCGCGCCCTGCATCTCAACTTCCTGCCGCTGCGCCGCGACGCCGCCGTGGCCGAGGATCCGAGCCCGGAGGAGCAGAGGTATCTGGAGGAACTGGCCGAGTTCCTGCGCGAGGAGACCGGCTATCAGGTGATCCAGGGTACGCGGCCGCAGACCCTGGCCTCCGCCCTGGCGGACAGCCCGGCCGGCCTCGCCGCCTGGATCGCCGAGAAGTTCCACGTCTGGACCGACAATGACGGGCGGATCGAGAACGCCGTCAGCCGAGACCGGATGCTGGCGGACATCTCGCTGTACTGGTTCACCGGCGCCATCGGCTCCTCGTTCTGGCCCTACTACGCCCGCGCCCATGGGCCGTGGCCGATCCCGCTCGGCGGCACGATCGCGGTCCCGATGGGCTATCTGCAATCTCCGCGTGAAATTCTACGCCCACCCCGGACCGCGTCCGCGCGGGTCTATACCGATATCCGCCGTTGGGAATCCTTAGAAAAAGGAGGGCATTTTGCCGCCCTGGAGAATCCGGACGCTCTGGCCGGTGAAATCCGAGCCCTGGCCTCCAGCCTTTAGATCCATCGACATAAATTATCAAAAATCAATTTTTGAGTGTGCATCCGGAAGCTGATACGCTGGTTCTTCCAGAGCGGGAGGAGCGGTCATGGGCGACGGAAGAACACCAAAAACCAGCATGAAGCGGCGCGATTTTCTGGCGGGCGCGGGAGCGATGGCGCTGTCCGGCCCGCTGATGGCACGCGCGGCGGTGGCCCAGGGCACCGGCCCCGGCGTCGCCCCGGCGGGTGCGAAGATCGCCCGGCTCGGCATCTATCCGGCCATCGGCATCTGCCGGGTCGGCGGCAGCAAGCTGTGGTTCCACGCGCCGGAGGTGCCCGGCCTGCCGCCGACACCGGCGGATGGGCAGTTCAAGGACGGCACCGAGCGGATCAAGAAGCAGGTCCAGCGCTTCCGCATCTACGCCTTCGACCGGGAGGGCCGGGTGATCAAGGAGATCACCGCCGCCGACGGCTCCATTCAATGGACGGTTCATGTCGCCAATACCAAGGCCGCCTGGTACGGCTTCAACAACCCCATGGACAACGGCGACCTCGCCCCCGGCATTCCCGGCCAGCGGCGCAACCAGTATTTCACCCGCCCGGAGCAGCGCCTCGACAATCTGGTGATCGACGGCACGGCCACGACCATCTCCGGCACCGACACCAACCGCGACGGCGACGACGCGGCCTTCGCCATGGGCGGCACCTTCTGGGGCAGCGAGCCGGTCGGCCTCGGCCACCTGCAGACCGACAGCGCCGGTCACCTGCTCGTGGTGCCGCCGGACGGCGTGTCGAAAAGCCCGACCGGGGCCGGGATCACCAGCTTCGCCGACAACGACGGCTGGCACGACGACTGGTGCGACGGGCCGGTCACCGCGACGGTCACCCTGGCGGACGCCCTGCCGGTGGAGCCGGATCTGGATACCGCTGCGGACTCGGCCTGGGTCGCCTGCGTCGGCCCGAACTTCGCGCCGCAGATCGAGCCGGTCTCGACCATGTACGACGTGATCTACGATATGAACGTTCGGCTGAACTGGCAGAGCCGACCGGCCAAGCCGTCCTTCACCAAGGACATCTATCCCACCCTACAGCGCCTGGGGCAGATGCAGTGGCTGACCGACGCCGCCAATCTGCGCGAGGCCTGGATGGGCGCGTATTTCGACTTCGCCGATCCGGCCCTGATCGACCGGCTGTCGAAACCGGCCAACACGCAGCTGCGCCAACAGGCCTTCGCCCAGATCCGCCCGCCCTTCCAGTTCTCCGGCAACACCGAGGCGGACTATTTCACCGAGCAGCAGCTCAAGGTGCCGTACATGCTGGGCGACGGCATCAACTACGACGGCAGCCCGTACCAGTGGTTCCAGATGGCCCATCTCCAGTACCAGTTCCTGATCGACTGGAAGGACGGCAACTACGTCGACGACTGGCAGCCGGACGACAAGGGCATCACCGATTTCGACCAGATCCCGCTCGACCAGCAGCCCTTCGCCCTGACCCAGGCGGCGCTGATGCCGTTGAGCGGCGGCGCCTTCCACCCGGGGGTGGAGCTGACCTACTACCTGCGGCACAAGGCCATGTACGCCCGCGACCATGCCCCGACGAACGGGCCCCTGCCGGAACCGTTCCGTCTCGCGCGCGGCGACCGGCCGACCCTGCTGCAGGATGTCGGCCGGCTGCTGACGCCGGAGCTCACCCTGGTCGGCGACCCGGACAAGGGGATCGCCCCGGCGGTCGGCCCCTGCATGCCAGGGGACCTGACCCGCTGGATGGGCCTGCCCTGGCAATGCGACGCCTTCAGCTGCCAGCAGGTGCTGATGCAGAGCGATTTCCCCACGGCCGTGTGGTGGCCGGCGCTGCTGCCGATCGACGTACTGCCCGTGGCGTTCCTGGAGGACCAGGTGATCAGGGGCGAGACCGGCGACGGCCAGAAGCTCGGCCGGGAACAGAGGATCAAGTACTTCAACCAGCGCGCCGACTGGAAACGCGGGGTCGCCGGCATCGGCTACCACGCCAATGCCAGCTACTGGGACGGCATCACCGACATGATCACCCTGTGGGAGCGCATGGGCTTCGTGGTGAAGCGCGAGGTGCCGGAAGAGGTCGCCCGCGAGCTCGGCATCCCGCGCGAGGTCTATGCCGAGGTGCAGCGCGGCGACACCATGGAGTTCCGTTTCAGATGGACGCCGGCGGACGGCCAGCTCCCGAACTGAGGCCGCCATGGGAAAGACCGTCGCCGTCATCGGGGCCGGCATCGCCGGGCCGGCGGCCGTGCTCGCGCTCGTGGAGGCTGCGGGCCTGACAGGGGGCCGGGCCGGGGACCAGGCCGGGTTGCAGGTGCTCTGGGTCGCGCCGCCCCCCGAGGCCGGGCATGACCCGGTGGGCGAGACCCTGGCGCCGGCCGCCAACCCGATCCTCGCCCGCCTCGGCCTGTCCGACACCATGGCGGCGGCCGGGCATCGGGTGTCCCACACCACCCTGTCCTCCTGGGGCGGCGACCAGCTGCTCGACCGCAACGCGATCCTGCATCTGGAGGGACCGGGACTGGTGCTGGACCGGTCCCGGTTCGAGGCGGACCTGCGGCGCCATGCCGAGGCGGTAGCCAGCCGGGTGTTCGCGACCCGCGTGAGCGATGCAGGTGCCGCCGACGGTGCCTGGCACCTGACGCTGGAGGATGGCGAGACGCTGACCGCCAATGCGGTGGTGGACGCCTCGGGCCGCGGTTCCGTCGTCGCCCGCCGGGCTGCCGAACGGCACCGGGCCGACCAGCTCGTCGCCGCCCATGCCTTTCTGCCGCACCGGGACGACAGCGTGGAGCCGACCCGGGCGGTCCTGATCGAGGCGGTCGAAACCGGCTGGTGGTACGCCGCCCTGCGGCCGGACGGCATGCTGTCGGTCGCCTATTTCACCGACCCGGACCTGCTGGGCGAGACCCCGACCCGGGACCTCACCGCCTGGACCGCCCTGGTCGCCGGCACGCGCCATGTCGGCCGCTGGATCGAGGATGCCGGCTTCGCGCTGGACGCGCCCCCGAGCCTGTCGAGCGCGGGGACCACCTGGCTTGTCCCGCCCGCCGGGCGGGTCGACGGCGCGCCATGGATGGCGGCGGGCGACTGCGCGGCGGCGTTCGACCCGCTCTCCTCCCACGGCATGACCACCGCACTCTGGGCGGGCGCCCGCGCCGGCAGCGTGCTGTCGACGGCGCTGGAGGGCGACGACACCGCGCTGGAGGCCTATGCCCGATCGGTGCTGGACGGGGTGGCGGGGTTCCTGGCTCAGCGTCGGGCCATGTACGCGCAGGAACGCCGGTTCGCCGACGCGCCGTTCTGGCGGCGCCGGCAGAGCGCCAACTGACGCTTCAATCCCCCGCATCCGTCTCCCCGGCCTTGCGCCCGGGCCTAGGGAAGACACGCGCTGGAACGCCTCGCTAGGCCCAGGAAAGCTCCGGCAAGCCGCACCCTCGATCCCGGCGCAGGGCCGGGAAGCCGAAAGGGGAATTGGGGGAAGGAAATGGTGAGAGGACCGTTACCCCTCGCGAGCAGCCAGCTCTCTATCGGAACAGGAACCGCTTGTGCGCGTCGGCCATGTTGCGGGCTCGGACGAGAAATTCCTGGGCCGCCCGCGGGTCGACCGTATCGGCCAGGGTCTCGGCGAACAGGGCGAGCCAGCGGTCGAAATGCGCCGGCGTCAGCTCGCCGATTCCCGCATGCACGCGCATCGGCATGCCGTCATAGCGCCCGGTCAGGTTCAGCACCGACGACCAGAACGCCTTCAGCCGCTCGAAATGCGCCGGCCAGTCCTCCACATGGCGCATGAAGACGGGGCCGAGCATCTCGTCCTCCCGCGCCCGGCTGTAGAATGTTTCGACCACCAGGGAGATGTCGTCCTCGCTGACCCGCGCGAAGGGTGGGGCCAGGGCGGACCGGTCGGGTGCGGAATTGGAAGCGTCGGTCATGGCCGCACGCTACCACGGCATCCGGTCAGGCGGCGAGCGACGGCGTGTAGAGCAGCTTGACGTAGGACCGCAGCAGCCGGATCTGTTCGGCCAGGACGCCGGGCTCCTTCAAGGCCTTGGCCATGACGATCCCGCCCTCGGTCACCGAGGACACCATGTCGGCCAGCGCGTCGATATCGACCACGTCGTTCGCCGGATAGCGGGCGTCGATGGCGTCGAAGATCCGCCGGAACCGCTCGCGCCAGGCCAGCACGCCCAGGCGGTTCAGCTCGCGCACCTCGCGGTCGAACAGAACCTCGTTGTAGCAGTAGGTCGCCACCAGGCAGCCCGGATGCCCCTGCTCCATCTCGCCCATGATGGCGGCGAAACGGTCGAGGCCCTTCAGGAAGGCGGCGAGCGGATCCTCGCCCTCGCCGACGGCGAACAGGTCGTCCAGCACGGCGTCGTCGCGCTTCAGGAACCGCACGAGCATCGCCCGGGCGAGTTCGTTCTTATCGCGGAAGTGATAGAAGAATCCGCTCTTGGTGATCCCGACGGCGGCGATCACCTCTTCGATCGAGGTGGCGCCGAAGCCCTTCGCCAGCACCGCGTCCTCGGCGATGTCCAGGATCTTTTCCCGCGTCTGCTCTCCTCTGCGCATTCCGAACTCCTCCTCCTCGGCCGGTATCTCCGACGGATTAGAGGGCATTTGTTTCAGTTCGATTTCCGTACCGCAGGTTTACTAGCGTTAACCATGGCATCCGCCGATTTTCCGGCCACCGCGAAACATGAGGAGGCCAACCATGGCACGCTACCGCACACGCCTGCCGCAGCTCGACGGCGGGCCGTTCCTGACCGACGGCGGTCTCGAAACCACCCTTGTCTTCATCGACGGCATCGACCTGCCGCATTTCGCCGCCATCGACCTGCTGCGCCGCGACGGCGGCCGCGAGCGGCTGAAACAGTATTCAGAACAGTATCTCCAGATCGCCCGGAACAACGGCTGCGGCTTCGTGCTGGAGAGTGTCACCTGGCGCGCCAGCCGAGACTGGACCCGCAAGCTCGGCTATTCCGAGGCGGAACACCTGCGCCTGAACCAGGTCGCCATCGAGGACCTGGCCGCTCTGCGCGACCGCTGGGAGACGTCGGCGACCCCTGTGGTGGTCTCCGGCAATATTGGCCCGCGCGGCGACGGCTACGATCCGGGCGACGTGATGACGACGCAGGAGGCCGAAGCCTATCACGCCTGCCAGATCGCCCTGTTCAGCGACACCGAGGCCGACATGGTCACCGCCATGACCCTGACCAACGTGCCCGAGGCCGTCGGCATCGTGCGAGCCGCCGCCAGGCGCTCCATGCCCAGCGTGATCTCCTTCACCCTGGAGACCGACGGACGTCTTCCCACCGGCCAGCCGCTGGGCGAGGCCATCGAGGAGACCGACGCCGCGACCGACGGGGCCGCCGCCTACTACATGATCAACTGCGCCCACCCGACCCATTTCGAGTCGGTGCTGGCCAAGGGCGGCGACTGGATCAACCGGATCCGCGGCGTGCGGGCCAACGCCTCGACCCGCAGCCATGCCGAGCTGGACAACTCCACCGATCTGGATGCGGGCGATCCCGAGCAGCTCGGCCGAGACTATGCCCGGCTGCGGACGCTGCTGCCCGCCGCCAACGTGTTCGGCGGCTGCTGCGGCACCGATCACCGCCACCTGGAGCAGATCGGCGGGCGCTGCTCCGGCCATGCCCGCGCGGCCTGAGGGGGACGGGATGGGCTATCACGACCTGATCCTGCGTCCGGCCGGTCCGGACGACGCTCTCGCCCTCGTCGAGATCGTGGAGATGGCGAGCGAGGGCATGGTCACCCATGTCTGGAAAGGCATGGCGGAACCGGGCGAGACCCCACGGGATGTCGGCCTGCGCCGGGCTCGGCGGGGCGAGGGTTCCTTCTCTCACGGCAACGCCACCCTCGCGACCCTGGCCGGCCGGGTCCAGGGCGGGCTTGTCGGCTATCCGCTCGGCGCCGCGCAGGCGATCGACGAGGATATGCCGGCGATGTTCGTCCCGCTGCAGGAACTGGAGAACCTGGCGGCGGGAAGCTGGTACGTGAACGTGCTGGCGGTCATGCCCGACTGGCGCAGTCACGGGATCGGCTGCCGGCTGCTCTTCGAGGCCGAACGTCAGGCCCGCGACTGTGGCTGCACCCGGATGTCGATCATCGTCTCCAGCGCGAACGCCGGTGCCCGTCGGCTGTATGAGCGGTTCGGCTTCGAGTTCCGGGCCGAGCGGCCCATGGGCAAGGGGGACTGGCGAAACCCGGGCACCCATTGGCAGTTGCTGATCAAGGTCCTCGACTGATCCGACGATAGGGGGCGCTGGCGACTATTTGCGCGCCAGCGCCGCATGCGCCCGGGAGCGGAACTCGCGGCGATACAGGATCGCCACCACCCACAGGGATGCGGCGATCAGTGCGACCGGGTGCAGAAACCAGGCGCAGGCGGCGAGCCCGAAATAATAGGCGTGCATCCCGCCGTTGTAGTGCCGGGCGGCCAGGGTGGTGATCCGGGCGACCACCCGGGCGCGGTCCTGGGCGACCTCCGGGTCGTCCGACGCACCCGGCTGCGGGATCGAGCCGAGCACCACGGCGGCGTTGTTGTGCAGCCGCAGGGACCAGGCGAGCCGGAAGAAGGCGTTGATGAACACCACGATCAGCGCCCCGACCATCAGGCCGAAGCGGTCGCGCGTCGTCTCCAGCAGGTACTCGAACCCGTTCAGGATCAGCACCGCGTGCTCCGACCCGCCGATCATCGCCGCCAGACCGCCGATGACGAAGATCGCCGTGGAGGCGAGGAAGGCGGAATTGCCGGCCAGCGAGCGCAGGATCTGGATGTCGATGATCCGGTTGTCGCGATGCACCGCGGCCGCCGTCCAGTCGTCCCGCCACCCCTGCATCAGCCCAGACAGGTTGGCGCCGCGCTCGGCCGCCCGTTCGCCGAAAATCTCGTAGCCGAGCCAGGTGGTGACGAAGATCACCAGGGCGAGGATGTCGAGGGGCGAGAAGATCTGCATCAGCGTCGTCATGTCCCATGCGATAGCAGATTTGCACGCGCCGTGCCGCCGAGGAATGCGGACAGGCGCCCGGCAATCCGTGTCGCTTTCGCCCTGTGCGGCGGGCAGCAAGGCGCTTACCCTTTGATCGCAAAGGGTCCTGATACGGATCGGCATGGGAGGACGTCATGGGATCGCTGGACGGAAAGATCGCCGTCGTCACCGGGGCGGGCAAGAATATCGGCCGCGAGATCGCGCTGACCCTGGCCCGGGACGGTGCCGCCGTCGTGGTCAACGGCCGCGGCGACCAGGCGGCGGTCGACGGCGTGGCCGAGGAGATCCGCGCACTGGGCGGCCGCGCTGTCGGGCACCTGGCCGACGTCGCCGACGAGGCCGCGGTCACCGCCATGGTCGAGCGTGCGGTGGGCGATTTCGGCGGCATCGATATCGTCGTCAGCAATGCCGGCCTGCGCCGCCAGACGCCGTTCCTGGAGATGGGCCTCGCCGAGTGGCGCGAGATCCTGTCGGTCGCACTGGACGGCGCCTTCATCCTCACCCGCGCCTGTGTGCCGCACATGATCGCCAGAAGCCAACAGGGAGGCGAGGGCGGCGCCATTGTCGGGCTATCGGGGGTATCGACCCATGTGGGCACGCCCGAGCGCTGCCACGTCTCCGCCTCCAAGGCCGGGCTGGAGGGGCTGATGCGGGCGCTGGCGGTCGAGCTCGGCCCGCACGGCATCACCGCCAATTCCATCGCCCCCGGCGCCATCGACACCGTCCGCGGCGCCGCCGCCGGGCAGATGCCCAGCACCATGCGCGCCGCCGGCGTGCCGGCCGGCCGCAAGGGCACGATGGAAGAGATCGCCGCCATGGTCCGCCATCTGGTCGGACCGCAGGGCCGGTTCATCACCGGCCAGACCCTTCACGTGAACGGAGGAGCGTTCCTCACATGAGCAACCTGCCATTCCCGAACGAGCCGATGGCCCCGCATATCGGGCTGGAGATCACCGGCCTCGACCTGAACGCGCTGGACGACGATACCACCGCCGCCCTGCGCCAGGCGTTCAACGACCGCCACGTGCTGGTGATCCGCGACCAGGACATGACGCCGGAGCAGCAGGTGCGCTTCGCCGAGCGGATCGGCGAGCCGGACATCTATCCCCTTCTGAACGGCATCGACGGCTTCCCGATGGTCACGCCGATCATCAAAGAGCCGGAGGAACGCAACAATTTCGGCGGGCTGTGGCACAGCGACACGACCTACATGGAGAAGCCGCCGATGGCGACCATGCTGCTGGCCCGCGAGATCCCGCCGGTCGGCGGCGACACCCTGTTCGCCTCCCAGGTCGCCGCCTACGAGGCGCTGTCCGACGGGATGAAGGCAATGCTGGCGCCGCTGCGCGCAATCAACAGTTCGGCCAAGGCGAACGCGACCAAGACCCGCGAGGACCGGGTGAAGGGCGACGACGCGAAGAAGGAATTCACCTCCTGCCATCCGGTGGTCCGCACCCATCCGGAGACCGGCAAGAAGGCGCTGTACCTCAATGTCGGCCACACGGTGCGCTTCGACGGCTTCACCGAGGAGGAGAGCGCGCCGCTGCTCGGCTGGCTGCACCAGCACCAGTGCCGCGAGGAATTCCAGTGCCGGGTGCGCTGGCGCGAGGGCACGCTGGTGATGTGGGACAACCGGGCGGCCATGCACTACCCGGTGAACGACTACCACGGCCACCGCCGCGAAATGCACCGGATCACCCTGAAGGGCGGCACGGTGACGTAACGCCGGAGCCGCTCCAGCGTTACATTTTTCTGCCGCTAAAGCCGTTCCACCTCGCATCGGGAGCAGCGCAGGGGGATGGAGCCGCTGACCGGGTCGGACACCGAGGTGTCGATCGTCGCGTTGATGTTGGCGGCCAGCGGATGGTCGCGGCCGTAGGGGCTGCCGTCCGGGCCGTCGACCCACCAGCCGTGCTGGCCGAACACGCCGCCCGGCTCCAGGTCGCGGATGATGGAAACCCGCGCCACCGCCCGGCCGCGCGCCGTCTTCACCACCGCCCAGTCGCCCGGCTTCAGCCCGCGCGCGTCGGCGTCCTCGGCCGCCATTTCCAGAATCGGATCCGGCATCAGCCGGCGCAGCGAGGGAATGTTGCGGTGCTGGCTGTGGCAATAGGCCACCGTCTTGGCCGAGCCGAGCCGCAGCGGCCAGGCCTCCTCGCGCTCGGGCAGGACCGCCGGATCGAAGGCCGGCACCCCCGCCCCGCCATGCGCGTGCAGCCGCTCGCTATAGACCTCCAGCCGCCGGGTCGGCGTCGGGAAGCCGCGCGGCACCCCGCCCCCGTCGGCAATGGCATGGGCCTCCAGCGCCACGCTCCCCGGCACCGTCACGCCTTCCGGCGCCGCCCGCAGCCGCTCCACCGAAAGCCCGGCGCCGGCCAGCACATGGTCGTGACCCGCATCCGCACTGCCGCCGAAGAACGCGTCGGACAGGCCCAGCCGTTTCGCCAGCGCGAGCACGATGTCGGTGTCGGAGCGCGCCTCGCCGACCGGATCGATCACCGCCGGGCGGAGCTGCACCTGGCGCATGCCCTCCAGGCTGGCATCGAAGCCGGTGCGCAATCCCTCGCGCTCCCACGAGGTGGCCGCGGGCAGCAGGATATCGGCGTGCCGCGCCGTGGCGTTCTCGAAGAAGTCGACATGGACATGGAAATCGAGCGCGGCGAGCGCCCGCTTGGCCAGGTCGCCGTCGGGCTGGGACACCAGCAGGTTGGTGCCGAAGGACACCAGCATCCGCACCGGATAGGGCTCGCCCGCCAGCACCGCCCGCCATACGTCGCGGGCGGTGACCCAGCCGCTGAGCCCCGGGCCGATCGGCCGTTCCCGCAGGCCGAGCGCCTTGGCCTTCTGCTCCGGTGCCATGAGGTCGCCGCCGGAGATGTCGGCGAAGGACGCGGCCCCGCCCGGCACGTTGCCGCCGGCCTTGCCGTAGCTGCCGGTCAGCGCGTAGAGCAGCGAGATCGCCCGGTCGGTCTGGGTCGCGGTCGGGCTCTGGCCCACCCCGTTCCAGGCGTAATAGGCGACCGACGACGCCTCGGCCAGCAGGGCGGCCGCCTTGTGCAGGGCCTCCACCGGCACCCCGGTGACCTCGGCGACCCGCCCGGCCGGCCAGTCGGACGCGGCGGCGGCATAGACCTCGAAGGCGCTGCGGCAGGCGACCGGGCCGTCGGGTGTATCCAAATCCCGCTCCGCGCGCAGTGCCGGCAGGCCCTCGTCGAGCCACACGCCCCGGCCGGCGTCGAACCGCAGCAGCCCGCCCTGCTCGGCCATGGCCAGGTACACGTCCGCCCCGCCGCCGGCGACCAGATCGGCCTCGCGCAGGAACCGGCCGGTGTCCCGGCGCACCAGCAGCGGGCCGTTGCTCCAGCGCGTCATGAAGTCCCGGTCGAACCGCCCGCCCTCGATCAGGAGATGGGCGAGGCCGAGCGCCAGCGCCTGGTCGGTGCCGGGCCGCACGGCGAGCCACTGGTCGGCACGGCGGGCGAAGCCGATGGGCCGGGGGTCGACCACGATCGCCTTGGCCCCATGGCGCATCGCCTTCTGGATCTCCACCGAGCGCGCCAGCCAGGTCGCGGCCGGGTTGTTGCCCCAGAGCACGACACAGTCCGTGTTGGCGAAATCCGGCGTGCCGATATCGGTGCCGTAGGTGAAGCGGCTGGCGAAGTCCTTGTGCCAGTTGCAGATCTCGGTTCCGTAGATGGTGTTCGGGCTGCCATAGGCGCGGATCAGCCGCTCGATCCAGGAGATCGAGTCGGAGATATGGGTGCCGCTCGGCGTGGTGACGGAGAACGCGGTCTGTTCCGGTCCGTGCTCGCGCGCCACGGTCGCCATGCGCCCGGCAATCTCGTCCAGGGCCTCGTCCCAGGAGATCGGCTCCCAGCCCGGATCGGCCGCCCCCTTCGGCGCGGTGCGGCGCAACGGCCGGGTCAGCCGGTCGGGGTGATAGACCAGCTCGGGGGCGGCCCGCCCCTTGGGACAGAGCTTCTCGCCGCTCGGATGGCCGGGCAGCGGGTCGATGCCGGTGAGTTTTCCATCCTCCACCACGGCGACACAGCCGCAGCGGGACCGGCATTGGGTACAGAAGGCGGGGGTGCGGGTGATCGCGCTCACGGGGCCTCGCGACGACAGGGGGAAAGGGGCGGCAACGCGGCCGGCAGCCTTTCACCCTAGAGGAGCCCACCGTGCGGCGGAAGGTCCCGATCGGCCTGGGCCGTCAGCCGTAAACCGCCAGCATCACCTTCTGGCTGATCCCCTTCAACTCCACCGCGCCGCGGTCCTCGAACAGGGCGTAGGTCGGCAGGTCGCGGTCGAACAGCATGGTGGAGAAGCAGGCCTCGTTGTCGCCGGCCCGGGCGGAGATCCGGGCGGCGAGCTGCACCGTGGAGCCGAAGAAGTCCTCGTCCTTCCTGATCGCCTCGCCGAAATGCCCGCCGCAGCGGATCTTGTATTCCGGCGCGTCGGGGCGGTTGGCGAGCCCCTTCATGCTGTCGACCAGGGCGACGGCGCAGGCGACCATGCGCTCCTTGTTGGCGAAGCTCAGCATCAGTCCGTCGCCCAGGTGCTTCACCTTGCGCCCGCCGAAGCGCCGGCACATGTCGAGCGCCACACTCTCGTGGTGGTCGATGACGGACTGGGCGGCGGCGTCGCCGATCTCGCTGGTCAGGCGGGTGCTGTCGACGATGTCGGTGAACAGGATGCCCACCTTGACCGTGCCGCCCAACCCTTCCTCCAGGGTATCGACGATGCCGAACGCCTCCTCGAAGGTCTGCTTCAGGCCGTCGATATCGGCGCTCTGATACAGCCGGAAGCAGCGCGAGCCGACGCGGATGGAGGCCGGCGCCTCCTTCTCGGTCAGGTAGCGCTCCATGGTCTCCACGAAATGGCCGATGGCGTCGGTGCTCTCGATGAAGAACTTCAGCACCTGGGCCACGATCGAGCGGCCGCGGTCGGAGAAGATGTTGATGTCCTGCTCGATGGAGAACAGCACGCCGACCGCGAACAGGCTGATCTTGCGCGCGAATTCCAGATCCCGCCGGGCCGCCTCCAGGGCGCCGCCTTCCCGCAGGGTCTCGAAGAAGCTGCGGAACTGGCGGTAGGTCGCGTCGGCGATGATCAGGTCGTCGAGCGCCACATCCTGCTCGTCCTCGAAGATAGGCACCTGGCCGCGCTTGCGCGTCGGTCCGGTGATCTCCGGCGGAACGATCTTGGCGATGTCGCCCTTCGCCAGATCGGAGCCGACCCCCGTCTGGCGGGCGCGAAGCGGCACGAAGAGGAAGGACAGCAGATCGGCCAGCGAGCCGCCGAAGCCCATGCGCTGGCCACCGCCGACCGGCTTGCCGACTTTGGCTGCCGGGCGCGCGGCGGTGGTGCGGCCCCGGGCGGTGGCGCCGCCGGTGACGGCCCGCGAGGTGGCGGGCGCCCGCAGGGAGGCCGGCGGCGGCGTGCCCTCGTCGAGCCGCTTGAACATCAGCGTGCGCCGCTTGAACATGCCATCCTCGCCAAGCGTTTCCTCGATAAGCTTGAGGCCGCTGCCCGGAGGGTTGCGCTGAAGGCGCTGAATCTCGGACTGGGCCTCGCCGAGTTCGCTTGGGTCGTAGGTCTGCAGCGTGCGCCACTTCCCGTCCGACTGGATCTCAATCTCGTATGCGACGACCTGAGCCACACCGGCTCTCCCCCACCCGGACCGAATCCCGCCCAACCTCTCGGAGCGGCGGGATAGATATGCGGTCAGCGTTTCACGCGCATACCCGACAACATTTCAATTGTTTCAGTATCGCGATTCCCGAGGGAGTGCCAGCGGCCTCACTTCTTCTCGAACGACACCGAGGCCCAGTTTTCCCACAGGGTGGCCAGCGCGGCGTAGTCCAGGTCGCCCATGCCCTTGGCCTCGGCGATCTCGTACGGGGTGTGGGAGGCCAGGGTGGCGAAAAGCGGCACGCCCAGGTTCTGCGCCGTCTCCAGGGCGAGGACGGAATCCTTGCGCGCGTTGGAGACCGACATGCCGCCGGTGTAGTTGCCGTCGGCCATGCGCTCCTGCACCCGGTGGACCAGCGGCCGCATCAGCCCCTCCTCCCGGTTCAGGATGTCGACCATGGTCTGCACCGGCACGCCGAGCTTGGTCGACATGGCGAAGGCCTCGATCAGCACGACCATGACCGCGTGCATGACACCGTTGTTCACCACCTTCGTGCCCATGCCGGCGCCGATCGGGCCGAGCTCGAAGATCCGCTCGGCCAGCAGGTCGAGCACCGGACGGGCCAGCGCGATCTCCTCCGGCGAGCCGCCCAGGAAGAAGGTGATCTTGGCCGAGGCCATGCTGGCCACGCCGCCGGCGATGGCGGCATCGACGAAGCCGACCCCTTCGGCCCGACAGCGCGTGTGGCAGGCGATGGCGGTCGCCGGGGTGACGGTGCTGGTCTCGATGACGATGGACGGCCGGTGGCCGGCGGCGAGGATCTCCTCCACGACGGCGATGGACGCTTCCGGCTTGGGCAGGGAGAGGATGATCCGGTCGGCTTTGGACGCCACGTCGGCGGCACTGTCGGCCAGGGTCACGCCGATCTCGGCCGCCGCCTTGCGGCGCTCGGGGCTCAAATCGAAACCGATCACGGTCTGGCCCTTGTCCAGAAGCGCCTTGCAGACCGACGCCCCGGCATTGCCGAGGCCGATGAAGCCGATCGGGTTGGTCATTCTCTCGTTCCCTTCGAGTGTCCGTCAGATGGAGGAAGTCAGTTGCGGAAGTCGCTGCCCATGCGGTCCAGCTTACGTTTCCAGGCGGCCAGCTCGAGCGTGCCGATGCCGGCGAGGCGCGCGCCTTCCGACTTCTGCGCGCGGGTATGGGCGACGATCTCCGGTGCGATCGGCAGAACCTCGGCCTGGCCACCGGCCTGGGCCAGCACCTGCACGCGGCAGGCGCGCTCCAGGTTGTACATGTGGAAGAACGCCTCGGCGACGGTCTCGCCAATGGTGAGGGTGCCGTGGTTGCGTAGGATCATCGCCTTGCACTGGCCGATATCGGCGACCAGACGGGGCTTCTCGGCGTCGTCGAAGGCCAGCCCCTCATAGTCGTGATAGGCGATCCCGCCGGGCAGGAACATGCCGAACTGGGAAGCATCGATCAGCCCCTCGCGCTGGCACGACACCGCCACGCCGCTGTCGGTATGCAGGTGGATGACGCAATGCGCGCCGGGCACCGCCTCGTGCACCGCGCCGTGGATGATGAAGCCGGCGTAGTTGATCGGGTAGGCGCTGTCCTCGACGATGTTCCCCTGCAGGTCGATCTTCACCAGGTTCGAGGCGGTGACCTCCTCGTACATCAGCCCGAACGGGTTGATCAGGAAGTGCTCCTCGTCGCCGGGCACCCGGGCGGAGATGTGGGTGTAGATCAGGTCGTCCATCTGCTTGGCGGCGAAGACGCGGTAGACGGCGGCGAGGTCCTCGCGGGTCTGGCGCTCTTCCTCAGACCAGCGGTTCGTGCGGGGCATCGATGTGACGGTCACGGCTGATCTCCTTCAGGTCCCTTTGAACTCGGTGATGTCGGCGTTTTCCTGCGGCGGGAAGTCGATATGGATGTGATTCCCGTCCGCGTCGAAGATGTTCACCTGAGTGTGGCCGAAGCCGTCGCCGGGCAGAACCCCACACTTGTATGCAATGTTCAGGGAGCGCAGATGGGAGAGGAACTCCTCCAGCCCGGTGGCCCGCAAAGCGAAGTGCTCGAGCTGCTGGTCGCCGCGGTAGTCGGCGGTGGCGCCGGTCTCCACGATGTGCACGACCGCGTCCTCGCCGGAGTACATCCAGGCGCCGCCGAAGCCGAAATCGGGCCGCTTTCCCTTTTTCAGACCGAGCACGCGCTCGTAGAAGTCCACCAGGCGGGGGACGTCGGTGGTGCGGAGATTGACATGATCGAGTCTTCCGATTGGCATGGTGACCTCCCTCACGGCTTTTCCCCAGCATAGACCCAGGGCCCCGGACGACGCCATGACCGACCGTCTCTCCAATACCGAGCTGCGCCGTCTGTTCCTGCACCAGCACGCGCTGTCCGAGTCGCCCGGCGGCGCGCTCACCCGCGACGGGCTCGACGCGCTGATCGACCGGCTCGGATTCGTGCAGGTCGACACCATTTCCACCCTGGAACAGGCGCACCACCACATCCTGTTCACCCGGGCCAACGGCTACAAGAAGTCCCACCTGAAGCACCTGCTGGAGAAACGGCGCTCGCTGTTCGAGCACTGGACCCACGACGCCTCCATCATCCCGACCCGGTTCTACCCCTACTGGAAGCCGCGCTTCGCCCGCTACAAGGCGCGGATGGACCGCGCGCCGCACTGGGACCAGCGCTTCGCCGGCCGGCGCGACGAGGTGCTGGACGAGATGCGCCGCCGGGTCGAGACCGAGGGCCGGGTGACCTCGCGCGACGTCACCCCCGACGACACCGAGGAGCGTGGGGCGTGGTGGGGCTGGACGCCGTCGAAGACCGCGCTGGAGTATCTCTGGCGCTCCGGCGAGTTCGCGGTCGCCGGCCGCAAGGGCTTCGCCAAGGTCTACGACCTGTCGCACCGGGTCATTCCGCCGGAACATCACGACCCGGAGCCGGACCACGCCGCCTTCATCGACTGGGCCGGGCGCGAGGCGATCTCCCGGCTGGCGGTCGCCACCCATGGCGAGGTGGCCCGGTTCTTCGACTCGATCTCCCCCGCCGAGGCCCAGGCCTGGTGCGAATGCGTCAGCGACAACACCCTGCGCCGGATCGATATCGAGCAGGCGGACGGCTCTGTGCGGCCGGTCTGGGCGCGGCCGGACGTGCTGGATCTGGCCCGCCAGGCGCCGGAACCGCCGGCGCGGGTGCGGTTCCTGTCGCCGTTCGACCCGATGATCCGCGAGCGCGAGCGCACCCAGCGGATCTTCGGCTTCGACTATCGCTTCGAGGCCTTCGTACCGGCGGCCAAGCGGGTCTACGGCTACTACGTGCTGCCGATGCTGGAACGCGACCGCCTGGTCGGCCGCATCGAACTGAAGACCCATCGCAACCGCGGCGAGCTTGAGGTGCGGGGGATGTGGATGGAGCCGGGCGTGCGGGCGTCGAAGGCGCGCGACGCCAAGATCGATGCCGAGATCGAGCGTTGGCGGGTGTTCACCGGGATGGAGCGGGTGGTGCGGTAGCGCGCCCCTGGCGGCGGCCCAGCGGCCGGTGGGTCCGCCGATACCGGCCGTGTGGCGATCGCCACAGAACACCCCGATTGGTTGCGATATCGTTCTCGCAGCCATCGTGACGGGGGAAGCGCCATGCTTGTGATCACCAACTATGCCCGCAAGGGCGGGCCCGACAAATGGGCGCCCACGCCCAGCCGGCCCGAGCGCGTCTTCGAACTGCACCCCCGGGACCGGGACCCCGGCAGCTCCGTCTATTTCCTGCGCCGCGACGACGACGGCGTGCTGCACGAGATCGGCAGCCAGGCCTTCTTCAAACGCACCCAGGGGTCGATCGAGCAGGAAATCCTGCTCTACCTGCATGGTTTCAGCACCACCGCGGAGTCGGCCTTCGCCCGGGCGGCCGAGTTGCAGAAGCTCATGGACGCGCGCTTCGCCAACGATCCGAACGCGAAATCGGTGGAGGTCATCCTGCTCCTGTGGCCCTGCGACGAGGATTTCGGGATCATGAAGGATTACTGGGACGACCAGGACGCCGCCGACAAGAGCGGCTTCGGCTTCGCCCGTGTGCTCGGGAAGTTCCTGGAGTGGCGCGCGAACCGGGGCGGCGACAACGCCTGCTATCGGCCGATCAATATCCTTGCCCACTCGATGGGCAATCGGGTCCTGCGCTTCACCCTGGACCGCTGGACCACCTATGAAGGCGGGATGCCGGCGATCTTCAAGAACATCTTCATGTTCGCCGCGGACGTCGACAACCAGTCGCTGGAGCCGGGCTGGTCGGGTCACCGGATCACCCAGACCGCCCGCAACGTGATCGTCTATTTCGCCAATGACGACCTGGCGATGTCCGCCAGCAAGATCGCCAACACGCCCGGCAACAAGACGATCTCACGTCGGCTCGGCCATACCGGACCGGAGGACATGGCCAAGGTCCCGAGCAACGTCTACGCGATCGATTGCGACGACTTCAACAACCTGTACGACCGCCCCAAGGGGCACAGCTACTTCTTCCGCACGAACGGCGTGACCGAAGGCGCGCCCGGCGTCGCCTTCGAGCATATGGCGGCAACGATCGAAGGCGGCCGCGTTCCGGCGGGGCCGGACCGCACGCTGATCCTGACCGTGTGAGGGGCTCGGGTGCATACACCACACGCTCCCCTCCCCTCCCCTACTCCCCGGAAAAAATCCGGGGAGTGAAAGATGGGGGGCGGCGATTCTGGGAGCGTACTGCCGCTACCCCACCAGATCGCGCCGGACCACGCCGGTCAGGCAGCCGATGGCGCCCGCCGCCTTGACCAGTTCGGAGCCGTCGATGGTGACGCACTCGATGCCGGCCTTCTCGTAGGCCTTCTGCACCGCGTCGTAGCCGGCCAGCATCAGGATCTTGCGCGGGCCGAGGGTGACGATGTTCAGCGCCCGGTTCAGCACGCTGTCCGGCTCGGAGGTCGGCAGCCAGAGGATCTCGTAGCCCCGCTCCTCCAGCGCCCGCACCGTGGAGAACGGCGTGCGGCGCGGCCAGCAGATGGCGAGATCGCGGTCGACGATCCGCAGCATGCCCATGAAATGCATGGTGCCGTAGGGCATGTCGACGGCCAGGGTCTCGACCCCGATCTCCTCCATGGAAGACGCGATCTGGGCGGCGGCGTCCTCGTTGGTGCGCAGGCCGAGGCCGACCATCACCGTCTCGGGATCGAGCCACATCAGGTCGGCACCCTCGAACACCGCATTACCGGTCATGGCGCGCAGGATCGGCACGCCGGCATCGGCCAAGCGCCGGGCGACCCAGCGCTCCTCGCCGGCCCGCACCGTGGAGGCCGGACGCGCCAGGATCGCGCCTTCCGGCGACATCACGAACAGGTCGGCGCAGAACATCTGGTTCGGGGTCGGCTGGCCGGCCGGGTCGACATACTGGACGTCGACGCCATTGGCGCGGTAGGCCTCGGCCATGGCGTCGTGCTGTTCGCCGGCGCGGCCCAGGTCGAGCGCCTCCAGCATCTGCACCGAGTTCGGATCCTCAAGGGCGGCCGCCAGCTCGCCGCCGGGGCGGTGCAGCAGGACCGAGCGCAAGGTGGCGTATTCGCTGTCGATGCCGCTGGCGGTCCAGAGATCGCCGATCTCCTCGCGGTGGGTGCGCGTGCGCCCCTGCCAGCCGGGTCCGCCATAGGCCGCCGAATTGAAGGTGTTGCCGGTCTTGTCCACGGGTGCTTCTCCGATCGCGTTGGAGCGCGAGAATTGTCGGGCGGCCGGCGAAAGTCAAAGGGGCGAAATGCGCAGGCCCTAACGC
The DNA here is from genome assembly GCF_000423805.1 of Thalassobaculum salexigens DSM 19539. NCBI lineage: Bacteria > Pseudomonadati > Pseudomonadota > Alphaproteobacteria > Rhodospirillales > Thalassobaculaceae > Thalassobaculum > Thalassobaculum salexigens. The sequence goes on from NZ_KE384094.1 coordinate 725,373, forward strand.
GCCCTTCCCTTCATTCGTCATCCCGGCGACCCCCAGGATGACGGGAAAGGGGGAGGATGGATAGGGTCAGGTGGTGGGTCGAAGACGGAGCCCTCTTCCCGCCGTCAGGCGGCCTCGGCCGCCCGCCTCACCGCCGCCACGTCGATGCCGGCCGCCGCCATCTTGGCGGCGCCGTCCGCCTCCACCAGTGCCGCCAGGGCGGCGAGGAACGGGTCGTGACGGCAAGGCTGCGACAGCCTGTTGAACACCATCGGGTATTCCACCGGCTCCCAGGTCTCGTCCGCCGCCAGGTTGTGCTGGACCTGCACCTCCAGCCGGTCGAGCGCGTGAACCAGCTTCGCCTCCGACGTGCCGCCGCTCTCCAGTTCCAGGAACAGGGCGTAGACGTGGCCGCCGGTATCGGCGTCCAGGCTGTCGCGGATGCGCAGCGCCGCCTCGGCCTCGCGCCGACGCTTGGCGTCCTGGCGGGGGCTGACCTCGAAGGCCGGGATGTCGCCGATCACCGCCTCGGTCAGGTCGTGGACGACGATCATCTCCAGGACCCGCAGCAGGTCCACCGGACGGCGCAGATGCGGGGCCACCAGGATTGCCATCAGCGCCATCTGCCAGGAATGCTCGGCCACGCTCTCCCGCCGGCCGTCGGACAGCCAGGAATGGCGCAGCTCGCGCTTGATCCGCTCACTGAAGCTAAGAAAATCGAGGATGGTGCGGGCCTGGTTCCGCATGGGAGACCTCCGCGTGCGCTTCGGGTCCGGGAGACGCTACCGGCCGCGCGCAGGGGGCTCCACGCATAAGTTATGCGGCCGCATCACACGGGCGAAGCCGGGCCGCGCAGATCCACGAAGCTGTTCAGCACGCTCGCCGACACCGCGTCGGGGCCCAGGGTGGTCGCCATGCGCACCGGGCTGCCGTCGTTCAGCGTGAGCCGCTCCCACAGGCAATAACCCTGCTGGATGCTGATGGCCGTCCCCGGCTCGCTCGCCCCGGTCCAGAAATAGGCGCCCGGAACCCGGCCCTCGAACCAGCCGCAGTCATCCAGCCTGGCTTCGGCGGCGCGGATCTCCTCGGTGGCGAAGCGATAGAGCGAGCGTCCTTCCCAGGTGCGGGCGTCCGAGTGCCACTCCGCCTCCCGCGCCGGCGATGCGGCGAGCAGGCGGTGGGTGATGTCGCAGACCAGATGAACCCGCAGCGGCGAGGTCTCCACCAGCCGGCGCAGGCCATGGTCGGAGCCGAGCGTGGCCGAACTGTGCAGCAGCCGCAGCAGCCGGCGGCGCTGATCGCCGCTCGGCGCCAGATCGCCGTTCTCCCAGCGCGACACGGTCGCCTGGGTCACGCCGACCAGATCGGCGACGGCTTGCTGCTTGAGCCGACGCACCGCGCGGATGCGGCGCAAGACGGGACCGAAATTCATGGGAATATCCACCGATCCGGAAACCGCGGCCATGGTCGGGGATCAGGGATGATTGCGCAAGCCGGGCGGCCATGGCCGCCGTCTCAGTCGGCGCCCTATCAGTCGGCGCCGTATCAGTCCGCGCCGGCCGCGTGCATGCCGACGAGGACGCCGCCGATCCGGCCGCTTTCCAGCATCAGCGGCAGGTCTAGCCGTTCGAAGTCGAAGCTCGCGCCCTTCAGCATGCGGCGGTAGCGCGAGGCGAGCGGCATGGCGGCGCGGGTGACCGCGTCGCAGTTCGCCTGGAACATCCGGCGGTATTCCGGGTCCGGCAGCGCCATCAGCGGCTGGCCGGTGACGTCCAGATGCGACAGCTCGATGATCTTCTTGCCGACGGTGCGGAACAGGCAATCGCCGCCCGGCACCGGCCGCTCCAGCAGGATCATCCAGTTCGCCAGCTCCGGCACCGAGGCGAAATCGACATCCGCCAGCTCCGGACAGCGCCGGAACTGGCGGATGTCGTTCCAGAAGTCGAGGACGTCGCGCATCTTGCCGGCGCGCAACCACGAACGGACCCCGGCCGTGCTGAAATCCGGCGCGTACTCGACCGAGCTGGTGTCGAGGTCCGGATAGGTGAAAACAGGGTCGGTGAGGGCCATCTGCGGTCCCGAAATGACGAGCGTGGGAAGATCGTGCGGACAGAATTCCCTAGCGTCAATGCGACTTTGTGGCATTTCTCACAAAGGTTATAATTTGCTCGGTGTGTTCACCCAGTTCGGGTGGCGGCTGGCGCAGGGCGGCCGGCGTCTGGGAGAGTTTGACCGGGAATCCGGTCATCCTGATCGGTGTGCGTCCCTCGCGCTCGGACTGGATCACCATCTCCTGGGCCAGCACCTGCGGGTCGGTGAACACCTCGTCCAGTCCCATGACCCGGCCGGCGGGGCAGCCCGCCTTGTTGATGGCATCGATCCAGTGATCCACCGGCTTCTCCCGGGTCACCGCGTTGATCCGGGCGTTCAGGGCGCCCCGGTTGGCCATGCGCTTCGCGTTGTCGGCGAAATCCGGCTCCCGCAGCAGCCCCTCCAGGCCGAGCACCCGCAGGAACCGCTCCACGAAGGTGTCGTTGGAGGGCGCGACCGCGATCTCGCCGTCCGCCGCCTGGAACAGGCCGTAGGGGGCGACGATCGGATGGTTGTTGCCGGTGCGGGTCGGGTTGGCGCCGGTGGCGAAGTATTCGGCGGAGAGATAGGCCATCATCGAGATCAGTCCCCCGGTCAGGCTGCTCTCCACCTGCTGGCCGCGGCCGGTTGTGTGCCGCGCCTGCAGGGCCGAGACCACGCCGAAGGCGCAGTACAGCCCGGCGATCAGGTCGGAGATCGGCGGCGCGGCGCGGCGCGGCGGGCCGTCCGGGTCGCCGTTCACCGCCATGAAGCCGCTCATCGCCTGGGCGATGAAGTCGAAGGCCGGACGGTCGACATAGGGGCCGGAAGCGCCGTAGCCGTTGACGCTGGCGCAGATCAGCCGCGGATTGATCTCCGCCAGCCGCTCGGCCGAGAAGCCCATCTTGGCGAAGACGCCGGGGCGGTAGTTCTCCACCACCACGTCGGCGGTCTCAAGCAGCCGGGTCAGGTCGGCCTTGCCCTCGTCGGTGTAGAGGTCGAGGACGACCGACTTCTTGTTGCGGTTGAACTGGGCGAAGTACCAGCTGTAGCCCTCGACCATGGCGCCCTGGCCGCGCACCGGATCGCCGGCCGGCGGCTCCACCTTGATCACGTCGGCGCCCATATCGGCGAGCAGCAGGGTGCAGAACGGCCCGGCCAGGATGCGGGTGAGATCGACGACGCGGATCCCGTCGAGCGCCCCGGCCGGGGCGCCCGTAATGTCACTGTCCGTCACGAATGCTCACCCTTCCGCGGTACGCACGGCGTCCATGTCATGCAGGTCGAGCCGCTGCCCGGCCTTCATCACCTGCCCCGGCAGCGGGTGGCCCACCACCGTCTCCACGTCGCAGCCGATCGCCATCAGCTTGCGCAGGTCGATGCCGGTCTCGATGCCCATCTCGTGCAGCAGGTAGACCAGATCCTCGGTGCAGATATTGCCCGTGGCGCCCGGCGCGAAGGGACAGCCGCCGGTACCGCCGAACGAGCTCTCGTACTTGTCGATGCCCTCGTCCAGCCCGACCATGACATTGGCGAGGCCGATGCCGCGGGTGTTGTGGAAATGCAGGCCCATGGTCAGCTTCGGCGCGGCCTCCCGCACCGCCGCCACGCCGGCGCGCACCGTCGGCGGGGTCGCCATGCCGGTGGTGTCGCCGAAGGTCATGCCGACGAAGCCCATGTCCTGGAACCGCTTGGCGATCATCGCCAGCCGCTCCGGCGCCACGTTGCCCTCGAACGGGCAGCCGAAGGCGGTGGCGATGGCGCCGTGCACCGGGATCTTGGCGTCGCCGGCGATCTTCGCGACCTCCTCGAAGCCCTTCAGCGACTCCTCGACCGAGCGGTTCACGTTCTTCTTGTTGTGGCTTTCCGACGCGGAGACGAAGACCACCATCTCGTCGACCCCGCATTCGGCGGCGCGGATGGCGCCGCGGCCGTTCGGGACCAGGGTGGCGATGATCGCGCCCTTGCTGCGGTCGATCCCGGCCATCACCTCGGCGGCGTCGGCGAGCTGCGGCACCGCCTTGGGCGACACGAAGGAGGTCGCCTCGATCCGCGGCACGCCGGCATCGATCAGCCGGTTGATCAGCGCGATCTTCTCGGCCGCCGGGATCAGCCGCTTCTCGGCCTGCAGGCCGTCGCGCGGGCCGACATCCGTCACCTCGACCTTACGCACCTGGGTCATCTCGTTTCCTCCGTTTATTCAGCCGGTTTGTTCAAAACATCCAATGCGGCGGCACCGCACCGGCGACCGGGGAGCGGAAGGTCACCAGCCCGTCGCCCGCCAGCGAGCCGCAATACACCGTCTTCAGGTCCGGCCCGCCGAACGTGATGCTGGCGATGTTCCTGAGCGGCCGCTTCGCGCCGATCATCAGGTCGTCGCGGGTGAAGCCCCCGTCGCGCCACCGCGCCATGGCCGGGGCGATCTCCGCCGGATCGCAATCCTCCAGGATCACGTGCTGGCTGCCGTCCGGGCCGACACGCACCAGCCGGTTGCTCATCACGCTGGCGCACCACACGCCGCCCTCGACGTCGAACTCGAAACCGTCGGGGATCACCCCGTCGATATAGTCGACCACGGTCTGTCTGCTACCCAGCCCGTCGCCCTTGAGCTCGAAACGGGACAGCCGCCGGGCCATGGTCTCGTTGGCATAGAGCCAGCGGCCGGAGGGGTCGACCTTCACCTCGTTCGTATAGCCCAGGCCGTCGGCGACGATGCGGGCGGTGTCCGGGCGGTCGATCGCGTCCATCAGGATGACGAAGCCGTCCGCCACCTCGCGGTGCATCGCCCGGTCGCGCGGGATCCGGCAGGTGCTGATCGAGATCCAGACCCGGCCTGCCTCGTCCAGATGGACGAAGTTCACCGGCGGCACCGGATAGCCGTCGACCTGCAGCAGAAGCGGCGTGCACGTCCCGTCCGGGAACAGCCGCCACGCCCCGCCGCTGTCGCCGAGACTGGCGATCAGAAACGAGCCGTCCGGCGCCATCGACCAGCCGTTGGGCATGAAGTCGGCGGGCGCGCCCTCGCCGGCGACGATGGGATGGGGCGTGCCGTCGGCGTCCAGCCGGACGACTCCGCCGCCGCCCTGCGGCAGCGCGTGGCTGACCCAGATCGCTCCGGCTTCGGTACAGGCGACACATTCCGGCCGCCGCAGACCGCGGCCGAAGAACGAGACGGCATCGGGGGTAATGACATAATCCATGACGACGGGACTGTAGCGCCACGCCCGCCGGGCGAAAAGACGGCCAGATGCATCGGCCTCATGCCGCCTCGGCACCTTGCGGGCCGGGCCCGCCCTGGCATCATGCGGACCTCACCGGACGTAAGGACGTACAGATGGACCTGCTTCTCTCCGACAAGACCGCGCTGATCTCGGGCGCGTCGGCCGGCATCGGCCGCTCCGCCGCCCTGCTGATGGCCCGCGAAGGCGCCAGGGTGATCATCCATGGCCGGCGGGAGGCCGCCCTGCAGGCGGTGATCGACGAGGCGGTCGCGGCCGGCGGCCCGGCCCCGGTGGCCGTGACCGGAGACCTGGACAGCGTGGAGGGCTGCGCCGCGATCGCCGAGCGCGCCCTGGAGGCGGCCGGCGGCACGATCGACATCCTGATCAACAACGCCGGCGGCTCGCGGCCCATGGAGGACCCCTGGGACGAGGCGTTCTGGGAGGCGTCGTTCAAGCTGAACTTCGAGGCGGCGCGGCGGCTGTCGGCGGCGATCGTGCCGGGGATGAAGGAGCGCCGCTGGGGCCGCATCGTCAACGTGACCGGTGCCATGGTCGGCCACTCGATGAACGCCGCCATGCCGGCCAAGGCGGCGCTGCAGTCCTGGTCGCGCACGATGTCGCTGGAGCTGGCGCCGTTCGGGATCACCGTGAACACGATCGCGCCGGGACGGATCCATTCCGACCAGATCGACAACCGCCTGCACCCGACCGAGGAGAGCCGGCAGGCCTTCATCGACCGGTTCATCCCGGCCGGCTATTTCGGCGAGCCCGAGGACCTGGCGGTGCTGATGGTGTTCCTCGCCTCGCCGCTCGCCCGCTACATCAGCGGCGCGGCGATCCCGGTCGACGGCGCGATGGTTCGGGTCGGCTGAGCGTCACTTCTCCGGCAGCGGGATGAACTCCTCCTCGTCGCCGGGGACGACGTCGAACTTGCCGGCCTTCCAGTCCGCCTTGGCGGACTCGATCCGGTCCTTCGACGAGTGCACGAAGTTCCACCAGATGAAGCGCGGGCCGTCCATCGGCTCGCCGCCCAGTACCTGGATGCGGGCCCGGCTCGCCGCCTCGACGGTGACCGGGTCGCCCGGATGCAGGACCAGGAGCTGGCCGCACTCGAACCGGTCGCCGTTGATGACCACGGTCCCTTCGGAGACGTAGATCGCCCGCTCCTCGTGCTCGGCCGGGATCGGTAGACGCGCACCGGTCTCCAGCGCGACGTCGGCGTATATCATTTCGGAGAAGGTGGTGACCGGCGAGGTCGCGCCCCACAGGGAGCCGGCGATGATCCGCACCGCCTTGCCCTCCGCCTCCAGGGTCGGCAGCGCCGTCTGGTCGCGGTGTTCGAAGGCGGGCGCCACCTCCTCGCTGGCCTTCGGCAGGGCGATCCAGGACTGGATGCCGAACAGGTGCGGCCCCATGGCCTTCACCGCGTCGTCCATCCGCTCGGAATGCACGATGCCCTTGCCGGCGGTCATCAGGTTGACCTCGCCCGGCCGGATCGGCTGGGTCGTGCCGAGGCTGTCGCGATGATGGATCTCGCCGTCGAACAGATAGGTCAGGGTAGCGAGCCCGATATGCGGATGCGGGCGGACGTTGATCCCCTCGCCGACCGGCATCGAGGCCGGCCCCATCTGGTCCCAGAAGATGAACGGCCCGATCATCTGCCGTTTGGCCGAGGGCAGCGCGCGGCGCACCTCGAAGCCGCCGATGTCCCGGGCGCGCGGCACGATCACCACATCAACGGCGTTCGGGTTTCCGTCGGCGTAGCAGTCGGGATCGAGTTCCTGCAATGTGCTCATGGCCACCCCCCTTTTGACATCCGCAGGGTAAGCCAAATCGAGGCCGGTGGGGAGTGTTGCCTACCCGACCCGGCGGCGCACCACGGTCACGCCGACGCTTTCGGCGTCGTGGAACACGTCGAGCTTGGAGATCGTGACCTCCGCCCGCTGCGCGCGCTCGTCGGCCAGGCAGATCTCGGCGACCCGGTCGGCCAGGGTCTCCACCAGCTTCACATGGCCGCCGCCGGCCAGGGCGCGGACCGCCTTGACGATGCGCTCGTAGCAATAGACCCGGGCGTAGTCCTCACGGAAGCCGCCCTCGGGACGGGTCACATCGACGGCGATGTCGACCCGCACGCGCTGGCGCACGCCCTGTTCATGGGCATGGATGCCGATCTGGAAATCCACCACCAGGGCGTTGATCCGCACGGTATAAAGGGCGTCGACCACCTCGGTGGTGTCGGCCGCGCGCGGTTCTTCGATCGTGAAGGTCATCGGTCCCTCGGGCGCCATCGTCCTCTTCTCAGCCAGTTCTCGCACCCGGAAAATTACGGGGTTGCGCGTCGTCGAGCGGTGCGCACCCTAGACGCAAGGATGGGGTTTTGTCGTCCCAAACCCGCCATCGAGGGAGCGAAACCCGTCTCGTCACCTTCCTATCTTGGCGCGGAGGTCCGTCGGGTCTAGGGTCTGCGCCAATCTTGTATACAAATCGGAGGAAAAATCATGAGCGACAAGGCCATGTTCGAGGCCGGTCTGAAGAACCGGCGCGAGGTTCTCGGTGCCGAGTATGTCGACAAGTCGATCGCGGCCGCCGACGACTTCAACATGCCGATGCAGGAACTGGTTACCGAATACTGCTGGGGCGAGGTCTGGGGCCGTCCGGGCCTGAGCCGGCAGCAGCGCTCGATGCTCAATCTCGGCATGCTGGTCGCACTCGGCCGCAGCCACGAGCTGCGTCTGCACATCCGCGGCGCCATCAACAACGGGCTGACCAAGGACGACATCAAGGAAGTCTTCCTGCAGACCGCCATCTACTGCGGCGTGCCGGCGGCGATCGACGCCTTCCGCAACGCCCGCGAGGTCTTCAAGGAGATGGGGATCGACTGATCCCCACCGCCCTGCCCCGCACCTGGAACCCTACATCACGGAGTTACTGACATGTCCGACATCACCGTCGGGTGGATCGGCATCGGCAACATGGGTTGGCCGATGGCCCGCAATGCTAAGAAGGCCGGCGTCGATATCGCCGTCTTCGACCTGGACCAGGACAAGCTGGGCCGTTTCGCCGACGAGTTCGACGCCAAGCGGGCCTCCAGCCTCGCCGCCCTGTCGGAGATGTCGGACGTCATCGTCACCATCGTTCCCGACGGCAAGGTCGTCCGCCGCATCTGCTTCGGCGACGGCGACAACCTCGCCGCCGGGTTCGCCGAGGGCAAGATCGTGGTCGACATGAGCTCCTCGGCGCCGATGGGCACCCGGGCGCTGGGCGACGAGCTGGCGGCCAAGGGCATCACCCTGATCGACGCGCCGGTCTCCGGCGGCGTGACGGGCGCCGACAAGGCCAGCCTGTCCATCATGGTCGGCTGCTCCGACGAGGATGCGCTCGCCAAGGTCATGCCGACCTTCGAGGCGACGGGGAAGAACATCTTCCGCTGCGGCCCTCTCGGCGCCGGTCACGCGATGAAGTGCCTGAACAACTATCTCTCCGCCGTCGGCCTGACCGCCGCGAACGAGGCGCTGCTGATCGGTCAGAAGTTCGGCCTCGAGCCGTCCGCCATGGTCGACATCCTGAACGTCTCGACCGGCCGCAACTCGTCGACCGAGCGCAAGTATCACCAGTCGGTGCTGCCGCGGACCTACAATTCCGGCTTCGCCACCGCGCTGATGGCCAAGGACGTGGGCATCGCCGCCGGGCTCGCCGGCGACCAGGACATGTTCGCGCCGCTGCTCGCCTCGCTGAACGAGATCTGGGCCGGCTACAACGAGGTCATGCCGACCGCGAACCACGAGGCGACGATCGAGGTCCTGGAAAAGGCCAACGCGATCAAGCTGAAGGGTCCGAAGGCCTGAGCCACGCGGCCCGGGAACGTCTCTGAGCAAAAGGGGCGGCGGGCGGAGGAAACGAACGAGAGGAGGAGGCCATGGCAGGCCAGCCGCTGGAGGGTGTCCGCATCCTGGCGGTCGAGCAGTATGGTGCCGGACCGTTCGGCACCATGTATCTCGCCAACCAGGGCGCCGAGGTCATCAAGATCGAGAACCCGGCCGACGGCGGCGACATGGCGCGCGGCGTCGGTCCGTATTTCTTCGACGACGACGGCCGGCAGAGCCAGTTCTTCCACTCGTTCAACCTGAACAAGCGCAGCGTCGCCCTCGACCTGCGCAGCGACGAGGGGCGGCGGATCTTCCGGGAACTGGCCGCCACCGCCGACGCCGTGACCAACAACCTGCGCGGCGACGTGCCGGAGAAGCTCGGTCTCGACTACGCCAGCCTGAAGGACGTGAACCCGAAGATCGTCTGCGGCCACCTCTCGGCCTATGGCCGCGACGGGTCGCGCAAGACCTGGCCGGGTTACGACTACCTGATGCAGGCCGAAGCCGGCTGGTTCTCGGTCACCGGCGAGCCCGGTTCGCCACCGAGCCGGTTCGGCCTGTCGGTGGTCGACCTGATGACCGGTGTGACCATGGCCTTCGGCGTCAGCTCGGCGATCCTTCAGGCGCGCGCTTCCGGCGAGGGCCGCGACGTCGATGTCAGCCTGTTCGACCTGGCGCTGCACACGGTGACCTATCTCTCCACCTGGTACCTGAACGCCGGCCATGTGCAGGACCGGCTGCCGCGCTCGGCCCATCCGTCTCTGACCCCGTGTCAGACCTATAAGACCAGGGACGGCTGGATCTACCTGATGTGCAACAAGGAGAAGTTCTGGCCGGCGCTGTGCCGGAAGATCGGACGCCCGGAGCTGGCGACCGATCCGCGCTTCGCCACCTTCAAAGACCGTCTGGCCGAACGCCCCGCCATCCAGGAGATTCTGGACGAGGCGCTGAGCGCGAAGACCACGGCGGAATGGATGGTGGAGTTCGGCGGCACCGTCCCCGCCTCGCCGATCCTCGACATCGCCGACGCCATGGACAATCCCTTCGTCGCCGAGCGCGACGGCATCCACGACTTCGCCCCGCCGCCCAACGGTGCGGCACTGGGACTTGAGGAGGCCTTCCGCATGGTTGCCCATCCGATCCGCAATTCCGGCTCGGCCCCGCCGAAACGCCCCGGCCCGGAGCTCGGCGGCGATACCGACGGTCTGCTGGCAGAGCTCGGCTACGGCAGCGAGCAGATTGCGGCCCTGCGCAAGGCGGGAGCGGTCGGATGAGCGTGAAGCTTGCGTTCATCGGCTTCGGCGAGGCCGGTCCCGAACTCGCCAGGGGCCTGCTCGGCGCCGGGGCCAAGTCCGTTGCCACCTACGACATCCTGGCCGCCGACCCGGCCACCCGCGACGCCTGGCGGGCCAAGGCGGAAGGGTTCGGCGCCAAAGCCTGCAACACCCCGGCGGAAGCGGTGGCCGAGGCCGACCTGATCCTGTCGACAGTGACCTCCGAGCGCGCGCTGGAGGCAGCGGAGAGTGCCGCCCCGCACCTTCGCCAGGGCCAGCTCTATCTCGACCTCAACTCCTGCGCTCCCGGCAAGAAGGTGAAGGCGGCGAAGGCGGTGGAGAGCAATTCGGCCGCCCGCTACGTGGACGTGGCGGTGATGGACACCGTACTGGGGCGCGGCCATGTGGTGCCGATGCTGCTGGCCGGCGAGGCGGCGGAAGCCGTCGCGGAGACCATGACGAGCCTCGGCATGAATGTGGAAGTGGTGGGCACGCAGATCGGCCAGGCCTCGACCATCAAGATGGCCCGCTCGGTCTTCATGAAGGGCATCGAGGCGATTCTGTGCGAGAGCCTGGTGGCGGCGGACCGGGCCGGCGTGGCCGACCGGGTGCTGGCCTCCATCCAGTCGACCTTCCCCGGCCTCGACTGGCGCCAGGTGGCGACCTTCCACATGGGCCGCATGGCTCTGCACGGAAAGCGCCGGGCCATCGAGATGGACAGCGTCGCCGACACCCTGCGCGACCTGGGGCTGGAGCCGTCCACGGCACTTGGCACCCGCGACCGGCAGATGTGGGTCGCCGATCTCGGCCTGCGCGAGCGCTTCGCCGGGAAGGACCCGGAAAGCCTGGAGGAGTTCCTGGAAGCGGTGGCGGAGAAGACAGGACTGCCCCAATAAGCAGAACTCATAGCGTTGTCCGGGGGACTTTCGTGGGATGAATTAGGTGTTCGGCAATGGCGTACATGAGGGCCGCTATTGCCGAACAACTCGGGATCATTCCGGCCGCGATCAGCTCCTGCAACCGTTCTACAGGCACCCAGTAAAGCTCTTGAAACTCGTAGCGATCCCTGGGTTCTTCGACTTCGGATTCCGCTCGAGCAATGGCAAAGCTGAATTTTTGGGTGCTCACTCCATCGGATGCGTTGGCTTCCAGAAAGACCTTTGGGCTGCTCACTGCCCAGCCGGTTTCTTCGAGGACTTCCCTCGCCGCGGCAGTCTCAGCCGTCTCCCCTTCTGACACACCGCCGGCCGGAAGCTCGAAACCCGTTGTTCCTGTGATGAACCGATGACGGTAGAGCATCAGGACACCATTCTCTGCATGATGGACTATCACGCACACCGCTTTGTACGGAATATCGACCACATGGTGTTTGTACCGATCGCCTCTGTTGGGCTGAATGTCGACAAGATCTAAGTTGACCCATGGGCTCGCATAGATCCGCTCCCGTCCCAATTCGTGCCAATGCTGTGGCGACGGCAGATCGTTAATGCTTGTAAACTTCCGTATAGGCATTGCTTACACTTCCGTTTGTCATTTCAGCGTGGGAAGCGGATAGACGCGGGCGAGCGGAATGTTCTGGTCACCGAGAATCCTCCCCCGTGAACAGCGCACCGCTGCCTCCACGCAAGCGGACCATCGGACCTATCCCGACAGGCTCCATCGAAAACTGAAATACCCGTAGCGATTTAGTTGGCGCCGGGCCACGAGAAATCGGGCGGTGACACCTCTCGTTCGAGCAGCAAGCCTCTAGACAAGAAATCTCTTGCTATTACATGGTGACGTGCGGCCGGGAACGACGCGGCTCCGCACTCGTTTACATCCCGCGCACCGGCCCCCGGCGGGCAGCACGCCTGCCGGTCAAGAGTTTCACACGAGGAGAGCAACCCATGGCCTTTGAACTTCCCGATCTTCCCTATGCCCATGACGCCCTGGCGCCGGTGATGTCCAAGGAGACCTTGGAGTACCACCACGACAAGCACCACAACGCCTACGTCACCAACGGCAACAAGCTGCTCGAGGGCAGCGGCCTTGAGGGCAAGTCGCTCGAGGAAATCGTCAAGGCCTCCTATGACGGCGGCAAGGGCGGCGGCCTGTTCAACAACGCCGCGCAGCACTGGAACCACGTCGAGTTCTGGAAATGGATGAAGCCGAATGGCGGCGGGTCCATTCCGGGCGAGCTGGAGAAGAAGATCGTCTCCGACTTCGGCAGCGTCGACGCCATGAAGGACGAGTTCGTCCAGGCCGGCGTCGGCCAGTTCGGCTCCGGCTGGTGCTGGCTGATCCTCGGCAAGGACGGCAAGCTCGCCGTCACCAAGACCCCGAACGGCGTGAACCCGCTCGCCACCGGCGAGGGCACCGCCCTGCTCGGCTGCGACGTCTGGGAGCACTCCTACTACATCGACTACCGCAACGCCCGTCCGGATTACGTGAAGGCGTTCGTGAACGATCTGGTCAACTGGGAGCGCGTCGCCGAGATCTTCGGTCAGGCGTCCTGATCGGCCCGATCAACTCTGCTTTCATCACCCTTTTCGATCTAATCGCAAAGGGTGACTGAGAGACCAGCAAACTGTCGACAATTGACACAAGGTCGGCGCCGAAAGTAACCCTTTGGCGCCGACCTTGCTCTTTTCGGGCAGCATCGCCGTAGTTTATTACAACGGCCCCTCTAGTATGCCCCACCACTATTCAACCATTGACAAATCAGCATCCCCTCGCGCGAATCGGGCTTGTTTGCGTTGACGTGGGCATGCGACAGTTTTTGTGCTGCTAAATTTTGTCCAGGGGCGATTGGGCATGGGGGAAGACGACGGAAACGGCGTCGGCAGGGGGTTCTGGCTGACCCAGGCAGGTCGCGAGGACCGCCATTCCGACGGAGCGGGTGGCGAAGCGGCGATGCTGTTCACCATGCTGCACCATTTCGGCTGGGTGGATGTCGGGATCCAGTCCGACCGCACGGTCGTGCGCCTCAATCCCAGCACCGCCTGCGCCGAGGCGCTGCAGGCGCTGCCGCTGCATCTTGCCGAAGAAGCCCCGAGCACCTTGATCGAACTGGTGCTGGTCGACCGCGACGCCGAGCCGGTCGACATCGCCTTTCTGGAGGCAGAGAGCGCCTGCCGCTACCTGGATACGATGATGAGCCAGCGCCGGGACGATATCGGCGAGGATCAGTCGGTCTGGGGGGCGGAGGCGTTCCCCATGCCCCAGCCCTACGAACTCTCCGACACCCTGCGCTATCCGCTCGCCTCGCCGCTGCGGCAGGATCTGGACGATCACGGCCATGTCGACGAGGAGCGGTTCGCCCGCAGCCTCGCCATGGCGGAGTGGCTGGCGCCCGTCAACACCGCCGACTGCCTCAAGGACCGCCGCCTGGTCGAGTCGACCCCGGAGATGGTCAGCTTCGCCCTGCGCTCGCTGGGCTGGGTCGGCATCAAGCGCAAGTGGAGCCTGCACGGCACGTCCTTCCGCTCGTCGGTCCCGGAGGTGGTGGCGCTCGACCCGGTGGCGATCCGCCGGGAGGCGCTGAACCAGCTCGTCGCCCTGTGCGAGGTCTGGGCGCCGATGGCCGGCGAACTCACCTTCGCCTGGTGGAACGGCATGGCCTGGGTGCGCGAGAAGGGCCACCCTGTCCAGCTCATCGACCGGCTGCGGGCGATCTGCCGCATCGCCGCCAATGACGAGCCGCTCACCCTGGTCGACAGCATCGAGGCGCCGATCCACCAGATTCTCGCCTCCAGCCAGGCCTGGGCCGCGACCCACCCCTTCTCCGTCATTCTCACGCGCTGGCAGGAGGAAAAGGCCGCTGCCGGGACCGGCGAGGGGATGCTGCGCGACCTGGAACGGCTGGGCCTGTTCCAGACCCGCACCAAGCTCCTGGTGATCGACGCGAACGAGGATCTGCGGATCGCCCGCTACGCGCCCGGCGGGGTACAGGTCTGGGACGACCGGGTCCACCGGGCCATGGAAGGCTCCCGCCTGATCGACGTGCCCGACCGCGGGCTCGGCCTCTGTGTCCAGCGCGACCTGCGGTCCGTCCAGCGCCGGCGCGAGCCGGTACTGCACCGCTGCAACGGCGTGGTGGCCGCCAGCGACGGCCTCCAGATGGTCCAGTGGTCGCGCCTGACCGTGCCGCTGTTCGGTGCCGGCGAGGGTGGCGAGCGCGTCAGCGCGCTGCTGTCGACCTGCGAGCTGGAACACGCCGCCCCGATCTGAGGACGATCAGCCTCCGGCCCGCACCTCCCGTGCCGGCACGCCGGTCGGGGCCGCCACCAGCGGATGCGCGTCCGGCCGCTCGACGAACTGCGTCACATCGGCCACCACGGCGTCGCGCGTCCGGCCCAGCAGCCACATGCGGCTACGCTCCGGCTTGTGGGGGCGCAGCCAGCGCACGCCGGAATGGGCCTCGTTGAAGCGGTACTTCGAGGCGTTCTTGGCATAGACCTCGTCCTCGGCGATCGACACCATCGGGGCCGCGTCCCACTTGGCCAGCGCCAGGGCACAGCCCGCCGTCGTCAGTACCTCCGCCAGCACCGTGCGGCCGCGCCAGGCCGGTGCCAGCCACAGCCCGCCGATATAGGTGCAGTTGCGCCGTACCGCATTGGCATAGGCGTCCGCCTCCTCGCTGAGCACGAAGCGCTCGCCGCTCGCCATGTCGCGGGCCGGCGTGTTGTAGAAGAACGACAGCGTCGACAGCCAGTCGCCCAGCGTGCGCTGCCCGAGGTCGAACAGGCGGATCGCGAAGGTGGCGATCCGCTCCGACGTCGCGTCGTGCACGCTCATCCACAGTGCCGCCCCGCGGGGGAACGGCACGGCGGCGGGGTTGAAGGCGTTCGGCATGAACTTGCCGGTCTCGCGGCAGACCTGATCGAAGCCGCTCATGTCGTCATCGACCGCAATCTGCAGCCCGTACTGGTTGAGCTGCGCGTTCAGCCGCAGGAAATACTCCGCGAACAGGTCCTTCTCCGGCACGACCAGAGATCCGACGTTCGTCAGCAGTCGGTTCTTGTAGGGTATTGTGATCATGGCTCGACTCCCATCCCTGATAGCCCGAGTTAAGAGACGATCCATACGCCAATAGCGTGTACACGTTGACCGACCTTCATACGACTCGGGGGGCTTTCGCGAGTCGCCTCCCGGGGCCGGACGGCCTATAGAGGCTCCGTCGAAACGAATCGGACGCCCCGAATGCCCCGCCTGTCCCCGCCCGTGCCGGAGACCGAGCCGCGCCCTGCCGTCTTTCTCGATCGCGACGGCGTGCTGAATGTGGATGCCGGCTTCGCCCACCGCCCAGACCAGATCGCCTGGGTCGCCGGCGCGCCGGCGGCGGTGGCCCGGCTGAACGCCGCCGGCTTCCGGGTCTTCGTGGTCACCAACCAGTCGGGGATCGCCCGCGGGCTGTACGATACCGACGCGGTGGAGAGCCTGCATCGCTGGATGGGCGAGGCGCTGCTGCGGCAGGGCGCCCGTGTCGACGACTGGCGCTACTGTCCCTACCATCCTGATCATCAGGCCGCGCGCTTCGCCGACAAGGCATCCTGGCGCAAGCCGGCCCCGGGCATGCTGCTCGACCTGATGGCCGCCTGGCCGGTGGACCGGGCCGGCTCGTTCATGATCGGCGACCGGCAGAGCGACATGGATGCGGCCGCGGCCGCCGGGATCGACGGCTATCTGTTCGAGGCCGGCGACCTGGACGCGTTCACCGCCGCCATTCTGCGCACCCGTCCGCGCACCCGGGCCCAGGAGTGACACGGTGACGACGATCCATCCCGTCCTGCTGTCCGGCGGGGCCGGCACCCGGCTCTGGCCGCTGTCCCGCACCGCCTATCCCAAACAGTTCCTGACGCTGCAGGGCGACCACTCGCTGCTGCAGACCACCGCGCTGCGGGTCTGCGACCCGGCGACGTTCGCCCCGCCCCTGGTGGTCGCCAACACCGAGCACCGGTTCATCGTCGCCGAGCAGCTGCGAGCGGTCGGGATCGAGCCGGCGGCGATCCTGCTGGAGCCGGCCGCCCGCGGGTCCGCGCCGGCCGCCCTCGCCGCGGCCCTGCACCTGCTGGCCGGCGATGCCGACGCGGTTCTTCTGCTGCTCGCCGCCGACCACGCCATGACCCGGCCCCAGGCGTTCCGCGACGCCGTCGCCACCGCCCTGCCGGCGGCGCGGGGCGGGCGGATCGTGACCTTCGGCATCTCCCCGAGCCGGCCGGAGACCTCCTACGGCTATATCCTGGCCGGCGGGGCGGCGGATCGCGACGTCCGTCCGGTGTCCCGGTTCGTGGAGAAGCCGGACGCCGCGACCGCCGGCACCTACCTGGCCGATGGACGATACCTCTGGAACTCGGGAAATTTCCTCGCTTCCGCCGCCACGCTGACGCGCGAGGCGGCCCGCTTCGCCCCGGACCTGCTGGACGGTTGCCGCGCCGCCCTTGCCGGCGCGCGGTCCGATCTGGACTTCCTGCGTCTCGGCGCCGAGGCCTACGAGGGCATGCGGTCGGTCTCGATCGACGTGGCGATCATGGAGCGCACCGAGACCGCGTCGGTGGTGGCCTGCGATCCGGGATGGAGCGATATCGGCTCGTTCGACGCCCTGGCCGACGCGCTCGGCCGCGACGCCGACGGCAATGCCGCCGCCGGCCCCGTCAGCCAACTGGACAGCCATGGGACCGTCGCCATCTCCCACGGTCCGCTGATCGCCACCCTCGGCCTGCGCAACACCGTCGTGGTCGCGACCGAGGACGCGGTGCTCGTCGCCGATGGCGACCGGGTTCAGGAGATCCGCACCGTCGTCGACCGGCTGCGCGCGGAAGGCTACGGGCAGGTCGACGGCCACGCCATGGTGCACCGTCCCTGGGGGTCATACCGGAACCTGGATATGGGCGACGGCTTCCTGGTGAAGCAGATCCGCATCAATCCGGGCGGCCGGCTGTCGCTGCAGACCCATGCCCACCGGGCCGAGCACTGGGTGGTGATCGAGGGCCGGGCCCGGGTCACCCTCGGCCCCTCGGCCGACACGCTCGACGTGGTGGACCTGTCCGCGCACCAGTCGATCGACATCCCGCTGGGCTGGGTCCACCGGCTGGAGAACGCGACCGACGTGCCGGTGGCGATCGTGGAGGTGCAGTCCGGCGACATGCTGTCGGAAGAGGACATCGTGCGGCTGGACGACGTCTACGGCCGCAGCGGATCGCCACGATAGCGGATCCAGGCGCCCGTTAAATACAATTCAAAGATCAGAGAAATTTTATTAAAAAATAAATCGAACCGTGGAACACTGGTCGGGTGATTCGCCCGACCTTTTGATCCCCGCCCCCGCCATGCATCGCCTCCCGGTTCTTGTCCTCTGCCTCCTCCTCATCAGCCATGCGGTCAGCGCCGCCGACCGCGGTCCGGGCTATTACGAGGCGGTGATTCACTACTGCTATGGCGGCGGCCTGGCCGACCGCATCGGCCGCGACCCGTCGAGCCGCTCGATGTTCGGCGCGGCCAACCAGCGGGCGGCGCTGGCGGATCTCCGCAGCGCGCTGAAGCGCGGCGAGAATGCGGTGACCGCCCTGTGCGCGGCCACCTATTATCAGGCGATCCAGGCCGGCTACGTCACGGAAATCCGGCAGGCCAAGAGCGACTGACCGAACCTCAGACTTCCAGCCATTCCCGGCGCACCTGATCGTCGGCGGCGAACGCCGCCGGTGTCCCCTCGAAGACCAGATGGCCATGGCCCATCACCAGGAGGCGCTGGGAGATCTTCAGCGCGATGGTCAGCTTCTGCTCGACCAGCAGAATGGAAATGCCGCGCCGGGCGATCTCCTCCAGCAGCACGGCGACCTTCTCCACCATCAGCGGGCTCAGCCCCTCGGTCGGTTCGTCGACCATGACCAGGTCCGGGTCGCCCATCAGCGTGCGGCACATGGTGAGCATCTGCTGCTCGCCGCCGGAGAGCGCGCCCGCCACCACGTCGGCGCGTTCCTTCAGGTTGGAGAACAGCTCGAACATGTCGTCCATCGACCAGCGGTCGCCCGGCTTCGGCTTGGCCGACTTCATGCCGAGGATCAGGTTCTGACGCACGGTGAGGGTCGGGAAGATGTCGCGGTTCTCCGGCACGTAGCCGATGCCGAGATGGGCGACCTGATGCGGCTTCAGCCCGGCGATCTCCTGGCCACGCAGGCGGATCGAGCCGACCGGCGGCACCTCGCCCATGATCGCCTTGCAGGTGGTGCTGCGGCCCACCCCGTTGCGCCCGAGCAGGCTGACGATCTCACCCTCGCCGACGTCGAAGCTGACGCCCCGCAGAATGTGGCTCTTACCGTAATAGGCGTGCAGGTCGGTGACCTGGAGCATCAGTGTGCCTCCCCTTCCCCGGCATCCACCGCACCGAGATAGGCCTCCTGCACGGCCTTGCTGGCGCGCACCTCCTCCGGCGTGCCGGTGGCGATGATCTCGCCATAGACCAGCACCGAGATCCGGTCGGCCAGGTTGAAGACCACGCCCATGTCGTGCTCGACCATGACCAGGGTACGGCCCTGGGTGACCCGGCGGATCAGCTCGACCACGCCCTCGGTCTCGCTGTGGCTCATCCCGGCCGTGGGTTCGTCCAGCATGATGACCTCCGCCCCGCCGGCGATGGTGATGCCGATCTCCAGCGCCCGCTGCTCGGCATAGGCGAGCACGCCAGCCGGCAGGTCGCAGCGCTCCAGCAGGCCGATCTCGTCCAGGATCTGCGCCGCCCGCTCGTTCAACGCGCGCTCGGTATCGACCAGGCGCCAGAAACTGTTGCGGTACCCCATCGACCAGAGCAGGCCGCAGCGCACGTTCTCGAACACGCTGAGCCGCGGGAAGATATTGGTGATCTGGAACGACCGGCTCAGACCCATGCGGTTGATCTGATAGGGCTGGAGCTCCGTCACCTCGGTCCCGTTCAGCAGGATGCGGCCGGCGGTCTTTGAGTATTTGCCGCTGATCAGGTGGAACAGGGTCGACTTGCCGGCCCCGTTCGGCCCGATGATCGCATGTCGCTCGCCGGTCGGGATCTCCAGGTCGATGCCGCGGATGATCTCGGTGGGGCCGAAGCTCTTGCGCACCCCCTGCATCTGCAGCGCGGCGGTCATGACGGCGCTCCCGCCTGGCCGGTCGCCCGGGCGAAGGCGTCGCGCAGGCGCGGTGCCAGGCGGACCAGGGCGTAGCCGCCGCCCGCCGCCAGAGCCAGGGCGACGAGCCAGGGTGCGACCGTGCTCACGTCCAGAGTCAGGCCGAAGACATGGGCCTCGCTCTCGCCGACGACGCTCTGATTGGCGACGTTCCCCATCTCCAGCAACAGCACGACCCCGGCCAGGAAGGCGAGCAGCGGCACGACGGCCGCACCATAGGCGCGCGCAAGAATGCCCAGCCGCCCGGTCCTGAGCGCCGGCCCATGCATGGCCACCAGACCGGTCAGGCCGCGCGGCGCGTACATCACGGTCAGCACGAACAGGATGCCGACATAGAGCTGCCAGAGCTCGGTGTGGTTGGACAGCACGGTCTGCAGCAGGGTCAGCACGATGGCGCCGACGATCGGCCCGACGAAGAAGCCGACGCCGCCGATGAAGGCCATCAGCAGCACCCAGCCGGAGGTCACCAGGTTCAGGTTCTCCTCGGTCAGGATCTCGTAGTTGATGGCGAACAGGCCGCCCGCCATGCCGGCGAAGAAGCCCGACGCACAGAACGAGACGAAGCGGACATAGCGCTGGCTGTAGCCGACGAACTCGGCCCGCTCCTCGTTGTCGCGTACCGCGTTGGCCATGCGGCCGGCGGGGGTACGGGAGAACAGGTACATGAACAGGGCCGCGACCAGCACGATGCCGGCGATCAGGTAGTAGACCTCCACCTCGCTCAGGAACTCTGAACCGAACACCGGCGGGCCCATGGTGCGGTCGCCGCTCACCCCCTCCTCGCCGCCGAAGAAGGCGACGAAGATGATCGAACACGCGGCCACCAGCTCGCCGACGCCGAGCGAGATCATCGCGAAGACCGTGCCCGCCCGGCGGGTGGAGAAGCTACCGATGGGAATGGCGAAGGCGAGGCCGAACAGCCCGCCGACGAAGGGCAGCAGCGGCAACGGCAGCCACCAGCCGTCGTATTCCACGTAGTTCATCACATGGACCGACAGGAACCCGCCCAGCCCGAAATAGACGGCGTGGCCGAAGGACAGCATCCCGCCCTGGCCCAGCAGCATGTTGTAGCTGAGCGCGAAGACGATGGAGATGCCCATCTGGTTCATGATCGTCACGCCGACCGCCGAGGAGAACAGCAGCGGCATGATCATCAGGACGACGAAGGCGGCCCCCCAGACCGGCAGGGTGCGCCGGAAGGCGCCGCGGCGCATCTGGTCGTCGGCCACCCGCTTCCAGGCCGGCTCGGCCCCCGTCCGGTCGCCGGATTTGGCGGTCGCCGCGGAACCCGTCTCGGTGGCGCTCATGTCTCGCGTTTCCCCATGAGCCCGCGCGGGCGGAAGATCAGGATCAGGACCAGCAGGATGTAGGGCAGGATCGGCGCCACCTGGGGCAGCGACAGGGTCCACAGGTCCCGCAATACGTGCTCGGAGTCGAAGCTGATGCCGAGGATGTCGAGCAGGTCGCTGACCGACCAGTCGAGCGCGATGGCGAAGGTCTGCAGCCAGCCGATCAGCAGCGAGGCGACGAAGGCGCCCGGAAGCGAGCCCAGACCGCCGACCACGATCACCACGAACACGATCGAGCCGAGCACGAAGGCCATGCCCGGGAAGGTGCCGAGCGCCGGCCCGGCGATCACCCCGGCGAGCCCGGCCAGGGCCGAGCCGACGCCGAACACGCCCATGAACACCAGCGGGACGTTATGGCCGAGATTGGAGACGGTGTGCGGATGGGTGATCGCCGCCTGGATGATCAGCCCGACCCGGGTGCGGCTCAGCACCGTGAACAGGCCGATGAAGATGCCAACCGAGATCAGGATCATGAAGGCCTTGTAGGCCGGGAAGTTCTGGCCGTAGAGCGTGAACAACGGAAACTGCAGCAGCTCCGGCGCGGAATAGTCCTTGGTCGCCTTGCCCCAGAAGAACTGCACGATCTCCTCGATCAGGAAGGCCAGCCCGAAGGTGAAGATCAGCTCGGCCACGTGCCCGTGCCTGTGCACGTGGCGCAGGCCGTAGCGTTCCACCAGCGCGCCAGCGAGGCCGACCAGCAGCGGCGCGACGATCAGCCCGGGCCAGAAGCCCACATAGGTGGAGATCGTGTAGGCGAAATAGGCCCCCAGCATGTAGAAGCTGGCATGGGCGAAGTTGAGCACGCCCATCATGCTGAAGATCAGCGTGAGCCCGCTCGACAGCATGAACAGCAGTAGGCCCGTGACCAGCCCGTTCAGCAGCGAAAAAATCACAAGTTCGACCATGCACGCGTCCCGTCATCGGCCAAGGCGTGGAGGGCAAGGGCGATGCGCGGCGCCGGCCCGCGCCCGGGCGGGCGGGATCGGCACCGCGCGGATCGTCCGGATCAGGCGTCCGGCCGTTCCATCTCGCAGCTTGTCGGGCTGTCCTTGCCCGCCATGGTGACGGTCTTCTCATCCTTCAGGCCGTAGCCGGAATTATCGGCGTCGACCACGATGTCCTTATTGGTGTGCACCGAGATATGGACGTCCTGGATCGCCTGGTGGTCGGACGGCCGCATCCACACCTTGCCGCCCATGATCGTGTCGTACTCCATCCCTTCCAGGGCATAGGCGACCTTCACCGGATCGGTCGTGCCGGCCTTCTCGATCGCCATCGCCAGCATCGCCACCGTGTTGAAGATGCGCGGCTGGTTGATGTCGTTGTCCGGGTACTTGGCCTTGAACCCGTCGTTCAGCGCCTTGAACTCCGGCGTCGGCGGGTTGAGGCTGCCCTCGCGCACCGAGCGGATGATGCCCTCGCCCAGTTCGCCGAAGGTGGCGGTGATGCCGTCATGGGCGCCGTAATAGGTATAGATCGGCGCGTCGACGCCGGCCTCGATGATCGCCTTGCCGAGGCCGACCATGTCGGCGCCCCAGTTGCCGGTGATCACCGCCTGGGCGCCCGACGCCTTGATCTTGGTGGCGTAGGGGGTGAAGTCCTTCACCTTGCCGATCGGGTGCAGCTCGTTGCCGACGATCTCGATATCCGGACGCTTCTCGCCCAGCATCTTCACCGCCGCATCGGCCACGGCCTTACCGAAACTGTAGTCCTGGCCGATGATGTAGACTTTCTTGATGTCCTGGTTCTCGGCGATGGCGTCGGTCAGCGCGTCCATCTTGATGTCGGCGTTGGCGTCGAAGCGGAAGTGCCAGAAGTTGCACTTCTCGTTGGTCAGCGCCGGGTCGACCGCCGAGTAGTTCAGGAACAGCACGCGCTGGTCGGGATTACGCTTGTTGTGCTTCTCGATGGCATCGGTGAGCGCGTTGGCCACGCCCGACGAGTTGCCCTGCACCACGTAGTTGATGCCGTCGCTGATCGCCCGCTTGAGCTGGATCAGGCTCTCCTTCGGGCTGATCTGGTTGTCCAGCGGCACAATCTCGAACATCCGGCCGTCGAGCACGCCGCCCTTCTGGTTGACCAGGGTTTCAGCGGCGAACTCGAAGGACCGCAGGCCGGACTCGCCGGTGGTGGCGAACGGTCCGGAAAGCGGGTCGATGAAGGCGATCTTGATGGGGTCTGCGGCCTGGGCGCCGGCGGAAACCGCCAGAGCAAATCCGAGCGTCGCGGCAAACGCCGCCCTACGGGTAACCGTCATGTATTCCTCCCTCTGGAAAGGGTCGGTCACCACTTATTGGTCGCGGTGATCCGCCGCTTCGGAAAGCATGGCGGGTGCCACAAGGCCGGTCAAGCGCGGCGACCGCACAGCGGGCAGCGCCCGATTCGCGCTATGGGCGACCCGGCGCGGCGGCTAATTCGCGCAGACGTTACTGACGGATTGGGAATGGTCCGGGAGGATAAGTGGCGCGCCCGGGAAGATTCGAACTCCCAACCTCCTGATCCGTAGTCAGGTGCTCTATCCAGTTGAGCTACGGGCGCCAATTCGTGGGGTGCCCCCCGCGAAGGAGGCGCAACCTACTCAAACCCCTCACGCTTGGCAAGAGCCCTGATACGAAAAAGCCACGGGCAAAAGAACTTGTTCGGATTCCGTGGTTTAAGTAGTATCCCAGCAGTGATTTGTGAGCGGGGTCGCTGGACGAAAGCCGATGGAATTCTCTGTAGAGACATCCCTTGGCTCCTAACGCCGCGTATCGCATCATGGAGCGCGCCCAGTCGCGAGGGGGAGCGGCACGCGTTCTTCGGGGGTCCGGGTTGGGAATTAAAAGGGATGACGCGGTGATCGAATCGTTCGACTCCATGCGCCGCCTCGCCGTTATCGGTGCCGGCGTACTCGCCCTTGCGGGGTGCTCGTTCAGCAGCGATTCGCTGTGGCCGTCTCTGACCGGTGAAGCGCCAAGCGCCGACTCACCGGCGGCCGAGACCGTTGCCATTCAGCCGTCTGCCGGAGAACGCGCGGGCTCCGCGATGGTCGGCGGCCCGCCGCCGCTCGGCAGCACCAATTTCGAGGTTCGTCCGCCGGCCACGATGGAACCGACCGGAACCTTCGTCGGCGAAAAGGTCATTCAGCTGCGCGGCGATCTGGTCCGCCTGCAGGACAGCATCCGCGGCCATAACGGCACGCTGCAGTCTCTGCGTGCCACCACCGCCCAGAACGCGCTGAACTACCACCAGACGGTCGCCGGCATCGAATCCCGCCTGCAGGTCGGCACCACGCCGGGCAACCCGCAACTCGTCGATCAGTGGAACAGCGCCCAGCGCCAGCTGGAGCAGGTGAACACCGATATCTCCAACATGAACGCCCTGGCCAACCGGGTGTCCTCCGACGCGGCACTGTCGACCTATCTGCTTGAGTCCGTGCGCGCCGCCTACGGCCTGTCCGGCGCGGTCGAGGCCGACCACGAGCAGCTCGCGGTGCTGGAGGACGACACCAACCAGACCGTCGTGCTGATCGACCGCCTGCTGACCGAGCTGAGCGACGACATCCGCCGCCAGAGCTCCTACGCCGCGAACGAGCGCAACGACCTGAACACCATGGCCGTCGCCATCAAGAACGGCGAGCTGTTCGGCACCAGCCTGGCTAACCGCTCCTTCGGCGGCGGGGCCATGGCCTCGGCGACCCCGGGCGGCGCCAGCTTCCCGGCCCCGGCGAGCACCGGCGTGGCCGGACGCCGTCCGCTGGTGGTGATCCGCTTCGACCGGCCCGGCGTCGAGTACGAGCAGCCGCTGTACAGCGCCGTCCGCCGCGCGCTGGAGACCCGGCCGGAGGCGATCTTCGACGTCATCGCCGTCAGCCCGCAATCCGCCAACCAGGGCCGCAACGCCCTGGACGCCAACCAGGCCAAGCGCAACGCCCAGACCGTGTTCCGCAGCCTGCAGGAGATGGGCCTGCCGCCGGGCCGGGTCGCCCTGTCGGCCCAGTCGGCGCCGGATGCGCGCACCAACGAGGTCCGCATCTACGTGCGCTGAGCGCAGAAATGAGCGCGGAAACAGCATGAGACAGGGGCGGCCGGAGATCGATCCGAGCCGCCCCTTCGCTTTCCGGCCGGGTGATCCGGATCGGCGCCGCGCCTCGTAAAGACCGGTGGAGGTGCCCCATGATCCGATCTGTTCTGCGCCAGCTTCTTCTGCGCCTGCTTCGCCCGATCGCCGCGGCGCTTGTCGCGCTCGGCCTGCTTTCGACACCGTCATCCGCCCAGACCGCCGATGAGGCCGCCGCCTTCCGCGGGGTCATCTCGGCCCAGGTGGACGCCTTCCGCGCCGATGCCTGGGACAAGGCCTTTTCCTATGCCTCCCCCGATATCCGCACGATGTTCGGCACTGCTGAGCGGTTCCGCTCGATGGTGACGGGCGCCTACGAGGCGGTCGCCCGGCCGCGGGTCTTCGAGTTCGAGGACGCCACCATCCTCGACGGCCGTCCGACCCAGCCGG
Organism: Thalassobaculum salexigens DSM 19539; assembly: GCF_000423805.1. NCBI lineage: Bacteria > Pseudomonadati > Pseudomonadota > Alphaproteobacteria > Rhodospirillales > Thalassobaculaceae > Thalassobaculum > Thalassobaculum salexigens. The sequence goes on from NZ_KE384094.1 coordinate 750,754, forward strand.
TCTTCGTCATCGGTCCGGACGGGGTCGCCCGGCGGGCGTTCTACTTCATGGAACGGCAGCCGGACGGAAGCTGGAAGATCGACGGCGTGGTGCTCGAGACCCTGTCCGACCGCACCACCTGAGCGTACACATTGCCACCGCGCCATGGGGCCGTTATAGCCGGAGTATCAAGGCGACGTGCGGAGGCTATCCCCCATGAATGCAAGCAAGGACGACGATCCGCGTCGCTCTTTTCCGGTCTCCTGGGAAGAGCTGCACCGCACCGGCCGGGCCCTGGCCTGGCGGCTGCTGGATGTCGGCCCGTTCGAGGGTATCATCGGCATCACCCGCGGCGGCCTGGTGCCGGCGGCGATCGTCGCCCGCGAACTGGAACTCCGCATGATCGACACGATCGGCGTGTCCAGCTACGCCGGCTATGACGGCCCGCGCGGCGAGTTGAAGGTGGTCAAGCCGCCCTCCCTCACCAAGGACGGCGCCGGCTGGCTGATCGTCGACGACCTGGTCGATACCGGCGAGACCGCCAAGGTGGTGCGCGCCATGCTGCCCAAGGCGCATTTCGCCACGATCTACGCCAAGCCCGCCGGACGGCCCCTGGTCGACACTTTCGTGACGGAGGTCAGCCAGGACACCTGGATCTATTTCCCCTGGGATCTGGAGCCGCGGCCGGTCGACCCGATCATCGGTCTGCGTCCGCCGATCTGACCGGCACGCTGTCGACGAAGCGCAGGTCGCCGATCCGCACGGCGACGAAGACCCGGGCCGGCGCTCCGGCCCGGTCCACCGGCTCCAGCGTGCGCGGATTGCGCACCTCCAGATAGTCGATGCCGTCGAACTCGGCGGCGCTCAGGGCGTCGAGGCCCCAGGCAATCTCGCCGGCGGGCGTGCTGACCCCGTCGGCCAGTCTGCCGGCCATGCGCTGCAGGATCCGGCTGAGACTGGCCACCCGTTCCCGGCCCGCCTCGTCGAGCCGGTCGATCTCCGCCACCGGCGTGATGCCGCCGGGACCGCGCGCCGCGTCCACCACCCGGATCAGCGGCGCCCCGTCCCGGCCCGACAGCCGGGACGCCAGCACACAGGCCCGCTGAAACACCGCACCGCTCTGGTACAGGCGATCCGGCGCGATCAGGCCGATCAGCCGCTCGATCTTACCGACCGCCTCGGTCAGCGACCGGCGGCCGTACTCGCCCTCCATGGCCACGGCGAAGTCGGGGAGGTCATCCACCGGAAGCGGATCGACCTCCCGCGCGGCCGCGTACAGGACGTCGGCGCCATTGCGCGACAGCAGCGACCGCCCGACCGGATCGGTGAGAACGTCGGCCCGGGGTCCGGCCGCCACCACCACCCGGTCGCATTCCCGGGCGGCCAGGGCCAGCAGCACCAGATGGCCCACATGGGCCTCGCCGAGCACCGGCACGAGCCCGATGGAACACCCGTCCTCGCGCCAGTCGGCCAGATATCCGATCAGGGCCGAGACATCCGAGACCACCTCGACATCCGCACCCTCGTCGCCATCCAGGTTGAAGGACACCGCCGGGTCGTAGGGACCGCCCCGGTCGCTCTCCGATTTTCCAACGCGCTTCGACATTGGCATTCACCCGTGGTCCCGACATTCCGGTCCTGGGGACCGGAAATCACAGGGCGCGGAGATCCGTGCCGTTCCAGTGCGGAAAAACGGCCCTCCACCCTCCTGGCAGGAGACTTATGTTCAACGCACGTTCTTGGCCGTGCATCCCTTGTGGCTTCGGCCCGGCATCGACGGTGCGAGGCCACGCCAAATCCGCCCGATTCGGCCAAAGGCTACACCGCAAAAACGAACTCCGGCAAAGCAAAATCTGCTCCCCGCACCCACCGATCCGGGACGGGCGGCAATCGTGTCACACCACGGTGCGCGCCGGCAGGTTCATGCGGAAGGTCGATCCGTCGGAGCCCGTCCGCTCCAAGGTCAGCGTACCGCCATGGGCCTGGACCAGATCGCGGGCGATGGTGAGACCGAGCCCGGTGCCGTCGCGCCGGGTGGAGAACTGGAACGGCTGGAACAGCCGGCCGCGCCCCTCCTCCGGGATGCCCGGCCCGTTATCGGCGATATCCACCAGCAGCCGCCCGGATGCCTCCCAGGCACTCACCCGCAGGGTATCCGCCCCGGCATTGACCGCGTTGGAGGCGATATTGGCGACGACCCGGAACATCTGGTCCCGATCGGCCTGGAACATGATATCCCCTTCCTGGCTCAGCAGGACCTCGACGTCCTTGTCCTTCAGCTCCGCCAGTTCCGCCCGCAGCTCGGCCACCAGGTCGGCAAGGCGGACCGGCGCCAGGGTCAGCGGCGGCGTCTCGCGGGTGAAGTTGAGGGTGGTCGAGCAGAGCGCCACCGCCCGGTCGATCGCCTTCACCAGGGTCGGCGTCACCTTCTGCACGTCCGGGTCCTGGCTCATGGCCAGCCGGTCGGAGATCAGGGTGGCGGTGGACAGCATGTTGCGCAGGTCGTGGCTGATCTTGCTCACCGCCGTGCCCAGAGCGGCCAGACGGGTGCGCTGCCGCAGGGCGGCGCGCATCTCCTCCTTCATCAGGCCAAGCTCGCGCAGCGCCACGCCGATCTCGTCGCGGCGTCCCCGGTCGTCCAGGTCCGTGCCGCGGTCCTCCGGGCGCTTGCGGAAGGCGACGAGGCTCTCGGTGATCCGCTCCAGCGGCCGCACCAGCAGCCAGCGCAGGCTGACGAAGACCAGGGCGGCGGTGAACACCGAGATCAGCACCGACAGGGTCAGGATGCGCCAGGAGTAGTCGTACATCACCGTGCGCAGCGGATACTCGTCGATGGTGATGCTGACCGTGCTCGCCGGCTCCATCGGCGCCGGCCCGGTCACCCGAAGGATCCGGTTGCCGGTCTGGAACAGGGCGTCGAACGCATCGAAGACCAGGGCCATGGGCATGGGCTCATACAGCGAGACCTCGACCTCGCCCGGCGGGAACATCGGCCGGCTCAGCGACCTGGTATCGCCTTCCGGGCCCTCCACCACGATCTCGTAGGCGCCGACATGATCCAGCAGTTCGAAGGTCAGTTCCTGGCTGATCACCCGGTCGGGCGAGCCGTCGATGGTCAGGGCCGCCAGATGCGCCTTGTCCAGCTTCTCGGTCAGATAGGTCAGCCGGAAGCGGGCAATCGACGGGGTGTAGATCAGCACTTCTGAGACCATCACGAAGAAGATGGTCAGGCACAGGACGCGAAAGGAAAGCGACCGCATCGTCCGATCCGCCGGAAGCTCAGGCGAAGCGCATCAGGAAGCGCACGATACGCCGGGTGCGCGCGGAGAACAGCTTCGGGACGTACCAGCTTCCGGCGGCCCGCTTCGCGACCTCGGCGCGCGTGGGATACGGCACGACGAGGCCGGCGATGTCGGACACCTTCAGCTTCTTGGCAATCGCCAGGGTGTATAGCGAGACGATCTCTCCGGCCCCCGTGCCGACCACGACGGCCCCCAGAATACGACCCTTTGGCGAGACGTAAAGTTTGGTGAAGCCGTCGACGTCGCGCTCGGCGATTGCCCGGTCGTTCTCGGAGAACGGCCAGCGCAGGACCTCGAACGCCTCGCCCCGCGCCCGCAGCGCCGCCTCGTCGGCCCCGACGCTGGCCAGTTCCGGCGCGGTATAGGTCACCCGGGGCAGCACCGGATCCGACTTGGCCGGCAGGCGGAACAGGGCGTTGCGGATGACGATGCCGGCATGGAACCCGGCCAGATGGGTGAACTGGGCGCCGCCCGCCGCATCGCCCACGGCGAAGACGCGGCGGTTGCTGGTGCGCAGCCGCCGGTCGAGTTTCAGCCAGCCGCGTTCGTCGGTCTCGATCCCGGCGCGGGCCAGGTCCAGCCCCTCGAACCCGACGCGGCGCCCGACCGCCACCAGCAGATGGCTGCCGCTCAGCACGGTCTCACCCGCCTCGCCGCGCACCACCAGGTCGACCCCGTCGCCGGTCGGGCCGGCATGGACGGCGGCGGCTCCTTCGTGCAGCTCCACACCGTCGCGCCGCAGGGCCAGACGAACCACCTCGGCTGCTTCGGGATCCTCGGTGCCGAGCAGCGCCTTCGCCTCGACCAGCACGACCTCGCAGCCGAGCCGCGCATGGGCCTGGGCCAGCTCGCAGCCGATCGGCCCGCCGCCGAGCACCAGCAGCCGCCGGGGACGCTCCGCCAGGTCGAACACCGTCTCGTTGGTCAGGAAGGCGACGCCGTCGAGCCCCGGGATCGGCGGCACCGCGGGGGTGGAGCCGGTGGCGATCACCACGAACTTCGCCTCGACCCGGATGCCGCCTCCTTCGACGCTCCGCGGGCCGGTGAAGCGCGCCTCGGCCTGGACCACCCGCACACCGAAGCCGGTATAGCGGGCGACGGAATCCATCGGCGCGATCTCGGCGATCACGCCCTGCACATGGGCGCGCAGCCGCGCCCAGTCGACAGCCTGGACCGACGCGTCGACGCCGTAGCGCGCGGCCTGGGGTGCACCATGAGCCGCATGCCCGGCGGCGAGCAGCGCCTTGGACGGCACGCAGCCCACGTTCAGGCAGTCGCCGCCCATCTCGGCCTTCTCGAACAGAACCACCGACGCGCCCATCTGCGATGCCCCGGCGGCCACCGACAACCCGCCCGAGCCGGCGCCGATGACGCAGATATCGGCCTGGATCGTCTCGGTCATGGAAGAGCTCCGGAACGCGCTTTCATCTTCATCTCCTCACTCCCCGGTATCTCCTCACTCCCCGGATTTATTCCGGGGTAAGACCGGCAGCCGCTGCCACCGTCGGTATGAAATCACGAGACGCCCGTCGCAGATCAAAGGCTTGCCCCGGAATGGATCCGGGGTTTGTGGGAGGGGGAGGGTATCACGCGCTCACGCAGAAGACGCGACCCCGCGGCGCAGCCGTTTGTACAGCACCGGCACCAGCGACAGCAGGGTCAGACCGGCGATCGGGATCAGCACGCCCGGCTCCAGGAAGATGCCCAGGCCCGGCACCTCGCCCCGGGAGAACACGGTGTCGAGCCCGTTGCCCACGGAGACGAAGACGAAGGTGCCCGGAATGATCCCGACCAGGGTGCCGAGCAGAAACACCCGGGTGGAGACGCCGAGCAACGCCGGCACGATGTTGACCAGCCAGAACGGAAAGATCGGCACCAGACGCAGCACCAGCAGATAGCTGAGCGCGTTCTCCTGGAACCCTTCCTCCAGGCGGGCGACGAATGGCCCGGCCTTGGCCCGCAGGCTGTCGCCGATGGCCGTGCGGGCGGCCAGGAACACGGCGATCGCGCCGACCGTGGCCGAGACCACCGTGATCGCCGTGCCCTCGATCAGCCCGAACATCAGACCACCGGTCACCGTCAGCACCAGCCCAACCGGCAGGGAGAAGGCGATGGACAGCGCATAGGCCAGCGCGTAGCCGAGGCGGCTGACCAACGGGTTCGCCGCCACCCAGCCCTGCAGCAGGTCGCGGTTGTCGGACAGCGCCTGGAACGACACGAACCGGTCCAGGTCCAGGGTGAAGAAGGCGATCAGTCCGAGGGCCAGCACGCCGACCGGCAGCACCCGGCGCGGCCAATCCCGGCGGCCGACTTCCGGCTTGTCCCCTTTTCGCTTCCGATCGATCTGCTGCACACGACCTCCCGTTCGCCCGTCCCCAGCCGGGCACCCTGCCATGTTGCGGCCGGGCCATGATGCGGAACCTTCCCGCTCCGGCCAAGATGCCCCCTGGCCGCGTCGGCGCCAGTCAACAGGGCGTGAGCGTTCCGTGTGCCTGGACCGAGCGACCGATCATGGCACCATGACATTGGGCCGAATGGTGCTACCGGCAGGGCCAAACAGGGCGCAGGATCGCCGTCAACAAGACAATGGAGGCATTCCATGCCCGACGGCCAGGCTTCGATCACGAAACCGAGTGTGTGCCCGCTCGACTGCCCGGACACCTGCAGCCTCGACGTCACCGTCGAGGGCGGCAAGGTCACCGGCGTGCGCGGCTCCACCGCCAACCCGCTCACCGAGGGCGTGGTCTGCAACAAGGTCTCGCGCTACTACCCGCACTTCGTCCATGGCGAGGGACGGCTGACCCATCCGCTGAAGCGGGTCGGCAGGCGCGGCGAGGACAGGTTTGAGCGGATCTCCTGGGACGAGGCGCTGGACCTGGTCCATGACGGCCTGACCAGGGCGATCGACGCCCATGGCCCGCAATCGGTGGTGCCGCTGGCCTATGCCGGGCCGCATGGGATGCTGGCCGGCGGATCGATGGACTTCCGCTTCTTCCACCAGATGGGCGCCACCCTGCTCGACCGCGGCCCGATGTGCGGCGGGGTGAAGGGCGAGGCCTTCGTCTCGATGTACGGCGCGATGCCCGGCACCCCGCCGGAGCAGGGCGTCGGGGCCGAGTTGATCATCGTGTGGTCGAACAACGTCACCGTCTCCAACCTGCACTTCATCCGTACCATCAACCGGGCGAAGGCGGCGGGGGCCAAGATCGTCGTGGTCGATCCCAAGCGGATCAAGGCGGCCGACCAGGCCGACATGCATGTGGCGATCCGGCCGGGCACCGACGTGGTGCTGGCCTTCGCTCTGGCCGCCGAACTGGAGCGGATCGGCGCCTTCGATCAGGCCTTCATCGAGCGCTGGGCGTCCGGCGCCGAGGAGTTCATGGAAGCCGCGCGCGAGTGGACCGTCGAGCGTGCCGCCGAGACCTGCGGCATCCCGGAGGAGCAGATCCGCACGCTGGCCGCCTGGTACGCCGAGGCGAGCCCGGCGCTGATCGGCATGGGCAACGGCATGGAGCGCAACCAGAACGGCGGCAATTCCGTGCGCGCCGTCGCCGCCCTGCCGGTGCTCTGCGGCAAGTGGGGCGTGCGCGGCGGCGGGGTGATCGCCAAGGTCGGCGCCGCCGTGCCGAAGACCGTGGCGAAGCTGCAGCGCACCGACCTGATCCCCGAAGGCACCCGGCGCATGAACATCATGGACGTGCCGGCCAACATGCTGCGCGACGACCTGGACCCGAAGGTGGCGGCCGTCTTCGTCTACAACCACAACCCGATCGCCGTGTTCCCGGACCAGGCGCAGGTGATGCAGGCGTTCAGCCGCGAGGACATCTTCGTCGTCGGCTGCGAGGTGCAGATGACCGACAGCATGCGCTACTGCGACGTGATCCTCCCGGCCTGCAGCCATTTCGAGCATGCCGACATCTTCCCGGCCTACGGTCAGACCTATCTGCAGCGGGCCGATCCGGTGATCGCCCCGGTGGGCGAGGCGCTGCCGAATACGGAGATCTTCCGCCGGCTGGCCGCCCGGTTCGGCTACACCGACCCGTGTTTCGCCGCCACCGATGTCGAACTGATGGACGAGGCGATCGACGGTGCCGACCCGCGCCTCGGCGGGCTGCGGCCGAGCGAGCTGCCGGTCGACCGGGCGCTGAACATGACCGCCGACGGGGCGCAGGAGATCGTGCCCTTCGCCACCGTGTTCCCGAAGAACGCCTCGGGTAAGGCCGAGCTCGCCTCCGACTGGATGGCGGAGGCCCGCGGTTTCCGGGTCCCCGCCTACCGGCCGGTGGAGAGTACCTATCCGCTCGCCCTGATCACCCCGTCCTCCTCCCACCGCACCAACGCGACCTTCGGCGGCCACGCGGCCAGCGACGGCGTGCAGGCGCTGGAGATCAACCCGGCGGACGCGGCGGCACGCGGGATCGAGGAGGGCGACCGGGTGCGGGTGCATAACGACCTGGGCGAGACGGTGCTGCGCGCAGTGCTCACCGACGCGGTACGCCCGGGCAGCGTGTATTCCGACAAGGGGACCTGGATGCGCACCAGCGACACCGGCCTGACGGTCAACGCCCTGCTGCCGACCCACAAGGCGGATCTCTGCGAAGGCGCGTGCTTCAACGACGCCCGGGTCGAGGTGTCGAAGGTCTAGGGGGCACCTCATCCCCCATCCCTGACACTCCCCGGCCTCGTGCCGGGGCCCATGGGTGGGCGTGCCCGGGCATCCGCACGCCGCTCTCGACCGCCGACACTGCTTCGCCCAGCGGACTGCCCATCTGCATCTTCCCGGCCTTGCGCCGGGACCGGGGGTGCTGCCTGCTGGAGCTTGTCCAACTCTGGAAGGACGTTCCAGCGCGCCGCTTCACCAGACCCCGGCGTAAGGCCGGGGAGACGGAATTGGAGAGAGAGGGACGGTGGGCGGGTGTCCGTCCTCGCCTGCGGATCCCTCCGCTTACCCCTTCTTGTCACTGCCCCGGTTCCCCGGGAATGGCAGCACCGTCGCGCCGCGCCCATCCGCCAGCGGTGCCGGCCGCTTGGCCAGCGCGGTCAGAATCAGGCCCACCTTCCCCGTGGCGTTGCGATACGGCAGGTGCGTGGCCATCAGGTCCTGATGGCGGATCTGCACGATGCCCGGGGGGATCAGCCGGCCGGACCCGGCATAGCCCGCCCCGATCCAGGACAGCGTGGTCCCCGGTTCGGCCCATTCCGGGTAGAGCCCGAGCAGGTCGCCGCCCAGCAGGGCGCGGGTGATCGCGCCCGCATACTCGATCCGGTACGACCCGCGCAGGGGATCGAGATAGGCGAGCAGCAGACTCGGCATGATCTCGCACAGGTCGGCCAGGAACAGCTCGTCCGCATCGGGCAGATCGGCCCCCGCCCGCTGGTCGTCCCAGTAGCGGCGCAGGTCGTCGAACCATTCCGGCCCGGCCAGCGCCCACCGCTCCTCTCCCGAACCGCCGCATCCCAGGGTCATGCCGGTCTCCTCTCGCAAGCGGGTCCGGACATCGCCGCCGGCCCCATGGAACGGCGGAGCTATGGAAGGCCGGGGCCGGTTTCCCGCACGGCGAGGGGCGCGTGGCCGAAACCGAGGGGTGTTTGACATTGCGGACAGAGCCCCGCCACCGCACCCTGACCCCATGACACACGCCGTCCCGCCCTGCGTCGCTCTGCTCGCCGTCCCCGGTTGCCAGCTTCTGGACGTCGCCGGCCCGTTCGAGCTGTTCGCCTCGGCCGTGCGCGCCGGCTCGCCCGCGCCGGCCTATCGCGTGGTGCTGGTCGCCCCGGAGGCACGGCGGGTGACGACCGAGGCCGGGCTGGGCCTGGAGGCGCACGAGACCCTCGCCAGTCTGGACCCGGCGAGCGTCGATACCCTGATCGTCGCGGGCGGCCCCGGGTCCCGCCTGACTCCGGTGACCGGAAACCTGCGGGACTGGGTCGTCGCCACCGCCGCGGCCTGCCGCCGGGTCGCCACGGTCTGCACCGGCGCCTTCCTGCTGGCGCGCACCGGCCTGCTGGACGGGCGCACGGTCACCACCCACTGGCAGCATGCCGAGACCCTGGCCGCCCGGCACCCGGCCCTGCGGGTCGAGCCGGACCGGATCTATGTGGAGGACGGCAAGTTCTGGAGTTCCGCCGGTGTGACGGCCGGCATGGATCTGGCCCTGGCGATGATCGCCCGCGACCTCGGCCGCGAGGAGGCCCTGCGGATCGCCCGCTCCAAGGTCATGGCGATGCAGCGCAGCGGCGGTCAGCGCCAGTACAGCAGCGAACTCGCCCTGCAATCGGCGGCCGACGACCGGCTGGCCTCCCTGCAGGCCTGGATGTTCGACCATCTGGACGACCGGCTGTCGGTGGAGGACCTGGCGGCCCGCGCCGGCATGTCCCCGCGCACCTTCGCCCGCCGCTTCCGCGAGGCGGTGGGCGAAACTCCGGCCGCCTTCGTCGAGCGCGCCCGCCTGGACGCCGCCCGACGCCGACTGGAGCGGCCCGGCACGGCGGTGGAGCAGGTGGCGTTGCAGACCGGCTTCGTGAACGCCGAGCGCATGCGGCGCAGCTTCCAGCGCGCCTTCGGCGTCTCGCCCGCCGAGTACCGCCGCCAGTTCGGCAGCCCCGCTTCCGCCTGACAGAGGAGATGATGATGCGCGTCGGTTTTCTGATGTTCGACGATCTGGAGGAACTGGACATGGTCGGCCCGTGGGAGGTCTGGACCATGGCCGGCCACCTGAAACCGGAGATCGAGTGCGTGACGATCGGCCCGACGGACGCCCCGGTGCGGTGCGCCAAGGGCATGCGGGTCTGCCCGGACCACACGATGGAGGCCTGCCCGCCGCTGGACGTGCTGGTGGTGCCGGGCGGCCAGGGCACGCGGCGGGAGGTGAACAACGCCGAGCTGCTCGCCTGGATCGCCAAGGCGGCGCAGGGCTGCACCTGGGTGACCTCGGTGTGCACCGGCTCGATGCTGCTGGCCGCCGCCGGCCCGGCCAGGGGCAAGCGGATCACTACCCATTGGCGGGCGGTCGACCTGGTGCGCGGCCGCGGCGAGGCGGCGGAGGTACTGGACGACGTGCGCTATGTGCGCGACGGCAACGTGGTCAGTTCGGCCGGCGTGTCGGCCGGCATCGACATGGCGCTGTGGCTGATCGGCGAGATCTGGGAGCCGGCCTTCGCCCGCCAGGTCCAGCGCAACATGGAATACGACCCCGCCCCGCCGCATCAGGGGGCGGTGTAGCGGCTCACCACCTGCTCCGTCTCCCCGGCCCTGAGCCGGGGTCTAGGAAAAGTGTTTGTTGGAGCGCCACCTGGAAACGCTCCGTCACGCGGACCCCTGGGTCCCGGGGCAAGCCCGGGAAGACGGCAGGAAGGCGAGACGGCGACCTCGCTTATTCCGCCGCGCCGATGGCCAGGAACTTGTCGCGGCGTTCGGCGCGCAGCTCGCCGCCGTCGCGACCGACCAGCTCGCCGAGATTCCGGTCGATCGCCGCTCCCAGCGCGTCCAGCGCCGGGGCCGGCTCGCGGTGGGCGCCGCCCAGCGGCTCCTTCACGATACCGTCGATCACCCCGAGCTTCTCCAGATCCTGCGCCGTCATCTTCAGCGCCTCGGCGGCGTCCTTGGCGTGCTCGCCCGAGCGCCACAGGATCGAGGCGCAGCCCTCCGGCGAGATCACCGAATAGATCGCGTGCTCCAGCATCAGCACCCGGTTGCCGGCGGCCAGCGCCACCGCGCCGCCGGACCCGCCCTCGCCCAGGATGGTGGCGATCAGCGGCACCCGCACGGCGAGGCAGGTCTCGATCGCCCGGGCGATGGCCTCGGCCTGGCCGCGGGCCTCGGCATCGACACCGGGATAGGCGCCGGCGGTGTCGACGAAGGTCAGGATCGGCATCTTGAAGCGGTCGGCGAATTCCATCAGGCGGCGCGCCTTGCGGTACCCTTCCGGGCGGGCCATGCCGAAATTGCGGCGCACGCGCTCCTCGGTGGTGGCGCCCTTCTCGGTGCCGATGACGACGACCGAGCGGCCCTTGAACCGGCCCACGCCGCCGACGATGGCCGGGTCGTCGGCGAACGACCGGTCGCCGGCCAGCGGCACGTACTCGTCGATCAGATGGTCGATCGCTGCCTGGGCATGCGGGCGCTCGGGATGACGGGCGACCTGTACCTTCTGCCAGGGCGACAGCTTCTGGTAGGTGGTCCGGAGCTGGCGCTCGACCTTGGCCTCCAGTTTCGAGACCTCCTCGGCGATGTTCAGGTCGCCGTCGCTCGACAGATGGCGAAGCTCTTCGATCTTGCCTTCCAGGTCGGCAATCGGTTTTTCGAAATCGAGGAACTGATGCATGCGGGAAATCTACTCCGTTTGCGGCGGCGCACCATACCGATGCCGCCCGTTCCCCTCAAGCGCAGCCCGATGCGGTACCGGGGGCGGGCTCAGCGCTGTGCCCCGGGATGGGCCAGGGGATGATGTGTCTCGACCAGGGCCCGAAGGCGCTCGGTCAATACATGGGTATAGATCTGCGTTGTGGAAATATCGGCATGGCCGAGCATCTGCTGCACGCTGCGCAGATCGGCCCCGTGATCGAGCAGATGGGTGGCGAAGGCGTGGCGCAGAACGTGGGGCGAGACGCGCTTGCGGTCGATGCCGGCCTCCAGCGCCACCTCGTCCAGCAACTGGCCGAAGCGCCGGCGGGTCAGGTGCCCTTCGGCCGAGCGCGAGGGAAACAGAAAAGGCGAGGACCTGCCCGTCATGAACACGCCGCGCACCGGCTTGTAGTCGGCGATGGCGGCCATGGAGGCGTCGGTCAGCGGCACCATGCGCTCCTTGTCCCCCTTGCCGCGCACCAGCAGGACGCGGGGATCGCGGGCGACCGCGGCGAAGGGCAGGCCGACCAGCTCCGACACCCGCAGGCCGGTGGCATAGAGGATCTCCAGCAGGCAGACCAGGCGCAGGCCCTCCGGTCCGTCCATGTCCCGGGCGGTGTCCAGCAGGGCGTCGACCTCGGTCTCCGAGAGGATCTTCGGCAGCGGCCGGCCCTGGCGCGGCGCGTCCAGCACGGTGGTCGGGTCGTCGGTGCGGTGCCCGTCGCTGTACAGGAAGCGATAGTACTGGCGCAGGGCCGACAGGCGGCGGGCGGCGGTACGCGGCGCCATGCCGGCGCGCTCCAGCCCGTCGAGATAGCCGCGCAGGTCGTCGCTGTCGGCGCCCGCCAGGGCCCGTTTGCGCCCGCTCAGCCAGCCGGCCGCGTCGGCCAGGTCGCGCCGGTAGGCGTCCAGGGTGTTGCGGGACACGCCACGCTCGGCGACCAGCATCTCCAGGAAGGCCTCGACGGTGAAATCGGGGGTCCGGTCTTTCGGGGAAGCCGCCGGCTCGGGCATCTCAGAGGCCGTGGGCCAGGGCGGCTTCGGTGGCCAGACGCCGGGCCTCCGGCTCCAGCCCGATGGCGACCAGGGCGCGCACGATGTCGGCCAGGGCGGGAATGGCGATCTCCCCTAGGGGCGTCTCGCCCGGCGCGGCAACGCTGAGCATGACCGTCTCGCCCAGCCGCCGGCTGTCGGCCGCCGCCCGGATCGCGAAGGCGAAGGCGGTCTCCGGCACGGCGCGGATATCGATCGCCGGGGTCGAGACCAGCCCACGCCAGGCGTCGCTGCCGACCGGATCGCCGAGCGCCGCCATGAGGGCCAGGGCGGCCGAGCCGCGCAGGGTGGCCTGCTGCGGGTCGATGGAGCGCAGATGCGCCCACCAGCGCGCGACGGACGCGTCGTCGAACGCCACCGCCGGATCGCCGCCGGCCAGGCGCACCGCCGCCCAGAGCCGCAGCCATGCGGCCGACGCCTCGCCTGTACCGGAGGCCTCCAGCCGCCGCAGCCGCTCCAACCAGGGGCGGGCGGCGCGGAACTGGTCGGCCGCCATCAGGCCGCGCACCGCATCCTCGGCGAACCAGTCCACGTCGGAACCGGGGTCGAGCGCGACCAGGAACGGCGCGAACAGCCGCACCGTCTGGCGCCAGGTCTCGTCGTCCTCCGCCATCGCCATCGCCTTGGCGATCGCCTGGGCACGGGCACCCGGCGCGGTCTGCGCCTCCGTCGCGCGCCACAGGATCGCCCGGCTCAACGGCCCGGGATCGGCCTCGGCGGCGGCGATCGCCGCGTCCATCGACCCGGCGGAAACCGACACCTCGTCATACAGGTCCGTGACCTCCCGCGACGCGAGGGCGCCGGCGCGCTCCGCCTTCTCCGCCGCTTCCAGCCGCTGGGCGAAGGGGACGTTGGCGGCCCCGCGGGCCAGCGCCACCAGCACGGGCAGGGAATTGATCTCCGAGACGGTCGGCTCGATCTTCAGCCCCGCGACCCGGGCCAGGGCCAGATGCACCGGTCCCGCTCCGCCCATCCGGAACGGCGTGCCGGTCTGCCCGGTCGTGGCGGCCTGGACCAGCGCGGCGAACAGTTCGTCGTCGTCGCCCAGCTCAGACAGCAGCCGGGCGCTGAAATCGACCTTGGCGTCGCGTCCGGCCCGGGCATCGCAGACGGCGGCGACCTTGATCCAGAACGTGTCGGTCGCCGTTGCGGTCAACTGGCCGTAGAGATCGCAGGCGCGCTCGTCCTCCCCGCGCGCGAAGGCCGCCTCGGTCAGCGGCTGGCTCATCTCCTGCGAAACCCGGTCGGCCGGAATGCGCTCGGCGAGAACGGCAAGATCGTCGATCGCCCCCATGGCCAGAAGCCGCTCCGCCCGGAGCTGCAGCAGCGCGCCTTCCGGCGAAACGTCCCGAGGCGCCGCACCGGAACTCAGCAGCGCACGCCGCGCGAGATCGCGCAGCGCCCGACTGTCGGGCGCGGCGGGCAGCAGCGACACCAGCCGCAGGGCGATCTCGCCCGGGGTGCCGGTCCAGAAATCGGCGCTCAGGCCGCCCAGGGCGGGCGTCAGCGTGCCGGTCGCGTCGACCGTCAGCCGCTGCAGCGGGTCGATGGTGATCGAGCCGTCGACCGTGGTGCGGGTCCGAGGCGCCGCGGGGGCCCGCTGAAAGGTCGGCACCACCGGTGCGGTAGCGGCAGGGGGCTGGGTGGCGGCGGGGGGCCGGCCGAAGGCAGGAGGTTCCGGCTGGGTCCCGGTCGCCGGCGGCGGCCCGATCTGGATCGGCGCTCCGATCTGCGCGACGGCCCGATACGGCGTCAGCGCGGCAAGGCAGGCACCGGCAACCAGACCGACACGCAGCCAGGTCAGAACCGCGTGCGGGTGGCTAACGCGGGAACCGATCATTCGGGATCACCTTCTCGACCGGCGCCGTCGGCGCCGGTATGTCCCATGTCAACAGGAACACCGCGCCTCCGGCGAGGATCAGAACAATAAGGAAGAGCACAAACAGAGTAAAACGCATGGCCAAGGCCCGGTCGCCGGAATCGATACAGAACGACCCCGCCTCGCCCGGCGCAGGAAGGCGCGCCGTCAGTCGGCTGGCAGGTGTCGCGACGCATATGCTACGGTTCTAACTAAGGCGCGACGGTGGCACTTTAACCGGTGGCGCATGGCACGCGCAAACGAACCCACGGGATCCGGCCATGTCCGGGACATTGATCATGGCGGCTCGTCCGACCACACAGCCGGCATTGACCGAATCGCAGGCCGAGAGCGTCGCGGAACCCGCTCCGTCGCCCCCGCTCGCCCAGCCCCTGCTTGCACGGCCCCTGGTCCTGGTCGGCCTGATGGGCGCGGGCAAGAGCAGCATCGGCCGGCGGCTGGCCCATCGGCTCGGCGTGGCCTTCGCCGATGCCGACACCGAGATCGAGAAGGCGGCCGGCCGGACCATCCCGGAAATCTTCGAGGCCTTCGGCGAGGAGGAGTTCCGCAACGGCGAACGCCGGGTCATCCGCCGTCTGATCGAGAGCGGCGGCCCTCGGGTGCTGGCCACCGGCGGCGGCGCCTTCATGGCGGACGACACCCGCGCACTGATCAAGGCGGAGTCGATGTCGCTGTGGCTGAAGGCGGATTTCGAGACGCTCTTCGAACGGGTGTCCAAGCGCTCCAACCGGCCGCTGCTGAAGACCGCCGACCCCAAGGCCACCCTGCGCGACCTCATGCGGAAGCGCTATCCGGTCTATGCCGAAGCCGATCTCGTCGTGGAAACGCAGCGGGTCCCGATTGAGGAGACGGTCGATAAGGTCTATCACGCCGTGCTCGACCATCTGGGGCGCGAGGCCGCGCAGCACCAATGACGTCCCTCAACGACGGAAGACACATGAACGACATCGCAGTGGGCGACATCGAGACCGTCGCGGTCGATCTCGCGGACCGGCGGTATGACATCCGGGTCGGCGCCGGCCTGATCGGCGCGGCCGACCGGGAGCTGGCGGATCTGATCGACGGGCGTCACCTGGTCGTCATCGCCGACGAGGGGCTGGTCGGCGCGCCTCTGGGCGCGCTGGACGCGGCCCTGAAGGCCTCGACCGCCCGGCGGGTCGACACGCTCACCACCCCGGCGGGCGAGTCCGGCAAGACCTTCGTCCAGTATCAGGATCTCTGCGAACGCGCCCTTGCCCTGGGGATCGACCGGCGCACGCTGATCGTCGCCTTCGGCGGCGGCGTGGTCGGCGACCTCGCCGGGTTCGTGGCGGCCAGCCTGCTGCGCGGTCTCGACTTCATCCAGATCCCGACCACCCTGCTCGCCCAGGTCGACAGCTCGGTCGGCGGCAAGACCGGCATCAACACCCGCCACGGCAAGAATCTGGTCGGCGCCTTCCACCAGCCGCGCCGGGTGCTGATCGACACGACGGTGCTCGACAGCCTGCCGGAGCGCGAGCTGCTGGCAGGCTATGCCGAAGTGGCGAAATACGGCGCGCTGGGCGACCGCGGCTTCTTCGAGTGGCTGGAGCAGCACGGCAAGGCGGTGATCGCCGGCGACCCTGACGCCCGCCGCCACGCCATCGTCGCCTCCTGCCGGGCCAAGGCCGAGGTTGTGGCCGGCGACGAGCGGGAACAGGCCGGCGGTCGGCGCGCCCTGCTCAATCTCGGCCACACCTTCGGGCATGCGCTGGAGGCCATGGCCGGTTATGACGGCTCGCTGCTGCATGGCGAGGCGGTGGCGGTCGGCATGGTGCTGGCGGCCCGTCTGTCGGTCCGGATCGGCGCCTGCAGCGGGCAGGACGCCGAACGGCTGACCCGTCACCTCGACGCCGTCGGCCTGCGCACGGAGTTGGACGCGCTCGATCCGACCCGCAGCTGGACCGCCGACGCCCTGCTGGCGCACATGACCAAGGACAAGAAGGCACGCGACGGCCGGATCGTCTTCGTACTGCTCGACGCGCTCGGCGAGGCCCGGGTGCGCGACGACATCGACCCGGCGCATGCCCGCGCCCTTCTCACCCGGCAGCAGGCGGCCTGAGCCGGCCATGGATCTTCCGACGACGTTCGACATCGACATCGAGACGGCGATCACCCTGGGGGTGATCCTGCTCCTCATCATCATGTCCGGGTTCTTCTCCGGCTCCGAGACCGCGCTGACCGCCGCCAGCAAGGCGCGGCTGAGCCAGCTCGCCCGCAAGGGCAGCGGCCCGGCCGCCACGGTGGTCGCGCTGAAGGAGAAGAGCGACAGCCTGATCGGCGCCATCCTGATCGGCAACAACATCGCCAACATCCTGGCCTCCGCGCTCGCGACCAGCGCGATGATCGCGCTCATGGGCGAGAACGGCGTGGCCGTGGCCACGGTGGTGATGACCGTGCTGGTGGTAATCTTCGCCGAGGTCCTGCCCAAGACCTATGCGATCAACAATCCGGACAAGATGGCCCTTGTGGTCGGTCCCCTGATCCGCGCCCTGGTCTTCATCCTCACCCCCTTCACCTGGGCCACCCGGGTCATCGTCGGCGCCACGCTGAAACTGTTCGGCGTCTCCGTCGCCGCCGGTCTCGGCCATGACGAGCGGGAAGAGGAACTGCGCGGCCTGATCGAGATGCACGCCGATGGCGGCGAGGAGGTCGAGCACGAGCGCGCCATGCTGCGCAGCATTCTCGACCTGGCCGATGTGGAGGTCGAGGAGATCATGACCCACCGGGGCTCGGTGCGGATGATCGACGCCGACGCCCCGATCGACGAGCTGCTGGCCCAGGTGCTCGAGAGCCCGTTCACCCGCCTGCCGCTGTACCGCGAGGACCAGGACAACATCGTCGGCGTGCTGCACGTCAAGGCGCTGCTGCGGGCGATCCGCGCCGCCAAGGGCATGACGCCGGAGGCGTTCGACGTCATGGCCATCGCCGCCGAGCCCTGGTTCATTCCCGACACCACCACCCTGCTCGACCAACTCCAGGCATTCCGCGAGCGGCGCGAGCACTTCGCCGTGGTGGTCGACGAGTACGGCAGCTTCATGGGCGTGGTGACCCTGGAGGACATCCTGGAGGAGATCGTCGGCGACATCCTGGACGAGCACGACGTCGCCGTCTCCGGCGTGCGGCCGCAGCCCGACGGCTCCTACGTGGTCGAGGGGTCGGTGACGATCCGCGACCTGAACCGCGAGTTCGAATGGGACCTGCCGGACGAAGAGGCCTCCACCATCGCCGGGCTCGTGCTATATGAATCCCGCAAGATCCCCGAAGTCGGGCAGGAATTCTCCTTCCACGGCTTCCGCTTCCGGATCCTGCGGCGGCATCGTAACCAGATGACCCTGTTGCGGATGACCCCGATCACCGAGCCGAGCGGCGGCTGACCGCCTCGGCGCTCCTTCTTCCGCTGCGACGAGAGATTTCCATGCCGCTGAGCCCTCCCGTAGAGCGCGAACCCGTCCATGACCGCACCATCGTCTGCAAGGGCTGGCGGCGCAGCGACGGGCTGTGGGACATCGAAGGCCATCTGGTCGACACCAAGAGCTACGCCTTCCCCAACGAGTTCCGCGGCACCGTGGAGCCGGGTCAGGCGATCCACGACATGTGGCTGCGCCTGACCATCGACGCGGACATGACGGTGCACGGTGCGGAGGCCTCCACGGACGCGAGCCCGTTCCCGATCTGCCCGTCGATCACCCCGAACTTCAAGCGGCTGGAGGGCCTGTCGATCGGCGCCGGCTGGCGCAAGCAGGTGCGCGAGCGGCTCGGCGGGGTGGAGGGCTGCACCCATCTGGTCGAGCTGCTCGGCCCGCTGGCGACGGTGGCCTATCAGACGATCTTCGGCGAGAAGTCCCGCATGCAGCGCGAAGCCGAGGCCAGGGGCGAAGCGCCGAAGAAGACCGACGGTTCCGGCCGCCCCCCGCGCCTGCTCAACACCTGCCACGCATTCGCGGACACGGGTCCCGTGGTGGAAAAGATGTGGCCGCAATGGCACCGGCCGAAGGCGGAGGCGGGGGAGTAACCCGGCTCTTTACTCCACGCCCGTCATCCAGCGAGCTCCGGGCCTGACCCGGAGGTCGGCCGGGACCCTGGGAACGGGCAGCAGTGCCGGGTCCCGGCCCGCCCCCGGATCAAGTCCGGGGCCGTCCGGGATGACGGATAGGGAAAGATGGAGCTACCGCCCGACGAAGCTTGGCTTCTCCTTCGCCAGGAACGCCTTGTACCCGCGCTGGAAGTCCTCGGTGTCGAAGGCGTCGTAGCCCTCGTCGAGTTCCGCCGGCGAGAGCGGGGACGGGTCGGTGAGGCGGTAGACGAACTTCTTGTGCCAGCGCGCGGTCAGCGGCGCGCCCTCCGCGATCTTCGCCGCCCATTCATAGGCCGCGGCCTCGACCTCCGCGTCCGGCATTACCTTGTTGACGATGCCGTAGTGATAGGCCTTCTCGGCATTCAGCAGGTCGCCAACCAGCAGGATCTCCAGCATGGCGGAGGCGCCGTATTTCTTCACCTGAAACTCCAGCTCCTCCGCCGACTCCACCAGGCCCAGGCGCTTGACCGGCACACCGAAGCGGCTGCTCTCGCCGCAGATCCGCAGGTCGCACAGGGCCGCCAGCCCGAAGCCGCCGCCGACGCACAGCCCCTCGATCAGGGCGATGGTCGGATGCCGGCACGACACCACCGCATGGCCGGACGGGTTCGACGTCTTGGCGTAGTCGATCGCCGCCTTCTTGTCCTTGCGCACGCTCTCGAACTCGGAGATGTCGGCCCCGGCGGAGAACGCCTTGCCGCCGGCGCCGCGGATCACCACGCAGCGCAGGTCCTCGTCCGAATCCAGCGCGGTGAAGACCTTGCCCAGCGCGCCGAACACCTCGAGGTTCATGGCGTTGTGCTTGGACGCCCGGTTGATCGTCACCGTGGCGATGCGGTCCTCCACATGGACCAGCACATCCTCGGTCCCGCTCAGATCGCTCGTCCCCTTGACCTCGCTCATTCGGCTGCCTCCTGGTTGGGCAAAGTGCCGAGCAGGACCGCGCCCGTCTCGGCCAATCTGGCGATCTCCTCGGCGTCGTATCCGAGTTCCTCGAGCACCCCGGCCGTGTGCTGGCCGAACAGCGGCGAGGGCGTGGCGACCTTACCCGGCGTGCTCTCGAACTTGATCGGCAGGCCGATGGTCTGGACCGTGCCGGCGACCGGATGCTCGGTGGTCGGCACCATTTCGCGGGCGATGGTCTGCGGGTCCTGGTGCATCTCCAGCACGTCGAAGATCGGACCGGCCGGAATGCCGCGGGCCTCGAACTCCGCGAGCCAGGCGTCGCTGGTCTTCGTCTCGAAGCGGGCGTTCAGTTCCGCCTCCAGGTCCTTCAGGTTGGCCATGCGGTCGCCGTTGCTGCGGAAGCGCGGGTCGTCGGCGAGCTGCGGCGCGCCGATCATGTCCAGCATGCCGGTCCAGAACGCTCCGGTATTGGCGGCGATGTTGATGTAGCCGTCGGCGGTCTTCACCGCCTGATAGGGCGCGTTCAGCGGATGGGCCGAACCCATGGCGCGGGGTGCGACGCCGGTGGCGAAGGCGATGGCCGACTGCCAGTAGGTATGGGTGATCCCGGCTTCCATCAGCGAGGTGTCCAGGCGCTGGCCCTCGCCGGTCTTCAGCCGGTGGGAATAGGCGGCGCAGACGCCGAGCGCCAGCAGCAGGCCGGCGGTGATGTCGCAGACCGGGGCGCCGACCTTCACCGGCGGGCCATCCGGCCGCTCGCCGGTGATGCTCATCAGCCCGCTCATGCCCTGGGCGACCAGGTCGAAGCCGCCGCGCTTGGCATAGGGGCCGGTACGCCCGAAGCCGGAAATGGACGCGTAGATCAGGCCGGGGTTGATCGCCTTCAGATCCTCGTAGCCGAGGCCGAGCCGCTCCAGCACGCCGGGCCGGAAGTTCTCGGTCAGCACGTCGGCCTTGGCGACGAGCCTGCGCAGAATCTCCGCGCCTTCCTCGGTCTTGAGGTCGAGGACCACCCCGCGCTTGTTGCGGTTCATCATCATGAAGGCGGCGGCCTCGCCGTTGATCTCCGGCGGCAGGTTGCGCCGCGTGTCGTCGCCGCCCTTGATCTTCTCCACCTTGATCACGTCGGCGCCCATATCGGCGAGCATCAGCCCGCAGGTCGGCCCCGCCATGTGGTGGCACAGCTCGATCACCGTCATGCCCTGCAGCGGGCCGAACCCCCGGTTCGCCATTCGATCCTCCCGGTTTTCGCGTCTTGTTCTTGGTTGAGGACATTTCCCCACGGGGAAGCGCCGTCGGTCAAGGTGGCGAGCGCGGAAGGGGCGCCCACACTCCCCCATTCTCTACACTCCCCGGATTTATTCCGGGGTCCACGGATCGGCGCGCCCGTAAGCGGGAAACCTCAAGCTGCAGCGGTACCCCGCGTGGGCCCCGGAATAAATCCGGGGAGTGCGGAGGGGCAGGGAGCATCAACCCTTCCAACCACCCGCCCCAAGCGCCTTCAGGATCTCCGCCGTCGAGCCCGCGATATGGCGCTCCATCACCCGGCGAACCTCTACCCCGTCCCCGGCCAGCACCAGAGCCAGGATCTCCCCGTGCTCATCGTTCGACAGCGCCGCATGGCCGGTCATGCGCCACATCAGCCGCAGATAGCGCTCGTAGCGCGCCCGCAGGCCCGTCACCAGCTCCAGGGTGATCGGCCGGTCGGCGGCGGCGTAAAGCGCGTCGTGGAAGGCGGCGTTGGCCGTCATTAGCGCCGCCGGTGTCGATGCCCGCTCCATCGCCCCGATCGCCGCCCGGGCCGCCGCCACGTCCACCAGCGCCGCGCGCCCGGCGGCCCGCTCGGCCAGCCCCGGCTCCAGGGCGAGGCGCAGGGCACCGATTTCCTCCGCCTCCGCCGCCGACAGGCCGGCGACCCGCACACCCCGGTTCGCCACCGACACGGCCAGCCCTTCGGCCTCCAGCCGGCGCAAGGCCTCGCGGATCGGCGCCTGGCTGGTGCCGAAGCGCCGGGCCAGATGCTCCTGGGGCAGCCGCGCGTCCGGCGCTAGGACCCCGTCCAGGATCTCCTCGCGCAGCAGGGCGGCGATCTCCGCCGGCATGGAGCGCCGGCTCGGCAGGGGCGTCGGGTCGAGGGTCACGATCCCATCCTGATTGTTGACGTCGGTCTGTCTATGGATCATTTTATCGATTATCGATAATTTGGAGAAGCAAAATGCGACCGGATGATTTCGACGCGATCACCTTCGACGTCTACGGCACCCTGATCGACTGGGAGCCGTCCATTCTGGCCCGGCTGCGGGCGTGTGTGGATAGCCAGGGGGCGGACGGCCAAGGCGCCACGCCCACCGACGCCGAGCTGATCGACGCCTTCGACCGCGCCCGGGCGCATTACCAGATGCTGTCCCCCGCCCGGCCCTATCCGCGAATCCTGGAGCTCGCCATTGCCTATGTGGCCGGTGAATGGGGTGGCCGAGTGGACCCGGGCGAGCAGCAGGCCTTCGGCGCCTCGGTCGGCGAATGGCCGGCCTATGACGACAGCGTCGCCGCCCTGGCGCGGCTGAAGGAGCGGTTCGTGCTGGGCGCGCTGACCAACATGGACGACGCGTCCTTCGCGCGGTCCCGGGCGCGGCTGCACGAGCCG
This sequence comes from Thalassobaculum salexigens DSM 19539, assembly GCF_000423805.1. Taxonomy (NCBI): domain Bacteria; kingdom Pseudomonadati; phylum Pseudomonadota; class Alphaproteobacteria; order Rhodospirillales; family Thalassobaculaceae; genus Thalassobaculum; species Thalassobaculum salexigens. The sequence continues at coordinate 772,957 of NZ_KE384094.1, forward strand.
TTCGAGATCCTCGTCACGGCCGAGCGCGCCGGCGCCTACAAACCGTCGCTGCGACATTTCGTGCTGTCGCTCACCGACCTCGCGGCGCGCGGAATCCCGCCGCATCGGGTTCTGCACGTGGCCCAGAGCCGGCGCGCCGACGTGCGGCCCTGCAACCTGCTCGGCCAGCCCGTCGTCCATATCGACCGCAGCGGCAAGGCGCTCGGCCATACCGGCTTCGGCGCCGAGCTGGCGGTGCCCGACGCGACCTATCCAACCATGGCGGCGTTCGTGCAGGCGTTCGTCGACTGACCGGCGCGCCGGTCTCTTCCCGTCTCGACAACCCAGGGCCGACCGCGCATCTTCCCGCCAAACAACACGGAGGGACGACATGGCGAAGCCTCGGATCGCGGTATTCGCGCTCGGCGGGACAATCTCGATGGTCAAGGGCGAGGCGGGCGTGCGCCCGGGCCTGACGGCGGAGCAGCTTGTCGCCGCCGCGCCCGGCATCGACGCGCTGGCCGAGATCGAGGCGCGCACCGTCAGCACCATCGGCAGCTCGGACCTGTCCGTCGACAACGTGCTGGAGGTCGCCCGCGCCATCGAGACGGCGGTGGCGGACGGCATCGACGGCGCCATCGTCACCCAGGGCACCGATACCATGGAGGAATCCGCCTTCCTGCTGGACCTGGCGCTGCGGGCCGACGTGCCGGTGGTCGTCACCGGGGCGATGCGCAACCCGCTGTCGATCTCCCATGACGGGCCGGGCAACGTCTACGCCGCCATGCAGGTGGTCACCGACCCGGCCGTGCGGAACGGCGCGCGGGAGCTGGGGGTGATGGTGGTGATGCTGGACAGCATCCACGCCGCCGTCGATGTGGCCAAGACCAACACCAGCCGGATCGACGCCTTCGCCAGTCCCGAGGCCGGCCCGCTGGGCGTGGTGGTGGAGGACAGGGTGCGGCTGACAGGCCGCCCGGTGCGGGACCACAAGACCGCCCTGGACGCGGCCCTCGGCGATCTGACGCTGACCTCCGTTGCGCCGCCGCTGCCCGCGGTCGCGCTGCTGACCATGGCGATGGGCGAGACCGGGGCGCTGCTGGCGGCGATGGCGGCCGATCCGGACCGCTTCGGCTATTCCGGCATCGTGCTGGGCGCCATGGGCGGCGGCCACACGCCGTCCTGGGTGACCGCGCATCTGGACGCCCTGATCCCGCATCTGCCGGTGGTCATGGCCGGGCGCATGCAGGCCGGCTACCTGCTGGCCAAGACCTATGAGCGCGAGGGCTCGGAAATGGACCTGCTGCGCCGGGGCGTGCGCTCGGCGGGCCGCCTTCCGCCGCTGAAGGCCCGGCTGCTGCTGACGGCGATGCTGATGGGCGGGCTCGACCAAGGCGCCATGGACCGGGTCTGGGCCGCGACGAACTGATTCATCCCGGCTGACCGGCTGCGGCCGAGCCAAAAAGAGAGCGGCGCCCCGGTTGCCCGGAGCGCCGCCCGTCCCCCACCGCAACTGTGCCCGTCAGGCGGCCTGAACCCGCCCGACGAAGCGGTCGACCACATCGCGCAGCTCGCCGGAAACGACCGTGGTGCGGCCGGCCGCGTCGGTGACGTTGCCCACCGTCGCCACCGTGCGGTCCGTGGCCTCGTTCACCCCGCCGATATTGGCCGAGAGCTGCTCGGTCCCGCGGGCGGCTTCCTGCATGTTCCTGGTGATCTCGGCCGTGGCCGCCTTCTGCTCCTCGACGGCGGCGGAGATCGCCGCGGAGATCTCGTCCACCTGCTCGATGCTGGAGACGATCTCGCGGACCGCATCGACCGAGGTGCCGCAGGCTTCCTGGACGCGGCGGATCTTGTCGGCGATCTCCTCGGTCGCCTTGCCGGTCTGCGTGGCCAGGCTCTTCACTTCAGAGGCGACCACGGCGAAGCCCTTGCCCGCGTCCCCGGCCCGGGCCGCCTCGATCGTGGCGTTCAGGGCCAGCAGGTTGGTCTGCTCGGAGATGCTGGTGATCAGCTCGACCACCTGGGCGATCGCCTCGGACTGGGTGGCCAGATCCTCCATGGAGGACAGGGTGACCCGGGCCTTGTCGGAGGTGTTGCGGACCGTGTCGCTGGACCGGGTCACCTGGCCGACGATCTCGCCGAAGGAGGAGTCCATCTCCTCCGCCGCCGCCGACACGCTCTGCACGTTGGCGGACGTCTGCTCCGAGATCGACGCGACCTCGGAACTGCGGTCCTTGGTCTCCCCGGCGACGGTCCGCAGGGTCTCCGCCGAGCCGCCGAGTTCCTCCGACACGCCGCGCAGCTTCTCCAGCCGCTCGCCGATGCTGGTCTGGAACTCGGAGATCGCCTCCTCCAGCGCCGAGGCCCGTTCCTGGCGCCGCGCGTCGAGCTTGGCCTGTTCGGTCTCCAGCTCCTTGGTGCGGATCATGTTGTCCTTGAACACCTGCACCGCCCTGGCCATCCGGCCGATCTCGTCCTGTGCCTCCGTCGACGGGATCTCGGTATTCAGATCACCCTCGGCCAGATGCCCCATGCTCTCGGTCAGCGAGCCGACCGGGCCGGTGATGCTGCGGGCCATCAGAATGGCCGACAGAATGCCGATCACCAGCGCCGCCAGGGCGACCGCGCCGTCGATGATCAGCGAAATCTCGGCACTGGACTGCATGTCGGACCCCAGGTCGTTCTGCAGGGCCAGGTATTTGGTCTCCATCTCGTCGATCAGTTCGGCCGTCTGATCGCCCAGCACGTTCAGCTGGTCGGCGATCATCTGATTGCGCTTGACGGTCATCTGGACGATGGCGTCGAAGGTCTCGCCGAAGGAGGTCAGGTCCTCCTGCACGGTGATGGCCCGGAAATCGCCGGCATCGACCAGCTCGGTGACGATCTCCAGTGCATTGCCGAGAAATTTGCGCACATAGCCGATCGCTTCGGGGTCGTTGGTCACCAGATAACGCTGGGAGGCGAAGCGAACCTCGAGCGCGCCCTCCAGCGCATAGGCCAGGTCGCCCATCGCGGCGACGTCGTCCCACCCCTTGGCGTCCTCCACCATCTCCTTGATCAGGGACGTGAACCGCTCGCCGGTCTCGTCCAGGGTCGCCACGATCTTCTTGCGCTCGTCATGCAGCGCGGAGACCTGGGCGAAGGTCTGTCCATAGATGGTGATGTTCTCCTGAATCTGGTTCAGGAGAGCTGCCTGCTCCTCGTCGGTGATCGAGGACTTGGCTTCGTCGAGCAGGGTCTGGACATCGGCAAGGCGCATCTCGACCAGGGCGGCGGCACTCGCCGAGCCGCTGCTTTCGAAGGCCTTCGCGCTGATCTGGCTGGTCAGAATGGTCGCCTGTATCCGGGCGATCAGATTGGTGTTCGTGGCAATGGCGCGATAGCCAGTGACGCCCTCGCGGGACTGCCAGAGGCTGTAGCCGGCCTGGGCGGCCAGGACGAGCAACAGCACGATGATAATGCCGAAACCCGCTGCGAGCCGAGTGCCGATCCTGAAGTTCGACAGGTACGAATGGGCTGACATTATAAGCACCCTTATGGTTCTTCGATTCCTCCGCTGCCCTAAGTTGTAATAGAAAAATTAAATTTTCCTGAAGAAATAAAGGGTCATATTTTCCACGTTTTCGGCGGAAAATTTCGACACTTTATTTCGCAGCGCACAAAAGCGGCGCCCCCGGCAGTCATCGCGTGACTGCCGGGGGCGATGTTTGGATGAGGCGCCGGGGCGTGTCCTCAGGCTGCCTTGACCCGCTGGATGAACCCGTCGATCGCGTCCTTCATGGCGACCGCCTCGGCCTCGGTCCGCCGGGCCGCAGTGGTCACACCGCCGACGGTCGACGACGTCCGGTCGGAGGCCTCGTTCACCCGTGCGATGTTCGAGGAAAGCTGCTCGGTTCCCTTGGCCGCTTCCTGCATGTTGCGGGTGATCTCCGAGGTCGCCGCCTTCTGCTGCTCGACCGCGGCGGAGATGGCCGCGGAGATTTCGTTGACCTCCTCGATGCTGGTCACGATCGCGCGGACCGCCCCGACCGAGGTTCCGCAGGCTTCCTGAACCCGGCGAATCTTGTCGGAGATCTCCTCCGTCGCCTTGCCGGTCTGAGTCGCGAGCGACTTGACCTCCGAGGCCACGACGGCGAAGCCCTTGCCGGCATCGCCCGCCCGCGCCGCCTCGATCGTGGCGTTGAGGGCCAGCAGGTTGGTCTGCTCGGCGATCCCCGTGATCAGCTCGATCACCTGGGCGATGCCCTCGGACTGCTCCTGCAGATCCTCGATCGAGGTCAGGGTCTGGCGGGCACGGCCAGAGGTGTTCTCCACCGACGTGCTGGCCCGGCTGACCTGGGAGACGATCTCACCGAAGGACGAGTCCATCTCCTCCGCCGCCGCGGACACGCTCTGAACGTTCGCCGCGGTCTGATCGGAAGCGGCTGCCGCACCGGTGCTCTGCTCCTTGGTCTCGCTCGCCACGCCGGTCAGCGTGTCGGCCGACCGGCCCAGTTCGTCGGAAACGCCCCGCAGGGCCTCGAGGCGCTCGGTGATCTGCGACTGGAAGTCGTTGACGGCCATCTCCACGGCTTCGGTCCGCCGGTTTCTCTCGGCCTGCTGGATCTTCTCCTGCTCCTCGAGTTCCCGCGCCCGGATCATGTTGTCCTTGAAGACCTGCACCGCCCGAGCCATCAGGCCGATTTCGTCCTTCTGTTCGGTCGACGGGATCTGTGTGGCCACGTCGCCATCGGAAAGGCGACCCATGGCGCTTGTGAGACCTCCCACCGGCCCGGCAATGCTCCGGGTGATCAGCAGGGCGGCGAGCACGCCGACGATCACCGCAACCGTCGCAACAGCAATCGACACGACCACCGAATTCTCGGTGTCCGACTGCATCTGCGGGCCCAAAGTGTCCTGCACGGACTTGTAGTCGAGCTTCATGGTTTCGATCTCCTCGGCGACCTGCGGGCCGATGCGATCCAGGGTGCCGGTGATCAGGGTGTTGCGCTGCTCGATGACCTCTCCCACGCTCCGCAAGGTATTTTCATACGCGGTGAGTTGGCGAACCAGCGTATCGACGACCGCATCGTCCACCACGCCCCGGAGCATCTCGGCATTCTTCTTGCCGGCCAACTTAAATGCGATCGCCGACTCCAGATCCTGGTGCCGGTTATCAAGCAGGAACTTGTTGGCCTCGAGCCGCATCGCCAGCAGATCCTCCATGGCGATAACCAACGCGGCGATCTGCACGGGTTTGCCATTGCCGGAAACGATGTCGACCGTCGCCTCCAGCGAGGCTGTGGCCGACGGACCGATGGTATTCAGGATGGCGACAAGTTCGTTGCGCTTCACCTGCAGGGCGGTGACCTCCTCGAAGGTCTGGCCGTACTGCTCCATCTGGGCGTGCATACCGGCCAGCGCCGCCTTGCGCTGAGAGTTCTTGATTGACTGCTCGGCTTCTGTGAACAGAGCCATAGAAGCGGCGTGACGCTCCCTCACCGCGGCGATGGCGCTGTCGGACCCCGTCTTCACGAAGTCCTTCACGGCCAGACGGGTCGCGAGGAGGTTGGCCTGGATGCGGCCGATCTGGTTGGTGTTCACCGCGGTGCGTCGATAGTCGACCACGTCCTGGCTGGTGCCGAGCAGGTTCACGCTGACTGTGGCGGCGAGCAGCACCATCAGCCCCAGGACAATGCCGAACCCGCCGAACAGGCGGGCACTGATTTTCAGGTTTGAAAGGTGCTTCACGTCAGCATCCCCGAGCTAGAAGAGATCAGACGTGGTCTATCGGGGAGATGCTGTTAATAAATCTTGAACCCCACGAAATTTTTTAAAGAAAAGCAGATACTAATCGGTACCGTTTCCAGTGAGGACCGGCCCACCTCGACACCGGGCCGGTCCTCAGCAGTCGTTCTCAGCGCCCCATGGCACTCGCCTCTTGTGAAGCGCGCTGCATGTTTGCCGACATGTCATTGGCCACGGTGCTCTGCTCCTCGACCGCGGCCGCCGTGGAGGCCACGTATTCCTGGACCTCATCCATCGCCGAGCGGATCGAGGCCAGAGAGTTCACCACCTCGCTGGAAACATGCTGCATGCGGCTGATATTCTCGCCAATCTGATCGGTGGCGTTCTTCGCCTGGTTCGCCAGGTTCTTGACCTCGTTGGCGACCACCGCGAAGCCCTTGCCCGCCTCGCCGGCCCGAGCCGACTCGATCGTCGCGTTCAGCGCGAGAAGGCTGATCTGGCCGGTGATGTCGTTGATCGCCTCGACGATGCCGCCCATGGCCTTGGTGGCCCCTTCCAGTTCCACCGTGAAGCCGTCGGCGGCGACGACCAGATCGAAGGCGCCAGCCGTCGTGTCCTTCGACTTGACCATGCTGGTCGCAATCTCCTTGACCGACGCATTCAACTCCTCGGCACCCGCGGCGACCGTTTCCATGAGCTGCTGGACGTGCTCGGCCCGCTTGCGGGCGAGCACCTGATCGGTCACGTCCGAAGCGTACTTAACCACCTTGAACGGCTTGCCGTTGAGGTCGCAGATCGGGTTGTAGGACGCCTGGATCCAGACCTCGCGTCCGCCCTTGCCGATGCGCCGGAACTCACCCGAGCGGTACTGGCCGCGGCGCAGCGCATCCCAGAACTCCGCATATTCCGGGCTCGACTGGTAACCCTTGTCGACGAACATCCGGTGATGCTTTCCCCGGATCTCGTCGATCGTGTAGCCTATCGCACCGAGGAAATGCGCGTTCGCCGACTGGATGATCCCGTCGAGATCGAACTCGATGACCGCCTGTGACGCCCCGATCGCATCGATCTGGCCCTGGGCATCGGCGGCCTTGAGCTTCTGCTTGGTCACGTCGGTGGCAAACTTGACGACCCTGAACGGATTGCCGTCGAGGTCGCGGATGGGGTTGTAGGTCGCCTGGATCCAGACCTCGCGCCCGCCCTTGCCGATCCGCTTGAACTCGCCCTGCTTGAAATTGCCGGCGGCGAGTGACGGCCAGAACTGCTTGTACTCCTCGCCTTTCACCTGCGCGGGATCGATGAACATGCTGTGGTGCTTGCCCTGAATCTCCGACAGCGAATAGCCCAAGGTGTCGAGGAAGTTCTGGTTCGCCCGGACGATGGTGCCGTCGAGCTCGAACTCGATCACGGCCATCGATTTACCGATGGCGTCAGTCTGGCCGGAGGAGAAGACATCCCGCAGCACCCGTTCGGTCACATCGGTCGCGAGCTTGATCACTCCGGTCAGGGCGCCGGCACGGTTCGTGGTGGGGATATAGCTTGCCTGCAGCCAGATGTCCGACCCATCGCGCTTCACCCGACGAAACACCCCGGTCTGAGTCTCACCGCCGCGCAACGCCTGCCAGAACGCCCGATACTCCGCAGAATCGCCTTCATGTTTGGGCACGAAGGTGCTGTGGTTCTTACCGACGACCTGATCGAGACTGAAGCCCATGAGCTTCAAGAAATTTTCGTTGGCGGTCTTGACCGTGCCGTCGAGACCGAACTCGATGAGTGCCTGCGAACGGTTAAGCGCTTCCGCGATCTCCGGCTTGTTCTCGTTGTCTGCGCGCCGAGTGAATAGAAACATGATACCCTCATGAACGTGCATAATAGTGACTACGGAGCAGTCCCTAGTGAATGCACTGTGGACGCGGGTATCTACACGACTGTCTGTAAAAAATAATTAAATTTCGAACCAATCTGTTCTGTTGGTTATTAACGTTCGTTTAACCACGCGCAAACAGAGTCTCTGGCTCCGTGAACCGCCGCGTTACATCAGCCCGCCGTGGCGGCGGATGAAGGAGACGATCTCCGGTACGCCGGTGCCGTCCTTCAGGTTGGTGAACAGGAACGGCCGGTCGCCGCGCATCCTCTTGCTGTCCGCCTCCATCACCGACAGGTCGGCGCCGACCAGCGGGGCCAGGTCGATCTTGTTGATGATCAGCAGGTCGGAGCGGGTGATGCCGGGACCGCCCTTGCGCGGGATCTTCTCGCCGGCGGCCACGTCGATCACGTAGATGGTGATGTCGGCCAGCTCCGGGCTGAAGGTGGCGGCCAGGTTGTCGCCGCCGCTCTCGATGAAGCAGATCTGGGCCGACGGGAACAGGCCGGCCATGCGCTCGACGGCGGCGAGGTTGATGGAGGCATCCTCGCGGATGGCGGTGTGCGGGCAGCCGCCCGTCTCCACCCCCATGATCCGCTCCTCCTCCAGCGCCTCGGCGCGGACCAGGATGCGGCGGTCCTCGTCGGTGTAGATGTCGTTGGTGACGACGACCAGGTCGTTCGCGTCGCGCATCGCCTTGCACAGGACCTCCACGAGCGCGGTCTTGCCGGAGCCGACCGGCCCGCCGATGCCGACGCGGAAGGGACCGTGGGGGGAGACATCAAACGCCGTGCTCATGACCGGAACAACCTCGTGTGCTGGGTTTCGTGTCGCATGGAACACCAGTCGACCATCGGGACGGCCGACCAGAGCGCGTCGGGATCGGCGGCGAGCGCCTGCGACGCGACGGAGAGAATAACCGGTTCCAGCGCCGCCGTGACCCGCTGACCGTCGGTCTGGCCGATCATCGACAGGCGGATCGCGGCGGACACCGTGTTGGCCGCCGCGCCGTGCAGGAAGAACCGCAGGGTGGCCGACAGGTCGATGCCGTGGGTCGCGGCGCAGAGGCCAACGGCCACCGGCAGGGCGAGCTCGAGCTTGTCGCGCGCGAACCTTGTGGCCAGCGCGTCCAACGCCGGCTGGGGCCAGGCGGCGCGCACCGTGCGCAGGAAGGCGCCGCCCTGGACCACGGTCTCCTGCGCCAGTTCCGCCGTGCCCTTGAGGGCCGCCGCCAGTTCCGCCGTTTCCAGCAGTCCCGCCGCCTCGTCGAGTTGGCGATAGGCGCGGGCGAGCAGCACCGCGTCCTGTCGCGGCGCGCCCTGGGCCAGCAGGTGGGCGGCCCAGGCCCGCAGGCTCTCGGCATCGCGCACCAGCCCCGCCTCCACCGCCCATTCCAGCCCGTGGCTATAGGCGAAGGCGCCGACCGGGAAGGACGGCGAGGTCCAGGCCGCGAGCTTCAGCAGCCCATCGGCCGCCCGCTCCGCCTGAGGCCGGTCAGTGTCCATGGTGGTGGTGATGGCCGTGCCCGTGATCGTGCCCGTGGTCGTGGCCGTGATCATGATCGTGATCGTGGTGATGGTGGTGACCGCCGGGGCTGGCCGGATCGCCATAGGCGCCGCCTTCCGGCTGGAACGGCTGAGTGACACGGGCGATATCGGCGCCGAGGCCCTGCAGCATGTCCTCGATCACATGGTCCGGACGGATGAGGATGGCGTCGGCGCGGATCTCGGCCGGCAGATGGCGGTTGCCCAGGTGCCAGGCCAGGCGCAGCAGGGCGTGGGAAGAGCTTGCGCGCACTTCGATGAGCTCCTCCGGGGCGGCTTCCACCTTGAGCCAGCCGCCGTCGTCGAGCCTCAGTCCGTCTCCGCCGGCCATGGCCACCGGCTTGGCGAGGTCGAGCAGGATCTCCTCGCCGCCATCGGTGGTCAGCATCATCCGGCGCCGGAACCGGGCATCGAAATCCAGGGTGACGGCGGCCTTCGCCTCCCCCTCCGGCCAGTGCCCGGCCCGGGCATGCTCAACGGCGCGGGTCATGTGTTGCAGTTCCTTCCCTCAAACTCTGTTCCCACTCCCCGGCCTTGTGCCGGGGCCTACCCGTCGGCGTGCCCGATCGTTCGGGCTCGTGTGTCCGACGCCCATGCTGAACCCAGCGTGGGCCCCGGAATAAATCCGGGGAGTGGTGACGCAACACCGCTTCACTTCTCTCATCTCATCGTCATCCCGGCGACCACCGGGCCTGACCCGGAGGTCGGCCGGGACCCAGTGCATCCGTCCGCATCACGGTCCCGGCCCACCCCCGGATTGGATCCGGGGTCGTCCGGGATGACGAGCGTGGATAAATCGATGGGTCCTCCCCCCTCAGAACAGGAAATACCGCTGCGCCATCGACACCACCTGGGCCGGTTCGCAGGTGAGCAGGCGGCCGTCGGCGGTGACTTCGTAGGTCTCCGGATCCACCGTGATCTTCGGCAGGTAGTCGTTCATCCGCATCGACTGCTTGGAGATCCCGCCGCGGGTGTTGGCCACCGCCACCGTCTGCTTGGCGAGGCCGTACTGGTGGCGGATGTCGCGCTCCAGCCCGGCCTGGCTGATGAAGGTGACCGAGCCGGCCGTACGCGCCCCGCCCAACGCGCCGAACATCGGCCGGGCATGCACCGGCTGCGGTGTCGGGATGGAGGCGTTCGGATCGCCCATCTGGGCGCTGGCGATCAGGCCGCCGACCAGCACCATGTCCGGCTTCACCCCGAAGAAGGCCGGGCTCCACAGCACCAGATCCGCCCGCTTGCCGACCTCGATGGAGCCGACCTCATGGGCCACGCCCTGGGCGATCGCCGGGTTGATCGTGTACTTGGCGACATAGCGTCGGGCGCGCAGGTTGTCGTTGTCGCCGGTCTCGCCGTCGAGCCGGCCGAACTGCTTCTTCATCTTGTCGGCGGTCTGCCAGGTGCGGATCACCACCTCGCCGACCCGGCCCATGGCTTGGCTGTCCGACGCCATGATCGAGAAGGCGCCGAGATCGTGCAGGATGTCCTCGGCCGCGATGGTCTCCTTGCGGATGCGGCTTTCGGCGAAGGCCACGTCCTCGGGAATGCGCGGGTCGAGATGGTGGCACACCATCAGCATGTCGAGATGCTCGTCCACCGTGTTCACCGTGAACGGCCGGGTCGGGTTGGTCGAGGACGGCAGCACATTGGCCTCGCCGCAGACCTTGATGATGTCCGGCGCATGGCCGCCGCCCGCACCCTCGGTGTGGAAGGCGTGGATGGTGCGACCCTTGAACGCGGCCACCGAATGCTCGACGAACCCGGACTCGTTCAGGGTGTCGGTATGGATCATCACCTGGATGTCCATGGCGTCGGCCACCGACAGGCAGCAGTCGATCGCCGCGGGTGTCGTGCCCCAGTCCTCGTGCAGTTTCAGACCGCAGGCGCCGGCGCGGATCTGCTCCTCCAGCGCCTGAGGCAGGGCCGCGTTGCCCTTGCCGAAGAAGCCGAGATTGATCGGCAGCGCGTCGGCCGCCTGCATCATCCGCATGATGTTCCACGGGCCGGGCGTGCAGGTCGTGGCGTTGGTGCCGGTGGCGGGGCCGGTGCCGCCGCCCATCATGGTGGTCACGCCCGACGAGAGCGCCTCGTCCACCTGCTGCGGGCAGATGAAGTGGATATGCACGTCGAGCCCGCCGGCGGTGAGGATCTTGCCCTCGCCGGCGATGGCCTCGGTGCCGGGGCCGATGACGATGTCGACGCCGCTCTGCACGTCCGGGTTCCCCGCCTTGCCGATGGCGACGATGCGGCCGTCGCGCACGCCGATATCCGCCTTGAAGACCCCGGTGACGTCCAGCACCGTGGCGTTGGTGATGACCAGATCGACCGCCCCTTCGGCCCGGGTCGCCTGGGACTGGCCCATGCCGTCACGGATCACCTTGCCGCCGCCGAACTTCACCTCGTCGCCATAGGTGGTGAAGTCCTTCTCCACCTCGATGACGATGTCGGTATCGGCGAGGCGGACCCTGTCCCCCTTGGTCGGGCCGAACATGCCGGCATAGGCGGCGCGCGGCATCATGCGCGGCGGCACGTTGCCCTGGCCCTTCACGGTGTCGGGTAGCGCGCCCATGACCTGGCCGTTGAAGCCGAACACGCTGCGCGCACCGCCGAACGGCACCAGGGTGACCTCGCGGGTCTGGCCCGGCTCGAAGCGCACGGCCGTGCCGGCGGGAATGTCGAGCCGCCGGCCCAGGGCCGCCTTACGGTCGAAGTCCAGGCCCGGATTGGTCTCTGCGAAATGGTAGTGGGAGCCGACCTGGACCGGACGGTCGCCGGTATTGGCGACGGTGACCGTCAGCCGGTCGGCGCCGGCATTGAGTTCGATCTCGCCCTCGGCGGGGATGAGTTCACCCGGGATCATGGCCTCTCTCCTCGCTCAGCGGATGGGATCGTGGACGGTGACGAGCTTGGTGCCGTCGGGGAAGGTCGCCTCCACCTGCACCTCGTGCAGCATGTCGGCGATACCGTCCATCACCTGGTCCTTGGAGACCACCTCGGCCCCCGCCGCCATCAGATCGGCGACCGAGCGGCCGTCGCGCGCGCCTTCAACGACGAAATCGGTGATCAGGGCGATCGCCTCGGGATAGTTGAGCTTCACCCCGCGCTCCAGACGCCGGCGCGCGACCATTGCCGCCATGGCGATCAGCAGCTTGTCCTTCTCGCGTGGACTGAGTTGCATAAGACCCTCCCGCTCCTCTGCACCGTATAGGTTGCCGCCGGTTAAGCCCGGCGTCGATCCTTTTTCGCACCTGCGAAAACGCCGCTAGACCGACCAGATCACCGGCATGCGCGCCGGGCGGCCGAGCCAGACCGCCCGGCTGGCACTCCAGATCGCGGCGAGCGCGGCACGGGCGGCCGCCGGTTCCTGTGCCAGCACCCGCACCACGACGCAATCGCCGGCGAGCGCGGTGGCGCCGATCCGCAGGCCGTCGATCGGGGGCTGTGCCCGGGCGATGTCCACCGCCTGTCCGGCCCCATCGCCGACCAGCAGCAGCATGGCCAGCGCCTTGGCCCCGTCGAGCCCGGCGGCCGCCGCCATCGACCCGGCGATATCCCCGTCGAGGGCGAAATCGTCGGCCCAGACCAGCCTTCCGTCGCGGCGCAGGCGGATGCGGTCGCGCAGGCTCCCGTTTGAGAAGACCTCACCCCGGGCGATGCGGCCGAGCACCACGGTCTCGGCATAGGCGAAGCGGCCGCCGGCGGCGACGTCGATCTCGGTGGTGCGCAGCAGCCGCGAGCCGTCGAACAGGATGGTGCCGGAGGACAGCATCTCCAGCACGGCACCGGCACCGACCCGGTAGGCGTTGGACAGCACCGCCTCGGCGCCGTCGCTGCGGTACACCTTCTCGGCGGCCTGGGTGGTCGCCAGCAGCGCCTCGTCGGCGCCGACATCGAGGGACACGCTCAGCCGGTCGCCCCCGACGACGCCGCCGGCCACGTTGGCGACGACGACCGTGCGCGGCTCGCCGCCCTCGACATAGGGACGGAACAGGCGCATCGGCGGAGTGTAGTGGCTGCGCAGGAGCCTGCCCGACCCGACCGCCAGCTCCAGCGCGCCGGCATAGCGCTGCAGCGCCTGCTCGCGGGCGGTCACGGGCATCGCCGGTCAGGCTTGGGGCGTCTTGGGCTTGCGGCTGAAGCGCATGCCGGGGGCGGCCAGGGTGTCGGCATCGCCGCACCAGGCATAGGCCAGCAGCACCGGCTCGCGGTCCGCCGTGGTGATCGCGTGCATGTGCTGGGGCAGGTTGAGGACGATCGAGCCCGGGGCATAGACGCCGTTGTCATTCTCGCTCCAGTGACCCGAGAGCGACAGGTAGCTCTCCGTGATGCCGTGATGGCTGTGGGCAGGATAGGTCGTGCGCGGCGCGAAGAGAACCAGGCCGAGGGTCAGGGTCGGCGAGATGATCGGCCCCTTCGGCCCCATGATGTCGGCATAGGCGTAGCGCTCCATCAGGTAGCGCGGCATCCGCTCGTAGCCGTATTCCCAGGCGAGTTGGGACTGCACATTGCCGATCGCCCGCACCATGGAGCGCATGGAGCCGTCCAGCCCGTTGTCCAGCGCCCGCCCCAGATGGGCCGTTACCGGCTTGGCCGCCGGCTCGGGGAAGCGCACCGAGGTCTTACCGGCCAGGATCTTGGCCAGCCGGTCGCGCACCTGCTTCATGTGGGAGCGGACCTTGCCGCTGCCGCCGGCCGAGCCTCGGCGGTAGGCATAGTCGAACTCGCGGGCGAGATACACCCAGTCGTGCAGGCTGGAGAGCGGGCTGTGCCGCTCCTCCGTCCACTGCGCCCCTTGGTCGTCGGGGAGGCTCATGGTCCGCGCCCGGTCCGGCCGCCGCGCCCGCTAGGCCGCCAGCGGCTTGCCGTCCTCGACGCTCGGTCCGAGGCCGGCGACGGTGGTGCGGTGCATAACGCGGGGATACTTGCTCTCGTCCCAGGGCCGACCGCGGTGCAGCACCGCCCGGTTGTCCCACATGACCAGATCGCCATCCTGCCACCGGTGGGTATAGCAGTGCTCCGGCCGGGTCACGATCTCGGTCAGGCGGCGCAGCAGGGCGCGGCCCTTGTCCTCCGGCCAGCCCTCGATGTGGCTCGCATGGGCGCCGGCATAGACCGCCTTGCGGCCGTTCACGGGGTTGGTGCGCACCAGCTTCTGGCGCACCGCCGGCAGTTCCTTGCGGTCCTTGTCGGTCAGCAGCGACTTGTCGATCAGGCCGCGGCTGTAGAGGAAGTCGTGCACGGCGATCAGCGGCTCGTATTCGTTCTGCTCGGCCGCGGTCAGCGCGTCCCAGGCCGCCCGGCCCGAGGCGAACTCGGTCTCCCCGCCTTCCGGCGGCACCACCCGGCCGGACAGCATGGAGGCCTTGGCCGGCACCGGCTTGTAGGAGCTGTCCGTGTGCCACATCTGGTTGCCGGAGTTGAAGATCATCCGCTTGTCCTTCGGCGGGATCAGGTTTCCATCGGCATCCAGGTTGGAGAAGATGGCGATTGCCGTCCCCTCGCCGCCGGGATTGGAGGAGATCGTCGCCTCCAGATCGCCGAAGCGGCGCGAGAAGGCGGCCTGCTTGGCGTCGTCGATGCCGTGCTGGCCGCGGATCACCAGGACCGAATTGTCCTCGAAGGCGGTCTCGATGGCCGCGAATTCGGCCTCGCTCAGGGTCCCGATGTCGATGCCGGTAACCTCAGCGCCGAGGACCGGCGTCAGCGGAGTGATCGACAAAGCCATGGGAGCCTCCTTTGACGGCCTTCTTTGTAAGCGCTGGAATGGTCCACCCGGCACCGAGGAACGGTCAAGGCCCGCTGTTTTCCGACCGGCGGTGCCGAAACGAAAAGCGCCGCCCCGGAAACCGGGACGGCGCCTGATACCGCGTGAAGGCAGGGACGGTTACTTGTAGCCGACCTCGTCATAGAGACGCTGGGCCAGCGGCTGGTTCTCGCCGAGCTTGGCAAGGTTCATGGTGTCCTGACGGAACAGGCCGAGACGCGCGACGGAGGAGCTGAGTTCCACGCCGGGGACCGCCGGGTACTCGTCGTTGCCGGCCGAGAAGTAGGCCTGCGCATTGTCGGATGCCAGGTACTCCAGGAACTTGATGGCGTTCTCCTTGTTCGGCGCGGTGGCGACGACGCCGGCACCGGAGATGTTCACATGGGCGCCGGTGGTGCTCTGGTTCGGGAACACCCAGCCGATCTTGGCGACCTCGTTTTCGTCCAGCCCCTTGACCTCTTTACGCATCGCACGAGCGAAGTAATAGGTGTTGGCCACGGCCACGCCGCACTCGCCCGAGGCGATGCCGCGAAGCTGGTCGGTGTCGCCGCCCTGGGGGTCACGGGCGCGGTTCTCGTAGACGCCGGCGGCCCAGTCCTTGGCCGCCTGCTCGCCCTTGTGCTCGATCTGCGCCGCCATCAGCGACAGCATGTAGATGTTCGAGCTGGACCGGGTGCAGACCATGCCCTTCAGCGCCGGATCGGCGAGGTCGTCATAGGTCTGAATCTGCGTCGGCGAGACCCGCGCCTTGTCGTAGAAGATGATCCGCGCACGCTGGGAGAAGCCGTACCACAGGCCGTCGGGATGGCGCAGGTAGGACGGGATGCGCGCCTCCAGGAACTCGGTGCTGACCGGCTGGAAGATGCCCATCTGCTCGGCCCGCCAGATGCGGCCGGCATCGACGGTCAGCAGCACGTCGGCGGGGCTGTTGCGGCCCTCGCTCTTGATGCGCTGAATCAGCTCGTCGGCGTCGCCCTCGATCCGGTTCAGGGTGATGCCGGTCTTCTCCTCGAAATCCGAATAGAGCCGCTCGTCGGTGTCGTAGTGCCGCGAGGAATAGAGATTGAGCTCGCCCGACGCCGCCGCGTCCTTGACGGCGATCCCGCCCATGACCGACACCACCGCCGCGGTCATCGCGATCCGCGCCAACAGTCCCGACACGCCGAACCGCCGGCTTCCTCCCAGTTTCGTCATTCTCGCTCTCCCTGAAGTCATCGCGCCCGTCGCCGGGCAGCGTCGCGTTGAGCCGGTTGCAGTACCGAACCCGGCACCTTCAGGAGCACTAATGAGAATGAATTGCACTGTCAACAAGAGCGACGAAACGCAGCAGACAACCTCACGGAACCGTGAGAATTCCATGAATTTTTAAGGGTTATATGCGGCGCCGATCAGTCGAGGCCGATGGCGGCGCAGAAGGTGATCCAGAGCCCCGACAGCCGGTAGGTGTCCGCAACCAGGGGCAGAACCGCCAGAGCAGCGGCCAGCATCACGGCGAAGGCGAGATAGAACACCGTGGTCAGCCGGCGGCCGCCCTCATCGGTTTCAGGGCCGTCATCGATTTCAGCGTCGCGTCGTTCCGACATTGCCGACCTCCTGGCGACACTATATGGCGTCGTCGACGGGCTTCGCCACTGTGCGGTACCGCCGAAGGTGATGCCGCCGACCGAAAGCCGCGCCATGACAATCAACCCGATCTCGGTCCGCCTGTCGCTGTTCTATGCCGCCTATTTCGCGGTGGTCGGAATCATGCTGCCGTACTGGCCGGCCTGGCTGGAGAGCCGGGGCCTGTCGCCGGTGGCGATCGGTGCGGTGCTCTCGGTCGGGTTCTGGGTGAAGCTGGTGGCCCATCCGGTGCTGGCGACCGTGGCCGACGCAACGGGCACCCTGAAGCGGACCACCGTCCTGCTCGCCCTCGGCGGCCTCACGGTCTACGGCGCGTTCTGGTTCGCCGGGCCGTTCTGGAGCTATCTGGTCCTCGCCTTCCTGCTCGGCTTCACCGTCCAGAGCATCATGCCCCTGGGCGAGGCGCTGGCCCTGAGCGCCATCAAGCTGCGCGGCCTCGACTACGGTCCGATCCGGATCTGGGGCTCGGTCGCCTTCATCGTCGCCGCCTTCGCCGTGGGGGCCGCGACCGAGCGGTTCGGCGACCCGGTGATCCTGCCGCTGATCCTGGGCACCATGGTCGTGCTGATCGCGAGCTGCGTGTGGCTCCCGGGGCGTGGCGGCGAGGCGCGCAAACCCTGGTCCTGGGCCGCGGCGGCCCGGCTGGTCGCGAACCGCCGCTATCTGGTCTTCATCGCGGCCGCCGGCTGCGCCCAGGCGAGCCACGCGGTGTTCTACGGCTTCGGGACGATCTCCTGGCGGACGGTCGGATTCGGCGAAAGCGCCATCGGCATGCTCTGGTCGCTCGGCGTGGTGGCCGAGATCGTCGTCTTCGCCCTGGCCGCCCGGCTCGGACGCTTCGCCTCGGCCCCGGTCCTGCTGGCGGCCGCCGGCATCGGCGCGATGATCCGCTGGCCGCTGACCGCGGTCACCGATGACCTGATCGCGGTCGGCGCCCTGCAGCTCCTGCACGGCCTGACCTTCGGCGCCGCCCATCTGGGCGCCATGCGCTACCTGCAGGACAACGCGCCGGAGGGGCTGGAGGCCACGGCCCAGGCCTTCTACTACGCCCTGGTCTCCGGCGTGGTGATGGGACTGGCCATGCCGGTGGCCGGCTTCTTCTACGACGCCTACGGCCAGGCCGCCTATCTGACGATGGGGGTGCTGGGACTGCTCGGCGCGGGCCTGTCTCTGCTCCTGGGGGGTATGATGAGAAAACCACACCAAATGTAGAGAATTATCGAATCCCATCCGGCGTCATCCATGCTAGTCGCAACCGCATTACGACTCGCATCATGCTAGGGGGATACAATCTGATGCCTTTTTCGTATTCGCGGCTTGCCGGCCTTGCGCTGGCGACCGTCGCGCTGTCCGGCTGCGCCACGCTCACCACGGGTTCCGACCAGTCGGTCACCGTCCTCACCGATCCGGCCGGCGCCGAATGCCGGATGGAGCGTGAGGGCATGACCGTCGCGATCGTCAACCCGACACCGGGCACGGTACAGGTCGACAAGTCCAAGAACTCCATCGTGGTCAAATGTGCGGCGGACGGCTTCCAGGACACGTTCGCGACCCTGTCGTCCGAGTTCCAGGGCATGACCGTCGGTAACGTGCTGTTCGGCGGCATCATCGGCGTGGCGATCGACGCCGGGTCCGGGGCGATGAACGAGTATCCTTCGCAGATCACCCTGCTGCTGGTGCCCGACTCCTTCCCGAACGACGAGAAGCGGGACACGTTCTTCCAAAGCGCCATCGACCGCGCCGAGGCCCGCACCGAGGCGGCCGTGGCCGAGATCCGGTCGAAATGCGTCGACGACGACGGCTGCAAGCGCGAGGTGACGCTGGTCGAGACCTCGGGCGCCTCGGAGGTCAGTCAGCTCAAGAGTCAGTGGGCGACGGCCAAGGTCGACAGCTGAGCCTAGAGCGCGATCGGTTCGGATCGAAACGATCTGAACCGCGAATCGCCCTCTAACTCATTAAAGATAGAGCATATTCAGACGAGCAGATGTCTCGATCTGATCGTGATTTGCTCTTGGGCCGGATGCGCGGCGGGTCAGGACTCCCCACCGCGCACCGCCTTCATGAGAGGCGCCGCCCCGATCGCGGCCACCACCGACAGACCCGTCAGGCCGAAGGCCTTGAAGGTCACCCAGCCATCGGTGGACAGCGTGCGCCAGGCCACCTCGTTGGCGGCGGCCATGATGCAGAAGGCACAGATCCAGTAGATCGTCAGGTTGCGCCAGCCGGTGTCGTCCAGCTCCAGCACCCCGTTCAGGATCGTGCGCAGGAAGTACTTGCGGATCAGCAGGCCGAAGGCGAGACCGGCGGCGATCAGCAGGGTCGCCACCGTCGGCTTGATCTTCAGGAAGAACGCGTCGTCGAACACCAGCGCCAGGCCGCCGAAGACCGACACCAGTACCGCGCCGATCACCGGCATCCACGGGATGCGTCGCTCGGTATAGACCGTGTAGGCGGTAGCAATGACGGTGGTGGCAACCAGCACCGCCGTGGCCGGCATGATCCCCCACACGTAATTGCAGACGAAGAACAGGATGAGGGGGCCGTACTCGGTCAGGGCCCGGGTCCGGGTCATCGCGGTCTCCTTCTGGTCAGGTCAGGCTCGTCGGGTCAAACGGATCGGATCAGGCGGCGCGGCGCGTGGACTCCGCCGGCACCAGCCCGGCGGCCTCCCGCAACACCGCCCCGGTGGCATCGTCGCCATACATGGTCTCGGACAGCCGGCGGCGCCACCCCCGGGCACCCGGAAGCCCCTGGAAAAGGCCGAGCATGTGCCGGCCGATGGATTTCACCGGCGTCCCCGCCTCGACCCGCATCCGGTCGGCATACTCGGCCATGGCGTCGACCACGGCGTGACGGTCCAGATCGGTCGGCGCCGCGCCATAGACCCGGGCATCGACCCCGGCCAGCATCCACGGGGTCTGATAGGCGGCCCGGCCGACCATCACCCCGTCGAGCCCGGCACCCTCGGCAATGGCGGCGTCCAGGTCGCCGAGCCCGCCGTTCAGCAGAATCTCCAGCTCCGGCCGGGCCGCCTTCAGCCGCCGGACCCGGTCGTAGTCGAGCGGCGGCACGTCCCGGTTCTCCTTCGGCGACAGGCCCCGGAGCCAGGCCTTGCGGGCATGGACGATGATTGTGGCGCAGCCGGCGTCGACCACCCGGTCGACCAGCGCGTCCAGCGCCGTCTCCGGATCCTGGTCGTCGACGCCGATGCGGCATTTGACGGTGACCGGGATCGAGACCGCCGCGCGCATGGCCTCCACCACCTGAGCCACTGTCTCCGGCTCGCGCATCAGGCAGGCGCCGAACCGGCCGGACTGCACCCGGTCGGACGGACAGCCGACATTGACGTTCACCTCGGCATAGCCCCAGTCCTCGGCGATCCGCGCCGCCTCGGCCATGGCCCCGGGCTCCGATCCGCCGAGTTGCAGGGCGAGCGGATGTTCCTGCGCCGAATAGCCGATCAGCCGCCGCCGGTCGCCCAGGCGCACCGCGTCGGCGGTCACCATCTCGGTATAGAGCACCGCACGGCGCGTCAGCAGACGGTGGAACACGCGGCAGTGCCGGTCGGTCCAGTCCATCATCGGCGCCACGGTAAAGCGGCGGTCCAGGGAAGCGGTCGTGTGCGTCATGGCGCGGGGTTTTACACGAAATCGAGTGTCGGCGTCAGCCCCAGCCGGTCAGGCGCCAGGTCGGGAGCGGCGGAACGCTCCTGGCCCCTTGCCGAACCGCGCCTTGAACCGCCTTGTAAAGGACGGCACCGAGCGATAGCCGCAGCGTTCGGCGATATCGTCCATCGACAGGGCCGTGTCGGACAGCAGGGCGCGGGCCTTGGCCAGGCGCCAGTCGGTCAGGTAGTCGATGGGCGTGGCACCCACCGTCTCGGCGAAACGCCGGGCGAAACCGGCCCGCGACAGAGCGGCGAGCCGGGCGAGATCCACCACCCGCCAGTCGCGCTCCGGCGCTCCGTGGATCGCCGCCAGCGCCCGGGACAGCGCCGGGTCGGTGAGCGCGGCGAGGAATCCGGCAGGCCGCCCGCCCGGCACACGGACGGAGCGCCGGGCCGCCTGGATCACCACGATCTCGATCAGCCGCGACAGGATCGCGGTGCCGCCCGGTCCGGCGAAATCCGCCTCCAGGTGCAGCAGCCGCAGCCCGGCCGCGGCCCAAGGCTCCGCCCCCAGGTCACCGGGCCGCAGCACGATCAGCGGCGGCAGGTCGCGCAGAACCGGATGGTCCAGGCTCTCGTCGAAGGCGCAGAAGCCGCAGAGCAGGCCGGCGGACGCCGCACCGTCGCCAGTGCGCAGCACGCCGTCGGATACCGCCCCCTGCGCCATCAGCTCCGCCAGCGAAACCGGCGTCGGGCTTGGGTCCGACGAAAGGATCTGCCGGGCGCCGTCGGGGATCAGCGCCACATCGCCGGGCGCGAGCGTCACCGGCTCCTGCCCCGACATGGACACCCGGCAGGTGCCATGACGTACAAGATGGAAGCGGATCCGCCGGGCCTCCGCCGGCACCTCGACCGCGAACCGACCGGAGAGCTCGGCGCGGAAATACAACGCGCTCGTCAGCCGCAGGGTCGAGAAGACATCGGAAAGCACATCATACTGATCCATAGAGGCAGTCTATTTGGACGATTGGATAAGAACAATCGACTGTCTGGCATTCTTTCCGACAACGGTATGGCTAGGCTCGCGGCGTCACCCTTGGAGGAACCCGATGACGCCAGATACCGCCCTCGCCCTGATCGGCTTCGCCTTCGTCATGTCGATATCGCCCGGTCCGGGCAATTTCCTGCTGCTGGCCTCCGGCGCCAATTTCGGCTTCCGGCGCACCTTTCCCACCGTGCTCGGCATCAGCCTGGGCTTCCTGTCGATGGTATTCCTGGTCGGCATCGGGCTGGGCGAAGTGCTCGACCGGTTTCCCGCCGTGACCCTCGCGCTCAAAATCGCCTGCGGCGCCTATGTGCTGTGGCTCGCCCTGAAGATCGGCCGCAGCCGGGCACTGGGCCCGTCGGCGCCGGACCGCATCGAGAAGCCGGTCACCTTCGTCCAGGCCGCCCTGTTCCAGCTGGTGAACCCCAAGGCCTGGGCGGTGGCGCTGATCCTGACCGTGTCCTACACGTCCGAGGCGGACTATCTCGCCAGCCTGGTGGCGATGATCGCGGTCTTCGCGGTGGTGAACATCCCTTCCATCAGCGTCTGGGCGATCTCCGGCACCGCCCTGCGCGGCGTGCTCGCCAAAGGCAACCGCATCGCGGCGTTCAACGTGGCCATGGCGGTGCTGCTGGTGGGCTCGATGCTGCCGGTGCTGCTGCGGGGGTGAGGGGTTTCTCTCTTCCCGCTTCTCCCACTGCCCGAATTTATTCCGGGGAGTGGGAGAAGAGCCCGGGGAGCGCGCGAATGGGGACAGCGCAGCGCGTTCACCCTTCCCGGATCGCCTTGATCGCCTCGCGGGCCAGTTCGTCGCAGCGTTCGTTCTCCGGGTGGCCGGCATGGCCCTTCACCCAGTGCCAGTCCACGTCGTGGCGCTGGGTCGCCGCGTCCAGACGTTCCCACAGGTCGCGGTTCTTCACCGGCTTCTTGTCGGCCGTCTTCCAGCCCCGCGCCTTCCAGGACTTCATCCACTTGGTGATGCCGTCGCGCACATAGGTGCTGTCGGTGGTCAGGTCCACCTGCATCCGCCGGGTCAGCGCCTCCAGGGCGGAGATCGCCGCCATCAGCTCCATACGGTTGTTGGTGGTCTCCGCCTCGCCGCCGGAAAGCTCTTTCACGTTGCCGCGCCAGCGCAGGATGGCGCCCCAGCCGCCGGGGCCGGGATTGCCGCTGCAGGCGCCGTCGGTGAAGACCTCGACTTTCTCGCCCGCCCCCTCCTCGCCGCTCATGTCAGGCCATAGGCGGCGGGACCGGACACGCCCTGATGGAAGCGCAGTTTCTGGTGGTACTCCATCGGATCCTTCGGTTTCACCAGCGCCCCTTCGGGATGGTTGAGCCAGTCGTACAGGCGGGTCAGCAGGAAGCGGATCGCCGACCCGCGGGCCAGGATCGGCAGGGCCGCGCGCTCGGCGGCGCTCAGCGGCCGCACGCTCTCGTAGCCCATGACCAGATTGCGCGCCTTGGTCACGTTGAAACTGCCGTCGGTCTCGAAACACCAGGCGTTCAGGCAGATCGCCAGGTCGTAAGCCAGAATGTCGGTGCAGGCGAAATAGAAGTCGATGAAGCCGGACAGCGTGTCGCCGAGGAAGAACACGTTGTCGGGGAACAGGTCCGCATGGATCGTGCCCACCGGCAGGTCCCTGGGCCAGTGCGCCTCCAGATGATGCAGCTCCATGTTCAGCTGGTTATGCATCGCGTGGTAGATCTCGCGTTTCGGCAGATCGCAGCTGTCGAACAGCGGCCGCCAGCCGGCGACCGACAGGTTGTTCTCGCGCACCCGATCGTAATCGAGCCCGGCGACGTGCATCTCCGCCATGCCGGCGCCCAGTTCGCGGCAGCAGGACGGCCTGATCCGCCGCCGCCATACACCATCGACGAAGGTGACGATGGCCGCCGGCCGGCCGTTCAGCTCGCGCAGGGTGGCGCCGTCGCGGCCCGGCACCGGGCTGGGCACGTTCAGCCCCTTCTTCGCCAGATGGCGCATCAGCTCGATGAAGAACGGCAGGTCGTCCCGGTTCACCCGCTTCTCGTAGAGGGTGAGGATGAAGGTGTCGGCGGTGGTGCGGACCAGGAAGTTGGAGTTCTCGACCCCCTCGGCGATACCGGAGAAGGAGACCAGCTCACCCAGATCGTATTCGCCCAGGAAGGCTTCCAACTCCCCGTCGGAGATCTGCGTATACACCGCCATGTGCTTCAGGCCCTTCCGTCAGGCAGGCGCGACGGCGCGGGGCAGCTTGAAGCGGATGTCCTCGCGGGCGACCTCCACTTCCTCCACGCTCACGGTGAAATGCGCGCGGCAGACCTCGATCACCTGCTCGACCAGCAGCTCCGGCGCGGAGGCGCCGGCGGTGATGCCGAGCCGGCGCACACCGGCCAGCCAGGCCATGTCGAGATCCGCGGCCTTCTGGATCAGACGGGACTCGCCGCAGCCGGCGACCTTGCCGACCTCGACCAGCCGTTTGGAGTTGGAGGAGTTGGGGGCGCCGATCACCACCAGGGCGTCGACCTTGGGCGCGATCGCCTTCACCGCCTCCTGGCGGTTGGTGGTGGCGTAGCAGATGTCTTCCTTCTTCGGCGCGGCCAGGTCCGGGAACCGCCGGCGCAGCACCTCGACGATCCGCGCGGTGTCGTCGACCGACAGGGTCGTCTGGGTGACGAAGGCGAGACCGCCGGCGCCGTCGGGCGGGGTGAAGCTCTCGGCCTGGGCCTCGTCCTCGACCAGGCTGATCGCCCCGTCGGGAAGCTGGCCCATGGTGCCGACGACCTCCGGATGGCCGGCATGGCCGATCAGGATGATGTGGCTGCCCATGCGGTGGTGACGCTCGGCCTCCAGATGCACTTTGCTGACCAGCGGGCAGGTGGCGTCGACATAGACCATCTCGCGCCGTGCCGCCTCGGCCGGTACCGATTTCGGCACGCCATGGGCGCTGAACACCACCGGCCGGTCGAGCGGACACTCGTCCAGTTCCTCGACGAAGACCGCGCCCTGGGCCTCCAGGCTCTCCACCACATGGCGGTTGTGCACGATCTCGTGGCGCACATAGACCGGCGCGCCCCATTTGTGCAGCGCCTGCTCGACGATCTGGATCGCCCGGTCCACGCCGGCGCAGAACCCGCGCGGGGCCGCGAGCACGATGGTCAGGGGCTGTTTCTGTTGCGCTGTCATCACGCCCCGTTTTCCGACGAATGCGGGGGTGCCGTCAATCGTCGCCGCATACGCCCCTCAATATGCCCGGTTCAATTGCGTGCGGCCTGGGGGCGGGCTATCGTCGGCGCCGGCGTTTTCCCGGCCGCAAGCGGGCCGGCGACCGACCCTTTTGCGACGGAACCCATAACGGACCCTGATGCGTTCAAACATTCTTCTGGCGGCGACCGCCGCGCTCGCCCTCTCCGCCTGCGCCAGCGACAAGCCGGTGGAGCGGCTCTGCCCGCCCGCGGCCGCCGTGGCCGGCGTCGAGCGGATGACCAGCTTCCGCCCCGGCGGCGGCCAGGACCTCACCGACGTGGCCTTCACCGCGCAGGTCGATTCCGTCGACTCGGTCTGCCAATACGGCGAAGACGGGGTCGAGGTGGCGATGAACGTGCTGCTGAGCGCCGAGCGCGGCCCGGCCGACACGACCCGGGAAGCCGACCTGAAGTATTTCGTGGCGATCGAGAACGGGCCCGGCAACTTCACGGCCAAGGAGATCTACGACGTCTCCCTGCCGTTCGAGGGCAACCGTCGGCGGGTCGGCATCGTGGAGGAGATCGACATCATGATTCCCACGCCGGCCGACAGCGATTTCTCGCAGATCCGGATCCTGATCGGCCTGCAGATCACCCCCGAACAGGTGCAGTACAACCAGCGCAACAAGGCCCGCTGAGCCGCTCCATTTCGCGGTCATCGCCTTGAAATAACGCGAAGAACTTGGTGTGGACCCGCCCGCGGGGTGGCGGTGTCCCTGCGGAGCCGCCGACCGGCCGGCCGCGCCCGGCGTGCCAAGAAGCGGTTGCAGATTCCGTTTCTTCGGCTACTCTCTGCGCCGTCATAACCCACGACCCTCGGGGGAGAGAGCGGCGGATCCGGCCGTTTCCTGAACTTCCCCGGATCGCGGCGCCGCCGAAGGAGCAACCGCCCCCGGAAACTCTCAGGCGCCCGTACCCCGAGGTGAGGTGACTCTGGAGAGCGGGCGAGCGATCGCCCCACCGACGAGGAAAGCCGCAGGCCATCGCGGTCAATCTTTCAGGTCTCGGGACAGAGAGGGGGTGTGCACCGGAATCCCGGTCGCATGCACCCTTTGTCACGGAGTCTCGATGACCGACGCCACGCTTCAGACCACCCCGCTCAATGCGCTCCACCGCGAGCTCGGCGCCAAGATGGTGCCCTTCGCCGGCTACGACATGCCGGTGCAGTTTCCCCTGGGCGTCCTGGGCGAGCACAGGCACACGCGGATCAAGGCGGGACTGTTCGACGTCTCCCATATGGGCCAGGTGCGGATCGACGGGGCCGGTTCCGATGTAACGGGCGCCGCCCAGATCATGGAGACCCTGGTGCCGGGCGACATCGCCGGGCTGACCCCCGGGCGCATGCGCTATACCCAGTTCACCAACGCCGAGGGCGGGATTCTCGACGATCTGATGGTCACCCATGCCGGCGACCACCTGTTCGTCGTCGTAAACGCCGCCTGCAAGGAGCAGGACATCGCGCTGATGAAGGCCGCGATCGGCGACAAGCTGACTGTCCTCGAGGATCGGGCCCTGCTGGCGCTGCAGGGACCGGCGGCGGCCGGAGTGCTGGCGGAACTGGCGCCGGAGGCGGCGGAGCTGACCTTCATGACCGGGGCGGCGATGGATGTGGCCGGCCTGCCCTGTTTCGTCACCCGGTCGGGCTATACCGGCGAGGACGGCTACGAGATCTCGGTGCCGGCCGACGGGGCCGAGGCCCTGGCCCGCAAACTGCTGGACCATGCCGATGTGGAGCCCATCGGCCTCGGCGCCCGCGATTCCCTGCGCCTGGAGGCCGGTCTGTGCCTCTACGGCCACGACATCGACACCACCACTTCGCCGGTGGAGGCTGCCCTGCTCTGGTCGATCGGCAAGCGCCGGCGCGAGGAAGGCGGCTTCCCGGGGGCCGCGCGCATCCAAAAGGAAATCGCCGAGGGCACCACGCGCAAGCGGGTCGGCCTGAAGCCGGAGGGCCGCGCCCCGGCGCGCGAAGGCACCGAGATCGTCGACGCGGACGGCGCCCCCATCGGCAAAGTCACCAGCGGCGGCTTCGGCCCCAGCGTGGAAGGCCCGGTCGCGATGGGCTACGTGGCCAGCGCCCACGCCGCCGTCGGCACCGCCGTCTCCCTGATGGTGCGTGGCAAGCCGCTGCCGGCGACGATCGTCAAACTGCCTTTCGTTACTCCTGGATATAAACGCTAAAACAATCGCTTAGGAGCGGGACTATGGTTGTAAAGTACACCGAAGATCACGAGTGGGTCTCCGTCGACGGCGATGTCGGCACCGTCGGCATCACCGCCCACGCCCAGGAGCAGCTCGGCGACATCGTGTTCGTCGAACTGCCCGATGTGGGCAAGACCGTCGCCAAGGGCGACGAGGCCGGCGTGGTCGAATCCGTGAAGGCGGCGAGCGAGATCTACGCCCCGGTGGCCGGCGAGATCGTCGAGGTCAACGAGGCCCTGGCCGACGCGCCGGGCACCGCCAATTCCGACCCGACCGGGGCCGGCTGGTTCTTCAAGGTGAAGCTCAGCGATCCGTCGGAGCTGGACGGCCTGATGGACGAAGCCGCCTACAACGACCTGATCGGCTGAACCGAGCCCCCCTGAGCTCAGCCCCCCGAGCTGTGCCCCCTGAGCGCGCCCCCGCGTGGAGAGACCTATGACCGAGACCCGTATGACCGTCGAGCAGTTGCACGACCAGGCCGCCTTCATCGGCCGGCATATCGGACCGAGCCCGGACGAGAGCGCCGCCATGCTGGCCGCGCTCGGCTATGACAGCCTCGACGCCCTGAGCGATGCGGCCCTGCCCCGGTCGATCCATCTCGACCAGCCGCTTGCCCTCGACGCCCCCAAGGGCGAGGCCGAGACACTGGCCGAACTGGCCGAGATGGCCGCCCAGAACAAGGTGGCGACCTCGCTCATCGGCATGGGCTACTACGACACGGTCACCCCGGCGGTCATCAAACGCAACGTGCTGGAGAACCCGTCCTGGTACACCGCCTACACGCCGTACCAGGCGGAGATCAGCCAGGGCCGGCTTGAGGCCCTGCTGAACTTCCAGACCATGGTCGCCGACCTGACCGGCATGGACATCGCCAACGCCTCGCTTCTGGACGAGGGCACGGCGGCGGCGGAGGCCATGGCGCTGGGCCGCAAGCTGGCGAAGAACAAGGGTGCGGTCTTCTTCGTCTCCCAGCGGGTACATCCGCAGACCATCGACGTGCTGCGCACCCGGGCCGAGCCGATCGGCATCGAGATCGAGGTGGGCGACGAGTTCGCCGGCCTGCCGGCCGAGGCCTTCGGCTACCTGCTGCAGTATCCGGCGACCCGCGGGTCGGTGAACGACTACAAGGACATCGTCGAGCGGGCCCATGGCAACGGCGCCATCGTGGTGGTCGCCGCCGACCTGCTGGCGCTGACCCTGCTGACCCCGCCGGGCGAGTGGGGCGCCGATATCGTGGTCGGCACCACCCAGCGTTTCGGGGTGCCCATGGGCTTCGGCGGCCCGCATGCCGCCTATTTCGCCACCCGCGACACCCATAAGCGCAATATGCCGGGCCGCATCGTCGGCGTGTCGGTCGACTCCGCCGGCCGTCCGGCCTACCGCCTCGCGCTGCAGACCCGCGAGCAGCATATCCGCCGCGAGAAGGCGACCTCCAACATCTGCACCGCCCAGGTGCTGCTGGCGGTCATCGCGTCGATGTACGCGGTCTATCACGGGCCCGACGGGCTGACCCGGATCGCCACACGGGTGAACCGCCTGGCCGCCATCCTGGCCGAGGGCCTGCGCCGGCTCGGCTACAAGCTGGACAGCGATGCCTTCTTCGACACCGTCACGGTCAAGGCGCCGGACGTCGCCGCGACCGTCTGGGAAGCCGCCCGGGTCGAGGGAATGAACCTGCGGTTCCTGGAAGGGGCGCTCGGCATCAGCCTGGACGAGACCTCCAACCGGCAGACGGTCGAGCGGATCTGGTCCTGCTTCTGGCAGGGTTCCAAGGCGGAGTTCACCTTCGACGAGATCGAGGCGGCGGTCGGCGAGCCGATCCCGCAGGAGCAGCGGCGGACGTCGGATTTCCTGACCCATCCCGTGTTCCACGAGAACCGGTCCGAGACCGAGATGCTGCGCTACCTGCGCCGCCTGTCGGACAAGGACATCGCGCTCGACCGTTCGATGATCCCGCTCGGCTCCTGCACCATGAAGCTGAACGCCACCACCGAGATGGTGCCGGTCACCTGGCCGGAATTCGCCAGCATCCATCCCTTCGCCCCGTCCGATCAGACTCAGGGCTACCTGCGGCTGATCGGCGAGCTGGAGCGGATGCTGGCCTCGGCCACCGGCTATGCCGCGGTGTCCGTGCAGCCGAATTCCGGCGCCCAGGGCGAGTATGCAGGGCTGCTGGTCATCCGCGCCTATCACCGGGCGCGCGGCGAGGCGCATCGCGACATCTGCCTGATCCCGTCCTCCGCCCACGGCACCAACCCGGCCTCCGCCGCGATGGCCGGCATGAAGGTGGTCGTGGTCGCCTGCGACGACAAAGGCAATGTCGACGTCGACGATCTGAAGGCCAAGGCCGAGGCCCATGCCGACAACCTGGCGGCGCTGATGATCACCTACCCGTCGACCCACGGCGTGTTCGAGGTGAAGGTCCGCGAGATCTGCCAGATCGTCCATGACAACGGCGGTCAGGTGTATACCGACGGCGCCAACCTGAACGCCCTGGTCGGGTTGTGCAGCCCGTGCGAGTTCGGCTCCGACGTGAGCCACATGAACCTGCACAAGACCTTCTGCATCCCCCATGGCGGCGGCGGCCCGGGCGTGGGCCCGATCGGCGTCGCCCAGCATCTGGTGCCGTTCCTGCCGGGCCACGAGGAGCTGGACAGCGGCGAGACCGCCATCGGCGCCATCTCCGCCGCGCCCTACGGTAGCGCCGGCATCCTGGCGATCAGCTGGGCCTATATCCGCATGATGGGCGCCGAGGGTCTGAAGAAGGCGACCCAGGCGGCGATCCTGAACGCCAACTACCTGGCAAAGCGGCTGTCCGACCACTACCCGGTGCTCTATGCCGGGCCGGACGGGCTGGTGGCGCATGAGTGCATCATCGACCTGCGGCCGATCAAGGATGCCTGCGGCGTCAGCGTCGACGACGTGGCCAAGCGGCTGATGGATTACGGCTTCCACGCCCCGACCATGAGCTTCCCGGTGGCCGGCACCCTGATGATCGAGCCGACCGAGAGCGAGAGCAAGGCGGAGATCGACCGGTTCTGCGACGCCATGATCGCCATCCGCGAGGAGATCCGGGCGGTGGAGACCGGCAAGATGGACGTGGAGGCCTCGGCCCTGCGCAACGCCCCGCATACCAGCGACGACCTGCTGGCGGATGCCTGGGACCGGCCCTACAGCCGGCGTGAGGCGGCCTTCCCGCTGGAGGGCATGGAGGCGTCGAAGTACTGGCCGCCGGTCTCTCGCATCGACAACGTGTACGGCGACCGTCACGTCATCTGCACCTGCCCGCCGATCGAGGCCTATCAGGACGCGGCGGAGTAATCCGCCGGTTCCGCCTGGTACCATCGGCCTCGCCTCACACCGTCATCCCGGCGGCCTCCGGACCTGATCCGGCGGTCGACCGGGAGCCGGCTGCGGCAGGAGTTCGGCGTGTTTGACGCTTGGGCGGCTAAGCCGCCGCCCGCTCCCCGGCCGCCGCCCGACCGAGGATCATGTCGGCCGCCTTCTCGGCGATCATCATGGTCGGCGCGTTGGTGTTGCCGCCGATCAGCCGCGGCATGATCGACGCGTCGACCACCCGCAGCCCCTCCACCCCGTGCACCTTCAGCTCCTGATCGACCACCGCGTCCGGGTCGCTGCCCATGCGGCAGGTGCCGACCGGGTGGTAGATCGTCTCCGAGATCCGCCGGACATAGGCGTCGATCTGATCGTCCGTCGTCACCGACGGGCCGGGGTTCAGCTCCTCGCCGCGCCAGCGGTCGAAGGCCGACTGCGCCACCCAGCCGCGCGCCATGCGCAGCCCGTCGCGGAACACTTTCCGGTCGTTCTCCGTGGCGTAGTAGTTGGCGAAGATCCGGATCTTCGCCGCCGGATCGGCCGAGGTCAGTTCCAGATGACCCCGGCTCTCCGGGCGGAGCTGGCACATGCGGATGGTGAATCCGTCCTGGTCCATCCGGTCCTTCCACAGGTGCCAGAGCCAGGGCAGCCGCACCCGCTTGGCCCCCAGGCCGATCAGCATGTGCCACTGCATGTCCGGCATTTCCAGCTCGGGTCGGGTCTTCACGAAGGCCCCGCCCTCCGCCGGGAAGGTCGCCGCCGGGCCGGTGCGGAACAGCGCCGCCTGGGCCATGGCCAGGGCCGCCCGATCGAGCCGGATCAGGCTGTGCAGGGTCACCGGCTCCGGACAGGAGTATTGCAGCGGGATGTCCAGATGGTCCTGCAGGTTGCGGCCGACCCCGGGCAGATCGTGCAGCGGGGCGACCCCGTGCTGTTTCAAGTGGTCGGCCGGGCCGATGCCCGAGAGCATCAGCACCTGGGGCGAGTTCAGCGAGCCGCCGGCCAGGATCACCTCGCGCCTAGCAAGCACCCGTTCCAGCGAGCCGCCCCGGGCGTATTCCACACCGGTCGCACGTCCGCCCTCCAGCACCACCCGATGGGTCAGGGCCGAGGTCTCCACCGTCAGGTTGGAGCGGTTCATCGCCGGGCGCAGGTAGCACACCGCCGCACTGGCCCGCCGTCCGTCATGGATGGTGAAGTCGTAGCGGCAGACCCCTTCCTGCTCCGGGCCGTTGCAATCGTCGATCCGGGTCATGCCGGCCTGCACCCCGGCGGCGACGAAGGCGTCGTAAAGCGGGTTGTCGCCGCGCCCGCGCTGCACCTTCAGCGGGCCGGACGTGCCGTGCAGCGCGTCGGCCCGTCGGTCCACATGGCCTTCGGAGCGCTTGAAATAGGGTAGCACGTCGTCCCAGGCCCAGCCCCGGTTGCCGAGCTGCGCCCAGGTGTCGTAGTCGCGCGGATGGCCGCGCACGTAGATCATCGAGTTGATGGAGGACGACCCGCCCAGGACCTTGCCGCGCGGCCAGTAGAGCTTGCGGTTGTCCAGATGCGGCTCCGGCTCGGTCCAGTAGCCCCAGGAGTGCATGGACGAGCGCACCAGCTTGCCGGTGCCGAGCGGGATATGGATCAGCGGGTTCCAGTCCTTGCCGCCTGCTTCCAGCAGAAGCACCGAGACGTCCGGATCCGCACTCAGCCGGTTGGCGAGCACGCAGCCCGCCGATCCGGCTCCGACGATGATGTAATCGACCTCGCGCATGCCGGAAGTGTGGCGCGGGGCGGTCGGGCGCTCAATGGGGAAAGATGCGGTCGCCGCGAGAGCCCCCGATAGCGAAAAGGCCCCTATCAGGTGATGCCCAGGACGGCGTCGATACGGCTCTTCAGAGACTTCAGGGTCGGCGGTTTGACGATGAAGGCATCGACGCCGAGCTTTACGGCTTCCTGGACGGTCGCGGATTCATTGTGGGTCGTCAGGAACACGACCGGGATCTCCCGGACCTTGAGCATCCGGGTACGGCGTAGCGCCCGTAGAAACGTCATCCCGTCCATCGGCATCATCTCGATATCGCAGACGATGACGTCGGGCAGCTTGTCCATACAGGCCCGTAACCCGGTCTCTCCGTCCTCAGCATCGCGGACCGAGGCGAAACCAAGGACCTTCAAGGCCTGGACCGTAATCTTGCGTTGGATCTCGTCGTCCTCGATCACAAGGGCATCGAGTTCCAGATATGCGTCATCCATCGTTCGTCCCATTATCCGCGACCGCCCCCAGGCGCGTCTGCAGCCTGATTGCCACCGCATTAGCCGCTTGCTCGAAAGCGGTCCAGGCTTCGGCATCGTCGTCATGTTCCAAGCGCTCGCACGCGGCCGCCAGGCCCGCGCCCCCGACCGCGGCCGCGGCCCCGCGCAAGGCATGGGCCATCCTGTGGCGGGTCGCCGCATCCGCCACCGCAAGCTCGTGTCGATCGGTTTCCAGCCGCCGGGCGAAATCGCGCAGCAGATGGTCGACCATCTCCCGATCGCCGCCGCTCAGCTCTTCCAATGCTGAGGTATCAAGCACCGAGGTTCTGTCATCTCCGTCATCTGCCACAGGGGCCATCACAGCGACAGCCGCGCTGCCCCGCTCCGCCGCTACCAGGGCCGCCGCCAGACCGTCGAGCTGCACCGGTTTGACGAGCACCTGTCTCACCCCCGCCTGGCGGGCCGTCTCGATCTCCTCGGGCATCCCGGACGCCGTCAGCATGATCACCGGCGGGTGATCCCGCCCGCTTTCGCGCAGGGCCCGAACCAGCCCCAATCCATCAAGGCGCGGCATGTGCCAGTCGGTGATGATGAGATCCCAGACTCCGGGATTGCCACTCCATTCCGCGAGGGCCGCCGCCCCATCCTCGACAACTCTGGTCGCGCACCCGAGCCGATCCAACTGCCGGCCGATCACCCAGCGCAGGGTTGCGTCGTCTTCCGCCACAAGCACGCGCAGATGCGCACTCGGCGCACGGTGCGATGGTTCGACGCCAGCATCCTCAATGGCGGTCGCCGGCAACGGTATCGCCAAGCGAAAGGTGCTGCCCTGTCCGGGCGCGCTGGTCACCGACAGCGTCCCGCCCATGAGCTCCGCCAGTTGTCGCGAGACCGTCAGTCCCAGGCCCGTACCGCCGAACCGCCGGGTGGTACCGCGATCCGCCTGCTCGAACGGATGGAAGAGGCGGTTGGCCGACCCCGACGAAATGCCGATGCCGGTGTCCGACACCTCAATCCGGACCCAGTCGGCCCGGTCGGCCTCAGGGACGGCCGACACCGTGATGCTGCCGGTCTCGGTGAACTTGAGGGCGTTGCCGAGGAGATTCCCCAGGATCTGTTCGATCCGCGCACTGTCGCCGATCACCGCCTTGGGAAGGGCGTCATCGATGTGAACAGTCAGGCTCAACCCCTTGGCGCTGGCCGCCGACGAGAACAGCTCGATAACAGCGCGCATGGATGACGCGAAGACGAACGGCTTCGGGTCGATGTCCAGCTTACCTGCCTCGATCTTCGACTGGTCGAGAAGTTGGTTCAGCAGGCTCAGCAGGGACGTCGCCGATCTACGGACAACGCCGGCCATCGTTTTCTGCTCGGGGTTCAGGCCGGACTCTTCCAAAAGTTCCGTAGTTGCCAGAATGCCGGTCATGGGGGTTCGGATTTCGTGGCTGACCGTCGCCAGAAACGACGACTTGGCGCGGTTGGCGGATTCGGCGCTCTGTCGGGCCTGCGCCAGAATGGTCTCGCGTTCCAGTCGATAAGCCAGAGTCCGACGGGCGAAGATCACGGCGATCACCGCGGCGGCGGCGATCAGGGCAATACCGGCCGTCGACGCATAGAACCCGATCCGCGCGTAGCTATGGGCGCTGTCGGTAACGTCCAGATAGGTCTCGAACGCGCCGATGACACGGCGGTCGGTCTCTTCGCCGGCGAAGACCGGAACATAGGTTTCGGCCACGACGGTCTGTGTGACGGCACGCGTCATGCCCGGCTCCACCGTCCCGGATTCGCCGGACGCCTGATGTTCGATGGTGGCGTGAACGCGGCCGCGCAACACGGAATCCACCCAATAGGGGGAGCGGTTGACGGACCCGAGATCCGTCGGATCGCTGGCGGCGATCGCCGTCCCTGCAGCATCGAAGATGATGAACTTCTCCAATCCGCCGATGCGAGAGGCAAGCGCGATCGTGGATCGGTCCTTCTGGGACAGTTGCCCGCCTTCAAAAACCTGATCGACCGATTCCAGCACGGAGATCAGCGCCGATGACCAAGTCTCGCCCCGTGCGATCGCATCGGCTTCCAGTTGGGTCGTCTGAATGCGGTTGATGGCCAGCACAAGCAGGATCGCCGTGATCGTCAGGATCGCCACCACGATGGCGGCGAGCGCACCGGGGTGCCGTCCGATGAACGGTACGGCGGCCGGGTCTGCGCTGTTCTGTTTCATGGGCACGGGCATCGGTGCTCGCATGCGTGGGGGTCGGAGAGCCTCCAGTATCGGATGCCGCAACTAATAGCCCAGGTGACGGCCTTCGCCTTGACCTTGATCAAGGTCGAGCGCCCCGTCGGTCGTCGCGTCAACCGAGATCTCGGCTGACGACCTTCAGGTCGGACTTCACGTCGCGCGGGTGGCGGACGCCTTCGGAGCGGGCAACGCGGAAACACCGTGCTGCTTCAGCTGACCGGCCGGGCAGATGCCGGAGAGTGTCATAACCAGCGGCACTTTCGGCGCCGCGCAGGCGAGGATCACCTCGCGCTCTGGCCTCGCAGGTGCGGCATCGATAGGATCGGCCGCTATCGCCTCTACTTGACCAGATACGGATCCCGTCATGACTGACACCGACACGCCTGAATCCCTCGAGGAGCTGGTCGGCTTCAACGCCACGCTGGGTTTTCGCCTGGTCGAGTGGACGCCCGAGCACGCGATCATGGAGCTCGATATCCAGGAGCATCACCTGAACCGGTCGGGGGTGCTGCATGGCGGGGTGATGGCGACGCTGATCGACGCGGTCTGCGGCTATTGCGGGGTGTGGCGTCCGGCGGGCGAGCCGGCAGCCAAGGCGCTGACCCTGACGCTGACCACCAACTTCATGGGCCAGAGCCGCGAAGGCACGGTGCGGGCGAAGGCGGTGCGCAAGGGTGGCGGGCGCAAGATCTTCTTCGCCTGGGGAGAGGTCACCGACGCCGAGGGCAACGTGCTGGCCATGGGCGAAGGCTCGTACCGAATCCGCAGCAGCGATCCCTACAGCCAGTCCAGCGGGTAACGCCGCTTACGGGATCCGCTCGTCGATCTCCTCGGCAGCGCCGGCCTCGTCGTCGTAGCCGTGGCGGCTGGAATAGAACACCAGCGCCATCAGGCCGGCGGTCAGCCAGAAGGTGAACAGCGCCCCGAGCCCCAGGGCCAGATAGCCGTGGATGCTCAGTGCCTGCCCGCCGCTCTGCTCCCAGCCCCACATCGCGGCAACCGCGAGAAGGGCGATGAGAATGCCGGACAGGCCGATCAGGAAAAGGGTAGCGCGCATGGG
Source organism: Thalassobaculum salexigens DSM 19539 (assembly GCF_000423805.1). NCBI lineage: Bacteria > Pseudomonadati > Pseudomonadota > Alphaproteobacteria > Rhodospirillales > Thalassobaculaceae > Thalassobaculum > Thalassobaculum salexigens. Next base: position 808,413 of record NZ_KE384094.1, read on the forward strand.
AACCTCCACCCGTAAGATGGTGCGGCCCCTCCCCGAGCGCCAGCTTTGCAGGCCACACGAGTTCGTGCACAAATAGACCGCCCGCGCCGGACGCATTCGGGACAGGACACGCCGGGGAACAGGAGGATGCCATGGCCACCGCGCTCACCGCCGACCAGATCGACGCCTTCAACCGGGACGGCTTCCTCGTCGTCGAGGATGCGGTCACGCCGGCCCAACTCGCCGCCCTGAAGGCCGACCTCGCCGGCTGGGTCGAGGAGAGCCGGGCCCATGACGAGCCGTTCGGGCCGGAGACGGTGGACGGACGCGCCCGCTTCGACATGGGGGCGGAGCACACGGCCGCGCATCCCGCCCTGCGCCGGGTCAACAACCCGTCTGACATATCGCCGGCCTATCTCGACGTCATGACCCAGGCCCGCACCGTGGACATGATCGCCGACCTGATCGGCCCGGACGTGAAGTTCCATCACTGCAAGATCAACGTGAAGCTGCCGGGCACGAAGACCGAGGTCGGCTATCACCAGGATTTCGCCTTCACCCCACACACCAATGACGACGTGATCACCGCCCTGCTGATGCTGGACGACGTCACCGAGGAGAACGGCTGCCTGATGGTGGTGCCGGGCACCCATCGCGGGCCGATGCACAGCCTGTTCGAGAACGGCGTGTTCGTCGGCAAGATGCGGCCGGAGACCGAGGCGGAGATGAAGGCCCGCCAGGTGGCGGTGACCGGGCCTGCCGGCGCGGTCTGCCTGATGCATACCCGCCTCGCTCACGGCTCCGCCGCCAATGCCTCACAGCGGCCGCGCGGCCTGTATATCTGCGTCTACACCGCCGCCGACGCGGTGCCGATCGCCCGCAACCCGATGGCCAATCCGAACGAGGGCAAGATCGTGCGCGGCCAGGAGAGCCCGGTGGCCCGCATGATCCCGATCGAGGTGGAGCTGCCGAAGCAGCCGAAATCGGCCTCGTTCTTCACCGTGCAGGGCCAGGAGTCCCGCCGCGCCCAGGCCTGACCGCCCGCCCGGAAAGCCGTCCCCATGACCGTCGCCACCCGCCGGCTGGGCCGCACCGGCTGGACCGTGTCCGAACTCGGCCTCGCCTGTACCCGGCCCTGGTCCGGACGATGGATGGACGAGGCCTCGGCCATCGCGCTGATCCAACAGGCGGTGAAGCTCGGCATCACCGGCTTCCACACCGGACCCTGCTATGACGGGGTGCGAGCCCAGGAACGGCTGGGCAAGGCTCTGCGCACGCTGGGACCGGAGCGCGACCACCTCCTCATCTCCATCGGCGTCGGCACGGTGCGGCTGGGCCGCAGCCAGGTGATCCGCGACTTCTCCCCCGACACCGTCGAGCAGCAGGTCGCGGAGAGCCTGGACCGGCTCGGCCTGGACCGACTGCCCCTGGTCTGCCTCGACCGGCCGGAGAGCGCCTATCTGACCGACGACCTGATGGATACGCTCGCCGCCCTGAAGGGCGAGGGGGCCGCCGACCTCATCGGCGTCGCCGGCTCGCCGCAACAGATCACCGCCGGGCTCGTCGCGGCCCGGGGCACCGGGCTGATCGACGTGATCATGCCGGCCTACAGCCCGGCCGATCAGGACAGCGAGGCGATCATCGAGCAGGCCGCCCTGGACGGGCTGGGCGTGATCGCCACCGGCACGCTGGCCCGCATGAGCTTCGCCGAGATGGACGCCGACTGGTCGCTGCCGCGCACCTGGTGGCAGGCCAAGCGCCGCCTGACCGACCGGCTGGTCGCCGCCGGCCAAGTCGCCCGGGCGCAGCGCTGTCGGTTCCTGACCGCCGTGAAGGGCTGGAGCGCGGCCCAGGCCTGCCTCGGCTTCGTCCTGTCCCACCCGGACGTGCACAGCGCCGTCTTCGCCACCGCCGACCTCCGGCACCTGCACGAGAACGCGGCGGCCAGCGGCCGAGTCTTGCCGACCGAGGTGATCCGCCGCATCGTTACCGCCCACCGCTGAGCCGACCCGCCAAGCCGCCCCCGCTTCATCCCGACCCGGATTCGTCCCGATCCAGTTTCATCGAGGAACCGCCCATGACCTGGTCCATCGTCGCCCGCGACCCGTCCAGCGTGCAGATCGGCATCGCCATCTCCTCCAGGGTGATCGCCGTCGGCGCGCTGTGTCCGATGTTCCGCGACGGCGTCGGGGCGCTGTCGTCGCAGTCCTATACCAGCCCGGTCGCCGGGGAACGGCTGCTGGAGGCGCTGGCGAACGGCACCGGCGGACAGACGGCGATCGGGCACGCGCTGACCGGCGACGACGGCCATATGTGGCGGCAGATCCACGGCGTCGACGCCGCCGGCCGCCCCTTCGCCCATACCGGCGCGCGCTGTATCGAGTGGTGCGGGCACTGGACCGGCGACGCGGTGTCGATCGCCGGCAATATGCTGGCCGGCCCGCAGGTGCTGGACGCGACGGTGGCGGCCTGGAACGCGGGGAGCGAGGCACAGCCTTTCGCCGACCGGCTGCTCGGCGCGCTGGAGGCGGGCCAGGCCGCCGGCGGCGACAAGCGGGGCCGGCAGTCGGCGGCGCTGATGGTGCGGGGCGGCGAGATCCATGCGGCGGTCGACCTGCGGGTCGACGAGCATCCCGACCCGGTTGCCGAGCTGCGCCGGGTGTTCGACCTGTTCTGGGCCGAGCGACGCCCCTACATGGCGACCCTGCCGACCCGCGAGAACCCCAGCGGCATCTACGATCCCGACGAGCGCGAGGCGTTCATCGCGGCGTGGAAGGCGCGGGAAGGCGCCCTCTAACACCCTCCCCTACCGTCCATCCTGACGGAAGTCAGGACCAAGCCACGGACGGTTCCGCAGCTTGCTCCCGGATCAGGTCCGTGATCACGGCTTCGGGGGGCTGGGCCTCACGTCAGCGGCAGGTCGATCCACTTCTTGAAGCCCTTGGTCGCCCGGCAGTTCTCCATCCAGGCCTCCAGGTTCGGCATCGCCGGCCGGTCCGTCACCAGGGTGAGGAAGCGGTAGGCCTGAATGGCGACCGGGATATCGGCCATGGTCAGGCGGTCGCCCATGATGAACTTCCGGCCCTCAAGCCGCCTGTCGAGGATGGCGAAGACCGCGTTGCCCCTCTCGATTCCCGCCCCGATCGCCGCCATGTCGCGGTCGGCCTCGGCGGTGCGCACCAGGCCCCAGAAGACCGGTGTCATGAACGGCAGCACGGTGGTCTGCTGCCAGTCCATCCAGCGGTCGGCGTCGGCGTATTCCTGCGGGTCGGTCGGACAGAGCGTGCCCTTGCCGTGCTTGGCCGCCAGATATCGGGTGCAGGCGTTCGACTCCCACAGCACGAAACCTCCGTCGATGATCGTCGGCACCACGCTGTTCGGGTTGAGGTCGGTATAGGCCTTGTCCTTGGTCTTGCCGAAAGGTCCGCCATAATCCTCGCGCTCGAACGGAACGCCCAGCTCCTCGCAGACCCACAGAACCTTCTGGACGTTGGCCGAGTTCGCCCGGCCCAGGATCTTCAACATGCCTATCTCCCCTATGCGATCAGGCGATCACGCTGCGATGGCGCGCGTCCCATTCCTCCGGATTGGCAAGGAAGGAGCGCACCTCGGCAAGCTGCTCGGCGGTGTAGCCGTGACGCTCGGCGACCGCCAGCACGTCCCACCAGGTGCACAGCCCGTGCAGGTCCACGCCCTTCTCCTTGAGCGTGGTCACACTCTGCGGAAACACGCCGTAATGGAAGACCACAAAACAGTGAGCGACCTGCATCCCCGCCTCGCGGATCGCGTCGATGAAGGAGATCTTGCTGCCGCCGTCGGTCGCCAGATCCTCGACCAGCAGAACCCGGGCGCCGTCGCGCACCTCGCCCTCGATCCGGGCGTTGCGGCCGAAGCCCTTCGGCTTCTTGCGGATGTAGAGCATCGGCAGGTCGAGCGCGTCGGCCATCCAGGCGGCGAAGGGGATGCCGGCCGTCTCGCCGCCGGCAACCATGTCGAACGCCTCGGCCCCGGCCAGCGCGGTGAGCTGCTCGACGCCCATGGTCATCAGCTTCCGTCGGGCACGCGGAAAGGAGATGATCTTGCGGCAGTCCACATAGACCGGCGACAGCCGGCCCGAGGTGAAGGTGAACGGCTCCTCCGGGCGGATATGGATCGCCTGGATCTCCAGCAGGATGTCGGCGGCGGTCTCCGCGGGGGTACGACGCCAGTCAGGCGAGAGGGTGCCGGTCATGAAGGTTCTCCTGCAGGGATGGGGAGACCTTCTCTTACGCGCGCTCCGATCCAGCGTCCAGCATGGCCGATGCGACCACGCCCGCGTCGATCCGCTCGGCCGGAACATCCAGCACGATCACGCCCCGGCGCAGCACGATGGCCCGGTCGGCGATCGCCAGCGCCCGGGGCACCGCCTGCTCCGCCAGCACCACCGCCGCCCCCGACTCGGCGAGCCGGCGGATCGTGGCGAAGACATCGTCCAGCACCACCGGCGCCAGGCCGATGGAGGGTTCGTCCAGCAGCACTACCCTGGGCTCGGAAATGACCGCACGGGCGATCGCGAGCATCTGCTGCTGTCCGCCCGACAGGGTCCAGGCGGTCGCGTCCCGGCGCTCCTTCAGGACGGGAAACAGGGTGAAGATCCGCTCGAACGCGGCGGCCCGCTCGGCCGCGCCGCCCGTCGCCGCCACGTCGAGCGTCTCCGCCACCGTGAGACCCGCGAACAGGCGCCGACCCTCGGGGCACCAGCCGATCCCGGCGCGCACCCTCTGTTCGAGGCGCATGCCGGTGACGTCCTGGCCGTCGACGCGGATCGCGCCCGACGACAGCGGCTCGGCCCCGGCCAGGGCGCGGATCAGGCTCGACTTGCCGGCGCCGTTGGCGCCCATGACCGCAACCACCTCGCCCGACGCGCAAGAGAACGAGGCGTGGTCGACCGCCACGCCTTCGGCATGGGTCACGGTGACGCCGTCCAGTTCCAGGCGCTGGGTCATCAGGCGGCCTCTTCCCCGAGATAGGCGGCGACCACCACCGGATCGGCGCGTACGGCATCGGTCAGGCCGGCGGCGAGCACCCGGCCGGCATCGAGACAGACCAGCCGGTCGGCGATCGACAGCAGGAAGTCCATGCCGTGCTCGACCACGATCACCGCGACCCCCTCGCCGGCGAGCGCGCGGAGCAGATCGGCGAGGTCGGCGCGTTCCGACGCGCTGAGACCGGAGGCCGGCTCGTCCAGCAGCAGGACGGTGGGCCCGGAGGCCAGGGCGCGGGCGATGTCCAGCCGCCGCCGGTCGGCGGGGCCGAGCTTCGCCGTCGCCACTCGGGCCTTGGCAGCGAGCCCGACCCGTTCCAGGGCGGCCATGCCTGCGGACTCCGTGGCGGCGACGGACACCGCGGACAGCACGTCCAGGCCGGCCGGGATCTCCGGATGCTGGAACCCGCGCGCCAGGCCGAGCGCGCTGCGGGCCCGGATCGACTGCGCCAGCAGCGGGATCGCGTCCAGCCGGACGATGCCGCCATCGGCGGTCTCCAGGCCGGTGACGATATTGAGCATGGTGGTCTTGCCGGAGCCGTTGGCCCCGATGATCCCGGTGATCTCGCCGGCGCGGGCGTCGAAACCGGCGCCGTCCAGCGCCTGTACGCCGCCGAACCGCTTGCCCAGCTTCTCGGCCCTCAGCACCGAGATCTTGCGGCCCCTCGCCCGGCGCGGTTCGGGCACGGGTCCCGGCAGGTCGGGCAGCACCCTGGCGACCAGCCCGTCGATGCCGGTCGGCAGCAGGATCACCGCGGCGAGCAGCATGATCCCATAGGCCAGCAGATAGGCCTGCTCCAGGCCGCGGAACACCTCCGGCAGCGGGACCAGGATGGCGGCGGCGATCACCGCGCCCCAGGCGCTGCCCCGGCCGCCGACCACGGCGATCGCCAGCAAGGTCACCATGACGTCGAACCGGGCCACGGCGGGCGAGACGACGCCGAGCCCGAGTGCCTGGAACCCGCCGGCGAACCCGGCCAGAGCACCGGCGACGGTGAAGACCAGGAGCCGGGCGCCGACCGGGTCGAGGCCGAGGGCCAGCCCGGCCAGCGGGGCGTCTCGCAGGGTCGCCAGCCGCGCCGCCCGGCCGGATGCCGTCACCCAGCCGAAGACGCAGAGCGCCAGCGCCACCCCGCCCCAGACCACGGCGAGCATCGGCCAGCCGGCGCTGAGATCGAGGCCGAGGACGGTCAGCGGCGGAATGCCGTACAGCCCGTTGGCCCCGCCGGTGATCTCCAGATTGGTGACGGCCAGCAGCACCAGCTGGGCCAGGCCGAGGGTGGCCAGGGCCACGTAATGGGACTGCAGACGGGCGATCGGCACCGCCACCAGGGCTCCGGCCAGGGCCGGAACGACGACCGACAGGCCGAGCCCGGCCAGCGGCGGCCAGCCCCAGCGCACGGTCGCCAGCGCGAGGGCATAGGCGCCGACCGCGAACAGCGCCCCCTGACTCAGCGCCAGCAGGCCCAACCGCCCGAACACCAGTTGGAAGCCGATGGCGGCGATGGCATAGGTGCCGACCAGGGTGGCGATACGCATGGCGTAGTCGTCGCCCGTCGCGATCAGGACGCCGCCCGCCGCCAGCAGCAGCACCGCGTAGAGAATGGCGCGTCTGTTCACTGCGGTCTCATCTCATTGCCGCCTCATCCCGGATAGCTCATGCCCGGCGCCCCTCGGCCTCGCCGAACAGGCCCTGGGGCCGCAGCATGAGCAGAGCCAGCACCCCCAGATACAGCAGCGCCTCGGCCACCAGATAGGAGACGGCGGCGGCGACCAGCACCTCGAAGACGGCGATGAACAGGGCGGCGAGCGCGGCGCCCCAGATCCGGCCCCAGCCACCGACGACCACGGCGATATACGCCTTCAGCATGAAGGTCGCGCCGTCCGTCGGCGTGACGAAATACTGGTGCGACAGCAGCAGCCCCGCCCCGCCGGCCAGCGCCCCGGCCAGCGCGAAGGTGGCGCCGACGGTGATCCGCAGGTCGATGCCGCAGGCCCGCGCCATCTCCGGATCCTGGGCGGCCGCCCGCAGCCGGCGCCCGAAACGGGTCCGGTGCAGCAGGATGTGGACGGCGGCGCAGAGCACGCCGGCCACCGCGATGGTCGCGAGCTGCTGATAGGACAGCGCCGCGCCGAGCAGCTCGACCATCCCGCCGCCGACCAGGGCCGGCCCCACCCGCGGCTGCGGGCCGGCGCCCAGCGCGATCGCATGCTGCAGGATCAGGCCGACGGCGATGGTCGAGATGAAGACCGAGACCGGCGGCGCGCGGCGCAGGGGCACATAGGCCACCCCCGCCAGCGCCAGGCCGGCGATCGCCATGACCAGCAGCACCCCCGGCAGGACGACAAACCCGGGAAGCGGCACTCCCTCCGGCAGGAGAATCGCCAGTGCGACTGCCGCGAATCCGCCGGCCATCACCAGATCGCCATGGGCGAAATTGACCGCGCCCACGGCATTGATGATCAGCACAAAACCCAATGCCGTCAGTGCGTAAGCCGAGCCGAGTGCCAGGGCCGTTGCCAGGAGCTGGAGCGACGTTTCCACCATCGTCGCATTATATCAGCGCGGGGACGCTCAGCGGATACCGTCAACATTGTCGTAGCGCTTCTTTACCGCAGGCACCCGGCTGCGGCCGTCGAAACACAGGATGATGGCGTCATGGGCCATGTTGCCGGTGCCGTCGGACACGTACTCCATGGCGAGACCCTGGTAGCGGTGGCCGGCCAGCCAGTCCTTCACCTCCGGCCCCGTCCGGGCGCCGTCGGCCAGGGCGGCGAGCACCATGTTCATGCCGTCATACTGGGCCAGGGCGAACGCATCCGGCTCGACCTCGAAGCGGGTCCGGTAGGCCTCGGCGAAGGCGGCGAGTTCCGGGCTGCTTTCGGAGACCGGCGACGACGCGCTCTCGGCACAGACACCCGCCAGGGCGGCCGGCTCCACCAGCGCGGCGGTGGTCGGCTGGTGCAGGGCCGAACCGGCGACGATCCGGCCCTCGAACCCGCGCTCATGGGCCTGGCGCACGGCCAGCGCCGTCGGTCCCGAATGCAGCTGCAGCAGGAGTCCGTCCGCCCCGGCCGCCGCGACCCGTTCCAGAGCCGGCACGAAGTCCTTGATGCCCGGATCGATCGCCTCCTCCAGAACCGGCTCGACCCCGAGCCCGGCCAGGACGCGGACCAGCTCGGCCCGCCCGCTCTGGCCGTAGGCGGTGGTCTGGTAGAGGATCGCCGGCTTCTCCATGCCGAGCTCCTCGACCGCGTAGCGCGCCTGGGCCACCTTCACCACCGCGTCGGTCGGGAAGAAGCGGAACACCACGTCATGGCCGAGTTCCGTCAGCTTGGCTGTCCCGGACACCGTAATCAGCGGCACGTCGGCCCGGTCGGCGATCGGCGCCATGGCCAGCATCTGGGTCCCGAAGATCGGTGCCGCGATGGCGACGGGGTTCTGCCGGTCGAGCGCCCGGCGCAGGGCGGTGACGGCGACCTCCGGCGAGGTGGCGGTATCGGCCACGTCATAGGTGACGGTCACCCCGTCCGGCGGATTGTCCAGCGCCAGCAGCGCCCCGTTGCGCTGGGCGGTGCCCTCCAGCGCCAGGAAGCCGGTGATCGGCACCAGGACGGAGACCGCCAGCGGCTCGGCGGCCCGGGCGGGCTGCGCCGCGCCGGCGAGGACCGCCACGGCGGCGCCCAGGGTCATCAGGGATCGGACGAAGGTCATAGGCATAGCGTCTCACTCCTCCGGGTCCGTTGCCGGGGAGGGATCGAGCGTTCGGCGTTCTCGAAGCAAGGAAAATCGACAACCGCCGTGACGACTCCCTCCGCCGGCGCGACCCGGTTCAGGTTCGATGGGTTTGATCTCAGCCCCCATTGAGGAGGCACCCCAGCATCACGCCATGACCATGGGCCTTGGCCCGGTTCGTGTCAAATCACACAATGCGTGCACTTGAACATCATTATTCTCTTTTTTATCGTTCATCGGTCGGGTGCGGTTTCCATACGTTGTTTGGCGACCGCTGGGTTGGGGGACCGCGACATGAAGATGGACACACCGCAAACTTTGCGTATGCCGCCGGACGGGCCCATTCAGGGACCGTCCAGGCGCCAACAATCCATCGCCCGGTTTCTCACCATGCTTCTGCTCGGCCTGGCCCTGCAGAGTGCCGACCCATTCAACTTTCTGACGTACACCGAACGCAAGACGCTCGACCTGTTCAGTTTCGTGATGGGGCCGGAACTCCGCTCGGATTGGAACGAGGAGATGGCGGTGGTGCTGATCGATGACGTCTTTGTCGAGAACCACTCCCAGTGGCCAATGCCCTATATCGACCACGCCCGCGTCCTGAAGAAGATCCTCACTTTCGAGCCCCGGGCGGTGTTCATTGATCTGCTGTTCGCGAAGGACAAGGACGTCAAAGGTATTGTGCCGCTGATACTCGTCCTCAACGAGTACAAACGTAAGAATATCAGCGTCTTCGTCACGTCGGCCGAATCCAGATCCGGGATGCTGCCGCAGATCGCCAATCTTGTGACGCCGGTCACCACCCGCGTGACCCGGAACGAGATCGACTATCAGGATTATCGGCTGTGGCGACAAAGCTCGATGACCAATCAGGCGCCGGCCAATGCTCTGATCGAGTCCTACTGCGAGCGGACACCGGCCGATCCGGCCAGGCACGCGATCTGGGGCGAGGCCTGCAACCGGCTCCTGGAACAAAGAGAACTCAACCTTCACGCCGACCCGATGCTGCTGCTTTGGGGCACCCGCGAGGCTGAGGCCAATCAGAACGCCTTCAAATGTAATCCAACGGTCGGCGAAAACTGGCAGCGCCAGGTGGTCAACTGGTTCTCGCTGGAGCCGGAGGACACGCTGCAGCGGTGCCCGCGCTATCCCACGCTACTTCTGGACAACCTGCTGGGCGGCTTTCCCGACGACAAGCTCGCGGAATATCTGGGCGACAAGGTCGTGCTCTACGGACCGGAGATCGAGGGCGCGACGGTCTGGACCACACCCCCCACCCACGAGGCTCTGTCGGCCACGTATACCCATGCCACAGCGCTGGAGAACCTGCTCATTTACGGCAATGGCTATTTCGTGAAGGACAAGAAGGTCCTGGGGGTCAGTCTCCAGTTTCTATTCGAACTGGCGATCTGGGTAATGCTCTGCCTGATCGTCGCATTCGGCCGCAACGCCGTCTCCTCCGTAGCACCCGGTCCGAACGACACGATCGCCTATCGCTTCCTGTTCGACCTCTCATCCTTCGTGTTGCTCAACGCCGTCGGGATTCTGCTGACGGTCGTCCAGGTCACCGCCTTCAACATCGCTCCGGCGAATCTGCTCGGCATCATCGCGATCGTCTTCGCCATCTCATCCGTGCACAACTCCCAGTACTTCTCCTACCTGGAGGAACGCCTGCAGGTTCTCGTGCGCGCACTGACCGTTCTGCCGCAGCAACCGCAACGCAACCGTCCGTGATAGCTGCCACAGCACGGCCTACCAGGAGGAAATTCACATGACAGGACACTGGAACAGACGGGCCGCAATCCTGCTGCTCATGGGAACCGTCGGAGTCGGGCTGGTGCCCGGATCCGCAACCGGCGAGCAGGTTATGATCAGCAAGCTGCTCAGCAACGATCTGCCGCTCTACCAGCCGGAAACCATGAGCGAGATCAAACGTCTTTCGGCGTCGGCGGCGAGCGCAAAATTCCCACTGCCCGCCAGCCTTAACGACATCGGCATGTACGATGCCACGATCGACGGGACCCTGTACTGGATCAACCCGGCGGACGTGGTCACGTCAGCAGCGGCCGACCTGAAAGAACGCTGCCATGCCAATGCCGGAACCCAAGCGAGTTCGTCGACGGCCCGCGCCTTCGGCAGTGGTTGCCAATGACCGCCCCGCGCGCATCCGCACTCGTCCTGTGCGCGATGCTGGCCTCGGTCCTTCCGATCGGAACGGCCGCGGCGGACCCCAGCGATCCGGGAGAGAACAACCCTGTGACCACGCGGGAAATCGGTCGCGACCGGCTCTTTGCCGTCTTCGACAGCCATTACGGTGAGATAAAGGCCCGACCGGAGGCGATGCGCCAACGACTCACCGCCGATCGTCGGGCCATGGAAAAGGAGGGTCACGTCTTCCTGAAGGCCTCGAAGGGCAACGCCTTCCTGAATGACCTGGTCTCTCAATGTCTGACCAAGGTGGGGCCGCGCCCCAACCTGCCATTCCAGGTCAATATGGTGGCCTCATGGGACAAGGAAGGCAAACCGGCCAAGGCGATCCTAGCCAATCGGAGCGGGCTGATCCTGATCTCGGTGGCGACGCTCCAGAGCGTGAAGCACGTGGACGAGATCGCCTTCCTGCTGGCCCATGAATACGGTCACGTGGCCATGCAGCATCCCCGGAGCCCGCAAGAATACGAGAAGATGCTCGACGACGACGCCTCCGACGGCGCCAAGCTGTCCGCCCAGGCGATCGCCGCCCTCGCGGGCGAAGGGATCGGCAAGAACATGCTGCTACGCCGGCATGAGGACCACGCCGATTTCTATGGCTTCGATGCGATGCGTGCCTGTTCCTACAACCACACCGCCGCCAATCAGGTCCTGCAGTCGATCGGCGACTGGGACCTCGAGAAGGGCATCTTCGAACGCCAGAAGGAGCTGGAGGGCGAGATGTCGAGCAAGGAAAATGTCGAAAAGGGCGGCCTCGGCAGCATCTTCACCGGACTGGGCAAGGCCTTCGCCCTCGGCGCGGAGGCGATCACCCATGGCGAGACCAAGGATACCCGGCCAAGCGCCGACCGCCGGCAGCTCCTGAATTTCTACGACCAGGAGTATTATGGCGGTGCGGTGAAGTTCGACTTCCCCGCCTTCCGCAGCCGCAACGCGAAATGGACGGCCTATAAGGAGACCAGCGAATGGCGGTCTCTTGTCTCCAAGTATGGAGCCTCGTCCGGACGCTGACGCCGGAGCGCCGAACTGGCCGGCACAAACCTATCCCGCACCGGCCAGTTCGCCGATACTCGCCCCATGCTGCGCGAGGCGATCGATTGGCTGCTGACCCCGTCCCTGCCCCTGGCCCGCCGGTCGGGGCATCTGGGGGAGTTCGTGGCGATCGCCGCGCGCCGGCGGCGCAACGCCGCGGCCTGGGACGGCCATGAAGCACGGTCGCGGGCGGCCGTGCTGCGGGCCGCCGGAGCCGCCGATCCCGCCGGCACCGCCCTGATCCTCGGCGCCGGCCATGTCAACGACGTGCCGCTGGAGGCCCTGTCGGACCGGTTCCGCGCCGTCATCCTAGTGGATCTCGCCTTCGCCCGTGTCACACGGCGGCGCGCCCGACGGCTCGGCAATGTGGTCTGCCACCCCCATGACGTGACCGAGAGCCTGGACGCCCTGGCCGAGATCCGCCAGCCCGCCGCCTGGCTGGACGACCCGTCCGTCTCCTTCGTCGCCTCGGTCAACCTGATCTCCCAGCTCGCCACGGTCGCCAGCCGACACCGCGACGACGCCGAGGGCGAGCGGATCGCCCGGGCCCTGGCCGAGGCGCATCTGCGCTGGCTGACGCGCTTCGCCTGCCCGACCTGCCTCATCGCCGACCGGGAGGTCGAGATCGTCGACCGGGATGGTACCGTCACCGCCACCCTCGACCCCAACAAGGGAGCCGGCCTGCCCGACGCGGACGAGGAATGGGTCTGGGACATCGCCCCGCGCGGCGAGGTAGACCGCCGCTTCGCGGTCCGCCACAAGGTGATCGCGATCGATCGCGTAAACCGCTGACCAGCCATGCGAAAATCATCATTGTGACGGATCGCGGAATGCCCGAAGAACCGCGTGTCGATGCCGGCCGTCTTGGCTGATGCGCCGGCCGGTCCGGGAGCTTATCCTACCTCGATGAACCACCTTCGCGCGGAGACCGCCTCCGCCCCGGACATGCGTCCGGCCACCATCGCCGACATACCGGCGCTTCTCGAGATCGAAGCCGCCTGCTTCGACAGCGACCGGCTGACCCGTCGCAGCTTCCACCGCATGCTGACCCGGGCCAAGGCGAGCCTGTTCGTCGCAGAGACCGCCGGCGGCAAGATCCTGGGCTACGGTCTCGTCCTGTTCCATGCCGGGACGGCGCTGGCCCGGCTGTATTCGATCGCGGTGCGTCCCGAGGCGGCCGGCGCCGGCGTGGGGACCGCCCTGATCGAGCATGCGGAGACCGTCACCCGCGAGCACGACTGCGTCGCCCTGCGGCTGGAGGTGCGGGCCGACAACGCCGCCGCCATCGCCCTGTACGAGCGGCTCGGCTACAGACGGCTGCGGGTCCTGCCGCATTACTACGAGGATGACGGCGACGGCTGGCGCTACGAGAAGCGGCTGCACTGGGTGCCGGGCGCCAACGGCCCGCAGATCCCCTACATCCACCAGACCACGGAGTTCACCTGCGGCCCCGCCAGCCTGATGATGGCGATGGCGGCGCTGAAGCCGGGCTCGGTCCCCGACCCGGACGAGGAACTGCGGATCTGGCGCGAGGCCACGACCATCTTCATGACCTCCGGCCATGGCGGCTGCGGCCCACGCGGCCTGGCGCTCGCCGCCCATCACCGCGGCTTCCGCGCCTGGGTCTGCATCAGCCAGGAGGGCACCCTGTTCATCGACACCGTGCGCTCGCCGGTCAAGAAGCAGGTGCTCCAGCGGGTGCAGACGATGCTGAGCAAGGACCTGAACCAGGCCGGCGTGCCGGTGGACGTCACCCGCACCACGCCGGACGACCTGGAGCAGGCGATCATCGACGGCTGGATCCCCCTGCTGCTGGTCAGTTCCTACCGGTTCAACGCCGAGAAGGCCCCCCATTGGGTCGTGGTCACCGGGGTCGACGACCGGTTTATTATGGTCCACGACCCGGATATGGACGAAGACCTGTTGAAATCGGACATGGATTGCACCCATGTGCCGATACCGAGATCGGCCTTCACCTCCATGACGCGGTTCGGGCGGTCGCGTCTGCAGGCGGTGGTCTACATCGCGAACGGAGAAGCGTGAGTGACACAGCCCGTCGTTCTGATTGACCGGCCGAGCGATCTGCCGACCGCGCCCGAAGGGCTCCGTGTGGTGGCCACCTCCGACTACCTCACCGATCCGAAATCCGCCGGCAAGGGTCCGGTGCGGATCATCAACCTGTCCCGCGATCTGGTCTATCTCGGCCGGGGATACTACGCCTCGCTGCTGGCCGACGCGCGCGGGCACAAGGTGCTGCCGACGGCCGCGACCATCCTGGCGCTGAAGGACCGGGGGCGCGTGTGGTCCGGCGTTCGGGCGGTGGAGCGGGTGCTGCTGCGCGCCCTCTCCCGCATCAAGGAGGCCCCGGAGGCCTCCTTTTCCATCGACGTCTATTTCGGCCGCACCCAGGACGCGCGCTTCGCCCGGGTCGCCCGCGAGGCGTTCGACCGGTTCCGCGCCCCGATCCTGCGCGTCAAGGTGACCCTGGACGCCACCTGGGGCTTCTATGTCCGCGCCGTCAGCCAGCGCACCGTGGACGAGCTGCGGGCCGACGAGCACGACACCTTCGCCGCCGCGCTCGACGCCCATACCAGGCGCGAGTGGCGCGACCCGTCGGCCAAGCGGCCGGTGCGCCACACCCTGGCCGTCCTGATCGACCCCAAGGAGGCGATGCCACCCTCCGATCCCAAGGCGCTGGACGCTTTGGAGCGGGTCGGCGCGCGCATGGGCGTGTCGGTGGAGCGGATCCGCACCCGCGACTATGCCCGGCTGTCCGAGTTCGACGCCCTGTTCATCCGCATGACCACCGCGCTGGACAACCCGACCTGGCGCTTCGCCCGCAAGGCCGAGGACGAAGGCATGCCGGTGATCGACGACCCGACCTCGATGCTGCGCTGTACCAACAAGGTGTACCTGGCGGAAACGCTGCTGGCCAAGGGCGTGCCGGCACCGAAGACCCTGATCCTGGACGCCAAGGGTCTGACCAAGGCGGCGGACGAGTTGGGCTTTCCGATCGTCCTGAAGATCCCCGACGGCTCGTTCTCCCGCGGCGTGTTCAAGGCGGAGAACCCGTCGGAGCTGAAAAAAATCGCCAAGAGCCTGTTCGCCGACAGCGACCTGATCCTGGCCCAGGAATTCATGCCGACGGATTTCGACTGGCGGGTCGGCGTGCTGGACGGCCAACCGCTCTTCGTCTCCCAGTACAAGATGGCGCCGAAGCACTGGCAGATCTACAACCACGGTGCCACCGGTCGCGGCAAATCCGGCGGTTTCGCCACCTTCTCGGTGCAGGACACCCCGAAGGACGTCATCGATGTGGCGATGAAGGCCGCCAACCTGATGGGCAGCGGTCTGTACGGCGTCGACCTGAAGCAGAACGACCGCGGCGTCTTCGTGGTCGAGGTCAACGACAACCCGAACATCGACCAGGGCGTGGAAGACAAGGTGCTCAAGGACAAGCTCTACGAGCGGCTGATCGACAGCTTCATCACCCGCATACGGGCGCGGTAGTTCGACGTCTACCTCTTCCCCCCTCCCCGGCCCTGTGCCGGGGAGGGGGCGGTTGTTTCGTGGAAGCCCGCTCTTGCCCTCCACCTTCGCTGCGGCCACCATCGCGGCCCGATCAAATCAAGAAACCATCCCGGAGACGCCCGTGGCCCGCTATACCGTTCTCACCCCCGACGCCCAGCACGACGACGACCATCGGGTCGAGCGCGAGGTGGCCGGCGGCGATGTCGACTTCATCCACTACACGACGGCCGATGCCTCCGACATTCCGGACGAGATCTGGGAGAAGGTGGATGCCCTGCTGGTCTGGCACGTGCTGCCGATCGACCAGCGGGTGCTGTCGCGGCTGAAGAACTGCAAGATCATCGTGCGCTGCGGCGTCGGCTTCGACCATATCGACCTGGCCACGGCCGCCGGTGCCGGCATTCCGGTGTCGAACTGCCCGGATTACGGCACCAACGAGGTGGCCGACCACGCCATCGCCATGATGCTGACCTTCACCCGTGGGATGACCGCGTATCACCGCACCATGACCGCCGACCCGGCCGGCAACTTCCACTGGAAGCACGGCGAGCCGCGTCGCATCCGGCACAAGACCTTCGGCGTGGTCGGGTTCGGGCGGATCGGCACCGCCGCCCTGCTGCGGGCCAAGGCCTTCGGCATGCACATCGTCGGCTACGACAAATACGCCCCGCGCGGTCAGGAGATCGCGCTGGAGATCGAGCGGGTAGAGAGCCTGGAGGAGGTGCTGGAGCGGGCCGACGTCCTCAGCATCCACACCCCGCTGACCGACGAAACCCGGGGCATGATCGACGCCGCCGCGCTCAAGCGGATGAAGTCGGACGCCATCCTGATCAACACCGCGCGCGGCCCGATCGTCGACACCGCGGCTCTGATCGACGCCCTGCGCAACAACGAGATCGCCGCCGCCGGGCTCGACGTGCTGCCGGTGGAGCCGGCGAGCATGGACGACCCGCTGGTCAAGGCCTTCGCCGAGCAGCCGAACTGGCTCAAGGATCGGCTGATCCTCACCCCGCATGCCGCCTTCAACAGCGCCGCCGGCCGCTACGACGCGCGGGCGAACTCGACCAGGACGATGATGCGCTACCTGGAGACCGGCGAGCTGTGGAACTGCGTCAACGGCGCGTTTCTGAAGGCTTGAACGCGCCCTCCAGGGGCAGTTGCTCGGAATAGACCAGGATCTGGGACACCGTCGTCCCATCCTCGGAGAACGGGAGCAGGATGGTGTCCTCATGGACCGGCCTGCTCCTGTCGTCGAGAAAGGTGACCCGGTCGTAGATCGGGCACTTGGCCTGACGCACCGCCTCGTAATGGGCCAGCGCATTCTCCAGGGATTCCGCGTAGAATCCCTCCTCGACCAGGCGTCCCGTGGGGTTGTGTCCGCGATTGGCGACCTCGATGCCGCCGACGACCCGGTAGCGGAAGATCCCGGCGCCGTCTGAGCGGACCCCCTCCACGTCGATCAGCAGAAGGCGCGGCAGCAGCGGCGGCACATCCATCGGATCGAAATCCACCCGGCTGGGCATGGCCCGGGTGCCACGCTTGTGGTTCCAATAGGTGACCAGCGTCCGGATCGCAGCGACCACGGACACCGGCAGCTCGTCCAGCGTACCCGCGCCCAACTTCTCCAACAGATCCTCCGCCGCCCAACCCGTCACACCCAACGGCGCAGGAATAGTGGGGGCGCCGGTGACCCCGGTCAACTCGACCCTCTCCAGGGCTCGGAACGGGATGGCGACCCGCTGCGGGCGTGCGTAGACTGGGGGCTACAGAGACGATGATCCGGAGCCGCCCCATGCCCATGTCCGCCGCCGAACGCGCCCTGCGCCAGGAGGTGATCGACACCTGCATCAAGATGAACGCGCTCGGCATCAACCAGGGCACGTCGGGCAATGCCAGCGTGCGGGTCTCAGACAATCCCGAGGACGGGTTCTTCATCACCCCGTCCTCGATCCCCTACGAGGAGATCGCGCCGGAAGACGTCGTCACCATGAAGCTGGACGGCACCCATTCCGACAACCGGCGGCCGTCGAGCGAGTGGCGCTTTCATCTGGACATCATGCGCGCGCGGCCCGACTGCGGCGCCATCGTCCATACCCACGGCATGTTCGCCACCACGCTCGCCTGCCTGCGCATGGAGATCCCGGCCTTCCACTACATGATCGCCCAGGCCGGCGGTTCGACCATCCGCTGCTCCGACTACGCGACCTTCGGCACCCAGGAACTGTCGGACACCGCCCTGGAGGCATTGGAGGGCCGCAAGGCCTGCCTGTTGGCCAATCACGGCATGATCGCCATCGGCCCCAATCTGAAGAAGGCGCTGGCGCTCGCGGTGGAGGTCGAGACCCTGGCCGCCATGTACTGGCGCACCCTGCAGGTCGGCAAACCGGTGATCCTGCCCGACGACGAGATCGCTCGAGTCGGCGAGAAGTTCGGAACCATGGGCTACGGCGCGGTCGATGCCCAGAAGGACGCCCAGAAGAAGGTAGGTACGGCATGAGCACGACTGGCGCCAACGCCACCCTAGAGGCGGCCTATTCCGAGGCGGCGGAACGGTTCACCGCCGCCAATCCCAAGAGTGCCGCGATCCAGGAGCAGGCGCTCGCCGCCATGCCCGGCGGCAACACCCGCACCGTTCTGCACTACCACCCCTATCCGCTGCGCTTCGCCCGCGGCGAGGGCTGCCGGCTGTGGGACGTCGACGGGCACGAGTATGTCGACTTCCTCGGCGAATACACCGCCGGGCTGTACGGCCACAGCGAACCGGTGATCCGCGACGCCATCAAGCAGGCGGCCGATGACGGCTGGGTGCTGGGCGGGCCGACCCTGCTGGAGGCGCGGATGGCGGAGACGGTGGTCAACCGCTTCCCGGCGCTGGAGCGGGTGCGCTTCACCAATTCCGGCACCGAGGCCAACCTGATGGCGCTGGCCGCCGCCCGCGCCCATACCGGCCGCGACCGGGTGATGGTGTTCAAGGGGGCCTATCACGGCGGGGTGCTGTACTTCTCCGGCTCGCCGCTGAACGCGCCCTTCGACTACGTCATGGGCGACTACAACGACGCCGAGGGCAGTGCCGCGCTGATCCGCGAGCAGGGCGACCGGCTCGCCGCCGTGCTGGTCGAGCCGATGTCGGGCTCCGGCGGCTGCCTGCCAGGCTCCGGGGCCTTCCTGCAGGCGCTGCGGGACGCGACGCGGGAGACCGGCGCGCTGCTGATCTTCGACGAGGTGATGACCTCGCGCCTGTCGCCGACCGGCCTGCACGGGCTGCTCGGGATCACCCCGGACCTGCTTAGCCTCGGCAAGTATGTGGGGGGCGGGTTGAGCTTCGGCGCCTTCGGCGGCCGCGCCGACATCCTGGCCAAGTTCGATCCCCGCCAGCCCGGCGCCTGGCCCCATGCCGGGACCTTCAACAACAACGTCTTCACCATGTCCGCCGGGCTTGCCGGGCTGACCCATGTCTACACGCCGGAGCGGGCGGTCTCCCTCAATGCCGACGGCGACGCCCTGCGCGCGCGCCTGCAGACGGCGATCGACGACCGCGGCCTGCCGCTGACCATGACGGGCCGCGGTTCGATGATGGCGTTGCATGCCGGCCGGACCGCGCCCACATCTCCGCCGGAGGCGGCACAGCGCAACCGGCGGCTGGTCGACCTGATGCACCTGGACCTGATCCATGGCGGCATCTACACCGCGCGCCGGGGCATGATGGTGCTGTCGCTGCCGATGGACGCCGCGGCATTCGACACTCTGGCCGCAGCGTTCGAGGAGTTCCTGGACAGCCGCCGCGGCGTGATCGAGGCGGCGCTGACGGAGGAGAGCGTGGCATGAGGGAGTTTGCGGCATGAGCCTGTTCGCACGACTTGCCCGGGAAGCGGTACGACGGGCCGCTTCCGATCCCCGCCTGCGGGCCAAGGCCGCCGAGATCGCCGGCGAGGCCGCCCGCCGCGCCCGGCCGACCGTGGAGAATGCCGGCCGCCATATCGTCGAGACCGCCCGCGAGACATCCAGCAGCGGCAGTTTCGCCGACGATCCGATCGGCTACGCCCGCCGCTTCCGCGCCAAGCTGCTGCCGCCGGAGGATGACCGCTCGCGGTGATCCACAGGCCTGGTTGCCGAATAGATTTTAACGCCGATGCCTCGCGGTACTTTCAGAACGAGAATCCAACTCCCCGTTCGGGAGTGAAATTTGCGATTCACCCTCGTATATGCCATATACATCGCAGGCCAACTGCGGATGTCATGGCACCATGATCAGCGGTTTACTCGCGCCGATCTGGAATTCCCATATCGCCAGCCCGGACAAGGTCCGGATCGCCGGCGACGGTAGCGGTGTGTCCAATGAGCCAAGCCAGAAACCTCTGGTCACGGGTCGCCCGGCCGGGGAAGTGGCCGAGATGGATTCGGTCCAGCGTCTCGAGTACCTCCGCGAACTCGGCCGCGCCGCGCTGAACCGTCAACGCGGCAAGGTC
Organism: Thalassobaculum salexigens DSM 19539; assembly: GCF_000423805.1. Taxonomy (NCBI): domain Bacteria; kingdom Pseudomonadati; phylum Pseudomonadota; class Alphaproteobacteria; order Rhodospirillales; family Thalassobaculaceae; genus Thalassobaculum; species Thalassobaculum salexigens. Next base: position 828,388 of record NZ_KE384094.1, read on the forward strand.
ATCGATATCCTGTCCTGACCGCTCACGCCCGCCTAGCGCAGATCGTGCGGTGACGGGATCACTTCGTGATCGCGTCAGCGTGCGTGACTCTGCTCTATCTCATTGTTTTAGAGCCAAATCCGAGGCTTCTCCCCCCAAGAACTCCCGACGCGGCCTCGCCGGTAAGAAGTCACTTGAAATGACTTCGATAGAAATTATATAAAATTATCTGAAAATATGATTTTATATATGGGAGCCGGCTCATCGGGCTCCCGGAACGCAGCAGACGCGACCCAGAGAGACAGCACGGGAGCAACGGTCATGGCGATCGGCCCCACAGGATTGCCGGTGTTCCCTCCGGTCGACGGACAGCGGGGGGCGGTCACCGACGCGACGGAGCGTCGGAACGACGCCCGTGCGTCCCGCGCCGGCGCCGAGCGGCCGCCGGAGACCGCCATCGCCGAGCCGCTGGACGAAGCGGAGCGGCGCCAGTTCGACCTGGAGCGCACGGCCGATCAGGTGCGTCTCCTCAATCCGAACGCGCCGCGCGGCACCATCCTGAACATCGTGGTGTGAGAGACGCCTACCCTCGGGGGTAGGCCATCAGCCAGGCCACCGCCTCGCGCTCGCTCAGGAACACCGCGGTGGAGCCCGGGACCGACCGGTTGCGATAGAATGCCCAGAGCGTCGCGATGTCCCGATCGATCTCGCTGCCGACGAGCGCCGCCGCCGGCTCGGCGATCCCGTCGAACCGCGTTCCCCGCTCGGCCTCCATCGCCTTGAAATCCTCGCCCGTGAGTTCGCTCACGTCGGCATTTCGGGCATCGATCAGCACCCGAGCCTGGCCGTACGCGGCATCGACCGACCGCCGGGCGGCGCGGGCCTTCAGAAAGACCTCAAGGGTCACGCGCCCAAAATACCGCACGACGAAGAGCCGGCGTTCGGAATCATAGGTCCAGTCCAGATCAGCCATCCCGGCTCCGTCGGGGCGCTCTCCCCAGAACGCCCCGTGTGTCGGTTATCCGCAACTCGGCGGTCAGCCACAAGTGTCTTCCGACAATCAGTCGTCGCCGGCGACAAGTTGCGGCTCGGTCCAGCCATAGGCCTCCCGCGCCGCAGCCTCGCTGACGAAGCCGTCGCGCACGTCAATGGCCAGGGTCGCCGGATCGCGGTCGGCCGGACTGCCCAGCCCGCCGCCGCCCGGCATCTCCAGCACCAGCGTATCGCCCGCCGGGATCGTCTGGCGCCCCTTGCCCTGAAGCTTCGGGCCCGACTTCAGGTAGATCTTGCCGGTCTGCCCGTTGGCACCGCCGTTGCGGCCGCGCGGCGGATGGATCACCCGGTCGAACATGGAGGAGATGGCGAAGGGCTTGCCGTCGGCATGGGCGATCTCCATCACCTGACCCGTGCCGCCGCGATAGGTGCCGGCTCCGCCGGAATCCGTGCGGTACTCCTTCTTCCAGAAGATCAGCGGGGCGATGGTCTCGTTCACTTCCACCGGCGTGTTGCGCACGCCCGAGGGGAAGGAGGTGGCGTCCATGCCGTCCTTGCCCGGCCGCGCGCCGGTGCCGCCGGTATGGAAGGTGTTCATGGCGAAGGGCCGGCTGTCGCCGTAATCGCCGTCGACGATCCCCCGCCCGCCGAGCAAGACCGGGTTCCACAGACAGCTCGTTCCCTCGGCCGGCACCTTGTCCGGGATGATGTGGTTCAGGCAGCCGAGCATGACGTCCGGCAGCATCTGACCGATCACGTGGCGCGCGGCCACCGCGCAGGGCGGCGGGGCGTTCAGAATCGAGCCTTCCGGTGCGGTGATCCGGATCACGCCGAGGGAGCCGGCGTTGTTCGGGATCGAGCCGCCGATCACGCAGCGCACGCCGAAGCTGGCATAGGCCTGGGTATAGGTCAGCGGCACGTTGATGCCGTAGCGCGAGGTGCCGGACGTGCCGTCGAAATCGATGTCGATGCCGTCCTCGGAGACGGTGAGGGAGCCGACCAGATCGACCTCGCTCTCGAACCCGTCGATCCGCATGGAGTTGCGGTAGGTTCCCTTGGGCAGCTTGCCGATCTCCTCCAGCATCCCAGCGCGGGAGCTCTCGATGATGTGGCGGCCGAGCTCGCCGAGATCGGTCATGCCGAACTCGCGCATCATCTCCACCAACCGGCGCCCGCCGACCTCGTTGCAGGCCATCAGCGAGTAGATGTCGCCTTCCACTTCGATCGGATTGCGGACGTTCACCTTGATCAGGTGCAGCAGGCCGCGATCCACCTCGCCCTCGCGGGCCAGCGGCATGATCGGGATGTTGATCCCCTCCTCGTAGACCTGCCGGCCGTCCGGGCCGAAGCCGCGCCCGCCGATATCCACCACGTGGGAGGTACAGGCGAACAGGCCGACCGGCTTGCCGTCGAGGAAGGTCGGAGTGACGACGGTGATGTCGTTCAGGTGGCCGGTCCCCTTCCACGGATCGTTGGTGATGTAGACGTCGCCGTCCTTCATCGTGTCGATCGGGTAGACCTCCAGGAAGAAACAGACCGAGGCGGCCATGGCGTTGACGTGGCCGGGGGTGCCGGTCACCGCCTGGGCCAGCATCTGGCCGTCGGTGTCGAACACGCCGGCAGAGATGTCGCCGGCCTCCCGCGCGGAGGTGGAGAAGGCCGTGCGCACGAGGGTCTGGGCCTGCTCCTCGACGACGGAGAGCAGACGGTTCCACTGGATCTGGATGTGGATCTGGTCGAGGGCCGAACGGTTGGTGCTCATGGTCATTCTCCTCACGCCGCCGTCTTGTGCTTGGCGGTCAGGATCAGGTAGCCGAGGCCGTCCACCTTGGCGTCGAAGGTGGAGGTCACGACGGTCGTGGTCTGGTCCTCGACGATCAGCGCCGGACCGGCCACGGTCATGCCGGGTGCCAGGTCCGTGCGGGCATGGATGGCGTAGTCGGCATCGCGCTGCAGGTCGGGATCGAACACCACGCGGCTGTCGATCGGCGTGGCGGTCCCAGCGTCTCCGGCCGCCGTCGAGGCCTCCGGCGACAGCGCGATCGGTGCCGCCACGGTCAGGGTCCAGGACAGGATTTCCGGCTCCACGTCGGGGATCGTGCGGCCGTAGAGCTTGGCGTATTCGGCCTCGAAGGATTTGCGGATGGCGTCGCCATCGGCGGCGGTCAGGTCGCCCTCCGGCAATGGCACGGTGATCTCGTGGCCCTGGCCGGAATAGCGCATATAGGCGACCCGGGTCTCCGTCAGCTCGACCCCGACAGCGGCCGCGCTGACGATGGCGCGGGCTTCGGCCGACATACCGGACAGCAGCTCGTTCACCGTCCCCGCGTCGAAGTCGGACAGCAGCAGGTAGCGGCTGCGCACCACTTCGTAGGAGACCGGCGCGCGCAGGAAGCCGATGGCCGAGCCGACACCGGCCCCCGTCGGCACCACGATGGTGTCGATCGCCAGCTTCTCGGCCAGACGGGCGGCGTGCAGCGGGGCGGCGCCACCGAAGGCGATCATCGCGCGGGCGGAGATGTCCTTGCCCCATTCGATGGCGTGGACGCGGGCGGCATTCGCCATGTTCTCGTCGACGATCTCGGCCAGCGCGAAGGCGGCGAGACGGCCTTCCAGTTCCATCGGCTTACCGACATCGCTGGCCACCGCCTTCTGCGACGCCTCGATATCGAGCGCCACCGAGCCGCCGGCGAAGCGGGCCGGGTCGACCTTGCCCATTACCACGTCGCCATCGGTCACGGTCGGGCGCGTGCCGCCGCGCCCGTAGCAGGCGGGACCAGGTTCGGAGCCGGCGCTCTCCGGGCCGACCTGCAGCCGGCCCATATTGTCGACATGGGCGATGGAGCCGCCGCCGGCGCCGATCTCGACCATCTCGATGGCGGGGATGCGCACCGGCAGGCCACTGCCCTTCATGTTGCGGTAGACGCGGGCGACCTCGAAGGTGCGGGTCATCTGCGGGGCGTAATTGTCGATCAGGCAGATCTTCGCCGTGGTCCCGCCCATGTCGTAGGAGACCACGTTGGCGAGGCCGCATTCCTTGGCGATCTCGGTCGCCAGGATGGCGCCGCCGGCCGGGCCGGACTCGACCAGACGGATCGGGAAGCGCACGGCGGTGTCCAGATCGGTCAGGCCGCCGCCCGAGGTCATCAGCAGGAACGGGCAGCCGAAGCCGCGCGACCGCATCTCGTCCTCCAGCTTGCGCAGATAGCCGGCCATCTTCGGCTGCACATAGGCATTGGCCGAGGCGGTCGACTGGCGCTCGTACTCGCGGATTTCCGGGCAGACCTCGCTGGACAGGGTGATCGCCAGGTCCGGCCGCGCCTCGGCGATGATCTCGGCCACCCGCGCCTCGTGCGCGCCGTTGGCGTAGGAGTGCAGCAGGCCGATGGCCACCGCCTCCACACCGTTCTCCTCGAACTTGGGGATCAGCGCGCGCACGCTGTCCTCGTCGAGCGGCACCAGCACGTCGCCGCGATAGTTCATACGCTCGCGCACCGACCAGCGCAGGTAGCGCGGCACGATCGGATCCGGGCGGTCGATGTTGATGTCGTACTGCTCGAACCGGTTTTCCTGCGCCATCTCCACGGCGTCGCGGTGGCCGTCGGTGGTGATCAGCGCGGTCTTCGCGCCCTTGCGCTCGATCAGCGCGTTGGTGGCGAGCGTGGTGCCGTGGATGATCAGCGTCACCGAACCGGGCTCGATCCCGGCTTCGGCCACCGCCTTCTCCACCCCGTCGATCACCCCCTGTTCCGGCGCGCGCGACGTCGTCAGAACCTTGGAAGTGACGCGCCGGCCATCGGCGGCCGGGTCGCCGATCTCAAGGGCCACATCGGTGAAGGTGCCGCCGACATCGACGGCAAGACGTACGGACTGGGGGTTAGCGCCCATGGCAGACAATCAATCCTGAGTTTGCGGTGCAGCATTCGGGAGGAGTTCGATCGTTCCCATGATTGCCCGCTACGTCAACGTCTGTAATTCGTCGGCGGTCCGGCGGCGCGGAAGGACCGCATTGGAGGGCTTTCGAGGCTCGGCCATGTATGCCTAGACTTTCCCCATTCCTCGCCTCCCCCGGCACCCGCCCGCACAGACATGGAGCCCTTCCGATGACCGGTCCGTCCGCCCCCGGCACCACCGTGATCCGCAACGCCGCCTGGATCGTCGCCTGGGACGCCAAGGAGAGCCGGCACGTCTACCTGAAGGGGGGAGACGTGGTCTTCGCCAACGGTGTCGTCACCCAGGTCGGCGGCCGCTACACCGGCGAGGTGGATGCGGAGATGGACGGATCCGACCGCATGGTGATGCCGGGCCTGGTCAACATCCACAGCCACCCGACCAGCGAGCCGCTGCGCAAGGGCGTGACCGACGAGATCCGCAGCCCCGGCTTCTTCCACTCCTCGCTCTACGAGTTCCTTACCATCTTCGAGAACGATCCGGAGGGCCTCGCCGCCAGCCTGCGGGTCGCCATGGCCGAGCTGCTGACCAGCGGTGTCACCACCGTGGTCGATTACTCCTTCCCGTTCGACGCCTGGCTCGACGTGCTGGCCGAGTCCGGCATCCGCGCCTGCGTGGCGCCGATGTTCAAGGATGCCAAATGGTACACCAATGACGGCCACCAGCTTCAGTACGACTGGGACGAGTCCGGCGGCGGCCGCGCCGGGTTCGAGAAGGCGATGCGCACCATCGATCTTGCCAATCAGCACCCGTCGGGCCGCCTGATGGGCATGCTGGCGCCGGCGCAGATCGACACCTGTTCCGCCGACCTGCTGCGCGACAGCTACGACTACGCCCAGGAAAAGAACCTGCCCTGGCAGACCCACGCCGCCCAGTCGGTCAACGAGTTCCAGGAGATGATCCGCCGCCACGGCCGCACGCCGGTGCAGTGGATGAGCGATATCGGCGTGCTGGGCGAGCACGCGATCATCGGCCACGGCATCTTCCTCGACCATCACCCCTGGGTGCACTGGTCGACCCGCGAGGATCTGCGCCTGCTGGCCGACAGCGGCACCACCGTCGCCCACTGCCCGACCGTGTTCATGCGCCGCGGCATCACCCTGCGCACCTTCGGCGGCTATGTGCGCGAGGGCATCAACATGGGCATCGGCACCGACACCTATCCGCATAACTTCCTGGAGGAGATGCGCAACGTCGCCACGGTGGCCCGCACCATCGCCGAGACGGTGGACGACCTGAACACCTCCGACATCTTCAACGCCGCCACGGTCGGCGGCGCGCGGGCGCTGCGCCGCGACGATATCGGCAAGCTGGCGGTCGGCTGCCGCGCCGATCTGGTCTGCGTCGACCTGACGGCCCCCTCGATGATGCCGGTGCGCGAGCCGATCCGCTCGCTGATCTATGCCGCCACCGACCGGGGCATCCGCGACGTCTTCGTCGACGGCAACCAGGTGGTGAAGGATGGTGCTGTCACGACCATCGACCTGCGCGCCGCCCTGACCGAGCTGCAGGCGGCGCAGGAGCGCTCCTTCTCCAGCATCCCGACCCGCGACTGGGCCGGCCGCACCGTGGACCAGATGGCCCCGATGGTGTTCGAAACCCGCGACAGCGTGTAGGATGGCGACACGCATTGGAGGATCGCCATGGCACCGTCCGTCCTCGTCGCGGGAGCCGGGCCGGTTGGTCTGGCTGCCGCCAACCGACTGACCCGGAACGGCGCGACCGTCCGCATCGTCGACAGCAACGCCGCCCGCACCACGCTCAGCAAGGCGCTGGCGGTGAATGTCCGGACCATGGAACTGCTCGAACGCTCGGGTCTGACCGAGCGTCTGATCGCCGCCGGGCAGCGGCTCAACAGGATGCGCTTCTTCTCCGGCGCCAAACCGCTCGCGGATATCCACTTCGACCGGCTTGACCATCGCTACAACTTCCTGATCTCCCTGCCTCAGTCCGAAACGGAACGGATACTGGAGGAGGATCTCCTGGCTCTGGGCGTCGGCGTCGACAGGCGGACCGGTCTTACCGCGTTCTCCGCCGGAGACGACGTTGTCGACGCAACGCTCCGGAGCGAGGATGGCAGCGAGACACGGGTCCGGGTCGACTACCTGATCGGCGCCGACGGCGCGCACAGCATGGTGCGTAAAGGACTCGGCGTCGGTTTCCCGGGCGAAAAGCACCCGCTGCACTGGAACCTCGCCGATGTCGAGATCGACGGGCCCTACGGCGCCGACGAGGTCACCATGCACCTGCAACCGGAGCACGCGATGCTGGTGATCCCGCTCGGCGGCCGACGGTTCCGGATCGTGACGACCGTCCCCGACTCCCTCTCCAAACTGCCGATGGGCAAGATCGTCGGCACACCGTCCTGGTCCGCCGACTTCAGCACCGGGCATCGGATCGTCGACAGCTACGGCAGCAGCCGCGTGTTCCTGGCCGGTGACGCCGCGCATATTCACTCCCCCGCCGGCGGGCGCGGCATGAATCTCGGGATCGAGGACGCGACCGTCCTGGCCGACCGGATCTCGGACGGCGGGTTGACCTCCTATTCGCGCGACCGCCGGCGGGTCGGACTGTCCATCGTGCAGCAGACCGAGCGGATGCTGTCGATGGCGACCCTGAAGAACCCGATGGCCCGAGGCCTGCGCAATATGCTGCTCCGCCAGGTCGTTCCGCTGGATGCCGTACAACGGATCCTCCGTCCACGCCTGATGGGCATCGCGGACTGACGGCAACATCGAAGGAGACCCCGCCTGTGGCCCGCGTTCCGTATCTCACCCCCGACGACCTCGCGCCCGAGGACAGGGATCTGCTGAAGCGGCCGATCACCCTGCACCGGGCGCTGGCGAACAGCCCAGGCATGGCCCGCGCCTTCGGCACCATCGGCGGCCATATCCGCTACGGCAGCACCCTCGATGCGCGGCTGCGCGAGCTGGCGATCATCCAGGTCGGCTACCTCACCCGCAGCGCCTACGAGTATTCCCACCATTGCCGCCTCGGCGTGGAGCAGTTCGGCGTCAGTGCGGAAGACATCCACGCCATCAGCCGGGAGACCGAGGCGGAGGGCAACGGTGGCTTCCCCGAGCTGGAGACCGCCGTGCTGCGGGCCGCCCGCGAGATGGTCACCGACATGGCCGTCGGCGACGCCACATACGCCACCCTGGAGGCCGGGATCGACCGGTCCGATCTGGTCGATCTGATCGTCACCATCGGCTTCTACTGCGGCGTGGTGCGGATCCTCGCCAGCCTGCAGATCGACGTGGAAGACGACTACGCCCCCTGGCTGGAGCAGTTCCCCCTGCCCGCCTGACGCAAAAGAACAACAACAACCGGGAGGAACGGGCATGCGCCTGAAGGACAAGGTCGCCATCGTCGTCGGCGGCGGACAGCAGCCGGGCGAGACCATGGGCAACGGCCGGGCCGTCGCCCTGCGCTTCGGACAGGAGTGTGCGACGGTGCTGGTCGTCGACAAGGATATCGCCTCGGCACAGGACACGGTCGCGATGATCGCCGACGCGGGCGGCACCGCCTCGGCCTTCGAGGCCGACATCACCGACGAGGAGAGCTGCCGGGCCATGGCCGCCGCCTGCGTGGACCGCTACGGCCGGATCGACATCCTGCACAACAATGTCGGCATGTCCCTGGGCGACCGGCCGACGCCGGAGATGGACATGGAGGTCTGGGACCGGCTGTTCGACATGAACCTCAAGGGCATGGTCATGACCTGCAAGCATGTGCTGCCGGTCATGCGCGACCAGCGCGCGGGCGTGATCCTGAACGTGTCATCGACCTCCTCGATCAGCGCCCGCTGGGAGCAGAACGCCCGCAGCGGTGTCGCCTACAAGACCAGCAAGGGGGCGGTGAACACCCTCACCCACCATCTGGCCATCGAGAACGCCGAATACGGCATCCGCGCCAACGCCATCCTGCCAGGCCTGATGGACACGCCCATGGCGATCGAGCGCCGGGCGCGGGAGCGCAACATCGACCGCGAGGAGGTCCGTCGCGAACGCAACGCCCGGGTTCCCCTGCTCGGCCGCATGGGCACCGCCTGGGACGTGGCCAACGCCGCGCTGTTCCTGGCTTCCGACGAGGCGGGGTACGTCACCGGCCTGATCATGCCGGTCGATGGCGGGCTCACCTCGGTGCGGGGATAGGGTTCGGACACCCGATCCGGGCGCTGCTACAACCCAGTTGTGTATCGCCCAGGGGCGCCGGTGACCTTTGGGTGAGAAGGGGTGACAACCGGCGGGGAGTGTGGTCGCGTACTCTTCGATGCCGTCCACCCGTGCCGGCCGTCGCGACGCGAGGCCGGAGCGCGAACTCGGGGTGTCGGCGCAGGAGAACGAGCTTGAAAGACCGCCCCGTTGACCCCGCCTGGGTCGAGCCGACCGACGCGGAACTGGACGCCGCCGCCAACGCCCTGATCGGCGGCTGTCCGCCGGCCCGCCTGAGCCCCGACTGTCTCGCCTGCTTCTTCGCGACATCGCCCGACGAGCTGGAGAATGAGAAGCTGAGCTTCCTGTTCTCCTACTGGCAGAAGCACACCGACCCGCAGACCGGCCACCAGACCCGCGCCGAGTTCGACATGCTGACCCTGCTCCCCGCGGTGGGGAACATCATGATCCTGGACGTGCTGCGCGACGGGTTCGACGCCCGCTACCGACTCTACGGCACCGGCGTGGCCACCCATGCGGGCCGCGACTGGACCGGCGAGACGGTGTCGGAGATGAACCGGACCACCCGGAACAATCTGGCGCTGATGTACCGTTCGATCTACCTGGCCGCCTACCGGGCGCGCCGCCCGATCTACAGCCTGCACCGCTCGCCCGACTGGGTCGGCGCGAAATGCTGGCGTCGGGTGGTCCTGCCGATGACCTACGAGGGGGATGTCTGCTCCCAGTTCATCGTCGGCAACATCCCGGTGGACCCGTTCGAGCTGTCGCCCGAGGAAAAGGCCCGCCAGCAGGCCCGGGTGCGTAAGGCGTCGACCTAGGCTCGACACTCTGCGGTGCCGCAAGCGCGGGAGGCGGTGTACCGTCGGGCGAGCAACCGTGAAGGTACCCGCCATGACCTGGATAAAGACGGTCCCCTACGACGACGCCACCGGCCGCCTGAAGACCCTGTACGACCGGGTGAAGGGGCCGGGGGACAACGTCGACAACATCATGATGGCGCATTCGCTGCGGCCGCACTCGATGGAGGGGCATATGCACCTCTACAAGTACGTGCTGCACCATGCCGCCAACACGGTGCCCAAGCACTTCCTGGAGACCATCGGCGTGCAGGTCAGCCTGCTGAACGGCTGCTCCTACTGCGTGGAGCATCACTTCCAGGGGCTGCGACGGCTGCTCGATGACGACGGCCGGGCGAACGAGATCCGCGGCGCGCTGGAGGCCGGCGATCCGGGCCCGGCCTTCGACGCCAAGCACCGGGCCGCCCTGCGCTATGCCGAGCACCTGACCCGCGACCCGGCGACCATGACCGCCGACATGGTGGAGGAGATGCGCTCGGCCGGCTGGGACGACGGCGAGATCCTGGAGATCAACCAGGTCACCGCGTATTTCAGCTACGCCAACCGCACGGTGCTCGGCCTGGGCGTGAACACCGAGGGCGACATCCTCGGCCTGTCACCCGGCGAGAACGACGATCCGGAGAATTGGAGCCACGGGTAGCGGCAGGCCGACGCCCGTGTTCCGCACCGGCCTTACGCCAACACCTCTTCCAGCGCCGCCAGCAGGGCGTCGGTATCCTCCGCCCGGCCGGTGGTGATGCGGATATAGCCCTCGTAGCCCGGCGCCATCAGGCGGCCGATCATGATGCCGCGCTTCTCCAGCTCGGCGACCACCTCGGCGGCCGGCTTCGGGGTCTTCGACGACAGGTAGTTGCCGACGCTGGGGAACGACTCGCATCCGAGCCTGGCCAGCCCCGCCTCCAGGCGCTGACGCTCCACGAAGGTGCGCTGCACGATCGACTTCATATGCGCCTGATCGCCCAGCGCCGCCAGCGCGCCGGCCTGGGCCACCGCGTTCACGTTGAAGGTGCTGCGGACCTTCTGGAACCAGCCGGCGACCTCGTCCGACCCGCACAGACCGTAGCCGACCCGCATGCCGGCCAGGCCGTAGGCCTTGGAGAAGGTGCGGAAGGCGACCCACGGCACGTTGGTGACCTCGGCCATGGCCGCCAGATGGTCGGAGCCGCCGCCATGGATGCCATACTCGTAATACGCCTCGTCCAGCACCAGCAGGGTGGTCGGCGGAAGGGCCTTGGCGAAGGACACCACCTCCTCGGTGCTCAGGATCCCGCCGGTCGGGTTGTTCGGCGTGGCCAGGAACACGATGCGCGTACGGTCGGTCACCGCGGCCAGCATCCCCTCGGTATCGGCGGCGCCGTCCTGGCGCACCTTGACCGCGACCAGGGAGGCGCCGTTCACCGCCGCGGTCTTGTTGTAGCTCGGAAAGGACGGCACCGGCACCAGCACCTCGTCGCCCGGCGACAGCACGATGCGGCCGGCGGCGACGATCAGCTCGTCGGAGCCGTTGGCCAGCACGATGCGGTTCTGCGGATGGCCGGTATGGTCGGCCAGAGCGGCCGTCAGGTCGCGCCACACCGGGTCCGGGTAGTAGTTCACCCGGGTCGCCGCCTCCTGCATCGCCGCGATCGCCTTGGGCGACGGCGGGAAGGGCGATTCGTTCAGGTTCATGCGCCGGATGGCGGCCGGATCGATCCCCGATTTGGAATCCCGCTGGATCGGCGGCTGGCCGGCGGGCGGCATGGCACGAATGAAGGGCTTCGCAACACTCTGCGCGGGTTCGGCATCGGCCATGTACGGGTCTCCTGGTCTGGCGGGCGGCAGAGATTAGCGTGATTTGATCGCGCTGTGCATCACCTCGCGGCACCTGCGACGGCTGCCCCTCTCGTTATTGCCGCGCGCTGCCGATAAGCTGAGGCCATGACCGCTGAGCCGATCGATGACCCCGCCGAGGCCACGCGTCCGGATGCGCTGACCCGGGCGCTGATCCTGACGACGCTGACCATGGTGACCGCGCTGTACGCGATGACGGTCACCATCGCCAACGTGTCGCTGCCGCAGATGCAGGGGGCGCTGTCGGCCACCACCGACCAGATCGCCCTGGTGGTGACCTTCAACATCATCGCCACGGCGGTCGCCACGCCGATGACCGGCTGGCTCGCCGCCCGGTTCTCGCGGCGTACGATCCTGTTGTGGGGGGTCAGCGGGTTCACCGTCGCCTCCCTGGCCTGCGGGCTGGCGCCGACGCTGGAGCTGCTGGTGGTGGCGCGCGTCTTCCAGGGCGCGTTCGGCGCGCCGCTGGTGCCGCTCAGCCAGGCCATCGTCATGGACAGCTACCCCAAGCATCAGCAGGGCTCGGCCATGGCGATCTTCGGCATGGGCGTGGTGCTCGGCCCGGTGCTGGCCCCGACCATCGGCGGCTACCTGTCCGAGGTCTATAACTGGCGCTGGGTGTTCTTCATGATCGTGCCCTGCGGTCTCGCGGCGCTCGCCGGGGTGGCGATCTATATCCAGGACCGCTCCAAGGCGGGCTCCAACTACCTCGACTGGACCGGCTTCCTGACCCTGGCGATGTTCATCGCGGCCTTCCAGTTCATGTTGGACCAGGGCGAGCGGCTGGACTGGTTCGACAGCGCGACGATCCTGCTCTGCGGCGCGGTCGCGGCGCTGATGCTGTACCTGTTCATCGCCCACTCGCTCACCGCCGAGCGGCCGTTCCTCGATCCCAAGCTGCTGCTGGACCGCAACTACGCCATCGGCCTGCTGCTGGTCTTCGTCTTCGGCATGCTGAACTTCACGCCGATGACCCTGCTGCCGGCCCTGCTGCAGGGGGTGCGGGGCTATCCGGATTCGATCATCGGGGTGGTCCTGGGCGCCCGCGGGGTGGGAACGCTGGTCGGGTTCTTCTTCATGTTCTGGGGCAGCAAGCTCGACCCCAGACCGACCCTGGCCGCCGGCTTCGCGCTGCAGGGCATCGCCGGCTGGTACATGTCCCAGTTCAGCATCAACCTGACCACCTTCGACGTGCTGTGGACCAGTGCGCTCCAGGGGCTCGGCGTCGGGCTGGTCTGGGTGCCGTTGACCGTCGTCAGCTTCAACACCCTGCCGCGGGAGAAGACGTCGGAGGCGACGGCGATCTTCCATCTGGTGCGGAACTTCGGCAGTTCGATCTACATCTCGATCGCCATCTCCATCGCCCTGAACAGCGCCCGGGTGAACTACGCGGAGATGACGGCCCATGCGCGGCCGACCAACGAGGCGCTGCAGTTCCAGGATTCCCTGTTCCGGGTGTGGTCGCTGGACGGGGCCGGCGCGCTGGCGGGCCTGTCCGGCGAAATGGCCCGGCAGGCGGCGATGATCGGGTATTTGAACTCGTTCTACGCCTTCACGCTGACGTCCTTCGCCGTGCTCCCGCTGATGCTGCTGATCAGGCTGCGGCGATAGCGGGCTCTTTCCTTTTGGATTGTCATCCCGGACGAGACCGGACCCGATCCGGACTCGGGCCGGGACCGGGCCGCAGCCCTTCTGGGTCCCGGCCGACCTCCGGGTCGAGCCCGGCCCCGGATCAGGTCCGGGGTCACCGGGATGACGGTGAAAATTTACGAGCGCCACGGCCCCAGCCGCAGCGCCGCCACGATGAACATGCCGTAGAACGCCATCGCCGCGGCCACCACGGCGAAGACCGCCTGCGGGGTGGCGGCGTCGGTCGCGACCAGGGCGGTGCCGCCGGCCACCACGATCAGCAGCCGCAGCAGCGTGCCGACCACCGGCCAGACCATGGAGCCGAGACCCTGGCTGGCGAAATACAGGCACAGCCCCAGGCCGAAGAAGGCGTAGAACGGCCCGACGATGCCCAGATAGGTCGCGACCGCGGCCAGGGTCTCGGGGTCCCGGGTGAACAGCCCGCCCCAGAGATCCGGGGCCACCGACCCGATCAGACCGATGCTGCCGACGATACAGGCCGCCATCGCCCCGCCGGTCCACGCGACGCGGATCGCGCGCTGCCGCCGGCCGGCGCCGACATTGACCCCGACCATGGCGATCAGCGCCCCGCCCACCCCGAAGATCACCGGGATCATCAGCAGCTCCAGCCGCGCCCCGATGCCGTAACCGGCGAGCCAGTGGGTCCCGAGCCGGCCGATGATCGCGGTCACGATCAGCGCCATGGAGATCGTCAGGGCCGACTGGGTCGCCGCCAGGGTTCCCTGGCGCAGCAACGGGACGAGCACCCGGCCGGTCACCGGCCCGGGCTTCACCAGCACCGCCGCACGGCCGCTCAGCAGCCAGGCCGACAGGCCAAGGGTCCCGAAGAGATAGGCCAGCGGCATGGCGAGCCCCGCTCCGGCGATGCCGAGCCCCGCCGGGAAGATCAGCACCCAGGCGATCACCGCATGCAACACCAGCACGCAGCCGAGCGCGATCGCCGGCCGGATCGTGTCTCCCGATCCGCGCAGCAGGCTGGCGAGCACGTTGAACTGCCACAGGGTGAAGATGCCGGCGGCCAGGCGGTCGCCGTACAGGTCGGCCGCCTCCAGCACCACCCCCTCGCCGCCGAGCAGACCGTAGAGCGCGCGGCCGAAGCCGAGGATCGCCAGCGCCATGACGGTGGCCAGCGCCAGGGCGATCAGCACCGCCGCGCGCAGGATCTCCTGCGCCCGCGCGTCGTCGTCCGCGCCGAGCGCGCGGGCGGTCGCTCCGGCGACCACGCCGCCGATGGCGCCGCCCGACAGCATGTTGGTGAGCATCAGCAGCGGAAACACCAGGGCGACGCCGGCCAGCTCCACCGTGCCGAGCCAGCCGAGATAGGCGCCCTCCACCACGCTCATCCCCGACTGCAGGAAGGAGGCGGCGATGTTGGGGACCGCGAGGACGGCCAGGGTCTTCAGGATCGGCCCGTCCAGCAGCCGGGTCCGGCGCGCGTCGCTCACGTCGTGTCCTTCATGTGCGAGAACCGCCCCAGGGCTTAAGGGCAAGGCGTTATGATTTCCAAGCATCCGTCATCCCGGACGGCCCCGGATCTGATCCGGGGGCGGACCGGAACCCAGCACCCTCCCAATCTAGGTCCCGGTCGACCCCCGGGTCGAGCCCGGGGCTCGCCGGGATGACGATGAAATGGGCAAAAAGGACCTCGACCCGAGTGGCTCGAAGGCTGTTCTACCGGCCCGTCGCCTTGAACGCCTTCTCCAAGGCGCGGAAGGTCAGCAGGATGGACGCATGGCGGTTGGTGAACGCCTTTGCCGGCAGCAGGGCGGAGAGCGCCTCGAACCGACCGTCGGGCGCCGGCCCGTCCCGCTTCAGCATCGCCTCCAGCGTGATCGCCGCCGCGCGCACCTCGGCCACCGATGCGCCGACCACCGCGCCGCCGACCGCCGAGGCGGCGGCGGAGCCGAGCGCGCAGGCCTCCACCCGCTGTCCGTAATCGGCGACCGTGTCGCCGTCGAAGCGCACCTGGATCGCCACCCGGCTGCCGCAGGCCCGGCTGACCGCCGAGGTCTCGGCATCGGGCGCGGCGACCACATGACCGTCGCGGGCGATGGTGTCGGCGAGGTCGAGCAGCCGGTCCTGATAGACGCTGTCCAGAGTGGGGGCCAGCGTGGGGGCCGGGGTCGAGGACTGCGCCGCCATGGCCGCGCCTATGCCGCGTCGAGTTCGGCCCGCGCCCGGTCCTTGATCGCCGTCAGCATGGCGCCGAGCCCGTTCTTGCGGGTCGGCGACAGGTGGGCGTCGAGGCCGATGGCCGGGATGAAGTCGGGCTCGGTCGCGGCGATCTCCCGCGGCGTGCGGTTCGAGTACACCCGCAGCAGCAGCGCAATGATGCCGGAGACGATGGCCGCGTCGCTGATGGCGTGGAACACCAGCCGCTCGCCCCGCTTCTCGCCGACCAGCCAGACCTGGCTCTGGCAGCCCTTCAGCTTGAACTCGTCGCGCTTGTACGCTTCGTCCAGCGGCGGAAGCTTGCGGCCGAGATCGATCAGGTACTCGTAGCGCTGCATCCAGTCGTCGAAGAAGGCGAACTCGTCGATGAGCTCTTCCTGCTCCTCGTGGATCGAACGCTCGGGTGCAGGGTCGGGCGCGTCGGGGGTCATCTTGTCCATGCCCAGGATTTGGCGCGTTGCGGTGCGGCTGTCAACGAACAGCCCCTCAGGTCAGCGCGCCGCGGGCGGCCACCGGCCACAGGCACTCCACATGACCGCTCTCCAGCCCGCCGCGCACGCCGACATACCAGTCGTACAGGTTGACCGTGGGATCCACGTGGCCCGGCACCAGCCAGACCCGGTCGCCCAGCCCGGCCGGCGGGGCGCCGGCGCCGAGCGACAGCTTGCCATGCTCGTCCGACGCGGAGACGAAGGTCGTGTCCGCGCGCTGCCAGACCTCGGGCAGCCCGCTGTCCACCGACGACGCCTTGAGCCCGGCATCGACCACCGCCCGACCGGGAACGACGGCGCTCATCACCGTGGAAGCGATGAACAGGGCGTGCTCGAACTCCAGCCCTTCGGAGCCGTCGTCCTTGAGGTTGCGGCCGTAGTCGGCATCCATCAGGCAGTAGGAGCCGGGCTGCAGCTCGTTCCACAGCCCGGTGCCGGTCTCGAAGCGGAAGGTGCCGGAGCCCGCCCCGCCGATGGTGCGGCATTCCAGGCCGGCGGCGGCGAGCGCATCGACGGTCGCCTCGACCAGGTCGGAGGCCTTGGCGATGGCGGCGTGACGTTCGCGATAGCCGCGGATGTGCTGGGCGGCGCCGTGATAGGCCTGGATGCCGTCGAAGACCAGACCGTCGGCCGCCGCGATCCGCTGGGCCAGTTCGACCGCCGGCGTGCCGGGGGCGACGCCGCAGCGCGCCGCGCCCACGTCGATCTCGACCAGCACATGGAGCGTCGTCCCGTATGTCCGCGCGGCGGCGGCATAGGCGTCGACCTGCAGCGGGTCGTCGGCGCAGACGCCGATGCGCGCCCGTCGGGCCAGGGCGGCCAGACGCGCGACCTTGGCCTCGCCGACCACCTGGTTGGAGACCAGCACGTCGTCGATGCCGCCATCGACCAGCACCTCGGCCTCGCCGACCTTCTGACAGCACTGGCCGACGGCGCCGCGTTCCATCTGCAGGCGGGCGATCATCGGCGACTTGTGGGTCTTGGCGTGCGGCCGGATGCGCACGCCGGTTTCCTTGGCGAAGGCCGCCATCCGGTCGAGGTTGCGCTCGAAGGCGTCCAGATCGATCACCAGGGCGGGCGTGTCGATCGCACCGGCCGGATCTCCGACACGGGCTGGCGGCGGCGTGGTCATGATGAAGGCTCCCGGTGACGAAAGAGGGGACCACTGTCGTCCGCCAGACGGCCCAGGGCAAGACGGGGAGCGCTTCTATCCTCTTTCACTCACCTCCCGTCATCCCGGTGGCCTCCGGAGAGGACGACCGGGACCCAGTACCTTCGGCTACGGCTAGGTCCCGGCCGATCCCCGGGTCAAGCCCGGGCTTCGCCGGGATGACGGGGAACGGTATGTGACAGACAAGAAGATGTCCTTGCACCCACCTTCCAACCGCCCATTAAAAAAGCCCGCCCTTCGGTGGAAAGGCGGGCCCGAGGGCCGGTCCGTACGCTCCGTGATCGGCGCACGAACCGGTCCTGTAGGAAAGAACGAGACCCTTTTGATCAGGGGCGCTGCAGTCGCGCTATTTCGTCCTTGATGGCTAGCTTCTGACGTTTCAGGTCATGTATCGCGACTTCGTCCGGCAACGGTCGTCCGGACTCATTGTCCAGCTTCTCTTCAAGCGAGGCGTGGCGCACTTGCAGGGAGTGGATCCGATCAGTCGCTGTCATACGATCCTCCTTTCGACGTCTCCGGGTGCGTGTCTGCCGCCCGGAACCAAAAGCGTACCCTTCCCAGTTAGGTGCGCAACAATGAACTCTCAACCCCTTGAAGTTTTGACGGAAAGTTACCAGAAGCCCATTACGTGAATAAGGTCTCCAGGCCGAGCGCGATGGCCAAGATCCGGTCATCCGCCAGGGTTTCTCCCATGATCATCAGGCCCACCGGGGCCGCCCCCTCATCCTGCACGGGGATGGTCGCGGCACAGCGGTCGAGGAAGTTGCCGACGGAGCAGTTCCGCAGCATGGCCATGTTCACCGCGCCGTAGACCGCGTCGTCGGCCGCCAGCTCCTCGATCGGCGGGGCGATGCGCGGGGTGGTCGGCATCAGCACCGCGTCGAAGGCGGAGGTCTTGGCCGCGACTCGGGCCTGGATGTCGGCCCTGGCGTTCACCAGGCTGTAGTAATCGGCTGCCGACTGCTCGCTCGCCCGGCGCATGCGGGAAATGACACGCGGATCGAAGGCGTCCGGATCGCGCAGGATGTGCCGCTCGTGCAGGGCGTAGCTCTCCGGCGCGGTGAACCCGCCCTTGGCGTTGACCACCGGCAGTTCCAGCAGCTCCGGCAGGGCGAGGTCGACGATGGTCGCCCCGGCCTCCGAGATCCGGCTCAGGGCCGCCTGGAACGCCGCCGCCGTCGGCTCGTCCAGATCGTCGAGCACGAACTCCTTCGGCACGGCCAGGCGCAGACCCTTCACCGGCAGGGCCGGGATCGCCCGCCTCGGCTCGCCGGCCAGCACCTGATGCACCCGCACGCAGCAGTCCATGGTCGGCGCCAGGGGGCCGATGCTGTCCAGGCTGGTGGACAGCGGCACCGCCCCGTCGATCGGCACCCGGCTCTGGGTCGGCTTGAAGCCGGCCAGACCGCAGAGCCCGGACGGGATGCGCACCGAGCCGCCGGTATCGGTGCCGAGACCGACCGTCGCCATGCCGTCGGTCACACTGACCGCCGCCCCGGAGGAGGAGCCGCCGGGAATGCGCTTCGAGGCCCGGTCCCAGGCATTGGCCGGGGTGCCGTAATGCGGATTGATGCCGAGGCCGGAATAGGCGAACTCGGTCATGTTGGTGCGGCCGACCAGCACCGCCCCGGCGGCGCGCAGCCGGGCGATGACCGGGGCGTCGGCCTCGGCCGGCGGCTCGGAGGCCAGCACCTTGGAGCCGGCGGTGGTCACCGCGCCCTTCACGTCGAACAGGTCCTTCACCGAGATCGGCAGGCCTTCCAGCGGCCGCGGCGGCACGCCGGCCTTGCGCAGGCCGTCGCTCGCCACCGCTTCGGCGCGGGCGCTGTCCTCCATCAGGGACAGGAAGACCCGTGCGCCCTCGCCGGAGGCGTCCTTCGCCCGTTCCAGTGCGGTGTCGAGCAGGGCGGAGGCGGTGGTCTGGCCGGTATCGAGTGCGGTGAGGATCTCGGCGATCGGGGTTTTCGGTGCGAAGGTCATGGGTCAGCTCACCACGGGCAGGGTTTCGATGTCATAGGCATGGGCCAAGCTGCGGCCGTTCGCCGGGTCGGTGATGGAGATCGCCAGGCGGTCGGCCGGTCGGATGCCGCCGGTGACCGGCACGGTGCCGCACAGCATGACGGTGCCGGGCTTCAGCCCACCATAACCGTCCACCAGGTCCTTCAGCGGCCGGATCAGGGCGAACGTGCCGGTCTGATACGGCTCCTCCGCCCCCTTGATAGTCGCCGTCGCCTCCAGCACCAGCGCGTCCAGATCGTCGTCCAGCGAGACCGGCCAGGCGGTGCTGCCCAGCACCTTGGGACACATCTGCTTGGAGACGGCGATGGAGTAGGTCTCCACCTTGCGGTCGGTATGGTCGGAGCCGACGGTCAGGTACAGGCCGCTCTCGGTCGCCACCAGCACCGGCTCGACCTCGCCGGAGCTGTCGCCGCCGATCACCTGAACATGGTCGCTCTGGATGAGCTGCTCCACCGCGCAGCGGTAATACAGCGGCACCGTGCTCGGTCCCGGCACGCCGATCTCGGCCAGTTCCTCGATGTGATGGTCGATCGCCGCCTTGTCGCGACCGGTCCAGCCGGCGATGACGCAGTCCGTCACCGCCACCTCGACCGGACCGTCCGGGGTTTCGAACCGCAGTACCTGGGCTCCCATGCATGCCTCCCGTTTGAATGCGCGGGGACGATAGCTGCCGTCTGGGCATCGCGGAAGATCCGGATAAGGGGATGTGTCGGCGCGGACGGGTGATCTACCCTGCCGCCATGTCAAGCGTACCCCCGACCACCGCCGCCGCGCCCGCCCGGAACCCGTCGCAGGACACCCTGCGCGCGGTGCTGTTCATGCTGCTGGCGATCAACCTGCTGCCGTTCATGAACGTCGCGGCCAAATTCCTGTCCGGCGACTACCACACGGTTCAGGTGGTCTGGGCACGCTATACTGGACATCTGGTCTTCGTCGTTCTGATGTTCATGCCGCGCCGCGGGCTGTCCCTGTTCAAGGCGAGCAGGCCGGGCATCCACATCATCCGCTCGGTGCTGATGTTCGTGGCGACGGTCTGCTTCTTCACCGCCCTGCGCTTCATCGAGGTGCCGGTGGCGAGCGCCATCAACTTCACCTCGCCGCTGATCGTCACGGCACTGGCCGCCCCGTTCCTCGGCGAGGCGGTGGGCATCCGGCGCTGGACCGCGGTGGCGGTCGGCTTCGCCGGTGCGCTGATCATCATCCGGCCGGGCGGCGGCGAGACCCACTGGGCCATGTTCCTGGTCCTGGGCACGGCGCTCTGCTACGCCACCTACCAGATCTACACCCGCAAGTTCTCCGCCGCCGATTCGCCGGAGACCTCGATCACCTACATCGCCGTGGTCGGGGCGGTGATCTCCTCCATCGCCCTGCCGTTCTACTGGGTGACGCCGGTCTCCGTCCTCGATGCCGGGCTGTTCGCCCTGCTCGGCTTCATCGGCGGGCTCGGCCATTATTTCGTGATCCGGGCGTTCCAGTACGGCGAGGCCTCGGTGCTGGCGCCGTTCAACTACGGCCAGCTCGTGATGGCGATCATCCTCAGCTTCTTCGTGTTCGGCACCTTCCCCGACATCTGGACCTTCGTCGGCGGCGGAATCATCATCTCCAGCGGGCTCTACATCACCTATCGGGAGACCCTGCGCGGCAGGAAGCCGACGGCGCCCCCCTCGCCCAATCAGGCCTGATCGAGAGAGTCGGCGAGGGCCTGCCCGACCTGCGCCATCAGCGGCCGCCAGGGTTCAACCTGGGTCTTGCGGAAGCTGCGCACGGTCGGGAAGCCGGGGAACCGGTCCGTGCCGTATTCCAGGAAGACCGGCGTGTTGTAGAGCAGCCACACCGGCTTGCCGAGAGCCGCCGCGATCCAGCCGACGGTACTGGACGGGCAGATCACAAGGTCCAGCGCCTCGACCAGGGCGAACACGCCGTCGATGTCGTTGGTGGTGTCGAGCCCGTCGATCAGGCTGACATTGGCGCCGGACGCCGTCAGCTCCTCGCGCCAGCCGATGCCGTATTGCAGGGAGACGAACCGGGCGCCGCCGACCTTCAGCACCTCCTCGAACGGCCCCAGGCCCGGGTAATGCGGCAGGCGGAAGGTGGTCAGCCGCCGGCTGCGCCAGGCCACGCCGATCTTCGGCCCGTCACCGAGGGCCGCCAGCCGCTCGCGCATCTCCGCCACCCGGTCGGGATCGGCCTTCAGCCACGGCCGCGCGGCCGCATCGGCCTGGGCGACGGTGCCCCGGTAGCGCGACAGCAGCAGCGCGCCGTCGGCATAGGCGTCGGGCCGGTAGTCGGGCGGCACCCAGTCGTACAGATGCTCGGGCGCGTTGCGGTCGCCGACGCGGTGATAGGCGTGGACATAGGCATCGGGGAAGCTGCGGCGCATCAGTTCCTGGATCCGCTGATCGCACTCGATCACCACCCGGCCCACGTCGCGGGCGGCATCGTCGATGCAACAGGCATGCAGCAGCTCGTCCCCCACGCCCTGGTCGGCGGCGATCAGCAGGGTGGTATCCTTCGACGGGACGCCGTTCCACAGTCGGATGGACGGATCGCGCCGCACGGCACTCGGCTTCTGCCGCAACTGGCTGTAGCCGTCCCAGCCCGCGGCCATCTCGCCGACCGCAAGCAGCTGGATTCCCAGCCGGAAGCGGTAGTGCGGCTGTCCCGGCGACACCGTGAGGGCTTCCCGCATCCAGCGCACCGCCTCGTCCGGCGCGCCGGCGGCGAACGCCGCTTCCGACAGGCCGGCATAGGCGGAGGCCAGGTCGGGCTGCAGGGTGCGGGCCCTCCGGAAGCCGGTGCGGGCCTCGGCGATCTTCAACCGGCCGACCTGCAGCCAGGCCAGATGGTTGTAGGCATCGTGGTGGCCGGGAAGAATTACCGCGGCGGCACGGAAGGCCCGCATCGCCGCATCGCCCTGCTCGATCTCCATCAGGCCGAGGGCATGGGACACCCAGCGGTCGGCCTTGGCGGGTGCGGCGATCAGCGCCCGGTGCCGGGCGGACTCGCAGGCCTTCAGGTCGGAGACCGCCTGCAGGTGGTTGCCGAGCCGCGTCCAGGCCTCGTCGCTCGCCGGGGCCAGGACGGCCGCCCGACGCAGCATCGCCACGCCTTCGGCCCGGCGCTCGCCCGTGGCCAGGATTCCCCCCAGACTGGCCAGGGTGTCGGACAGCAGCGGATCGCGCGCCAGGGCGGCCTCGTAGGCCAGGACGGCCTCGTCATGGCGTCCCAGTCCGTGCAGCACCACCCCGAGCGCGTGCCGGTAGGAGGCTTCCTGCGGCCGGGCCTCGGCGGCGCCGGTGATCATCTGCGCGGCGGCCTCCGCCCGCCCGCTCTGATGCAGCGCCATCCCGAGCCGGTACAGCAGGTCCGGATGCTTCGGATTGGACTTGAGCAGATGGGCGTAGAGCACGATGGCCTGCTCCAGATGTCCGGCCAGGTGGAGGGCGGTGGCGCGCTCCAGGATCTGTTGCGGTGTTTCCATATCAGGCGTCGATGCCGCCCTCGACCATGTCGGCGCTCAGCGGCTCGCCCCGGGTCAGGTCGCGGGTCGCCCGGCGGCCGAGTACGGTCTCGTAATGCTTCGGCGCCAGGCCGTTGCTGGGTCGGATGGACCGGATGTTCCGGGCCGTCAGTTCGGCACCGGCGGGAACGTCTTCCACGACATAGAGCGAGCGGCGGAACTTCAGCCCCGCCTCCTCCGACCTGGTCGGCCGGTAGGCCGGCGCGCCCAGTGCGGCATGGGCCATGCGGGTGTCGCGCACCAGCCGGGCCAGTTCGTCCGGCTCCAGGGAGAAGGCGCTGTCCACGCCGCCATCGGCCCGGGCCAGGGTGACATGCTTCTCGATCAGGCAGGCGCCCATGGCGACCGACAGGGTGGCGATGGTGGTGTCCATGGTGTGGTCCGACAGGCCGGTGACCACGCCCAGCTTGTCGGCCAGATCCGCGATGGTGCGCAGGTTGGTCTCGTCCGCCGGTGCCGGATAGGCGCTGACGCAGTGCAGCACGACGATCTGCTCGGCCCCGGCGTCGCGCGCGGCGTCGACCGCCTCGCGGATCTCCTCCAGGCTGCCCATGCCGGTGGACAGGATCATCGGCTTGCCGGTCGCCGCCACCCGCCGGATCAGCGGCAGGTCCACCAGTTCCTGGGACGCGACCTTGTAGGCCGGCGCGCCCAGGCTCTCCAGCAGGTCGATGGCGGTCGGATCGAACGGGGTGGAGAACACCGTGATCCCCAGCGCGCGCGCCTTGTCGAAGATCGGGCCGTGCCAGTCCCAGGGGGTATGGGCCTCCTCGTACAGCTCGTGCAGGCGGCGGCCGTCCCACAGCCCGCCATGGATCAGGAACTCGGGTCCGTCATGGTCGAGCGTGATGGTGTCGGCGGTGTAGGTCTGCAGCTTCACCGCATCCGCGCCGGCGGCCTTGGCCGCTTCGAGAATGCGGAAAGCGCGGTTGATGTCGCCGTTGTGGTTGCCCGACATCTCCGCGACGATATACGGCGGGTGGTCGGGACCGACCGGCCGTCCGGCTATGCTAAACTCGCCTTGCACCCAACGCGTCCTCCGACCGGGCAGTTCCAGTGATTCGGCCGCCAGACGATACTCTCCCCGCCGCCGCAAATGAAGCAGCACCGACCGTCGCCTCCCTGAAGGGCGAGCGGCTGGTGATCCGCGCGGACGCGGACGGCCGGATCGGCATGGGCCATGTGATGCGCTGCCTGGCGCTCGCCCAGAGCTGGATCGGCTTCGGCGGCACCGTGCGGCTGGCCTGCACCGCCGTGCCGCCCGCCATTGCCGAACGCTATCACGCCGAGGGGGCGGAGGTCGTGCTGCACGACCGCTGGCCACCGCAGGATCTGGTGGACGACGCAGCCGCCGTGGTGGTCGACGGGCTGGAGATCGCCGACGCCGACCTTGCGGCTCTCGCCGAGGAGGCGCCGCCGCTGGCGATCATCGACGACATGGGCCATCGCCCGGCCTATCCCGGCGCGCTGGTGGTGAACCAGAACCTGCACGCCTCCCATCGGCTCTATGCCGGCAAGTCCGATGCCCGGCTTTGTCTCGGACCCGGCTGGGGACTGCTGCGCCGGGAGTTCCGACCGACCGGCGCCGAGCCCCGCCCCATGCCGGACTTCGCGTCCCGCCTGCTGGTCCTGATGGGCGGTGCCGACCCCAAGGGATACAGCGCCCTCGCCCTGGACGCCGTGGCGGCGGCGGCGGAGAGGATTCCGAGCGAGCCGGAGGTGATCCTGGTCGTGGGTGCCGCCAACCCGGCCCTGCCCGACCTGGAGCGCCGCGCCGCGCTGCTGCCGGTCCGCATCGATGTCCGCCACGATGTGCGCGACATGGCGGGTCTGCTCGGGTCGGTCGACCTTGCCGTCTCGGCCGCCGGATCCACCGTACTGGAGATGGCGGTGCTGGGGGTGCCGATGATCATCGGCGCCCAGAACGAGAGCGAGGTCGGGCCCGCCGCCGCGCTGGCCAGGACGGGAGCGGCGGTCGATATCGGACCGCTGGAGGATCTGGATCCCGCCGTGCTGGTAGAGACCGTCACCGCCTTGGCGCTCGATCCGGAACGCCGCAGCAAGCTGGCCGAAAACGCCCGCACCCTGGTCGACGGGCTGGGAGCGGACCGGGTCGCCGCCACCATCGCCGGCCTGCTGCCGGATCAGCGCGGCAATTCGTAGTCGAGAAGACCGTCCCGCTCCGCCACCTGTTCGAAGCCACAGGCCTCGAACGCCTTCCGGCTCGCCTGATTGTCTTGCTTGATCGCCGCCCGGATCGGTGCGTCGGGCCAGAGCGACTGCGCCTCCTCCACAGCCGCCGCCACGAGAGCGGCGCCGCGCCGCCGGCCCCTTGCCTCGGGGGCGACGGTGACGGAGATCTCCACCGCTCCATCCTCGTGCCGCACCGCGGAGGTGGTGCCGACCGTCTCCTCGTCCTCCAGGCCGATCCAAACCTGCCGATTCGGGTCGTCGAGCACCCGCGACAGCCAGGCGGCGTGCTCCTGCTGGGTGACGGCGTCGCCGTTGCGGGAATTGGCCCGGGTCAGCGGATCGTTGCGCCAGGCCAGCAGATCCTCTGAATCTTCCGAGGTAATGGGGCGCAGCGTGATGTCGGAGGCATCGGTCATGCTTCCAGCCTAACCGCTATTCGGCGCCGGGGCGACGGCGGCATGCTACCGTCAGTTCCGCCACCGAGACCGCCCTTGGGAGATGCCGTGACCGTTGCCGCCGTGATTCAGGCCCGCATGACCTCCACCCGCCTGCCGGGCAAGGTGCTGTTGCCGGCGGCGGGGCGACCGATGCTGGCCCACCAGATCGACCGGGTGCGGCGGGCGACAACGGTCGGCACGGTCTGCATCGCCACCACCACGAACGCCGATGACGACCCGGTGGCCGCCCTGGCCGAGGCCGAGGGTGTGGCCGTGTTCCGCGGCTCGGAGCCGGACGTGCTCGACCGCTTCGTGGGCGCGGCGGAGAGTGTCGGCGCCGAGACCGTCGTGCGGCTCACCGGCGACTGCCCGCTGACCGATCCCGCCCTGATCGACGCGGTGGTCGGCACCTTCCGCGACAGCGACCCGCCGGCGGACTACGCCACCAACAGCTTCCCGCGCACCTGGCCGATCGGGCTCGACGTCGAGGTCGCCTCCATGGCCGCCCTGCGCCTCGCCAACGAAGAGGCGGGCGACTCCTACGACCGCGAGCACGTGATGCCGTTCCTCTACCGCCAGCCGGAGCGGTTCCGCATCGCCCGCTACCCCTCCGCCCTCGATCTCAGCGGCTATCGCTGGACCCTGGACGAGCGGTCCGACTACGAGCTGCTGGTGCGGATACTGGAGGCGCTGCTGCCGGAAAATCCCGGCTTCGGCTGGCGCGACGTTATCGCGCTGCTGGACGCGCACCCGGATTGGCGCACACTGAACGCCGGCGTCGGGCAGAAGCAGCGGCGCTACGAGGACAGGATCTCGGGAGGATCGACATGACGACGAGCTGGCGCACCGAACAGGAGGCGTTCTGGAGCGGCGCGTTCGGCGACGACTATGTCGATCGCAACCAGGGGGCCTCCCTGCTGGCCTCGCGCACCCATCTGTTCTCCAACGCCCTGAAGCGGGCCGGAGGCGTGGCCTCGGCGGTGGAGTTCGGTCCCAATGTCGGCATCAACCTGGTCGCCCTGCGCCACCTGCTGCCGCAGATCGCGCTGTCGGCCATCGAGATCAACGCAAAGGCGGTGGAGGTGCTGCGCACGCTGCCCGGCGTGGCGGTGCATCACGGCTCGATCCTGGAGAAACACCCGGTCGAGGTCAGCGAGCTCGCCTTCTGCTCCGGCGTGCTCATCCACATCAATCCGGACGCCCTGCCGACCGTGTACGACAACCTCTACGCCGCGTCGTCCCGGCTGATCCTGCTGTCGGAATACTACAACCCCAGTCCCGCCGCGATCCCGTACCGGGGCCACCAGGACCGATTGTTCAAGCGCGATTTCGCCGGCGAGATGATGGACCGCTTCCCCGACCTGCGGCTGGTGGATTACGGTTTCCAGTACCATCGCGATCCGGCCTTCCCGGCCGACGACGTCACCTGGTTCCTGATGGAAAAAACTGGCGAAAAGGCCGGCGCCTGAACCCACGGCGCCGGACACATCATGCCCGATCTCCCGCTTCCCGAGCTGTCGCTGGCACTGCTCGTCGCCTTCGCCTTTGCCGTCGGCGGCGGGGTCAAGGGCATCGTCGGCCTCGGCCTGCCGACCATCGCCATGGCCATCCTGGCCAATGTGGTCAGCCTGCGCACGGCCATCGGCATCCTGATCATCCCGCTGCTGATCTCCAACCTGTGGCAGATCATCCAGGTCGGCGCCGTGGGCACCCTGGCGAAGCGGTTCGGCCTGCTGAACGCGGCGGCGGCGGTGGGTCTGTGGATCGGCACCGAGATCCTGTTCTCGGTCGATCCGAAATGGATGCAGATCGCGCTGGGCTGCCTGCTGATCGCCAATGCCGGAATGCAGGTGCTTGGCGGCATGCCGGTGATCCCGCAACGCCGGGAACTCGCCCTGTCGGTGCCCGTCGGCCTCGTCTCCGGCGTCATCGGCGGGATGACCGGTAGCCAGGGGATCGTGATCGCGGTCTATCTCGCCAGCCTGAACCTGACCCGTGACGAATATGTGCAGGGGGTGGGGCTGTCGTTCTTCCTGACCGGGCTGGTCTGGGTGGTGGCCATCTGGGCCAATGGCGGGATCACCGTGGAGACCCTGCCGCTGTCGGCGGTGGCGCTGGTGGCGGCGCTGGCGGCGATGGCGATCGGCACCCGCATCCGCGCCCACCTGCCCCAGGCCCGTTTCCGCCAGGCGGTGTTCATCGCCATGGCCCTGATGGGCGCCAACCTGATCCGCAAGGCGGTGTGGGGGTGAATGTCCGCCCCTTCTGACCCGTCATCCCGAACTTGTTTCGGGATGACAGTCGGGGGAAACGGAAGTGGCTTACCCCTCGCCCTCGAAGCAGACGTTCTCCAGCGGCTCGCCGGTGACAAACCGGTCGAGCTGCTTGGCCACGAACAGCCAGCGCCGGGTGGTCATCGGCTCGGTCCAGGCCGAGTTGTGCGGCGACAGGATCACGTTATCCAGCTTCTGGAACGGAAACTTCGACGGCCAGGGGTTCGGGTCGTCCTTCGAGGGATAGACGTACCAGACGTCGATGATGCCGCCGCGAATGCGCTTCGAGGACAGCGCCTCGTACAGGGCGGCCTCGTCGATCACCTCGCCGCGGCCGACATTGCTGATCACCGCGTCCGGCTTCATGGCCTTGAACTGGGCCGCGCCGATCATGCCGCGGGTCACGTCGTCCAGCGGCGCGCAGACGATCACGAAATCGCTCTCCGCGCACAGCCGGTCGAGCCCGTCATCCACCGTCCAGTAGGCGTCGACCAGGTCGCCCTCGTCCCGGACGGTGCGGCTGACCGCCAGCACTTTCATGTCGAACGCCTTGCAGCGCCGGGCGACCTCGCGGCCGATATGGCCGTAGCCGACGATGCCGACCGTGCAGCCGCGCATCTCGCGATGCATCGGCCCGGCGGAGATCGAGCGGCCGTTATAGGATTTCGCCACCATCATCGGATGGGTGTCGCGCATCAGCCCGGTCTGGAATTCCAGCATGCCGGCCAGGATATGCTCGGCGATGGTGGTCTCGTGCTCGTGGGTGTTGCAGAACAGCACGCCCTTGGGCAGCTCGGGCGGGGTGATCCAGTCGTAGCCGGTGAACGGGATCTGAAAGAGCTTCAGACGGTTGGTCGCCGGGAATTTCAGCCCCCGGCCGCCGCCGACGATCACGTCCGCCTCCGGCAGCAGCTCCTGCAGGCGCTCCGGCTCCTCCGCCATGTCGCAGCAGACGAAACGCAGATCGGACTCGGTATTTTCGGCCAGAAAATCGGCGCGGCGGATCGAGTTCTTGCCGGTCAGCAGAACGGTGGGCGCTTCGCTCACGATGGACCTCGATTGGAGTTTGCAGAACGGAACGGGACGGACGGGCGCCCCGGTAGGCACGGCGGAAGGGAGCTTGTGTATGCGGGGCGGCTTTGTCTAGCCTTTGCCGGCTCCGCGCACCACCCTAGGCGCCGGATGCCGCCCTTTTTCTGGAGGATTCCCGCATGCCTGACGGATTTGACCCGAACGCCGATTGGGTCGGTTACGAACGCGCGCCCATGAAGCTGGGGGCGGTGGCCTGCGGCAATCCCGACGCGGCCGAGGCCGGCGTGGAGATCCTGGAGCGCGGCGGCAACGCCATCGACGCGGTGATCGCCACCGCCTTCGCCATGGGCGTGGTCGAGCCGCTGGACAGCGGCCTGGGGGCCGGCGGGTTCATGACCGTACATCATGCGCGGACCAAGACCACGACCACCTTCGACTTCATGGGCACCGCCCCGGTCAACGCCAAGTACGAGCTGTTCCAGTCGGTCAATCCGCTGGGCGACTACACCATCCTGGTCAAGGACAAGGCCAACGAGATCGGCCACCGCTCGGTCGCGGTACCCGGGGCGGCCGCCGGCCTGTGCCGGGCGCTCGACACCTTCGGTCGGATGCCGCTGAAGTCGGTGATGGCGCCGGCGATCCGCCTCGCCTATGACGGCTTCGACGTGGCGCCCAAGGCCGCGCTGCGGATGTCGCGCAGCAAGGACATGCTGTCCTACATGCCGGCCACGGCGGCGATGCTGCTCAAGCCGGACGGCGGCCTGTTCCAGGCCGGCGACCGCATGGACATGTCGGATTACGGGGCGAGCCTTGAGCTGATCGCCGATGAAGGGCCGCGCGCGCTCTACGAGGGCGAACTCGGGGCCAAGATCGTCGCCGAGATGGAGGCCCATGGCGGCTTCCTCACCGCCGACGATCTCGCCGGCTACCACGTGGTGCGCCGGCCGGCCGCCGGCGGGCAGTACCGGGGCCGCCGGATCGCCACCATGGGGCCGCCCTCGACCGGCTTCATGGTCGCCAAGGGCCTCGCCGCCCTGGACGCCGCGGGCGTCCCGGAGGACGCGCACGGCCGCACCAAGGCGTTGGCCGAGGCCATGCTGGCGATGTTCAACGCCCGACGCCGCGGGCTGGGCGATCCCGCCTTCGTGCCGTCTCCCATCGCGCCGGGCGGCGAGAGTACGGAGACCACGAGCCTCTGCGCCATGGACGCCATCGGCAACGCCGCCTGCATCACCTTCTCCAACAACAACCACTCCGCGGTGGTGGTGCCGGGCACGGGGATCCTGCTGAACAACCAGATGCGGCTGTTCCACGCCTGGGAGGGCAGCGCCAACTCGGTGGTCGGCGGCAAACGGCCGGCGTCGTCGATGATGCCGACCCTGCTGTTCGAGGGGAACCGGGCGGCAATGGCGATCGGCGCCTCGGGAGCGACCCGCATCGTCACCGCCCTGATGCAGATCCTGTTCCACCATCTCGGCCGCGACATTCCGCTGGAGAAGGCGGTGCGCGAGGCGCGCGTGCATGCGGAAGAGGACAGCATGATGTGCGACCCGGACATCGCCGACACCGCCCGTGCGGTGGCCGGGGAACTGGGCCTGACTCTGTCTGTGAACCCGGTGCGCGACCCGATGATGGCGGTCTGCCAGACGATCTCGGTCGACGCGGACGGCATGGCGGTGGCGGTCGGCGATCCCCGCGCGCGGGCGCAGGGGCGGGTTGTGTAGGTCTCCAGCGTCCTTGACCCGTCTTCCCGGCCCTGCACCGGGACCGAGACAAACGCCTGCTGGAGCGACGGAGGCAAATCGCCCGGCGCTCCAGCGGCACCCACCCTGGGCCCCGGCACGAGGCCGGGGAGACGGAAAGGAACGGAGAATTGGGGATAGCGGACGAAACCGCTGCCCCCTGCACGGAACGGTCTTCCCGGCCCTGCGCCGGGACCGAGAGAAGCGCTTGCTGGAGCGACGGAGGCAAATCGCCCAGCGCTCCAGCGGCACCCACCCTAGGCCTCTGCGCAAGGCCGGGGAGACGAAAGAACTGAAGAAAAACGGACGCACAGGAGGAACCCGCATGCCCGACGCCAAGCCCGCCCCCGGCGGCCCCGACGCCACCTATTTCGCCTATCTGGAGGCCGGGGACTGGCGGATCCAGCGCTGCGCCTCCTGCAACACCCACATCTTCCAGCCGCGTGTCATGTGCCCGTCCTGTGACGGCGAAGACCTCGACTGGGTGGCGCCGAGCGGCAAGGGGACCGTGCATTCCACCACCGTCATCCGCCGGCGGCCGGAAAGCGGCGGCGACTACAATGTCTGCCTCGTCGATCTGGACGAGGGCGTGCGGATGATGAGCCGGGTGGAAGGCATGGAGCCGACCGAGGTCGCCATCGGCATGCCGGTCGCCGCCCGCCTCGCCAAGCAGGACGGCCAGACGGTCGTGGTGTTCGATCCCGCTGAAGGAGCCTCGGCATGACCTGGTCCCTTCGCGGCAAGGCCGCCATCGTCGGTGCCGCCACCGCCCATCTGGGCGAGGCCCCCGGCTACAGCCACATGGAGATCGCCGCCGACGCCGCCCGCGCCGCCCTGGCCGACGCCGGGCTGAGTCTGAAGGACGTGGACGGGCTGTTCGCCGTCTCCATGCATTCGGTGTTCCCGGCCCTGACCTACGGCGAGTATCTCGGCATCGAGCCGCGCTTCTCCGAGGCCACCATCGTCGGCGGCTCTTCGGCCGTCATCCAGATGCTGCACGCCGCCCTGGCGCTGGAGAACGGGCTCTGCGACGTGGCGCTGATCGTCTACGGCTCGAACCAGCGCACCGCGTCGGGCAAGCTGCATTCGCCGTCCGGGGCGGAGAACCTGCCCTACGAGAAGCCCTACGGCCTGCGCGCGCCGATCGCCGGCTACGCCATGTCGGCGGCCCGGCACATGCACGACTACGGCACCACCCGCGAACAGCTCGCCGAGGTCGCCGTCGCCGCGCGGATGTGGGCGGGAATGAACGACGAGGCGTTCATGCGCGATCCGCTGAGCGTGGACGACGTGCTCGGCTCCCGCATGGTCTGCGATCCGCTGACCGTGCGCGACTGCTGCCTGGTGACCGACGGCGGCGGCGCCATCGTCATGACCCGGGCCGACCGGGCGAAGGACCTCAATAAGACCCCGGTCTATCTGCTCGGCTGCGCCGGCGGGCATACCCATCGCCAGTACTCGATGATGCCGTCGCTCACCACCACCGCCGCCGTGCAGAGCGGGCGCGAGGCGTTCACGATGGCCGGCCTCACCCCGGCCGATGTGGACGTGGTGCAGGTCTACGACGCCTTCACCATCAACGCGGTCATGCTGCTGGAGGATCTGGGCTTCTGTCCCAAGGGCGAGGGGGGAGACTTCGTCGGCGACGGGCGGCTGCGGCCGGGCGGCGCACTGCCGTTCAACACCTATGGCGGCGGGCTGTCCTGCACCCATCCGGGCATGCTCGGCATCTTCACCACCATCGAGGCGGTGCGGCAGTTGCGCGGCGAATGCGGCGAACGGCAGATCGACGGCGCCACCATCGGGCTCGCCCATGGCAATGGCGGCATGTTCGCCCATGAATCCACCGCCCTGCTCGGCACCGCGGCGGCGCTGTAATGACACTGACCCTGATCCTGGGCGGTGCCCGGTCCGGCAAGTCGCGCCGGGCCGAGGCGCTCGCCAGGGAGACGGGGCTGGAGGGGATCTATCTCGCCACCGCCGAGCCGATGGATGCCGATATGGCCGCGCGCATCGCCAAGCACCGGGAGGACCGGGCGGCCCATGGCTGGACAACGGTGGAGGAGCCGCTTGCCCTCGCCGCCGCCCTGGCCCGCGAAGCCCGGCCGGGCCGGGTGGTGCTGGTGGAGTGCCTGACCACCTGGCTGACCAATCTGATGGTGCACGAACGGGACCTGGAGGCGGCGACGGCAGAGTTCCTGGCGTGGTGCGCGGCGCCCACGGGTCCGGCAATCCTGGTCTCCAACGAGGTCGGCTTCGGCATCGTCCCGGAGCACAAGATGGCCCGCGACTTCCGCGACCACGCCGGCCGGCTGCACCAGCGGGTGGCGGAGCACGCGGCACGGGTGGAACTGGTGGTTGCGGGAATACCGATGACGGTGAAGGGCTGACCCTGCACCCAGCAACACCCCCTTGCCCTCCCCCCGCTTCCGGCTAATCTCCAGGCCATGACCGAGCAGCTCACCCTCTTTGAAAAGATCTGGCGCGCCCATATCGTCACCGCCCGCGAGGACGGGCAGACGCTGCTGTGGATTGACCGCCACCTGTGCCACGAAGGCTCGTTCCACGCCTTCGAGAAGCTGGCGATGAGCGGCCGCAAGGTGCGCCGACCCGACCTCACCTTCTCCATCGCCGACCACTACGTGCCGACGCGCAACCGTGCCACCGGCCCGGACGAGCCGGAGATCGCCACCATGATCCGGCTGCTGGACGAGCACAGCCGGACCAACGGCATCCGCCAGTTCGGCCTCGGCGATCCGGAACAGGGCATCGTCCATGTGGTCGGCCCCGAGCTCGGCCTCACCCAGCCCGGCATCGTGCTGGTCTGCGGCGACAGCCACACCTCCACCCACGGCGCCTTCGGGGCGCTGGCCTTCGGGATCGGCGCGTCCGAGGTGAGCCATGTGCTCGCCACCCAGACGCTCTGGCAGAAGCGGCCGCGCACCATGCGCATCACCGTCGACGGGCAGCTCGGCCCGCATGTGACGGCGAAGGACCTGATCCTGTCGGTGATCGCCAGGATCGGCGCCGACGGGGCGGCCGGTCACGTCATCGAATATGCCGGCGAGGCGATCCGCGGCCTGTCCATGGAAGCGCGGATGACCGTCTGCAACATGTCGATCGAAGCCGGCGGCCGGGCCGGCATGATCGCACCCGACGACACGACGATCTCCTGGCTTAAGGGCCGGCGCTACATGCCGAAAGGCAAGGACTGGGAGGCGGCCGTCGCTTTCTGGCGCGGCCTGAAGACCGACGAGGGCGCCGTCTTCGACCGCGAGGTCCGGCTGCATGCCGACGAGATCGCGCCGACCGTGACCTGGGGGACGTCGCCCGAACACGCGCTGCCGGTCACCGCCGCCGTCCCGGATCCGTCCGGCGAGGCCAATGAAGGACGCCGGACGACCTTCGAGAAGGCGGTCGACTATATGGGCCTGACCCCCGGCGCGCCGCTGGACGGGCTGCGGGTGGACCGGGTGTTCATCGGCTCCTGCACCAACGCAAGGATCGAGGACCTGCGGGCCGCCGCCGCGATCCTGAAGGACCGCAGCACGAAGGTGCCGACCATGATCGTCCCCGGCTCCACCATGGTGAAGCGCCAGGCCGAGCAGGAAGGGTTGGACCGGATCTTCACCGGTGCCGGGGCCGAGTGGCTTGAGTCAGGCTGCTCCATGTGTGCCGCCACCAACGGCGACATGGTGCCGCCGGGCGAGCGCTGCGCGTCGACCACCAACCGCAATTTCCGCGGCCGCCAGGGGCCGGGGTCCCGCACCCATCTGATGAGCCCGGCCATGGCGGCCGCGGCGGCCGTCACCGGCACCATCACCGACGTGCGCAAGCTGGCGGAGGGCTGAGCCATGGACCCCTTCGGAACCCTCGCCGCCACCGTCGTGCCCCTGCGGCTGGCCAATGTGGACACCGACCAGCTGCAGCCCGGCCGCTTCCTGCGCAAGCCGCGCTCGGACGGCTACGACAATTACCTGTTCCACGACCTGCGCCGGAACGAGGACGGCTCGATGCGGGAGGATTTCCCGCTGAACCAGCCGCAGTACCAGAGCGCGGAGATCCTGGTTGCCGACCGCAATTTCGGCGGCGGTTCGAGCCGGGAGGGTGCGGTCTACGCCCTCGCCGATGCCGGCTTCCGATGCGTCATCGCCGCCAGCTTCGGCGACATCTTCCGCTCGAACTGCGCCAAGAACGGCGTGCTGCCGGTCGAACTGCCGATCGAGGCGATCGAGAGGATCTGGGAGATGGCCGAAGCCGATCCCTCCGCGCCGCTGACCGTCGACCTCGCCACCCAGACGGTACGCCTGGCCAACGACCCGGAGACGTTCGGCTTCGAGATCGACCCGTTCGTCAAGGAATGCCTGATGGAGGGCAAGGACGATATCGACCTGACCCTCGCCCATTCTGAAACCCTCTCGGCCTTCGAGCGTTCCTACGGCCAGGACTTCCCCTGGCGTACTCCAACCGGTTGAGCGTGATGATGGACCTTCTTGCCGACCCGACCGTCTGGGCCAGCTTCCTGACCCTGACCCTGATGGAGATCGTGCTCGGCATCGACAATGTCGTCTTCGTCTCGATCATCGCCAACCGGCTGCCGGAGAAGCAGCGGCCGCTCGGCAGAACGATCGGGCTGGCCGGCGCGCTGGTCATGCGCATCGCCCTGCTTTTCGCGATCACCTGGGTGATCGGGCTGACGGCGGTGGCGTTCTCGGTTCAGGGGGTGGATCTGTCCTGGCGGGATCTGATCCTGATCGCCGGCGGCGCCTTCCTGCTGGCGAAGGCCACCCTGGAGATCCACAAGACCGTCGAGGGCGACGAAGAGGATCAGGGTCCCAAGAAGGGGATCTCGGCCGGCTTCACCAGCGTGGTCGTCCAGATCATGGCGCTGGACATGGTGTTCAGCGTCGACTCGATCCTGACCGCCATCGGCATGGTCGAGCATATCGAGGTGATGGTGGCTGCCGTGGTGGTGTCCATCGGCGTGATGATGGCGGCGGCCGGCGCGATCGCCGACTTCATCCACAAGCACCCGACCTCGAAGATGCTGGCCCTGTCGTTCCTGATGCTGATCGGCGTGGCCCTGGTCGCCGACGGGCTGCAGTTCCACATCCCGCGCGGCTATCTCTACGCGGCGATCGGCTTCGCCATCGCCGTGGAGGCGCTCAACCAATTGGCGCGTCGAAACCGCCGCAAGGACCAGACTTTAAAAACCTAAAGTCGGCGAGGTGGACGTTCTAGAAGAACGTCCACTCCCCCGTCAGGTCGTGGATCCGCAGCAGCGCGACCGTATACGCCACCACCACCGCGACCGCCGCAACGGTCCCGATGGCAGGCATTCCGCCGCCTTCCAGGATTTCCCACCCCAAGGCCCCCAGTGCCAGTGGCGCCCCCAGCCATGTCGCCATCCGCAGCCGCCTGCGGGCCACGATCTCGGCATGGCGGCGGCGTGTAAACACTCTCCGTTTCACCGCTTCAGCCTTTCAATCTGAAACAAAATTTTCTATTGCACATTACAGAAAGAACGCCTAAGTTAGAAGTGCTTTCGGATCGGGGCACGTCCCCCTCTCCCCACCTGATGCCCGGTTCGGAATGCGAGTAAAGGAAGGCCTGGAGATAAGTCTCCAGGCCTTCACTCGTTTTACGATTATTTTCAGACAGTTAGCGCAGCCTCTCCGGGCGTCCGCGCGGCTCGGTTCGAGGATCTCCCGGCGGCCCGCCGACCCGCATTTGTCGGTCGGATCCGCCGGAGGGCGCCGTGGATTTTTTGCCGGCCGTTCGAAAACCTCGTCGGTTCGGCCGCGGGGCGGTGCCTGACCCGGGCCAGCGGATGTGCTATGGCCTGAGGCGTCCAATACACCTCAAGGAGGCAATCGTGAGCCTGTCCGTCTATCTGTCCGGCGAGATCCACACCGACTGGCGCGACGTCATCGAGAAGGGCGCGCGCGCCGCCGGCCTGGATGTCGACTTCTCGGCCCCCGTCACCGACCACGACGCCAGCGACGACTGCGGCGTGGCGATCCTGGGCGCGGAGGAGACCGGCTTCTGGAAGGACCACAAGGGCGCCAAGCTCAACGCCATCCGCACGCGCACCCTGATCGAGCAGGCCGACGTGGTCGTCGTGCGCTTCGGCGAGAAGTACAAGCAGTGGAACGCCGCCTTCGACGCCGGCTATGCGGCGGCCCTGGGCACGCCCCTGGTGGTGCTGCACGCCCCGGAGCACACCCACGCCCTCAAGGAGGTCGATGGCGCCGCCCTGGCGGTGGCCGAGACGCCGGAACAGGTGGTCGACATCCTGCGCTACGTGCTGACCGGCAAGCTGCCGGGGTGAGAGGCTCGTACCTCTTCCCCCTCTCGCCTCCCACACTCCCCGGAACAAGTCCGGGGAGTGAAATTGGTCCTGGGAATCAGCCTGGGATCAGGATCGCCGCGAGCACCGCGTTGAACACCAGGCTGCCGACCACCAGCCCGACCGACACGCCGTAGCTGACATCCAGCGACAGGCGGATGATCTGCGCCCGCAGCCAGAGGGCGCCGCCGAACGAGGCGATGGTCAGCACCTTGCCCAGGGAGCCGGGCAGGACGTCGCTCGTCGCCAGGGCGATGGCGGCGAACTGGATCACCACGGTCGGCAGGGACGACCAGAATTCCGGGATCATGTAGTCGTAGTACCGCTCCGCCCGGTCGATGGACGGCAGCACGTAATGCACCGCCAGCGCAAAGCCGTACCAGGCGATGACGACGGTGAAGCCGACCAGCGCCAGCAGACCGAGGGAGAACGGCGCGTCGCTCGCGCTCGACTGGATCATGTAGATCAGCAGGTTCAACGGCAGCACGGCGGCCAGCACCCAGCAGGACCGCCAGAACCCGGAAGCCCCGGTCCCGAAATAGCTCAGGCCGCCCCGGTCGCCGAGCAGCAGCCGCCACGTCCCGTAGACCGAGGCGACGACCTCCGGCTGGGTGGGGATCGGCGGCAACGCCATCGCCCTAGCCGCCCAACGCGCGGTCCAGGACGGCCGCGTAGATGTCGGTCAGCGTCCGGATATCGGCAACGGCGACATGCTCGTCCACCTTGTGCATGGTCTGGCCCACCAGCCCGAACTCCACCACCGGGCAGAGCCGCTTGATGAAGCGCGCGTCGGAGGTGCCGCCAGTGGTGCTGAGCTCCGGCCGCCGGCCGGTGACGGCGAAGCTGGCCTCGGAGATCATGTCGGACAGCGCCCCGGGCTCGGTGACGAAACTCTCGCCCGAGCACTCGGTCTCCATGTCGTAGCGCACACCCTTCTGGTCGAAGCTGTCGCGGAACATCTTCTCCAGCGAGGCCGAGGAATGGGCGTCGTTGAAGCGCACGTTGAAGGTGGCCCGCGCCTCCGCCGGGATCACGTTGTTGGCGGGGTTGCCCACGTCGATGGTGGTCACCGACATCGTGGTCGGCGGGAAATGCGCCGTGCCCTCGTCCAGTGTGCCGTGGGCGAACGGCTCCAGCAGGCGGATCAGACCGTGGACCGGGTTCTCCGCCAGATGCGGATAGGCCACATGGCCCTGGGTCCCGTGCACCGTGAGGCGGCCGGTGAAGGATCCGCGCCGGCCGATCTTCATCATGTCGCCCATGGCGGTCGGATTGGTCGGCTCGCCCACGATGCACATGTCGGGGATCTCGCCGTTGGCCTCCATCCAGTCCAGCACCTTGGTGGTGCCGTTGACGGCGGGACCTTCCTCGTCGCCGGTGATCAGCAGGCTGATGGAGCCCCTGCCCTCGCCCGACGCCAGATAGCGGTCGACCGCGGCGACGAAGGCGGCGATGCCGCCCTTCATGTCGGCAGCCCCGCGGCCCCAGAGCCGGTCGTCGGCGACGGTGCCGTCGAACGGCCCCTTGCTCCAGGCCGCGGCGTCACCGACCGGGACCACGTCCGTGTGGCCGGCGAAGCAGAGATGCGGCGCCTCGGTGCCGCGTCGGGCATAGAGATTGTCGATCGCCGGGGTCCCCTCCGCCTCGAACCGCAGGCGGTGGCAGGCGAAGCCCATCGGTTCCAGCAGCGACTGCAGCAGGTCGAGGGCGCCGCCCTCCTCCGGGGTGACGCTGGGACAGCGGATCAGACCCGCCGCGACCTCGACCGGATCGAGGCGCGCCGCGGTGTCCGCCGAGGTTGAGGCGGCGGAAGCTGAGCCGGCCCGGGGGGACGCCGACATGTCGGTGCTCCTCGCGATCAGTCGCGCAGCAGTTCGTTGATGGAAGTCTTCGACCGGGTCTGGGCGTCGACCGTCTTGACGATCACCGCGCAGGACAGGGACGGACCCGGCGTGCCGTCCGGCAGCGGCTTGCCCGGCATCGAGCCCGGCACCACGACCGAGAACGCCGGCACCCGGCCGATATGGACCTCGCCGGTCTCGCGGTTGATGATGCGGGTCGACTTGGAGATGAACACGCCCATGGAGAGCACCGCGCCCTCCTCGACGATCACGCCCTCGACGACCTCGCTGCGCGCGCCGATGAAGCAGTTGTCCTCGATGATCACCGGATCGGCCTGCAGCGGCTCGAGCACGCCGCCGATGCCGACGCCGCCGGACAGGTGCACGTTCTTGCCGATCTGGGCGCAGGAGCCGACCGTGGCCCAGGTGTCGACCATGGTGCCCTTGTCGACATAGGCGCCCAGGTTCACGAAGCTCGGCATCAGCACCACGCCCGGCGCGATGTAGGCGGAGCGGCGCACGACGCAGTTCGGCACGGCGCGGAAGCCGGCCTCGCGGAACCGGTTCTCGCCCCAGCCGGCGAACTTGGACGGGACCTTGTCCCACCACACCGACGGGCCGCGCTCCGGATCCTCGGGGCCGCCGGGGACAACCACCATGTCGTTCAGCCGGAACGACAGCAGCACCGCCTTCTTGGCCCACTGGTTGACCGTCCACTGATGATTGCCCTCGGGCTGAGCGGTACGGATCGAGCCGTTGTCCAGCCCTTCCAGCGCCGCCTCGACGGCG
This sequence comes from Thalassobaculum salexigens DSM 19539, assembly GCF_000423805.1. Classification (NCBI taxonomy): domain Bacteria; kingdom Pseudomonadati; phylum Pseudomonadota; class Alphaproteobacteria; order Rhodospirillales; family Thalassobaculaceae; genus Thalassobaculum; species Thalassobaculum salexigens. The sequence goes on from NZ_KE384094.1 coordinate 867,852, forward strand.
TCGCGGACCTCGCCCTTGGTGGAGACGGTGATGCTGTCTCGGGTTTCCCAGGCGGCGTCGATGACGGTTTGAAGATCAGAGGTCATGGGGTCTCGGCTCTTGTCGAAAGGTCGGAATTCCGCAGGTCCGCGGCACAATGGCGGGGGGCCGGAAGGCTGTCAACGCGATGCGCGTCACGACTGTGCGTCGGAGTCGACGACGGTGCGCAGGAAGCTGATCACATCCTCGGCCACATGATGCACATGGGGCTGGTCGGCGCCGTCGGTCGCCCAGTCGAAATCGCTCTTCAGCCAGACCGTGGTCATGCCCAGATCGGCCGCCGGCTTCAGGTTCTTGGCCATGTCCTCGACCATCGCGGTGCGCGTGGGATCGATGTCCAGCAGCCTGATCAGCTTGTCGTAGGGCACCGGGTCCGGCTTCGGCGAATAGTCGGAGGCGACGATGTCGTAGACATGGTCGAAATGGTGGTCGACGCCCAGGCGCTTCGCCACCCGCTCGAAATGGCCGACCGAGCCGTTGGTGTAGATCACCTTGCGCCCGGGCAGCCGGGTCAGCAGGTCGTCCAGCTCCGGCGCCGGGTCGATGATGCTGACATCGATGTCATGCACGAAGTCGAGGAACGGCGCGGGGTCGACCCCATGCTCGGTCATCAGCCCGCGCAGGGTGGTGCCGTGGCGCCGGAACAGGTCGCGCTGCAGCTCGCGGGCCGGCTCGTGTTCCAGATCGAAGCGGTCCTTGATGAACTCGGTCATCCGGGCGGAGACCTGGACGAACAGGTTGGAACGCGCCGGGTACAGCGTGTTGTCGAGATCGAAGATCCAGCAGTCGATGGTCTTGGCGAGCATGCAGCGTCCTGGGCACCGGGTAAGGATCTGGGCGCGCTGGTCCCAGGCTGTTCGCGACAATACCCACGATGCCCGCCCCCGTCACCGTCTCGCCCCAGTCACCGTCTCGCCACGGCCCGCCCCGGCACCATTTGCGACAAATGCACTAGACCTGGAGCGGGTCCGCTGCCATGACGATAATGCAGTGGAATGCGGATCGAGCGGTGACCGGGTAAGGTGGACGCATGAGCGGATCGGGCGAGACGGCCGTTGAAGCACCGGAAGAGGCACTGGTCGCGAGAATGGTGTCGACCGGCCCGTTCGCCTTGGCCGACGGTCCCGCGATCCTGGTCGGCAGCGACAACGGCGTGCAGGCCCGCAACATGGCCGGAGCGGATCTCGCCCGCCGGCTGGGCGACCTTCCCGATATCGGCTCGCTGATCGCCGAGGCCCGACGTGCCGGACGCGGCATCTCCGCGGTGATCGAATCGCGCGACACCGACGGCGCGTCGACGAGCGCCACCAGCTTCTCGGCCATGCCCGTGGGCGAGGACGGCGCGGTCCTGCTGATCGGCCGCGACGTCTCGGTCGACCGCAACCTGCGCTCCGCTCTGGTCGACTCGCGCCAGCGCTACCGCGATCTGGTGGAAATCTCCGCCGACCTCGTCTGGGAGACCGACGCCCAGGGCCGCTTCGTCTTCGTCTCGCCCCATGGCGGCATCGGATGGGCGGCGGCCGACCTGATCGGCCGGCGGGCCGACGGCTTCCTGATCGCCCCGCCCGGCGTCACCGTCGACAGCCCGTTCCAGACCCGCGAGGCGCGCCAGGAGATGGAGATCACCTTCCGGCGGGCCGATGGCAGCGAAGCGCGCCTGGAAACGGCCGCCGCGCCCCTATACGCGCCGGATGGAAGCTGGGCCGGCGCGCGCGGGGTGTGCCGCGACGTGACCGACGACCGCCAGCGCGACATGGAGCTGGCCCGGGTCGGCGCGCGCCAGCGGCTGACCGCCCATATCATGCGGGCGATCCGCGACGAGACCGATCCCGACCGGATGCTGTCCATCGCCGCCGAGGCGGTGTTCCGCGGCGGCAATGCGGACGGCTGCTCGGTCTACCGGATCCTGCCCGGCGCCGGCATGCGGCTGGCCGCCGCGGTGGGCATTCCCGTGCCCGGTGCCATCGTGGAGGAGATGCGCGAGCGCATCACGGCGAGCCGGGAACCGGTGGTCGAGGCCTATGACATCGGGGCGGCCCTCGCCCACCAGCTGTCGCACCACCACGAGATCAACGGTGCCGTGATGCTGTGGCGGGTCGGAGACACCGCGGACTGGAGCGACGACGACGCCCGGCTGATCGCCGACCTGTCGGACCAGCTCGGCATCGCCCTGCATCAGGCCGCCGCCCACCAGCATCTGGAGCGGCTGTCGACCACCGATGCCATGACGGGCCTGCTGAACCGCCGGGCCTTCGACGACGCGATCACCCGGCGGCTGGCCGCCGGCGACCCGACCCCCGGGACGCTCACCTATGTCGACCTGGATAACTTCAAGAAGGTCAACGACACGAAGGGGCATCAGGTCGGGGATCAGGCGCTGATCCATCTGTCCGACATCCTGAACCGCCAGGCCAGGCCCGGCGACCTGATCGCCCGCCTCGGCGGCGACGAGTTCGCCCTGTGGATGGAGGGGGTCGGCGCGCCGGATGCGCCCGCCCGTGCAGAGTGGATCTTGGAGACCGGCAAGGAACTGCTGCAGTATTCGGGAACACCGGACCATCCCGTCGGCCTGTCCATCGGCATGGCGATCTATCTGCCCGGATCCGGCGAGAGCCGCCAGCACCTGATCGAACGGGCCGACGCAGTGATGTACGAAATCAAGCATGGTGGAAAAGGCTGGTACCGGATCGCTCCGGACGCCGACGCCAAAGCCGCCAACGAACCGCATGGGTGAGGAACCGTGACCAAGCCGACACCGCGCCGCCGGTCCGACGACCAGACCGCCGACAAGCAGACCCTCGCCCAGTCGATGGAGATCGCGCGCACCGGCACCGTGCCCGAACGCTGCACGCTGGCCGCGCGCAGCGACGTGCCGCCGGAACTGCTGTTCTTCCTGGCCGAGGATGCCGACCCTGCCGTGCGCCGGGTGGTCGCCGCCAACATCAACACGCCGCGCCAGGCCGATGATTTCCTGGCCCAGGACGACGACGAGGCCGTGCGCTGCGCGGTCGCCGAGAAGATCGGCGTTCTCGCCCCCGACGTGATCGACGAGCGTCGGGGCCCGCAGCGGCTGCTGACCATCAACATGCTGGAGGCGCTGGCCCTGGACGCGGCGGTCAAGGTGCGCGCCCGGCTGGCGGAATCGATCAAGGACGTGGATAGCGCGCCGCCCGAGGTGATCACCGGCGTGATCGAGGTGCTGGCCCGCGACGCCGCCATCGAGGTGGCGGGGCCGGTGCTGGAGCATTCCAGCCTGCTGAGCGACGACTTCCTGGTGGACGTCATCAACGAGCCGTCGCACACCGGGTCCGTCAGCGCGATCTCCCGACGCCAGGGCGTCTCCTCCAAGGTCACCGACGCGATCGCCACCAGCGGCGACGACGCGGCGATCGCCGTGCTGCTCGGCAACGAGTCCGCCCAGATCCGCGAGGAAACTCTGGACCGGCTGATCGAGAGTGCGCCGCCGAAGCCGAGTTGGCACGCGCCGCTGGTCTCACGCCCGAAGCTGGCGGGCCGGCAGATCGGGAAGCTCTCGGAATTCGTCGCCAACGCCCTGGTCGAGCAGCTCTCCAAACGCTCCGACCTCGACCCGGAGACGTCCAAGCACCTGCAGACGGTGATGGCCCAGCGGCTGGAGGAAGGCGGCGGCCAGAGCCAGGGCGGCGGATTGTCGGAGGACGACCTGGCCCAGGCCGTGGCCTCGGGCCGCCGCGCCAAGGTGATCTCGTCCCTGGCGGTGCGCACCGGCTACAAGGAGCCGATCGTCCACTCGATCCTGAATTCGGGCAGCGCCAAGGCGGTGACCGCCCTGTCCTGGAAGGCCGGGCTCAGCATGGGCTTCGCCGAGCAGCTCCAGCAGCGCCTCGCCTATATCGCCGACCGGGACATGCTGCGCGGTCAGCGCGGCAGCTATCCGCTCAGCGAAGAGGACATGCTCTGGCAGCTCGGCATGTTCGACGGCGGCCAGAGCGCCTGACCGCCGCTAGAGAAGATCGTGGGGCGGGTCCGGGTCAGCCGCGGATCCAGGTGCCCATGCCGTGACTGGTGAAGAGTTCCAGCAGCACGCCGTGCTGGACCCGGCCGTCGATGATCACCGCCCCTTCGGCGCCGCCTTCGACGGCTTCGATGCAGGTCTCGATCTTCGGGATCATGCCGCCGGAAATCGTGCCGTCGGCGATCAGCGCGCGGGCCTGGGGCACGGTAAGCTCCGGGATCAGGCGGCGGTCCTTGTCCAGCACCCCCTCCACGTCGGTCAGCAGCATGAAGCGGCTGGCGTCGACCGCGGCGGCGACGGCGCCGGCGGCCGTATCGGCGTTGATGTTGAAGGTCTCGCCCTCGGCGCCGAGACCGATCGGCGCGACCACCGGGATCAGGTTCTGGGACACCAGCGACTTCAGCAGCGAGCCGTCCACCTTGGTCGGCTCGCCCACGAAGCCCAGGTCGAGCACCTTCTCGATGTTGCTGTCGGGATCGACCTTGGTGCGGCGCAGCTTCTCCGCCCGGATCAGGCCGCCGTCCTTGCCGGACAGGCCGATGGCGCGGCCGCCGGCCTGATTGATGGCGGCGACGATGCCTTTGTTGATCGCGCCGGACAGCACCATCTCGACGATCTCGACCGTCGCCTGATCGGTGACCCGCAGACCGTCGATGAACTCGCTCTTGATCGCCAGCCGTTCCAGCATCTTACCGATCTGCGGGCCGCCGCCATGCACCACGACCGGGTTCATGCCGACCTGCTGCAGCAGGACCATGTCGGCGGCGAATTTCAGCGCCAGATCGTTGTCGCCCATGGCATGGCCGCCGTACTTGATGACGACCGTCTTGCCGGAATATCGGCGCATGAAGGGGAGCGCCTCCGTCAGGATGCCCGCCTTCGACAGCCATTCGGCCCGCCGCTTGAGGTCGATCGGCTTGCTGGTCATGGCGCTCCTTCCCTCCAATAGAAAACCGGCCTGCGGTTATAGAGCGCCGCGCCCGTCCCGCAAAGCACCCCCGTCAGCTCCGGCACAATCGGGCCGGGCCGCTCGGTCCGGCAATCGGGGAAATGCGGGGTGGTCCGGTCAGGCCGGATTGGCGAAGCGAGCCAGCTCGGCGCGCAGCTCGGGAATGCCGGCACCGGTCTCGCTGCTGGTCGCCAGCACGATCGGATGGGCCGCCGGGTGACGCTTCAGAGCGGCGGACGTCTTCTCGATCATCGCCGCCATCTCGTCCGGCTTCACCTTGTCGCCCTTGGTCAGCACCACCTGATAGGACAGCGCCGCGCGGTCCAGCATGTCCATGGCCTCGGTGTCCAGCTCCTTCAGGCCGTGGCGGCCGTCAATCAGCATGCTGACCCGCTGCAGGGTCGGCCGGCCGCGCAGATAGGCGAACAGCGTATCGGTCCAGATCGCCTGCTTGGCCTTGGACACCTTGGCGTAGCCGTATCCCGGCAGGTCGACCAGCATCAGCCGGCCGCCCAGGTCGAAGAAGATGACCTCCTGGGTCCGCCCCGGAGTGTTCGAGGTCCGGGCCAGGGTCTTGCGGCCGGTGAGCGCGTTGACCAGGCTCGACTTACCGACATTGGAACGGCCGACAAAGGCGACTTCCGGCAGGGTCTCCGGCGGCAGCTGCGGGATCGTCGCCGCGGCGGCCACGAAGCCGCACTCCTGGGCGAACAGCACCCGCGCCGCCTCCAGCTCCGCCTGGGACGGCGCGTCGGGGGTGTCGTGGACCGGCCCGCCCGTCACGACAGCGCGTTCTTCACGCCCATGCGCTTCATGATCACCCACTGCTGCAGGATCGACAGCAGGTTGTTCCAGGTCCAGTAGATCACCAGGCCGGCGGCGAAGCTGGACAGCAGGAAGGTGAACAGCAGCGGCAGGAACATGAAGACCTTGGCCTGCACCGGGTCGGCCGGCTGCGGGTTGAGGCGCTGCTGCAGGTACATGGTCAGGCCCATCAGGACCGGCCAGGCGCCGATCATCAGCATCGCCGGCGGCGACCAGGGAATCAGGCCGAACAGGTTGAAGAGCGTGGTCGGATCCGGCGCCGACAGGTCTCGGATCCAGCCGTAGAACGGCGAGTGACGCATCTCGATGCTGACGAACAGCACCTTGTAGAGCGAGAAGAACACCGGGATCTGCACCACGATCGGCAGACAGCCGGCGGCGGGATTGACCTTCTCCCGCTTGTACATCGCCATCATCTCCTCATTGAGACGCTGGCGGTCGTCGCCATACTTCTCGCGCATCTCCTGCAGCTTCGGCGTCAGCTCCTTCATCTTGGCCATGGACTTGTAGGACTTGTTGGCCAGCGGGAAGAAGATCAGCTTGATGACCACGGTCAGCGCCAGGATCGCCAGGCCGAAATTGCCCAGGATGCCGTGCAGCCAGGTCAGCACGATGAAGAACGGCTTGGTCAGGAAGTAGAACCAGCCGAAGTCGATGGCGAGGTCGAAGCTCGGCGCGCCGATCTGCTCCTCGTACTTGTCGAGCAGGTCGAGGCGCTTGGCGCCGGCGAAGAAATGCGAGGTGTTGGTGACCTCGCCGCCCGCGGCCACCGAGGTCGCGCCGCCGAGATAGTCGACCTGGAAGCGGTCGTTCTGATTGCGCATGGAGTGGCGGAACTTGTAGCTCCACTCGGCCTGCTGGTCCGGCACCAGGGCCGCCAGCCAGTATTTGTCGGTGATGCCGATCCAGCCGCCCGCTGATCTCGCCTCCTGGTCGCCGTCCTCCTGAAGATCGCCGTAGTCGACCTCCTTCAGAGTGTCGTCGAACACGCCGAGCGGGCCTTCATGCAGGATGTAGAAGCCGGTGGTCTCCGGCAGGCCGCCCCGGCTGATCAGACCGTAGGGGAACAGCTCCTGGGCCGCGTCGCTGCCGTTGGTCACCGTGTCCGTGATGGTGAACAGGTAGCCGTCGTCGACGCCGATGGTCCGCTTGAAGGTCAGGCCCTGGGGACTGGTCCAGGTCAGCGTCACCGGCGAGCCGGGCGCCAGCTCCGTCGCGTCGGTCTCCCACTGGGTCTTCGGCCCGGGCAGCGCCAGGTTGGAGCCCGGAGCGGCCACCCAGCCGAATTCAGCGTAGTAGGGCCGCACGTAGTTGGTCGGCTCGAGCAGGTGGATGTGCTCGCTGTTCGGGTCCAGGGTCACTTGGTAATCGTCCAGCACCACGTCGTCGATGCGCGCGCCCACCAGGGAGATCGAGCCGTCGATGGTCGGGGTGTTGATCTCGATGCGCGGGGTCGCCGCCAGGGCCGCCGCGCGATCGGTCTGACCGCCCGGGGTGATCGCCGGGGCAGCGGACGGTGCCGGCGAGGTGCTGGAGTCCGTCGGCGGAACCGGCGCGTCGGAGCCGACACCCGGGGTCGGATCGGCGCCCTGCTCTATAGCCTGCTGCGACGGGGCGGTCGGGGTCCACCCGAACTCCGCGGCTAGGAACTGAAAACCGATCAGGATCACCACGGAGAGGGCGATCGCTAGGATCATGTTCTTCTGGTCGCTCATAGAACGCTTCCGTCGGTACTGGCGCGGGCGGTGCGGGCGCGGGTCTTTTCCGCCGGATAGGCGGTCATGGTCCGGGGGTCGCTCGCGGCGAGCGGCGGCACCGGATCATAGCCGGCGCCTCCCCAGGGATGGCATCTTGCGAAGCGTCTAAGGGCTAGAAGGCCGCCGCGCAAGACCCCGTGTGTCTGAACCGCCTCCACCGCGTATGCCGAGCAGCTCGGGGCGTAGCGGCACGAACCGGCGAAAAAGGGCGACAGGACGTAGCGGTAGAAATAGACAGGCGCCAGGGCGGCGGTCCGAGCGAGCCTGCTGAGCGGCCCAGGTGCCATCACCGACCCTTCTTTTCGATGCGGTCGAGCGCGCCGGCGAGATCCGCCACAAGGTCGTCGTATGGACGCCCGGCGGTGGCCGCGCGGGCGATCAGGACATAGTCGCGACCCGGCATCGCACGGGCGGCGAGGACGTCGTTGACCACGGCCCGCAGGCGCCGTCGCGACCGGTTGCGCGCCACGGCGTTGCCGACCTTGCGGCTGGCGGTATAGCCGACGCGGGCGGGTGCATCGGCATCCTCGCGGACCCGCATCTGCAGGACCAGACCGGGTGCGGCCACCTTGCGCCCACGCGCAACGGCCAGGAAATCCTTCCTGGCCGGCAGTATCTCTAACTTGGCGGAGCCCGACGCGCGCATGCCGTCACTCTCCGGCCTGGGTAGCGCAGATCGCGAGGATCTACGCGGACAGGCGCTTGCGGCCCTTGGCCCGGCGGGCGCGGATCACGTTGCGACCGCCGACCGTGGCCATGCGGGAGCGAAAGCCGTGGCGGCGCTTGCGGACCAGAACGCTCGGTTGATAAGTGCGCTTCACGGGAAGCCTCCGTCACGTCGACTGAATGATGCTCGATATAGCGAGCGCGGGTGTATATAGGCTGCTTCCCGACCTGTCAACGACCCCACCCTCGCTTCATGCCGCCATGGCCGATTTCAGTCTCGCCCTGACCACCGCACCGGAGGCCGCCGACCTCGCCGTCCTGAAGGCCGGGATGCGGCGCTACGAAGTGTCGCGCCTGCCCGGCCTGCCGGACGAAACGGCGGACATGCCCGCCGCGGTCTTCGCCCGGGACGCGGGCGGTGCGGTGATCGGCGGCGTCCGGGGCGATGTGTACTGGAACGGGCTGGAGGTCGAGCTGCTCTGGGTCGACGAGGCGCACCGCCACAAGGGCATCGCAAGCGGCCTGATGGAACGGCTGGAGCAATTCGCGCGCGGGCACGAAGCGGTGGTCGCCTATCTGCGGACCGTGGACGCGCGGCCGTTCTACGAGCGGATGGGCTACGCGGTCTACGGCGTGCTGGAGGACCGGCCGATCGGGACCGTGCTGTATCACATGAAGAAGCGGCTGGACGGCGGGTGAGCGGTCCCGTCCTCTTTTATCCCTTTGCCCGTCATCCCGAAACGAGTTCGGGAAAACGAGAGGGGGAAATGGCATTGGCAGACCTCACCCGACCTCCATCGGCAGCGCCTCGTCGGACACCCATTCCGACAGGGAGGCGTCGTAAAGCGCCACGTTCTCCTTGCCCAGCCGGGTCAGCCAGTAGGTGGTGACCGAAGCGGCGATGCCGCCGCCGCAATAGGGCACCACCCGGGCCGCCTCCATGGCGCCCGCCGCGCGCAGGGCCGCCTCGATCTCCGCCGCCGGCCTGAAGGCGTTGGTCTCCGGATCGAGCAGCGTCGCCGACGGCACGTTGGTCGAGCCGGCGATCCGGCCCGGCCGGCCGTAATGCGCCCCCTCGCCCTTGTGCTGTGCCTCGGACAGGGCGTTGACGATGCACACCCCCGGATCGCCGACCGCCGCCAGCACGCCGTCGCGGCCCACCACCAGCTCCGGACGGGGATGCGGGGTCAGGGTCGCCGGCGGCAGGGACACCGCCCCACGCTCGACCGGACGGCCCTCGGCGCGCCATTTCTTCAGACCGCCGTCCAGCACCGCCGCATTGTCGAAGCCGGCGACCCGCAGCATCCACCAGAACCGGGTCGCCCAGCTCGGATTGTCGGCGGCGTAGAGCACCACCGCCGTGTCGTCGCCGATGCCATGGGTGCCGAACACCTCGGCCAGGCGCTCCGGCGCCGGCATGGTGAAGCGGAACCGGCCCGCGGGATCGGAGAAGTCGCCCATGATGTCGAGGAACCCGGCACCCGGAATATGCGCCTCCTCATAGGCGGGGCGACCGCTTTCGGCGCGCAGGGTGGTCTTGGGATCCGGCACCAGAAAGCAGGTGCAGTCGAACACCCGCACCTCGCCCCGATCCAGGGCGCCGGCCAGCCAGTCGGTGCTCACCAATGTGTCGCGCAGGGCGTAAGTGCTTGATCCGGCCATTGTCCGCGTGCTCCCCTTGATGTCTCCGGTGGCGTCTCTCGCGCCGCCTCTCACCGGACTGTACCGGATGCCTTCCGTCGCACAAATCCGTGCCGCCTTCGATGCCGTGCCCCGCAATGTACAGGGCATGTTCTGGATCGTCCTGTCCGGCCTGATCTTCTCCAGCTTCATGGCGCTGGTGCGGCTGGTCGGCACCACCATGGACCCGATCCAGGCCTCGTTCCTGCGCTACGGTTTCGGGCTGCTGTTCCTGACGCCGTTCTTCCTGCGGGTCACCGCCGTCGACCTGCGGGCCATGCAGTGGAAGCTGCATCTGGGACGCGGCCTGATGCACGGCACCGGCGTCATGCTCTGGTTCTACGCCATGTCGCGGATCCCGCTGGCGGAGGTCACCGCCATCGGCTTCACCGCCCCGGTCTTCGCCACCGTCGGCGCCGCTCTGTTCCTCGGCGAGCGCATCCGGCTGCCGCGCATCACCGCCGTCGTCGTCGGCCTGATGGGGGCGCTGATCATCGTGCGGCCCGGGTTCGCCAACGTCGATCCCGGGGCGATCGCCATGCTGATCGCCGCCCCGCTCTTCGCCTTCTCCGACCTCGTGGCAAAGGCGCTGACCCGCAAGGAATCCGGCCCGGCCGTGGTTGCCTATCTCTCGGTCATCGTCACCCTGGTGACCATGGGACCGGCCATCTCCGTGTGGAAATGGCCGAGCCCGGAGGAATGGTTCCTGATCATCGTCATCGCCGGCCTGGCAACCCTGGGGCACCTGGCCATGGTCCAGGGCTTCAAGGTCGGAGAGATCTCGGCGATCGCGCCGGCCCGCTACGTCCAGCTCCTGTGGTCGGCGCTGATCGGCTTCGCGCTGTTCTCCGAGGTACCGGAGATCTGGACCTGGGTCGGGGCGGCGATCATCGTCTCCGCCGCCATCTATATCGCCCGCCGGGAAGCCGCCGCGCGGGAGCGCGGCCGTCAGACCGTCACCCCCGCCCAGTCGAGTTCCACGAACACCGGATAGTGGTCGGAGGCCTTGCTGTCGCCGATCCAGCTCCGCACGACCGAGCCGGCGAGGTCCGGCGTCGCCACCAGATGGTCGATCTTGTAGGCCGTCTCGCGGGTGTAGAAGGTCGAGGCGACCAACGGGTCGTGACCGGCGGCGACGAACGTGTCCACCAGCTGGTCGGCCCGGCGCAGGCGGCCGCGATGCGGGTCCATCTCGCCGCAGACCAGGGCGATCTCCCGCGAGTCCGCCGTGCAGTTGAAGTCGCCGCCCAGGATCACGCTTGCCGGCAGCGGCACCTCCACCGCGTCACCGTCCCACGCCTGCGGGAACGGCCCGTCGGCCGGCAGCGCGTCGGTCTGCGCCTCCCGGATGAAACGCATCAGCACCTCGACCTGCGGCAGACGCTGTCCGGCGGAGATGTGGGACAGATGGACCGAATAGGCGCGGATGGGACCGGCCGGGGTCTGGCAGATCCCCTCCACCACGCAGCGCTGCACGTCCATGGTCTCCGGCAGGGCGTGCTTCGGCAGGAGCTGGGTGCGCGAGGACAGGATCGGCCAGCGGCTGGCGATCATGTTGCCGAAGGTGCGCCGGCGGTTGACCACCTTGCCGTCCACCACGGTGCTGGCGTCGCTGTCGAAGGTCGAGCCGAACACCACGTGGCGGTTCAGACGCGCCGCCAGTTCCGCCACCTGATCCTCGCCGTCGTTGCGCGTCCAGTTCTGGGTGACTTCCTGGAACAGGACGATGTCCGCCTCGGCGACGGCGTCGGCGATCCGGGCGATGTCGTACCGGCCGTCCTGGCCGAGGGCGTACTGGATGTTGTAGGTGGCGATGACGAGGCGCATCGGTGGGTCCTTGGTCAGTGGATCGGGTATGACGACAGGTGGGCAGGAAGGCGGGCAGGGCCGCCACTATGGCGCCGGGGTGTGACCGCCGTGTGAAACCACCTCCCTCTTGCCGGAACGCCTGCGTGAGGACAATTCCTTTACCATGACCCGATCCGTCCTCGCCCTCCTCGGCCTTCTCCTGCTGGCCGGCTGCTATCTGTCCCGTTCGGCCGACCTGCCGGACGAGCTGGCGCGCACCTGGCAGGGGGCGACGGTGGTGGTGCCGTTCTCCTCGGCCGACCCGGCCATGTCCGACATCACCGGCGACATGGCCGAGGTGGAGCCGCTGCTGCGATCCGCCCGGCTGGCGCCGACCCTGCCGGTGGTGATCTTCCTGCATGGCTGCAACGGCCTGCACCGGGGCTATCGGGTCGATCTGGAGTTCCTGCGCGACCTCGGATACGCGGTGATCGCGCCGGACAGCTTCTCGCGCGCCTACAAACCGACGAGCTGCGACTGGCGCTCGAAATCCGCCGGCGCGCATCCGGGCGTGATCGGCTTCCGGCTGGCGGAGGCCGAGTTCGCGGTCCGGCAGGTGCAGCGCTTCCCCTGGGTCGACCCGGATCGGATCGTCCTGATGGGCCAGAGCGAGGGTGGCATGACGACGGCCAACTATCCGGGCGACGACGTCGCCGCCCGGGTGATCCTGGGCTGGACCTGCCAGATCCCGTGGCCGCCGCTCTGGGGCGTCAAGGGCGAGGACGCGATCCCGGTCCTCTCCGTCGTCAGCGCCGAGGACCGCTGGTTCGACCGCTGGTTCCTGCGCGGCGACTGCGGCGAGGACATGGACGGCTTTGCCGATGCCTCGTCGGTGGTGATCGAGGGCGCGACCCACCACGTGCTCCGCCGCGCCGACGCGCAGGAAGCGGTGGCCGACTTCCTCGCCCGGGTGGTGCCGTCGCCGAAGCTGAAGCGGCTGGCGCGGGAGTAGAGGGCACCCCCTTTCCCGTTCTTACTTTCCTTCACTCCCCGGATTCATTCCGGGGGCCACGGTCGGGCGAGGTGCGGGCGTCAGCCACTCCGCCGCACACTCAGTGCAAGCCGACCGGTAGGCCCCGGAATGAATCCGGGGAGTGAATGGAGGGGCAGAGGGAAAGGCGAATCCCCCTCAGAGCGGCGTCGGTGCCGCCACCCCGAGCTTACCGGCCCATTCCGCCAGACCCTCAATGATCCCGGGATACAGCGCCACCCCGTCCGCCAATGCCGTGCGCTTGCGGGCCAGCGCGCCGTCGCCCGGCAGCCGCACGGCCTCCACGCCCGGGCGCGGCGGGTTGGTGCGGCACAGCTCGGCCAGCCGGTCGGTCTGGCGGGTGAAGGCGTCGGCGCCGGCAAAGGCCGTCGGGTCCTGGACCTGCACCCAGATGCCGGCGCCCCAACCCTCGGGCGGATCGGCCCGGCCATGGCCGGACAGAGCCTGGGTCAGCGCCTCGACGATCAGGGCCAGCCCGTAGCCCTTGTGGCCGTGGTCCAGTCCGCCGACCGGCAGGATCGTGCCCGGCGGGTCGGTGAACAGCACCGACGGATCCTTGGACGGGTTGCCGTCGGCGTCGATCAGCCAGTCGTGCTCGAGATTCCGTCCCTCCTTGTGCAGGCGGTTGGTCAGGCCGTTGGTGGTGATCGACGCGGAGATGTCGATCAGGATCGGATCGCCGGAGGTCGGGATGCCGACCGCGACCGGATCCGGCGTGTAGATCGCCCGGGTGCCGCCGAAGGGGGCGACGCTGGCCACCGACGGATCGGAGCAGGTCAGGGTCACCATCATGCCCGGGGCCGTCGCGCGCTCCAGGAAGGCGGCGAGGCAGGCGATGTGATGGGCGCGGCGGATGGAGACGGTACAGGTTCCGTACTGCCGGGCCCGCTCCACCGCCAGGTCGACCGCCGTCGCCGTCAGCCACACGCCGGACAGCCGCCGGCCGTCCCACACCACCACCGGTCCACGGTCGGACAGAACCTCCGGGGCGCCGGCCGCCGTCATCGAGCCGTCGGCCAGGGCCGCCAGATACGGCGCCACGAGCTGCAGGCCGTGGGTGGTATGCCCCATCAGGTCGGCCTCCACCATCAGCGGCGCCACCAGGGCGGCCTTGTCGGCCTCCAGGCCGGCCGCGGCGAACAGGGCCTCGGCATAGTCGATCAGCGCCTCGGCGGCGTAGTGTTCTGTCATGGCGTCGTCTCTCCCTTGGCGGCCGCGATCAATGCCACGTTACCGTGCAGATGCAGTATCTGATGCTCAAGCCCGAGCTCGGTAAACCACCGACTGTAATCGTCGAGCCGCGCCGGCCGGTTGCTCGGGGACAGGTCGGCCTCGTAGTCGGCGAAACTTGCGGCGGTGCGCATCGGCCGGCCGTGGATCTTCTCGATTCGGTCCCAGACGGCCTGCTGAAGTCGAAAGGTCGACGGCGCCGTCAGCCGCAGCCGGTCGTACAGCAGGAACACGCCGCCGGGGGCGAGCCGCTCGGCCGCCCAGGCGATCACCGACCGCTTGGCCCCGTCATCGAGGTCATGGAAGGTCAGGGCGGTGGCAACCACCTTGAAGGGCCCACCGGCGATCTCGATCGACCCGATGTCGCCCAGGTCCCCCTCGACGAACCGGGCCCGGTCGCCGAACCGATCGCGCGACGCCTGCAGCGACTCGCCCTTCCGGTCCAGCCCGACGAACGCGACATCGTCGCGGCGCCGGAACAGCAGATGGGCCAGATAGCCGGTGCCGCAGCCGAGATCGAGCAGGGCGTCGCCCGGCTGCAGCACTGCGGCGGCGGCGCTCACCAGGATGTCGAGTTGCTCGGCGCGGGTCGGATGGCCGCCGATCGGATCTTCCATACGCTAAGTCCTCATGACTCAAGAGGTTACAGGCGGAACCGGTGAAATGGCCGAGTTCCGCAGCTTTTGCCTTGATTTTAGATAAAACTTTACATAAATTCCCCTCACCTACAGTCCTTCAGAAAGAGGGAAGACGATGACCAGAATGGTGACTGATAAGGCTTTTGCCCTTCTATCTCAATCTGTTGCCGACATTGTCGGCAACGAAACCAAGATTGCGACGGCGCTCATGCGCGCCATTAACAGTGGGAGTTCGGTGGATCTGATGATGGCCCAGGCCTCGTTCGAAGACCTCGACGTAGCGACCCGGCGCCAGATTCACGGCCATGCGATGCGCTTGGCCGACACGGTGCACTGATCCGGGGGACGGATACGCAAATCCTCTGTTTTGTCGCTTTTGAAGGTGTCGTGGGATCCCCCACCCCCACGGCGCTGTTTCCCCGGCCAGCCTCCAAAGGCGGCCGGGGAAACCCCTTCGCGCGCGGATCCTGGACCCGGTTCTAATTCTTCTCGGCCTTCTCGAGATCGGCGTAGCAGCGCTCCGCGCCGGCATGCAGCGGTACGTTGACCCCGTCCAGGGCCGAGGTCAGCCGGATCTGCCTGCCGCCGGGATGACCGCCATCCAGCAGGGTGCGGGTGGCGTCGTTCCACAGCGCCTTGCAGACGGCATAGACCAGATCCTCCGACGCCTTGGCGGTGGTAACCCACTGCGCGGTGACGCCGAAGGTGTCGATCTCCTTCTGGTCGCTGCCGTAGATGCCGGCCGGGATCGGTACCCGGGAGAGGAACTCGTGGCGCGCCAGCAGCGTCTCCACGGCGGGGCCGGACAGGGGCACGATCCGCGCCTTGCCCGCGCGCATCAGGTCGGCCACCGCATTGGTGGGTACGCCGGCGACGATGAAGAAGGCGTCCAGTTCGCCTCGGGACATCAGGCTCGCCGCGGGTCCGGGCTTCATGTATTCGGCGATCACGCCGCCGGTCCCGATCCCTGCCGCATTCAGCAGACCGGTCGACAGCAGCAGCGTGCCCGAGCCGGGCTCGTCCAGGGAAACGCGGTGGCCGGCCAGTTCCGCCAGCGTGGTGATGGCGGTGTCCTCGCCGACCACCAGCTGCATGTGCTCGGCATAGAGCGAGGCGATGACCCGCAGGTCGGTCATCGGCGCGCGATCCGCGAAAGCGCCGGTGCCGGTATAGGCGGCGTGGATCACATCGGACTGAGCGAAGCCGGAATCGATCTCGCCACGCTCCATCGCCTCGATATTCGCCACCGAGCCGTTGGACGACACCACGATGCCGATTAGGCCGGGCACGCCGCAGCTTCCGCCGGCCTCGCAGGCGCGGGAGCCGGGCGGGTTGGAGATCGCGTTGCCGATGATCGAGCCGATCGGATAGTAGGTGCCGTTCACCCCGCCGGTGCCGATGCGGAAGAATTTCGGCTCCTGGGCGGACGCGGCGGGCAGGCTGGCGGACAGCAGAGGGACAAGCAGGAGCAGGGCGACGGACAGTCGGGCCAGGGTCGTCATCTTTCTGCTTCGGCTCCCTTGATCAGGTTGCGCGGTGGAGTCGTCGGCCAGAATCTGGCTGCCGCCGCGGAGGGAACGCCGATGACCTTGAGACGACACCGGCGACGCCCTTAATCGAGGCACCCTCACTTCAGATAGTAACGCACGAGTGCCTTGGCACCGTCGGAATTCCACTCCGCGTCACCGAGGATCCGCCCCATCACCTTGCCGTCCGGCGCAATCAGCACCGTCGTCGGCAGGCCGGTCGCCTTCATCTCGCGGGCCAGCGCGCCCTTGGGGTCGGCGGCCGTCCTCAGGTGCTCCACCTCGAGGCCGTCCAGGAACGGCTGCGCCACCTCCAGCCCCTTGCGGTCGATGGAGATGATCAGCACCCGGAACGCGTCGCTGCCCAGATCGGCCTGAAGCTCGTCCAGGGCGGGCAGTTCGCGGATGCACGGGGCGCACCAGGTGGCCCAGAAATTCACCAGGAGCGTCTGCCCCTTGTATGCGTCGAGGTTGATGCGCTCGCCGTCCGGGTCTAGGAAGTCGATGGCCGGTGCGGGCTGCGGATCCGCGAAGGCCTCCCAGTCCCCGTAGCCGCCGGAAAAAGCCGGCGGTCCGGAGGCGGAGGCCCGGGTCAGGAAGACGCCGCCCGCAGCGAGTGCCGCAACGAGACCGACCACCCCGCCAACCAGCGCCAGCCGCACCGGCGACCAGGACGAGAGCGAACCGAGAAACGTCATGACCGAACCTTCTTCTGCGAACACGATGTGGGGCGGCCGCTTCGCCGCCGGGCCGGCGGAAGCCATGGAACGGATCAACCCGTCCATCGATTTCGACCGGCGCTTCTGGCGCGAGGACATCCAGGGCTCCAAGGCCCACGCGCAGATGCTGGTCGCCCAGGGCATCCTCACCGCCGAAGATGGGGCGGCCATCGCCCAGGGTCTAGAGGACATCTGGGGCGAGATCGAGTCCGGTGAGTTCAAATTCTCGCGCGCACTGGAGGATATCCACCTGAACGTGGAGAGCCGGCTGCGCGAAAAGATCGGCGACGCCGCCGGTCGCCTGCACACGGGTCGGTCGCGCAACGATCAGGTCGCGACCGACATGAAGCTCTGGGTCCGCGGCGCCATCGACGCCCTGGATGTCGAGATGAAGGACCTGCAGGCCGCGCTGATCGACCAGGCGGATCGCAACGCCGACACCATCATGCCCGGCTTCACCCACCTGCAGCCGGCCCAGCCGGTCACCCTGGGCCACCACATGCTGGCCTATGTGGAGATGATCGGCCGCGACCGCTCGCGTCTCGCCGACGCCCGGCGGCGCCTGAACGAGTGCCCGCTCGGGGCGGCCGCCCTCGCCGGCACGCCGTTCCCGATCGACCGCCACATGACCGCCTCCGCGCTCGGCTTCGACCGGCCGGCCGCCAATTCGCTGGATGCGGTGTCCGACCGCGACTTCGTTCTGGAGCTGCTGGCCGCCGCCGGAATCTGCGCGGTGCACCTGTCGCGTCTCGCCGAGGAGCTGGTGATCTGGACCACGGCCCAGTTCCGCTTCGTGAAGCTGTCCGACGCCTTCACCACCGGCAGCTCGATCATGCCGCAGAAGAAGAACGCCGACGGGGCGGAGCTGGTCCGCGGCAAGACCGGCCGCGTGCTCGGCGCCTTCACCGCGATCGCCGTGGTCCTGAAGGGCCTGCCGCTGGCCTACGGCAAGGACATGCAGGAGGACAAGGAGCCGTGCTTCGACGCGGTCGACACCCTGGGCCTGTGCATCGCCTGCACCACCGGCATGATCCGCGACATGGAGGCCAACCCCGCCGCCCTGCGCAAGGCGGTGGATGCCGGCTTCCCGACCGCCACCGACCTCGCCGACTGGCTGGTGCGCGAGGCCGGCATGCCGTTCCGTGACGCCCACCACGTCACCGGCCGGGTCGTGCGCGCCGCCGAGGAGCGCGGCGGCGGTCTGGAGGATCTGCCGCTGGAGGTCATGCGGGAGATCGATCCGGCGATTGACGACCGCATCTTCGCGGTGCTGTCTGTGGAGGCGTCGGTGAACGCCCGCATGAGCTATGGCGGCACCGCCCCGGCCCGGGTGCGCGAGCAGGTCGCCGCCGCCCGGGAGCGGTTCCTGGACGACGGTTCCTGACAGGGAGGGTGAGCATGGACGAGACCCGCCGCCGACTGGCTCTGACCCTCGCGGCCCTGGCCCTGGGCGGCCTCGCGGCCTGCGGCAAGCGAGGCGACCCGAGCCCGCCGAAGGACAAGCCGGTCCTCCACCCGCGCAACTACCCGGCCCAGACCAAGACCAAGGTGCTGCAGGAGTAGGAATTGGGAGAGGGAAGCGGGTCCATCCCCTTATTTCTCACTCCCCGGCCTTGTGCCGGGGCAAGGCATCCTCCAGGCGGGCGCCCGACGAAATGCACCGACGCCCGCCCAGATGGCAGGGCTGGCCCCGGAACAGGTCCGGGGAGTGCGCAATCGGGGAGGGATATGGGTCGTGGCGTGATATCCGCCTTCCCTCCCCCGAACACATCCGCTTGAATCACCGTGCCGGGGCTTGACCACCCCTGCCTGTCGACCAACACTCCCTACATCGGCGCCCGGTTTGGCGGTCGCTTCGGAGCGGGTTCCGGCCAGGCATGATCGTGCCGGCCGGAAGAAGCCGCCGGCGCACCGGACGCCCCGACGATGGTGGAGACCCGTGGTGCGTGACCCGCAGACGCCGGACCGGTCAACGTCCCAAGACCGGTCAAGGTCCGGGAAGCAGGACGACACCAGTCGCCCGCTTGCCCTGAAACTCGCCCTGTCGAAAGCCGTTCTCGGCTGGGAACGGCTGTGGCCGTCCCTGTGGCCGCCCATCGTGATCGCCGCCACCTTCATCGCCCTGGCGCTGATCGGCGTGCCGCACTGGCTCGGCGACCTGACCTACGGCTGGGGCCATCTGGCGCTGCTGCTGATCCTCGGCGCCGCCTTCCTGTGGAGCCTGCGGCGCGGCGCGGTGCGCTGGCAGCCGGCGACCCACGGGGACGCCGTGCGCCGCCTGGAGCGCGACAGCGGCCTCACCCACCGGCCGCTGAGCAGTCTGGCCGATCGGCCGGCCGACGAGGCCAACTACATGGGTCTGGCGATCTGGCGGGCCCACCTGAAGCGGGAAGCCGCCCGGCTGAGAGGTCTCAAGGTCGCCCCGCCGGAACCGGCGATGGCCAAGCTCGACCGGTTCGGCCTGCGCGCCGGGCTGGCGCTGGCGCTGGTGCTCGGGCTGGCGATCGCCGCCGGCAACCCGGGGCAGCGGATCGCGCTCGCCTTCCAGCCCGATCTGCGCTCGCCCTACGCGTCGGCCCCGCCGACCCTGGATGTCTGGATCAACCCGCCGGCCTATACCGGTCGGGTGCCGATGCTGCTGGCCCGGGCCGCCGACAAGCCGGCGGACGGCGCGGAAGCCGCCTCCCCCGATAGCGCCTCCCCTGCTGAGCCGGGCGCGCCCGAGCGGCTGGCGGTCCCGGTGGGCTCGGTCCTGCTCGCCAAGGTGAATGGCGGCGACGGCACCCCGGAACTGGCGGTGACCGACGGCGACGGCGACGGGGCCCGCGAGACCGTGCTGCCCTTCGAGACCGTGGGCACCCGCGCCCACCAGATCGAGAAGCCGATCGAGGCCGGCACGGCCCTCACCATCCGCCAGGACGGCGACAGGCTCGCCGGCTGGACCATCACCGTCGTGCCCGACCTGAAGCCGACCGTCACCATGGCCGAGCCGCCGGCCGCCACCGAGCGGGCGGCCCTGATGATCCATTTCGCCGCCTCCGACGATTACGGCCTGGCCTCGGTCGAGGCGCGGATCGACCGGCTGAGCAGCACGGCCGAGGTGGCCAGCGATGAGCCGATCATCCTGCCGCTGTCCCTGCCCGGTGCCGCCCCGGAGGCGGTGGACGCCAAGGATTATCACGACCTCACGCCGCATCCCTGGGCCGGACAGCCGGTCCGCATCACCCTGGTGGCCCGCGACGCGATCGGCCAGGAGGGGATCAGCGAGCCGCTGAACATCATCCTGCCCGAGCGCCAGTTCACCCACCCGGTCGCCCAGGCGATCATCGAACAGCGCAAGCGCCTGACCACCGAGCCCGGCGCGAAGGACGACATCGCCCAGGTGCTGATGTCGATCGCGGTCCGGCCGCACCACTACTACGAGGACATCGTCACCTTCCTCGCCCTGCGCACCGCGGCCGGCCGCCTCGTGCTGAACGACGAAGGCCCGGAGATGATCGAGGCGGTGCAGAAGCTGCTCTGGGACACCGCCCTGCGGGTCGAGGACGGCGAGCTGTCCCTAGCCGAGCGCGAGCTGCGCGAGATCGAGCGCAAGATCATGGACCTGCTGGCCGAGGACAGCGTCGATCAGGCCGAGCTGGACAAGCTGCTCGACGAGATGCGGCAGGCGATCGACAAGATGCTGCAGGCGATGGCCGAGCAGATGCAGGAGATGATGCGCAACGGCGAGCAGAACGCCGAGCAGATGCAGGAGGTCGACCCCAACCGGATCATCGAGCGCCAGGACCTGATGGACATGCTGGAGCGGGCCCGGCAGATGGCCCAGGCCGGCGCCAAGGACGCGGCGCGCGAGATGCTGTCGCAGCTGCGCGAGATGATGGAGAACCTGCGTGCCGGGCGGCCGCAGATGATGTCGCCGGAGCAGCTCGCCGCCCGCGAGATGATGCGCCAGCTCCAGGACCTCGCCGAGCAGCAGCAGCGGCTGATGGACGAGACTTTCAAGAACCACCAGCAGGGCGAGGAGCAGTTCGGCAACCGCGGCCAGCAGAATCTGGGCCAGCAGCCCGGACAGCAGGGTCAGCGGCCCGGCCAGGGTCAACAGGGCCAGGGTCAACAGGGCCAGCGGGGTCAGGGTCAGCCCGGTCAGGGCCAACCGGGCCGCGACGGCAGCCCCCAGGGCATGACCTCCGAGCAGCTCGCCCAGATGCAGGAGCAGCTCCGCCGCCAGCTCGGCGAGTTCATGCGCAAGCTCGGCGAGGGGATGGGTCAGATCCCGCAACCCTTCGGACAGGCAGAGCGGTCGATGAAGGGGGCGGGCGACGCGCTCGGCCAGAACCAGCCGGGCGAGGCGGTCGGCCCCCAGGGCGATGCGATCGAGGCCCTGCAGGACGGCGCCCAGGCGCTGTCCGAGGCGATGCAGCAACAGCAGCAGGCCGGCGGCGGTGCCGCCCCCACACCCGGCGCCCAGGGCCGCGCTCAGGACGGCCAGATCCGAGATCCGCTGAACAACGACCGCGAGGACAGCCAGGGCTACGCCACCGACAGCACCACCCGACACGGCCTGCCGGCGGAAAGCGACCTGCTGCGCTCCCGGCGGATCTTCGACGAACTGCGCAAGCGATCCGGCGAGCGCGGCCGTCCGGCCCAGGAGCTGGATTATATCGACCGGCTGCTGAAGCGGTTCTGACGGCCCGCCGACCGGGCCGTCGCCGCGCGGACGGGTGGATGGGCCGCGCCCGTTCCCGATCACGCAAGGATGACAGAACCGGCCCCGCTTCCTATGTGTTTAGCCTGGCAATGGGACAGAGCTGCGAAGGGGCAGGGATATGGCGCGACCGGAAATCGACTGGGACGATGAGTACTCGGCCCCGAAACGCCGGTTCCTCCCAGGCCGCGGCGTGGCCCGTATCGGCGGGTATTCCCTGATCGTTCTGGTCGTCCTGATCCTGCTCTACTACGTCGTCGGCGCCTTCATCATGCACAGCATCGATGACGATCCGAATTTCCAGGCGATCAACGAGCCCGAGGGCGGCAGCCACGCGGTCGCCGCGACCGCGGCCCTGATCGACCGGGAGATCGACACCCATTTCTGGACCGCCAACGACCCGTTCTTCTATCCCTCGGCCCTGCTCGACAACACGCCGAACTACCAGCAGGGCATCATCTACGCCCTGTCGCGCTTCACCATCGAGATGGCCGACCAGATCGGCCGGACCCGCGGGTCGTCGGAGGTGGATGCCGATCTCGACAAGGCGGCGGGGCTGCTGAAGTATCCCGGCAATGTCTGGATCTTCGACCTCTCCACCTCGTTCCTGCCCACCCCGGCCTCGGAGACCCAGTACCGCGCCGCGTCGCGCGCCCTGAAGGCCTACAACGACAGGCTGGCGGCGGGCCAGGCGATCTTCGAGCGCCGCTCGGACAACCTGATCGCCACCCTGGACCGGATCGCCTCCGATCTGGGGTCGGCCTCGGCGACCCTTGACCAGCATCTGGCCAAGCCGCGCCCGCTGCTCGTCGACACCAAGGTCGACGACATCTTCTACGGGGTGAAGGGCCGGCTCTACGGCTACTCGATCCTGCTGCGGGAGCTGGGGCGCGATTTCGACGGGGTGATCAAGGACCGCCAGCTCGGCCCGGCCTGGGAGCAGATGATGCAGTCGCTGAACCAGGCGGCGATCCTCGACCCGGTGGTGGTCATGAACGGCGCGCCGGACGGCGCCTATTTCCCGAGCCATCTGGCGGTTCAGGGCTTCTACCTCCTGCGCGCCCGCACCCAGCTCCGAGAAATCACCAACATCCTGCTGAAGTAGGCAGGCTCGCGCGTCGTCCCACTTCCTCCGTCTCCCCGGCCCTGCGCCGGGGCCCAGGGATAGAGCAACCGGGCCGTTGGGAGTCTTCTCGCGATACACGCTCCAGCCGATGGATGGCTGGATCCCGGCGCAAGGCCGGGAAGACGGCAGCGGAAGGCCGCGCGGCAGGCGGCGGGAAGCACCGGCAGGCGTTCAGGCAAGCATCAGCCCCCTACGTCACCACATCCACCTCCGGCGGGCCGGAGCGGCGGGCGGTGGCGCGGTCGACGGTCTCCTGAACCTCTCGGTAGCGCCGGGCCGCCTCGGCACTGGCGGTGCGGGCGTCCGTGTCCCCGTCCTGGCCGAACGCCTGGGCGAGGAAGGACGCGGTCGGCCGGCTGGTGAGGAGCGGGCGGCGGAAGACGTCGCCGCGGTCGAGGAACGGATTTTCGCGTGTCGCCGGCCGGCCGGCCGACGCGCCGACCGGAACGGCCACGGCATCGGGAACAGGACGCTCCGGGCGATCCGGACGGCCGCGTCCGGCACCCAGGGACTCATCGGCATCGGCACGCGTGTAGGGAACGACGGCGCGACCGCCCGTCGGGACGGGTAGATAACTTCCCGGCGGGGGGCCGGGGCCGTCGACAGGCGAGACCATGGGGTCCTGCCTCCCTCAAGGATCGACAGCCCCAGTCTAGCGTAGAAATGTTAAGAGAAAACCAGAGAAAGGTTTAAGATCGAAGGTTAACAGCGGTTAACCACGTTAAGAGTCGTCGGTGTCCCGCTTCGACAGCGCGCCCGTCCCAAGCTCCATCAGCTGCCGCTGCAGCGTCTCGAGCTGGGTCTGGAGTTGGCGCACCGCCGCCGCCGTATCCTCGCCCGATCCGCCCGAGGCTGGCTCGGCGCTGGACTGGGCCGGCTTCGCACCGCCGCCCGTGGCCGTGCCGCCCGGCGGGGTGAACATGGACATCGCCTGTTCCAGCATGGTCAGGTTGCGCTTGGTCATGTCCTCGATCGAGCCGAACGGGTACATGCCGCCGAACGCCTCGGACATGTAGCTCCGCATCCGCTCCTGATTCTGGGAGAACGCGGCCATGGAGGATTCCAGATACCCCGGCACCACCATCTGCAGGTTGTCGCCGTAGAAGCTGATGAGCTGGCGCAGGAAGCCGATGGGGAGCAGGTTCTGCCCCTTGGACTCCTCCTCCACGATGATCTGGGTCAGCACCGCGCGGGTGATGTCCTCGCCGGTCTTGGCATCGTAGACCACGAACTCTACGCCATCCTTCACCATCTGACACAGGTGGTCGAGGGTGACGTAGCTGCTCGTCGCCGTGTTGTAGAGCCGTCGGTTGGCGTATTTCTTGATGGTGATCGCTTGAGCGCCGCCGGTGGCGCCGGACCCATCCTCCGCCTCCGACCGTCGGCCGACCGTCGACGCCTTCGCCGCCGCAGCCTTGCGGCCGGGGGCCCGGGTCGTCTTCTTGGCGGCGTCAGTCTTGGAGCTATCCGTCATGGCTTACTGTCCCACCCTCGGTTCAGTTTTTAGCGTTTCTTTTAACAGTGCGCCGCTCGTTTGTGCTTTGCAACGATGATGTCCGGAATCCGTGCAATTTCCCGGTCTTGCAACGTGTGGCGGCGCGGAAGGCTGTACAACCAGTAGGGTTGTCCCGCGCGCTTGGCCCGCCCGTGGCGGCGTGAGATACTGCGGCGCCATGACCGGACCGCACGACATGAACGACACCTCAGACAGCTCCGCCCCGCCGCCCGATGCCGGCGATCTGGCGCGCCGGTTCATGGACCTGTGGCAAACCCAGGTCCAGGCCATGGCCACAGATCCGGAGGTCGCCGACGCGGTGCGCCGCTGGACCGCGCTGTGGACCGGCCAGGGTTTCTCGGGCCCGTCCGCGCGACCGATGGCCGACGGGCTGCAGCCCGGCTACGCGCCCGGCGGCGCCGCTTCCTCTTCATCTGCGCCCGCTTCGCCTTATAGTGCCGGCCATGACGGCGACAGCGAACGGTATCGGAAGCAGCAGCAGGGACGCCCCACGGCCGGGGCCGCGCCCGCTGCCCCTGTATCTGAGCGCGGCGGCGACGACCTGGCTCTCATCCTACGCGAGCTCCGTCGCCTGGAAGAACGGATCGCTCGACTGGAAGCCCGGCTTGAGCGAGACGGCGGCGAGCCTGAAGACCCAGCTCGACGCCCTGGAGGCGGCAAGAGCCGCAGCGGCCGCCGGTCGTAACCCCTCCGCCGCGCCGGACAGCTTCGAGACCGCCATGGAGGAGGAGGTGCGCCGGCGCCTCGACCGCTTTCTGTCCGGCATCGAGCGCTACCGCCACCACCCCTACCGACGAGCCGTCGCCGAGCCCGCCGTCTGCTGGAAGGACGGCGCCACCCTGCTGCTCGACTACGGCACCGTCCCGGGCGCCGCCCCCGGCGGCATCCCGATCCTGGTCGTCCCCTCCCTGGTCAACCGCGGCTACGTGCTCGACCTGACCGAGGAGCGCTCGCTGCTGCGCGACCTGGCCCGGCGCGGCTACCGGCCGTTCCTGGTCGAGTGGGGGTTTCCCGGCGAGGCGGAGCGGCGGTTCTCGCTGACCGACTACGTCGCCGGCCGGCTGGAGGCGGCCCTGGAAGCCGTCCTCACCATCACCGGCACCCGCCCCGCCCTGCTGGGCTACTGCATGGGCGGGCTGCTGGCCCTGGCCCTGGCCCAGCGCCGGCCGCGCGACGTCGCCGGCCTGCTGCTGCTCGCCACGCCGTTCGACTTCGCCGCCGACGCCCCGCCGATCGCCGCCGCCCTGCCCGGGGCCGAGCCGTGGATGGCCGGCACGATCGAGACCCTGGGCTGGCTGCCGACCGACTGGATCCAGGCGCTGTTCTTCGCCCTCGACCCGCTGCTGGTGATCAACAAGTTCCTGCGCTTCGGCCAGGACAGCGGCGACACGCCGGAGGCGCTGGCCTTCGTCGCCCTGGAGGACTGGCTGAACGACGGCGTGCCGCTGGCCGCCC
The DNA here is from genome assembly GCF_000423805.1 of Thalassobaculum salexigens DSM 19539. Taxonomy (NCBI): domain Bacteria; kingdom Pseudomonadati; phylum Pseudomonadota; class Alphaproteobacteria; order Rhodospirillales; family Thalassobaculaceae; genus Thalassobaculum; species Thalassobaculum salexigens. The sequence goes on from NZ_KE384094.1 coordinate 893,516, forward strand.
CGGTGGCGCGCGAGGCCCTGTTCGGCTGGTACGGCCGCAACACCCCTGCAATCGGGGACTGGCGGATTGCCGGACGGACGGTTATTCCGGAACAGGTGACGGTGCCGGCGCTCGCCATGATCCCGGCGCGCGACCGCATCGTCCCGCCCGCCTCGGCCCGCGCCCTGGCCGACCGCCTGCCGAACGCCACCCGCGCCGATGTCGCGCTGGGCCATATCGGCATGGTGGTCAGCGCCGGCGCGCCCCGACGGGCCTGGACGACCCTGCATACCTGGCTCGCCGAGACGCTGCCGGGCTGACGCAACGAGAAGAGATCAACGATCGCCCGTCAGGGCATCCGGGAGGAAGACAGACCATGACCGACGCCGCCGCCGCCTCTACCTCTGCCGCTGACGCCGCCGCTACAGCCGAGTTGGGCGCCATTCCGGAGACCGACCTGGAGACGGTCCGCGACGAGTTCCACGTGCTGCACGAGATCGTCAAGCGCGCCCGCGCCAACCTGGACCGCAACACCTGGGACTACCTGCGCGGCGGCACCGAGAGCGAGACCACGGTCAAGCGCAACCGGCTGGCCTTCGACAAGGTCGCCTTCCGCCCGCGCGTGCTCAACGACATGCGCGAGATCGACACCGGCGGCACCTTCCTGACCCACAAGGTCAGCCTGCCGGTCCTGCTCTGCCCGATCGGCAGCCTGGAGAGCTTCGCCGCCAACGGCCCGGTCCAGGCGATGCGCGCCGCCGCCCATGCCGGCGTGCCGCTGTTCCTGTCCTCGGTCGGCACCGTGCCGCTGGAGGACGTGGCCAAGATCGAGGGCGGCACCAAGGTGTTCTGCCTGTACAAGCGCGGCGACGATTCCTGGCTGGACGACATCGTCGCCCGCGCCGTCGACCACGGCTACGACGCCTTCGCGCTGACCGTCGACAGCGCCTGGTACAGCCGGCGCGAGCGCGACATGGCCAACCGCTTCGTGAAGCCCTGGCGCCAGGTGCCCGGCATGGAGTTCCAGAAGGCGCTGAACTGGAAGGACGTGGAGCGGTTCAAGAAGACCCACGACATCCCGCTGATCCTGAAGGGCATCGCCACCGCCGAGGACGCCCGCCTGGCGGTCGAGCACGGCGCCGACATGATCTACGTCTCCAACCATGGCGGCCGCCAGCTCGACCACGGGCTGGGCGCGCTCGACGTGCTGCCGGAGGTGGCCGACGCGGTCGCCGGCCGGGCGAAGATCGCGGTGGACGGCGGCGTGACCCGCGGCTCCGACATCATCAAGGCCCGGGCGCTGGGCGCCGACGCGGTCGGCATCGGCCGGATGCTGTGCTGCGGCCTCGCCGCCGGCGGGGCCGCCGGGGTGGTGCGGGTGCTGGAGCTGCTGGAGGAGGAGGTCCGCATCGATCTCGGCCTGCTCGGGCTGAATTCGTTCAACGACATCGACGGGCGCTACATCGCCTATACCGACCCGGTGGAGCCGGCCCATGTGTGGAGCCAGTATCCGCTGCTGGCGGCGGACGACTATACGTACTGAGGGGGCACGTATTGAGGCGGCATGTATTGAGGCGGCACGTATTGAGGCGGCGCCGCGCGCGTTCCGACGCCGGCACCCGCCATCCTCCCTCACCGTCTTCCCGGCCGGCCTGAAAGGCTGAGCCGGGACCCAGCCCCGCCGTCGCCGGGGCCTGTGACCCCCAGGCCCGAAGCGTGCCAGCCTATCCTGCCCCGACCGCCACCGGCATCGCCAGCACCCGCAGCAGCAGGTGCGCATAGCCGACCGCGTCGTCCTCCGCCCGGTGGCTGTGCGGGACGGCGCCGAGCCACTCCGGCGGGTAGCGCTTCTCGTGCAGGGTGGCCGGGTCCCGGCCGAGCCGTCCGGCGATCAGGCTCGGCAGGTCCAGCGCGGTGGGCGCGAACAGCGCCTCACCAGAGAGCGGGCCCCTATTCAGCGGCACCCCCACATAGCGCCGCAGATACCAGTCCACCCAGATGCCGTCGAAGGTGAGCGGATGGGCGACGAAGATCCGCGGTGCCGGCAGCGCCCGCACCCAGTCGGCCCAGCGGGTCATGGCCTCGCCCGGCGCCACCGGATCGGATGTGGCCGCCGCCCAGGCCTCCGGCTGGGTCCGCCACCAGGCGGCCGTCTCCGGATGGGCGGCGTGGCCCAGCTGCGGGGCGAGGTTGATGGTGAAGGTGTCCACAATCCCCCGCCCCGGCGCACAGGCGGCCGTGGCGAGCGATAGCATCGACTGCGCCTCCGGCTCCGGGCCGTCGGTCTCGATATCGGTGACGAGGTATAGGGTCATTGGATGCTGTCGCCCAACCCCAACACGGCTTTGAATGGATAAACAGTTACCATTGTTTTCAGTTGACGCGACACCTGGAATACTTGACTCAATTAAGAAGTGTTTATACAATTAAACTCAAATCAATTTCATGCCTTCTGGAGAATTATGGCCTATAAAAACTCCCAGATTGATAAATCCAACTTCAAGTGGTTCGAAAATGATGATTCAAGAGCGTCTCTTCGCGAAATACGGCTGACAAAAGGGACAATTCGTGGCCTTACGAATTTCTCCATTTCACTTAACTATCCAATTACAGTATTTTCTGGAGGTAATGGATCAGGAAAATCCACTATACTTGCTTTAGCCACCTGCGCCTTTCACAATAAAAACGATGGGTTTTATCCGCCCTTAAGAAATAAAAATTACTATACATTTCATGATTTTTTTGTTCAATCCAGCGCAGAGACAACCGTTGAGGGAGTAGAAATTCTTTATGGAATTCATCATAACCGCTGGCATCTTGTTGAACCTGGCATTCGCTTTCAAGCTCGAAAAAAAGGGAAAGGAGGAAAATGGAACGACTACGACCTACGAGTTGATCGTAACGTAATTTACTTCGGTGTTCAGAGGGTAGTTCCGCACTACGAGCGTAGCACTCATAAATCTTACCGTAGTAAATTTAAGCCTGGAACGATGAATGGAGAAGACAGAAAACGAATTGCTGAAATTGCAACTCGAATAATTGGAAAATCTTATACCAATTTTGACTCTTACGAGCACACCAAATATACTCTGCCCGTCGCGTCTTCTAATGGTATATCCTATTCTGGGTTTAATATGGGTGCTGGTGAAGGGTCCGTTTTTGAAATCTTGACCGCCCTTTTTGCCGCAGGCCCAGGAACCCTACTAGTTATCGATGAAATTGAACTCGGCTTGCACGAGTTAGCTCAAGTTCGACTTATCGATGAATTAAAAAAGCTCTGCCACAAAATGAAATGCCAGATAGTGTGCTCGACACATTCTCACGCAATACTTAGAAATCTCCCCCCTGAAGCCCGGTTTCATGTAGAAAGCATCAATGAGAAAACTTTCATTACTCCCGGCGCATCGCCAGATTTTGTTTGCGGGAAAATGGGCCGTCCCGACGCGCACGAGCTTGATATATTTGTCGAAGATGGCGTGGGAGTCGAAATGCTGCAAGCCGCGTTACCTGCAGGCCTTAGAAAAAGAGTTAAGATAAAGTCAATTGGATCACACGCTGCTGTAATTCGGCAGCTTTCCTCAAGAAAACTTGAAAGCATACATAATTGTATATGCGTTCTGGACGGAGATCAAAATGGAAATTTAAAAACAGCCATTTCCATTGCTCAATCCGCCTGTGAATGCAGCACTCCCGATGAAAGGCAAGACGTTGAATCTTGGATATCTGAAAGGGTATTTTATCTCCCTGGATCTGACTGGCCAGAACGATGGATAATTGAAGAAACTTCTATTTTAATAAATAGTACAGATACCTCAAAGGCCGAATTCTTAATGAACATCTGGGGAATAGAAAGCATTAACGACCTGATCAATGCGTTTAAAGAAGCTGAATATGCAGAAAAGCATGGTGAATTTCGAGATTTATCTCTGGCCATCGACTTAACTGAAGCCACCACTCGACACGACTTAATATCCTTTGTAATAAAAAACCGCGATAGTGAGTTCGAACATTTAATAGAAGAGATTCACAATCGCCTTCCGTAGTCACAAAGCCCGATCATATGGTAATCAGTCCCGAAATAGTCCCACCCCTTGATCCACATCAACCCCACACCCCTCCCGGTTGTGGCAGCATCCCCCCGCGCTTATGTTTAACGCACGGGCGGAACCGCCCGGTCTGTGATATTCCCCGCGCCGCGGCCCAGGGCTCGCGGGCGCGCTGACAACTGATAGAGCAGAACTCGTAAGAGACGATCCAGGAGGAGAGACCCGATGACCGAGGTCGTGATCGCCGGAGCCGCCCGCACACCGGTCGGCGCATTCAACGGAAGCCTGAGCAGCGTCGCCGCCAGCTATCTCGGCGAGGTCGCCATCCGCGCCGCGCTGGAGCGGGCCAAGACCGAGGCCGGCGAGGTCGACGAGGTGGTGATGGGCCAGATCCTCACCGCCGCCGCCGGCCAGAACCCGGCCCGCCAGGCCGCCATCGGCGCCGGCATCCCGGTCGAGCGCACCGCCTACGGCATCAACCAGCTCTGCGGCTCCGGCCTGCGCACGGTGGCGCTCGGCTACCAGGCGATCATGCTCGGCGATGCCGAGGTGATGGTCTGCGGCGGCCAGGAGAGCATGAGCCAGGCCCCGCACGCCCAGTACCTGCGCGCCGGCCAGCGCATGGGCGACCTGTCGCTGATCGACACCATGATCCGCGACGGGCTGTGGGACGCCTTCAACGGCTACCACATGGGCAACACCGCCGAGAACGTTGCCGAGAAATTTCAGATCACCCGCGACGAGCAGGACGCCTTCGCCCTGGCCAGCCAGAAGAAGGCGGGCGCGGCCATGGAGTCCGGCCGGTTCAAGGACGAGATCGCGCCGGTGACCATCAAGTCGCGCAAGGGCGAGACCGTGGTCGATACCGACGAGCATCCCAAGCCCGACACCACCGCGGCGACCCTGGCCAAGCTGCGCCCGGCCTTCGTGCGCGAGAACGGCACCGTGACCGCCGGCAACGCCTCGGGCATCAACGACGGGGCCGCCGCCCTGGTGCTGATGACCGCGGCCAACGCGTCGAAGCGCGGGGTGACGCCGCTCGCCCGCATCGTGTCCTGGGCCACCGCCGGCGTCGATCCGTCGATCATGGGCACCGGCCCGATCCCGTCCAGCCAGCGCGCCCTGGAGAAGGCCGGCTGGTCGAAGGACGATCTGGACCTGATGGAAGCCAACGAGGCCTTCGCCGCCCAGGCCTGCGCGGTGAACAAGGGCCTCGCCTGGGACACCGACAAGGTCAACGTGAACGGCGGCGCCATCGCGCTCGGCCATCCGATCGGCGCGTCCGGCGCCCGGGTGCTGGTCACCCTGCTGCACGAGATGCAGAAGCGCGACGCCAAGAAGGGCCTCGCCACCCTGTGCATCGGCGGCGGCATGGGTGTCGCGATGTGTGTGGAGCGCGACTGACCTTTTCGGCTGCGCGGAGGGCGGGACGATAGCGCCCTCCCGTGCAACCATGATGAACCAACGGCGTTGACGGGCCGGGTGCGGCCGTCGACGCTCAGCAAACCCAACGCGGCCGCTCAACGCCGCGAGGACCGGAACAGGACAGGGAGGGACACATGGCACGCGTAGCATTGGTCACCGGCGGAACCCGCGGCATCGGCGAGGCGATCTGCGTCGCGCTGAAGAACGCCGGCTGCAAGGTCGCCGCCAATTACGGCGGCAACGACGAGCGGGCGAAGGCCTTCACGTCGCGCACCGGCATTCCGGCCTTCAAGTGGGACGTCTCCGACTTCGAGGCCTGCAAGGAGGGCATCGCCCAGGTGGAGAAGGAGGTCGGCCCGGTCGACATCCTGGTGAACAACGCCGGCATCACCCGCGACGGCACCATCCACAAGATGAGCCACGACGCCTGGCAGGCGGTGATCGACACCAACCTGGGCTCCTGCTTCAACATGTGCCGCAACGTCATCGAGGGCATGCGGTCGCGCAATTTCGGCCGGATCGTGAATATCGGCTCGATCAACGGCCAGGCCGGCCAGTACGGCCAGGTGAACTACGCCGCCGCCAAGTCGGGCATCCACGGCTTCACCAAGGCGCTGGCCCAGGAGGGCGCGCGCGCCGGCATCACCGTCAACGCCATCGCGCCGGGCTATATCGACACCGACATGGTCGCGGCGGTGCCGGGCGACGTGCTCGACAAGATCAAGGCGCGCATCCCGGTCGGCCGTCTCGGCGACGCCTCGGAGATCGCCCGCGGCGTGGTGTTCCTGACCGCCGACGAGGGCGGCTTCATCACCGGCTCGACCCTGAGCATCAACGGCGGCCAGCACATGTACTGAGCGGCGGTTCTCTGCCCGCGTCCGACGGCCCGTCTCCCCGCGAGGCGGGCCGTTCGCGTTCCGGCCCCATCACGTTTTCGTGCCGCCCCGGTGACCGGACGGCCCGGCCGGTCCATATTCCCCGCCATGACAGACGACGTCCGCATCGCCGCCAAACGCGCCAAGCTGGTCTCCGAGAAGGAGCGCTGGGCGCGCGAGAACAGGCAGTTCGGCAAACCCGAGGCGCCGACCGGCCGGCTGCCGCGCGGCCAGCATCTGGCGCGCGACTGGCCGGTCCTGGATCTCGGCACCCACCCGAACGTCCCGGCCAAGGACTGGACCCTGCGGGTGGAGGGGCTGGTCGACGTGCCGACCAGTTTCGACTACCGCGAGCTGTCGCTGATCCCCCGGAGCGAGCGCACGGTCGACATCCACTGCGTGACCTCCTGGTCCCGGCTGGGCGACACCTTCGCCGGGGTGGCGACCCGCGACCTGATCGCCGAGGTGCGGCCGCGCGAGGAGGCGCGCTTCGTACTGATCAAGTCCTATGACGGCTACACCACCAACCTGCCGGTGGCGTACCTGCACGAGCCGGACAGCCTGATCGCCACCCACTGGAACGGCGCGCCGCTGACCCGCGAGCATGGCGGCCCGGTTCGCCTCGTCGTGCCGGCGCTCTATTTCTGGAAGAGTGCCAAGTGGATCCGGTCGATCCGCTTCGTCGAGCACGACATAAAGGGGTTCTGGGAATCCCGCGGCTATCACATGCTGGGCGACCCGTGGAAGGAGCAGCGCTATGCTTAGAGTTCTGACAGGCGCCCTGGCGGCGCTGACCATGCTGACGGGAGCCGCCCTGATGGGAGACGACACCACCGCCGAGGCCGCCGCTCCCCAGCCCGCCGGAACCGGCCCCGCCCACCAGTTCAGCTTCACCTCGATCGACGGCGCGCCGATGTCGATGGGCGATTTCGCCGGCAAGGCGGTGCTGGTGGTCAACACCGCCTCGCGCTGCGGCTTCACCCCGCAATACGACGCCCTGCAGAGCGTGTGGGAGACCTACCGCGACCGGGGGCTGGTGGTGCTCGGCGTGCCGTCGAACGATTTCGGCGGCCAGGAGCCCGGCACCGAGGCCCAGATCAAGGCGTTCTGCGAGACCAACTTCTCGGTCGACTTCCCGATGACCGAGAAGCAGGTGGTGGTGGGGTCCGGCGCCCATCCGTTCTACCGCTGGGCGGCCGAAGCCGGTGGGGCCGACAAGGTGCCGAGCTGGAACTTCCACAAATACCTGATCGCTCCGGACGGCACGTTCGTGGCGGCGATCCCGACCCGCGTCTCGCCAACCGACCCGAGCGCCATCGCGGCGATCGAGAAGGCGCTTCCGCAATAGACCGGAGCTCACCCTTGCGCTCACAGCCACAGGTTCGATGATGCATGCTACCCTTCTGCGGGCCTCGCTGCTCGCCGTGCTGGCCCTGACGGTCCCGGCGGTCGGCACCCCGGCCGCCGCCATGGCCCCCTCGCCGACCGACCAGCCGACCATGATGGAGGACCCGGAGCTGGAGCGGGCCATCGCCCTGGTCTGGGCGGAGGAGTTCGCCGAGGCCGAACCCCTCCTCCACGCCGCCCTGAAGCGCAATCCCAAGAACCCGGACGGCTGGAACTACCTGGGATTCGCCACCCGCAAGCTCGGCAAGCTCGAGGAGGCCCAGCAGTACTACTTCAACGCCCTGCGCCTCGATCCCGAACACCTGAAGGCCATGGAGTATCTGGGCGAGCTCTACCTGCAGACCGGCGAGCCGCAACTCGCCCGCGACCTGCTGGAGCGGATCAACGCGCTCTGCCCCGCCGCCGAGTGCGAGGAGCGCGACCAGCTCGCCGCCGCGATCGAGAAATACGCAGCGACGAACTGACGCCTGCCCGGCTTTCCTGGCCCTAAACCCGTCCCGGGTCTAACCGCGATGCCGCCCGGCGCGGCCGAGCTCATGGGCCGGGACGACGGTGTCCAGCACCCAGCGGGCCAGCGACGCGCCTTTCAGCCCGTCGATCCTGGGAACCAGGCCGGGGCCGTTCAGGCCCCGCTCGATCTCGTGCTGGCGCACCAGGTGACGGAAATAGCTGATGATGAACACCCGGGTCGCGGAGGTCAGGCCGACGGGGCCGCGCCGCAGGTCGATCTGCGTGCACAGGCTGTTGATCGTCACGCCCTCGGTCCTGGCGATTTTCTCGAGCGAATCCCACATCTGAGGCTCAAGCCGCATGCTGGTCCGCTTGTTGCCGACCGTCACATTCCGGCTTTCCAGGATCGATGCCTTGTCGCTCTCGGATGACAAATCGAACTCTACGCTCATGGAACGCACAAATTGCATGCAATTTCTAAGTGCAATATAGCAATGGCATGGCTCTCACTGATGCGCAACCATTAAACGTTATTTTGTCTCATTAACTATTTTCAGTTGTTGTTCATGTTTCCTCGGGCGCGCGTAGCTGAAGGGCGAGCGCATGGACCCGGTCGCGGAGTTCCTGCGCCAGCACCTCGTGGACCATCCGGTGGCGCTGCACCCGGCTGACCCCGGTGAAGGCGGCGGACACGATCGTCACCCGGAAATGGGTTTCGCCCTCCGGCCTGGAACCCATATGTCCGGCATGAAGGTGGGATTCATCGACGACCTCTAGGGCGGTTGGCGCAAAGGCGTTTTGCAGCTTGTCGTGGATGGTTTCGGCGATGGTCATGTATGGACTTTCCTTTCGGGCGCGCTAGGGTCGGAGATCCGGTCTTGTTACACGCCTATGGAGCAGATGGGCACAGCGATGGCGAAGGCAAATCCAGACTCTTTCCTGGAGGATTTTGCGCCGCGCAAACCGGCGGTCCGGGCCTGCGACCGTCCGGGCTGCGGCGCAGAGGGAACGCACCGCGCGCCAAAGGCCCGAAATCGGCTGAATGACTATTACTGGTTCTGCCTCGACCATGTCCGCGAGTACAATAAGGCCTGGAACTACTACGACGGCATGAGCGACAACGAGGTCGAGGAGGATATCCGCCGCTCCACGACCTGGAACCGCCCGTCCTGGCCGTTCGGCACCGTGAAGCCGGGCCAGGGACCGCGCCGCCGCGTGAACGACCCGTTCGGCTTCATGGACGACGACGAGGAGGGCGCGGGAGAGACCCGCCGACGGCAGCCGGCCGACACGGCCGAAGGCAAGGCGGCCGCCATTCTCGGCCTTGAGCCGCCCTTCACCCTGGAGCGGCTCAAGGCCCGCTACAAGGAACTGGTCAAAAAACACCATCCCGACGCCAATGGCGGCGACAAGGCGGCGGAGGAACGGTTGAAAAGTATCAACGAGGCCTATACGACTTTGCGTCGGTTTCTAAGTTAAGGCTCATAGAGCTAAGTTATCCCTTCTGTGGAGCATCGGCTCCCCACTCCCGAGAGACAGGATCTCGTCCATGACGAACGACAGCGTCATCGAGCGTAAGCCCGCCCACCCCCTCGGCCAGCCCGACATGACGGTCTCGGCCCGTGAGGTGTTTGGCCTCGATATCGACCTCGAACTGCCGGCCTTCAGCGAGCCGAGCGAGTATGTCCCGACGAAGGACGACTCCTACCTGTTCGACCATGACACCACGCTGGCCATTCTCGCCGGCTTCGCGCGCAACCGCCGCGTCATGATCCAGGGCTACCACGGCACCGGCAAATCGACCCATATCGAGCAGGTCGCGGCGCGCCTCAACTGGCCCTGCATCCGCGTCAACCTGGACAGCCATGTCAGCCGTATCGACCTGATCGGCAAGGACGCCATCGTCCTACGCGACGGCAAGCAGGTGACGGAGTTCCGCGAGGGCATCCTTCCCTGGGCGCTGCAGAACCCGGTCGCGCTGGTGTTCGACGAGTACGACGCCGGCCGCGCCGACGTGATGTTCGTCATCCAGCGTATTCTGGAGGTCGACGGCCGCCTGACCCTGCTGGACACCAACAAGGTGATCACGCCGAACCCGTATTTCCGCCTGTTCTCGACCGCCAACACGGTCGGCCTCGGCGACACCACGGGCCTCTATCACGGCACCCAGCAGATCAACCAGGGCCAGATGGACCGCTGGAACATCGTCACCACCCTGAACTACCTGCCGCACGACGCCGAGGTGAACATCGTGCTCGCCAAGAGCCCGGGCTACGCCAACGACGACGGCAAGCAGACGATCTCCAAGATGGTGGCCTGCGCCGATCTGACCCGCGCCGGCTTCATCGCCGGCGACATCTCCACGGTCATGTCGCCGCGCACGGTCATCACCTGGGCCGAGAACGCCGACATCTTCGGCGGCGACATCAACCTGGCGTTCCGTCTGACCTTCCTCAACAAGTGCGACGAGGTCGAGCGGACGATCGTGGCGGAATACTATCAGCGCTGCTTCGGTGACGAGATCACCGAGCTCGGCATCAAGGCGGCCGAGTAACCGCAGCCAGCGAGGAATCCCATGAGGAGCAACCGCGCGCCCGACGATCCGGCGTTCGAGGACTTCAAGCGATCCACCGCGGCCTGCCTGCGGGCGATGTCCGGCGAGATCGAGCTCGAGGTCACCTACGGCGCCGAGCACGCGACGGCGGCGGGTACCCGTGCCCGCCTGCCCTCGCCGCCCAAGGACATGGAGCCTGCCGCCCTCGCCCGTCTGCGCGGCGAGGCGGATTCCATGGCGCTGCGCCTGAAGCACCATAACGACGATGTCCATGCCCGCTACGCCCCCCAGGGCCAGGCGGCGCGTGAGATCTTCGAGGCGATGGAGCAGGCGCGGGTCGAGGCCATCGGCGCGCGGCGGATGGAGGGGGTGGCCAACAACCTCTCCGCCATGCTCGACGACAATTTCCAGCGCAAGGGCCTGGACCGGGCGGAGAAGGACGACGTCTCCCTGGTCGACGTCATGCGCCTGATGGCGCGGGAGTCGATGACCGGCGAGGCGCCGCCGGAATGCGCCCAGCGGGTGATCGACCTGTGGCGCCCCTGGGTGCAGTCGAAGGCCGGCGCCGACCTGTCGGAACTGGTCAAGCACGTGGAAGACCAGGGCGCCTTCGCCAAGCTGGCGCGCCAGCTGATCACCGATCTCGACCTGGATGTCGGCGACGAGGGTGTGGCCGACGACGATCCGAGCGAGGCCGAAGGCGAGGACGAGGGTGGCGACGTCGACGAGACCAGCGACGGCGGCACCCGCGGCACCTCCGAGGACGGCACCGAAAGCGAGAGCATCCCGTCCGACATGCAGGCCGGCGACGAGAGCGCCGAGGGCGAGGATGCCGAGGAGATGGACCTCGAGCCGGGTTCCGGCGACGAGGAGCCGGCCAATCCGGGCTCGCCCATGCATCCGAACATGGACGGCCGCAACTGGCAGGATCAGGCCTACCGCGCCTACACCACCGAATACGACGAGGTGGTGCAGGCCGACACCCTGTGCGACGCCGACGAGCTGACCCGCCTGCGCGCCCTGCTCGACCAGCAGCTCAGCCACCTGCAGGGCGTGATCGGCAAGCTGGCCAACCGGCTGCAGCGCCGCCTGATGGCGCAGCAGAACCGGTCCTGGGATTTCGATCTGGACGAGGGCGTGCTGGATGCCGGCCGCCTGTCCCGCGTGGTCACCGCGCCGCTCTTCCCGCTGTCCTACAAGATGGAGAAGGACACGGATTTCCGGGACACGGTCGTCACCCTGCTGATCGACAATTCCGGCTCCATGCGCGGCCGGCCGATCACCATCGCGGCGATCGCCGCCGACATCCTGGCGCGCACGCTGGAGCGCTGCGGCGTGAAGGTCGAGATCCTCGGCTTCACCACCCGGGCCTGGAAGGGCGGCTCGGCGCGCGAGCGCTGGATCTCCTCCGGCAAACCCCAGGGGCCGGGTCGCCTGAACGACCTGCGGCACATCATCTACAAGTCGGCGGACGCCCCGTGGCGCCGGGCCCGCAAGTCGCTCGGCCTGATGCTGCGCGAGGGCATCCTGAAGGAGAACATCGACGGCGAGGCCCTGATGTGGGCGCATAACCGCATCATCGCCCGCTCGGAGGAGCGACGCATCCTCATGGTGATCTCCGACGGCGCGCCGGTGGACGACAGCACCCTGTCCGTGAACCCGGGCAACTACCTGGAGAAGCACCTGCGCGATGTCATCAAGTACATCGAGTCGCGCTCTCCGGTGGAGCTGGTGGCCATCGGTATCGGCCATGACGTGACCCGCTACTACCGGCGGGCCGTCACCATCGTCGACGCCGAGCAGCTCGGCGGCACGATGATGGAACAGTTGGCCTCGCTGTTCGACGAGGACGGCAAGGGCGGCGCTTCCGGCGGTCGCCAGCGGGCCGGCGCGCGGCTCTGAGCGGACGGACGCGAACCACAACGGGCGATGCCTCGGTCGGATAAGACCTTGGCAACGCCTTTCTTTCGCCACGCCCTTGGGTCACACTCGCGCGACTTTCAGACTGTCGGGTGACAGAGGGACGCGGTGGTTCGCTTTGAGAACGTCTTCATGCGCTATGACGGAGGTCCCGTCATCCTGCGCGACGTGTCCTTCGATCTGGAGCCGGGATCGTTTCATTTCCTGACCGGCGCCAGCGGGGCCGGGAAATCGACGCTGCTGCGGCTGATGTATCTGGCGGCCCGCCCGGTCTCGGGCCAAGTCTCCATGTTCGGCCGCGACATCGCCAAGGTCACCCGCAAGGAGCGCCCCTCCTTCCGCCGCCGGATCGGCGTGGTGTTCCAGGATTTCCGCCTGCTGCCCCATCTCTCCGCCCTGGACAACGTGGCGCTGCCGCTGCGCATCGCCGGCACCCGTGAGGCGCTGATCCGCGAGCATGTGCCGGAGCTGCTCGCCTGGGTCGGGCTGTCGGGCCATCTGGACGCCCTGCCCGCCACCCTGTCCGGCGGCCAGCAGCAGCGCATCGCCATCGCCCGGGCGGTGATAGGAAGGCCCTCTCTGCTGCTCGCCGACGAGCCGACCGGCAACGTGGACGACCGCATCGCGGTGCGCCTCCTCTACCTGTTCGAAGAGCTGCACAAGATGGGCACGACGGTGATCATCGCGACCCACAACGAGAGTCTGGTGGACCGGTTCGACCATCCGCGCCTGCATCTGGAGGACGCCCGGATCACCCGGCGCGCGCCGTCCAGCCTGCTGCGCCGTCCGCCGCCCCGCGCGACCACTGCGTCAGCCGGTGCCGCCGCGCCCCGGCCGCCGGCGGCGGATCCGCGATGATCGGCCACTCCGACCTCGCGCTGGGCCGGGATTCCTCGACCCGGTTCCTGCCCGGCCTGCTGGCCGTCATGGTCTATCTCGCCGCGCTGGCCACGGTCGGTGCGCTGGCCGCGCGCGGGTTCGTCTCCGACTGGGACGCACGGCTGTCCGGGGCGGCCACCGTGCAGATTCCGCCGGTCGACGGGCTCAGCCAGCAGGAACGGCTGGATTCCGTGCTGCGGCTGCTCGGCGTCACGCCAGGGGTCGCCTCGGTGGAGCCGATGCCGCCGAAACAGTCGGCCGCCCTGCTGGCCCCCTGGCTCGGCGCCGAGCTGGCGGAGACCCTGCCGCTGCCGCTGCTCGTCGACCTGCAGCTTGACCGCGGCCAGGAGGTCGACCTGGCCAGCCTCGCGACCCGCCTCGACAATGCCGCCCCCGGCACCACCCTGGACGATCACGGCCGCTGGCTCGCCGAGGCGCGGGCGTTGGGCAATTCCGTGGCCATCGCCGGGACCTGCATCCTGGCGGTCGTGCTGCTCGCGGCCGTGCTGGCGGTGATCTTCGCCGTACGTACCGGCCTGTCGGTGCATCGCGAGGAGATCGAGATCCTGAACCTGATCGGCGCCCCCGACCGATACATCGCCCGGCAGTTCCAGTGGCATGCCGGTCGGCTGGCCCTGTACGGCGGCATCGCCGGCGCCCTGCTGGCGGTGGCCAGCATCATCGGACTGCAGATCGGGGTCGGGCAATGGTCCTCCGCCCCGATGGATGTCGGCGTGTCCAGCATCACCGCCCTTGTGCGGATCGGCTGGGCCGAGTGGATCGCGCTGATCCTCCTTCCTCCCGTCACCGCGGCGATCGCCATGGCGACCGCGCGGGTGTCGGTCCAGACAGCCCTCGCCAGGATGGCCTGAGATGGCACGACGCAATCGTTTTCGCAGCGCCCGCGCGCAGGAACGGCGCATGGGGGGGCTGGGATGGCTGGTCCTGCTGGCCGCCGTCGCCCTGGTCGTCGTGTGGACCGTCGGCCTGGTGCGGTTCGTGGACCGGCTGCCCCGCACCGCCGAGGCGCAGCCGCCGACCGCCGATGCGGTGGTCGTGCTGACCGGCGGCAGCCGGCGGGTGGACGAGGGCGTGGCGCTGCTGGAAGCGGGGGCCGCCCCCGTGCTGTTCGTCAGCGGCGTGGACGAGCGGGTCGACGGCAAGGGCATCCGCTCGCTGCTGGACGACGGCGATACCCGCCTGCCGGACAAGCTGATCGACTGCTGTCTGGTGCTGGGGCACGGCGCAACCGACACCATCGGCAATGCCCGCGAGACCGAGATCTGGATGGCCGTGGGCGACCGAGAGTCGATGCTGCTGGTGACGTCGAACTACCACATGCCGCGGGCGATGCTGGAATTCGCCCACGCCATGCCGTCGGTCCGCATCACCCCGTACCCGGTCATTCCGCAGGATGTCCGCCTGGACCACTGGTACCGCTATCCCGGAACTCTGGCACTGCTGGCGAACGAGTATTCCAAGTACCTGTTCGCCACAGCCCGCGTCACCGTCGCCGGCTGGTTCATGGTGGTGGCGAGCTGAGACGACCGGCCGGGCTAGCGGCTCAGGATGCGGTGGGGCGGCAGGTCGACCGTCACCGCGGTCCCCTGCCCGGGACGGGTGTCGATCTCCAAGGTCCCGCCGTGCAGGCGGACCAGATGCCGACAGAGCGGCAGTCCGATGCCGAGCCCCTCGTGGCGGCGGTTCATCGGGCTCTCCACCTGTTCGAACAGCTGCAGCGAGGCCTGGACCTGGTTCTCGGTCATGCCCGATCCGGTGTCGCAGACCCGGATCCGGACACCGCCGTTCGGGATGTCGCCGTCTTCCGGGCCGCGCCAGGCGCCGACGGCCACCCTTCCTCCCTCGCCTGCGGCGCGGATCGCGTTGAGCACCAGGTTGACGACCACCAGCTGCAGCCGTTCGCGGTCGCCCCGCACCGTCGGCAGCCCCTCGGCCAGGTCGAGCGCGATCGCCACGCCCGGCGCCATCACCGACGCGTCGACCGACCGGACGGCCTCCACGATCATCTGCGTCACGTCGATCTCCGATTCCTCGAGAGCCAATTCGCCGGTCTCGGCCTGGGCGACCTCCAGCAGGGCATTGACCAGACGCAGCAGGTGGCGCCCCCCGCCCCGGACGAAATTGACGTAGCTGCGGGCCTCGTCGGTCGGCTGCCGGCTCTCCAGCAGGTCGGCGAAACCGATCACCGCGTTCAGCGGCGTGCGCAGTTCGTGGCCGATCACCGCCAGGAAGTTGGTCTTCGCCTGGTTGCCGGCCTCCGCCCGGTTCAAGGCGTCGCTCAGCTCCGCGGTGCGTTCGTCCACCCGTTGGCGGATCAGCGCGTTCTGATAGATCAGCAGGCAGAGCGCCAGCCCGACGAGCAGGCTCAGCATCGAGCCGCCGATCCCCAGCATGAATGCCGGCACCGTATCCACGCCGCCCTCGAAGCTCGGCAGCAGGCTCCATTGCAGGTGCCAGCGCGCCTCGCCATGGGTGAACCGGTGATCGAAGGTGGCGATCGCCTCGCTGGGCGGCTCGGCCACGCCGCGCACCGTCTTCGGTTCGCTGTCGAGCTCCCAGCTTCCCGGGTATTCCAGCAGCCGCATTGACAGTCCCGGCAGTTCCCACCGGACCATCCGCTCGAACATCTCATCCACGTCGAGAATGCCCAGCAGAAGACCCGGCGTGCCCCCGTTCGGAGCGGACACCGCCAAGGCGGCGAAGCGACGGCCGACCATCTGGAACGTCGGGCTCATGACCACGGTGCGTTCCAACCGCGTCGCCGACAGCGCCATGGACCGCAGGGGTGCGATCGCCGCCAGATCGGCCCCCTCGTGGAACTGCGGATGCCCCTGGCTCGCGAGCATCACCGGAAAATGGCTGGCCCAGCTAGGCGAGGGCTTGTCGGGGTTCCCCGGCACGGAGAGAACAATGCCCCGCCGGTCCTCGTAGCGGCGCCGCTCGCTGTCGTCGAGGATAGCCGCGAAGGCGAGCCCGGACAGGGTGACGCTCAGTCCGTCGGATGGAAGATTGGCTTCCGCGCGGGAGAGCTCGTCCGCCTCCACGAAGGACGAGCTGTGGAACAGAGTGACCAGTGCGCCGAGCTGGGCCTCGACCTGCAGGAGGGCGCCGTCCACGGCGCTGGAGAGCTCGAGCGCCTCCATCCGTCCGCGTTCCAGCCAGTTCTGGCGGCTCGACTCGGCCAGCCGCAGGGCGCCGAGGACGGACGCGGCGACCCCGCACAGCGACAGGAGCAGAACGAGCGCGAACGCCCCGAAGGAGACGCTGCCGCCAAGACGACTGGCACCAACACGACTGGCGCCGGGCGGGTTCATCCCCCGGCGGGCCTGCTCTGCCTTGCCTGGTTCCCGTGACACGTGATCTGCGGGGCCGTTGGACGGCCTCCCCCCAATGTTTTCTTGTTTAAGAACTCGTGCTACGCGCCCAAATGTTAAGATCGGCATAACACGGAGTTGCGTCGGCCGGGACGGCTGCCGGACTCCTTGTCTGCCGAAGAATGTCGAGATACACTGGGTAGCTTGCGCTAGAACCACTACATGTAGGATTCGATGAACGATCTCGCGCCCATCAGTACGCAGATCTGGGACATGAAATACCGCCTGAAACAGGGCGGATCCGCCATCGACGCGACGATGGAGGACACCTGGACGCGGGTCGCGAATGCCCTGGCTCAGGCGGAGAAGCCGCGCGAACGCGCCCAGTGGTCCGCGCGCTTCCGCGAGGTGCTGGAAGGTTTCCGCTTCCTGCCGGCCGGCCGCATCGTCGCCGGCGCGGGAACCGGGCGCCAGGTCACCCTGTTCAACTGCTTCGTCATGGGCACCGTGCCCGACAACATGGGCGGCATCTTCGACGCCCTGAAGGAAGCGGCCCTGACCATGCAGCAGGGCGGCGGCATCGGCTACGATTTCTCCACGATCCGACCCAAGGGCGCGCCGGTGAAGGGCGTGGGCGCCGACGCCTCCGGCCCGCTGTCGTTCATGGATGTCTGGGACGCCATGTGCCGCACCATCATGAGCGCCGGCTCCCGCCGTGGTGCGATGATGGCGACGCTGCGCTGCGACCACCCGGACATCGAGGCCTTCATCGAGGTGAAGCGCGATCCGGTGCGGCTGCGCATGTTCAACCTCTCGGTCCTGGTGACCGACGCCTTCATGCAGGCGGTGGAGACCGACGGCGACTGGGACCTCGTGTTCGACGGGACCGTCTACCGCACGATCCGCGCCCGCGACCTGTGGGACCGGATCATGACCGCCACATACGACGTGGCGGAGCCGGGCGTGATCTTCATCGACCGGATCAACCAGCGCAACAACCTGCACTATTGCGAGACCATCGCGGCGACCAATCCCTGCGGCGAGCAGCCCCTGCCGCCCTACGGCGCCTGCCTTCTCGGCTCGATGAACCTGGCCACCTTCGTGCGCCATCCCTTCGAGCCGGATGCCTGCCTGGACGAGGCGGCGCTGGCCGAGGCGGTGCCGCTCGCCGTGCGGATGATGGACAACGTCGTCGATGTCTCCCTGTTCCCGCTGGAGCAGCAGCGCGCCGAGGCGCTGGCCAAGCGGCGGATCGGCCTGGGCGTCACCGGGCTGGCCGACGCGCTGATCATGTGCGGTCTGCGCTACGGCTCGCCGGAAGCGGTGGCGACGGTGGAGAAGTGGATGGACGCGGTGCGCCGCCACGCCTACCAGGCCTCCATCGACCTCGCCGCCGAGAAGGGCGCCTTCCCGCTGTTCGACCGCGACGCCTATCTGGCCGGCGAGAGCATCGCCGAGCTGGACGACGACCTGAAGGCGGGGATCGCCAAGCACGGCATCCGCAACGCCCTGGTCACCTCCATCGCGCCGACCGGGACCATCTCCCTGCTGGCCGACAACGTGTCCAGCGGGCTGGAGCCGGTGTTCAGCTTCACCTACGACCGCACGGTGCTGATGCCGGACGGCTCGAAGAAGGTGGAGGAGGTCAGCGACTTCGCCTACCGCCTGTACCGGCGCCTGAAGGGCGAGACAGCGGAGCTGACCGATGCCTTCGTCGATGCCCAGAGCCTGACCCCGCATGACCACGTGGTCATGCAGGCGGCCGTGCAGAAGTATGTCGACAGCTCGATCTCCAAGACGATCAACGTGCCCGAGGACATCGCCTTCGAGACGTTCAAGGACGTCTATCGCGAGGCCTACCGCAGCGGCTGCAAGGGCTGCACCACCTACCGGCCGAACCTGATCACCGGCTCGGTCCTGGCGACCAAGCGCGAGGAGCCCGAGCAACCGGCTCCAGCAACGGTTACCTCCGAGGATCCCGAGGTCATCCACCTGATGCAGCCGCTGGACCGACCGACCTTCCTGCCGGGGGCGACATACAAGATCAAATGGGCCGACAGCGACCATGCGATCTACATCACCGTGAACGACATCGAGCAGGACGGCCGCCGCCGCCCGTTCGAGGTGTTCATCAACTCCAAGAACATGGAGCATTTCGCCTGGACCGTGGCCCTGACCCGCATGATCAGCGCGGTGTTCCGGCGCGGCGGCGACGTGAGCTTCGTGGTCGACGAGCTGAAGGCGGTGTTCGATCCGCGCGGCGGGCAATGGGTGAAGGGGCGCTATGTGCCGTCCCTGCTGGCGGCGATCGGCGACGTGATCGAGGAACACATGCTGGCCATCGGCTTCCTGAAGGCGCCGGACTCCGAGAATGCGGCTCCGCAGGTGGTCAAGCAGGTCATCAATATCGGCGGCGCCCCGGCGCAATGCCCGAGCTGCGGCTCGGTCGCGCTGGTGAAGCAGGAGGGCTGCGACCTCTGCACCGCCTGCGGCTATTCCAAGTGCGGCTGAGGCCGTCGATCTGAACGCCGCCCCCGGCCCTGCGCCGGGGGTGCTCCCGCCGACAGGCCGCACCGCCGATTGCCGGGTCGCGGGAACCAGATCTCAGATCGTACAAACCCGCTTCACGTCTGACCTCAGGGTCGATCTTCCGCTCCCCCAGCGCACTGCGGGCAGGGTAAGCATCGGAAATCCCCCGGAGCCCGGGACCTAAAGCTTCGTCTACGGCGATGTCCGCCTCTGCAAGCCGCCGGTCGAGCGATCTGAATTAGTCATACAACCACCCAATCACTTGACGTTCACAGACGGTCCCGACAAAGTCGGACCCATGTCGGGTGAGGCGTTATTCTGCATCGTTTGAAAACCAATGCAGGTAAACTCACCGATGGAACAAATCCTGTCTGATAAGCCAGGATCAAGAAGCCGGAAGTCCGGCAGTCCATAGGGAGGACATGATGAGAATGATCGGAAAACTCGCACCCGCAGTGTCGGCCGCTCTGCTGGCGGCCGGGCTCAGCACCGCCGCCATGGCGCAGACCACGACCCTGCGCATCCAGACGCACTACGCCCCGGAGACCGTGTCCGGCAAGCTCGCCGCCCAGTATGTCGATAACGTTCAGACGATGTCGAACGGCGAGATCCAGATCGAGATGTTCTACTCGTCCTCGGTCGTGAAGTCGGTGGAGACCTTCGACGCCGCGGCCACGGGCATCCTTGACTGCGACATGACCGGCGGCGCCTATCAGACCGGCAAGAACCCGGCCTTCCAGTTCGTCGGCGACATCATGGGCGGCTATGCCACCCCGTATCAGCAGCTCTCCTGGCTATATTACGGCGGCGGTCTCGACGCGGCCCAGAAGCTCTACAACAAGTTCGACATGCAGCTGGTCGGCTGGTGGGTCTACGGGCAGGAGTCCCTGGCCTCGTCCAAGCCGATCCGCAACGCCGCCGACCTGAAGGACTTCAAGTTCCGCTCGCCCCCGGGCATGGAGACGAAGATCTTCGAGAATCTCGGCGCCAAGCCGATCGTGATGGACTTCACCGAGATCTTCACCGCGCTTGAGTCCGGTATCATCGACGGCGCCGACGCCTCGGGCCTGGCGAACAACCAGTCCCTGGGTCTCTACGACCTGGTGAAGCATGCCAACTATCCCGGCTTCCATTCCATGCCGTCCGACCACCTCGCCTGCAACAAGGCGAAGTGGGACGCCATGCCGGAGAGCCATCGCCGGATCATGTCGGTGGCCATGGAGTCGCTGGCCCTGCGCACCGCGCTGACCTTCGAGAAGAAGAACGCCGAGGCCGCCGCAGACCTGAAGTCGAAGGGCGTGACCCTGTACGCCTGGTCGGACGAGGATCTGCAGAAGTTCCGCGACGCCGCCCAGTCCGCGTGGAAGGACTTCGCCACGACGCCGGAGGCCAAGGCCCTGGTCGAAAGCCACCTGACCTACCTGCGTCAGCTCGGCCTGGTTAAGGAGTGATCCTGACCGCCTGAGCACATCATCCGACGGGCCGTCCCCCTTTCGGACGGCCCGTCGCCCCCCTCGGGACCATTCCCGGGCGGCACGGCGGGACGCCGAGAGATCTAGGGAGTCGGAAATGGTCGAGCATGAGCGCACCGGTCCTCTGGACTGGCTCACGTGGGGCTTCAGTCGGATCGCGATGTGGGCGCCAGCCTTCATCGTCGCGATCATCTTCTACGAAGTGGTGATGCGGTACGTCTTCCTTGCCCCCACGCTCTGGGTCAACGAGATGTCCCTGTGGGTCGGCGGCGGCATCTATCTGACCGCCGGGCTCTACGCGCTGCAGCAACGCAGCCATATTCGCATCTTCATCCTCTACGACATGGCGCCGAAATGGATGCGCCAGCTGTTCGACACCCTGTCGGTGATCTGCGTCGTCATCTTCGCGATCGCCGTCGTCTGGGGCGGCTTCGGCGAGGCCAAGGCCAAGTTCCTGCGATGGGAGACCTTCGGCACAGCCTTCGACCCGCCGATCCCGGCCACCATCAAGCCGCTGATCCTGATCACCCTCGTGTTCCTGGCGCTGCAGTCGATCTCGAACCTGATCTTCGACTGGAACAAGGAACCCCAATCCCACGATCCGGCCGACGACCTGGACATGCCGAATATCGGCAACGATCCGTCGACCACCCGGACCGACTGAGGAAGCGCCGTCATGGATATCGGGACAATCTCGCTGATCCTGCTGGTCGGCATGCTGGCGCTCCTGGCGATCGGCATGCCGCTCGGCTTCGCCTCGGGCTTCCTCGCCGTCGTCGTGATGGTGCTGAAATTCGGCCCCGACCTGCTGTTCGGCACCTTCGGCACCGGCCCGCTGAACATCCTGGCCCAGCGGCTCTACGGCATTACCACCAACTACGTGCTGGTGTCGGTGCCGCTGTTCATCTTCATGGCGACGCTGCTTGAACGCTCCGGCATCGCCCGCGACATGTACTCGACCCTGAACCTCTGGCTGTCGCGTACCCGCGGCGGCATCGCCGTGGTCACCGCGGTGATGGCCATCGTCATGGCGGCGATGTCCGGCATCATCGGCGGCGAGGTCGTGCTGCTCGGCCTGATCGCCCTGCCGCAGATGCTGCGCCTGGGCTACGACCAGAACCTGGCGGTCGGCACGATCTGCGCGTCGGGCTCGCTCGGCACCATGATCCCGCCGTCCATCGTCCTGATCTTCTACGGGCTGATCACCGAGACGTCGATTCACGCCCTGTTTCAGGCGGCCTTCCTGCCGGGCTTCATCCTGGCCGGCTGCTACATCGTCTACATCCTGATCCGCACCCGCATGCATCCCGAGCAGGCACCCCTGCCCGAGCCGTCGCCCGACGACATGACCGGCTCGGAGAAGCTCACGATGGGCCTGAGTCTGCTGTCGATGATGGTCGGCGGCGCCGCCGCTCTGGTGGTGCTGCGCGGGGCCGTGCTCTACGCCGTCGGGTCGATCGACGAGGAGACCACGCTGATCGACGCCCAGTCCCTCGGCATCGCCGCGGCGATCGCGGTCGCCTGCCTCGGCTATCTGCTCCTGGTCGTCGGCCGGGAGAAGGCGATGGATGCCTGGGAAAAGGGCAAGGGCCTGGTCGCCCCGCTGCTGATCGTCGTCGTCGTGCTGGGCTCGATCTACGGCGGCATCACCGGCATCACCGAGGCGGCCGGCATGGGCTCGATCGCCGTGCTGGTCCTCATCGTCCTGCGCGGGGAGTTCTCCTTCCAGCTCCTGCAGGAAGCCTCCATGCGGACGTTCAAGTCGACCGGCACCATCATCTGGGTGACCTTCGGCGCCACCGCGCTGGCCGGCGCCTACACCATCGCCGGCGGGCCGACCTATGTGGCCAACCTGATCCTCGGCTACGACCTGCCGACCATGGGCGTGCTGCTGGTGATGATGGTGATCTTCCTGTTCCTCGGCGCCTTCATGGACTGGACCGGGATCGTCCTGCTGGTCATGCCGGTGTTCCTGCCGATCGTCCTGAAGATGCCGATGGAGGAGCTCGGCCTGACCGGCGGGCTGGACAGCATGACCATGGTGAAGGTGTGGTTCGGCATCCTGTTCTGCGTGAACATGCAGGTCAGCTTCCTGTCACCTCCCTTCGGACCCGCGGCATTCTATCTGAAGTCCGTCGCGCCGGCGCATATCTCGCTGACCGACATCTTCCGTGGGTTCCTGCCTTTCATCTGCATCCAGCTTATGATCCTGGCGCTGATCCTGCTGGTGCCGGAGATCACGACGATCTTCCTGTAGCCCCCGTCACAATGACATCGACCGCCGCAGACACCGGTATGCGGCGGTCGTCCGGGAGACGCTGCCGCCGGAACCGCCGCCGAGCGGCAAGTCTTTCCAATCATTGGAATATTATTAATTTAATATATATACAACCATTCCGGCGAATTCACCCACTTACTCTGCGCGAGACAATTGACCATTCGACTTCCGCCGATCAAAGTGATTCAGTAGGGACGGAGCGCGGCCCTGTCCCGAGACTTGCTGCGGTGGCAGCTTCACCGACGGTGCGGGCGGTGACGTACAGAGGTCAGACGGACACGTGAACCAGAATCAAAGAGAGAAGCGTCTCGTCCGACAGCAGGTGATGCTGACGGACTCCGAGATCGACCAGTTGAAGGACTGGCAGTTCGAGAACCGTGTACCCTCAATGGCGGCCGCAATCCGCGAACTGCTGCGCATCGGCCTGACGCACGCGAGCGACCTCGATCTCGGCGACAACTTCACGAACTAACGACTGTCTGCCGGGCGCGCTCGCCGTGCCGATCAGTCCATTTCCTTTTCGACCAGCCAATGCCCGATGATGGCGGTCACCGCCTCCGGCCGGAAGGGCTTCTGGATCAGGAAATCCGGCGGAATCACCGAGTGCTTCAGAACCGAGTGCGGATAGGCGGTCACGAATCCGACCGGCGCGCCGGACAGCTCGCGCAGGGGTTCGATGGCGTCGACGCCCGTCTCGCCGTCCTTCAACCGAAAGTCGGCGAAGATGATGTCGGGCAGATGCTCCTGAGCCAGCAGGATCGCCTGTTCGACCGTGCGGGCGAGATAGACCTCCGCGATGCCCGCCTGCTTCGCCAGCGCGCTCAGCTCCTCCGCGATCAGGAACTCGTCCTCAATGATCAGAGCCTTACACCCCATGGCCGGATCGAGCCGGTTCTGGGTGCGGCCTATGGACAGCGCCTTCTCCGCGACCGACCGGTCTATGCCCATGATCTCGGCCGCCTGATCCAGCGGGAATCCGGCGAAATCCACCAGCATGAGCACCTGGCGGGGTACGTTGTCGGGGCCGGGTAGCGCGCTGAAAAGCGCGGCGTCGGTGAACAGGGGCGCGCCAACCGTCGACACTCCCTCGCGCCAGGCCTCGTAGAACCGCTTGAACGCGTCCATACGCTGGTTGTCCGGGATCGACGTGCCCTGGAAAGCGCGATCGGCGGCGAGCCGGAACAACTCGTCGCCGACATCGCGGTCCCAGAGCATGACCCGGGCATGATGTCTCAGTTCGGCCTGCTCGTTAGACATCTGCGAGATTCCTGAAAGCGGTTCCCCATCGGTATTTAACGCGCGATCTGGACGGCGGTTCCAATCCCGATTTGCAGGACTGTGCGCTGCAAGTGCGGCCTGTTACAACTCAAAGATACCGACTCAACCGCCGCCACCGACAGCATAGGCCGTCGCCGAGTCCGAAGATCACCGAGCCGAGGTCGGCCGCATGCCCGACGATCAGGACGCCCCTCCGCCCCGGCACGACGACGACGGCGGTCCCGCCGCCGACGCGCCGTTCCCGATCGTGGCAGTCGGCGCGTCGGCCGGCGGACTGGACGCGTTCCGCCGGTTCCTGGAAGCGGTGCCCGAGAGCAGCGGGATGGCCTTTCTGCTGATCCAGCATCTGGACCCGAACCACGAGAGCGTGATGGCGGACCTGCTGGACCGGCACAGCCGGATGCCGGTCCGCAGCGCGGCGGACGACATGCGGATCGCCCCGGGCACGGTGTACGTCATTCCGTCCAACTGCTATCTGCGCGTGGTCGACCTCACCATCATGCTCGAGCGTCCGGTCGCGCCGCGCGGCGTCCGGATGCCGATCGACTATTGCTTCCGCTCGCTCGCCGAGACGCTCCACGAGCGGGCGGTCGGCATCGTCCTGACCGGCAACGGCTCCGACGGGACGGCAGGTCTGCGGGAGATCAAGGCGACGGGCGGTCTGACGCTGGTCCAGGATCCGGAGACCGCCGATTATGACGGCATGCCGCGCAGCGCCATCGGCGCCGGCGTGACCGACTTCGTCGCGCCGATCGCCGAGATGCCGGGGCTACTGGCACGCTATGCCGGCCATCCGTTCATCGCCGCACCGGAAGCAACCGGAAAGGTCAGCGAGGAGGAACCGGCGGCCTTTCAGGCGTTGCTGGGCCTGCTGCGCAGCCAGACCGATCACGATTTCAGCAGCTATCGCCCGGCCACCCTGAACCGGCGCATCCGCCGGCGCATGGGGCTGGCGCAGGTACAGACCATGCGGCAATACCTGGACCGGCTGCGCAACGACCGCGAGGAGGTGCACAGTCTCGCCGGCGATCTGCTGATCGGGGTCACCCGGTTCTTCCGCGATCCGGAGGCCTGGGATCTGCTGGCGGAAGCCGTCATCCGACCGATGATCGGCGGGCACATCGACGACCAGCCGGTCCGGGTCTGGGTGGCCGGCTGCTCCACCGGCGAGGAGGCGGTATCGGTCGCCATCCTTCTGGCCGAGGCGTTCGAGCGCCGCGGCATGGAACCCCGCTTCCAGATCTTCGCCACCGATATCGACCGGCGCGCGGTCGACACGGCCCGCGAGGCCGACTTTCCCGCCAGCATCGCCGATGACGTCACACCGGAGCGGTTGCAGCGCCACTTCATCGAAGACAACGGCCGGTACGTGCTGGGCAAGCGGCTCCGCGATCTCATCCTCTTCGCCCGTCAGGACCTGATCAGCGACCCGCCGTTCTCGAAGCTCGACCTGATTATCTGCCGCAACGTGATGATCTATCTCGACGCCGAGGTCCAGAGCCGGATCCTGCGGATGTTCCACTTCGCGCTGAAACAGGGCGGCCACCTGTTCCTCGGGAGTTCCGAGACCGTCGGAAAGCAGGCTCGGTTCTACACGACCCTGTCGAAGGAATGGCGGCTCTACCGGTGCATCGGCGAAAAACATAGTGAGCGAGTGACCCTTCCCCATACCCTGTCGGACGTCCAAGGTGGTGTCCGAAGTTCCGACAACCGGGCGTCCGCGCGCATGCAGAGCTACCGACACTCCTCCATCGATCTGGCCAAGAACGCGATGATCTCGCGGTTCGTTCCAGCCAGCATCCTGGTGAACCAGCGCAACGACGCGATCTATTTCCACGGGCCGGTGCGCGACTATCTCGACTTTCCGCCGGGCGAGCCGACCCGCGATGTGACGCTGATGGCCCTGGACGGGCTGCGCACCCGGATGCGGGTGGCCCTGAAGCAGGCCTTCGAGACCTGCGAGGTGCAGACCATGACGGCCCATCGGGTGCGCCGCAGCGGCCGGGAGCTCACGGTTCGGATCACCGCGGAACCGGTGCGCCTGCAGAGCGACCAGTGGGCGGTCCTGCTGTATCTGGAGGATATCGGCGAGCCGCGGCCGATCGAGCCGGCAAGCGAGGTCGCACCCGACGAACAGACCGCGGTCCAGCGGCTCGAATTCGACCTGCAGATCACCCGGGACGAACTGACCGCGGCGGTCGAGCAGCTCGAGGCCTCCAACGAGGAGCTCCGCGCCTCCAACGAGGAGGTGACGTCGACGAACGAGGAGCTTCAGTCCTCCAACGAGGAACTGGAGACCTCCCGCGAAGAGCTGCAGTCGCTGAACGAAGAGCTCTCCACGGTGAACAATCAGCTCGAGAGCAAGATCGGCGAGCTGGAGCGGGTCAACAACGACATCTCGAACCTGATCAACAGCACGCAACTCGCCGTCCTGTTTCTCGACAAATCACTGGTGATCCGCCGGTTCACCCCCTCGGCCGCCGACCTGCTGCGCATCCTGGAGTCCGATATCGGCCGGCCGATCTCCGATCTGTCGGTGCGGGTGAACGACCCGACGCTCTACGAAGACGTGGAACGGTGCGTCACGACATTGGCCACCCTCTCGGCCCATGTGAGCAGCATCGACGGTCGGTGGTTCCATCGTCAGGTCTTGCCCTACCGCACCTCCGACAGCCGGATCGAAGGCGTGCTCATCACCTACGGCGACATCAGCGAGCTGTACCGGGAGACCGAGCTGCGGGGGACGCGCGAACGCCAGCAGCGCGCGGTCGCCAATATCGGCCGCATCGGCCTGACCGACGCACCGCTGTCCTTCCTGTTCGACGCCGCCGCCCGCTGCCTGGTGGACGGCCTCGGCTGCGACATGGCCAAGGTCCTGCGTCATCGCCCGGAGCACCACGATCTCCTGCTGGTGGCACAGCGCGGTTTCCGGGATGTGGAGGTGAACGTTTCCAGCGTGCCGGACAGCAATACCAGCCAGGGCGGCTACACCCTGCTCTCCCGCCAGCCGGTCGTCGTCACGGATCTGCCGAACGAAACCCGCTTCCAGGGTCCCGAACTGCTGACCCGCAGCGGCGTCAAGTCCGGCATCAGCGTGCTCATCGGGACGGAAGCCGATCCCTGGGGCGTGCTCGGCGTGCACGCGACCGACATCAAGCAGTTCACCGACGACGACGTCGCCTTCGTCCAGGCGGTCGCCAATGTCCTGCATGGGGTAATCACGAACGCCGCCTTCAAACAGCAGCTCCTGGAGAACTCGGAGCGACTGCGCCTGGCGCTGGAGGCCGGCCGCATCGCCACCTGGGACTGGGATCCCCGCAGCGACCTCGCCCAGTGGGACGACCGGCTCTACACGATGCTCGGCCTGCAGCCGGGTGCGATCCCGCCGAGTGTCGAGAAGTTCCATTCCTTTATCCATCCCGAGGACCGCGACTTCGTGCTGCGGGAACAGACCCAGGCGGTCGAGCGCGGAGAGGTCTTCGACGTCGAGTTCCGGATCATCGACACTGCCGGCCGGGAACGCTGGCTGGTCAGCAAGGGCAAGATGTTCATCGGGCGCGCGGACGGCCCGCACCTGATCGGCCTCAGCTATGACATCACCGACCTGAAACAGAGCGCCACCCGGCTGGCCACGCTTCTGGCCGAGTTGGACCACCGGGTGCAGAATATGCTCACGGTCATGGGCTCGATCGTGAACCTGGCGGACAAGGAGGAGCATGTCGCCAGCTTCAAGACGAACCTGCGCCAGCGGCTGCTGTCGCTCGCCCGGACCCATTCCATGCTCAGCCATGCCCAGTTCGACGGGGCCAGCCTGCGCACGCGGATCGTCGAGGAATGCGCCCCCTACTCGGCCAAGATGGTCGACCGCGTCCGGTTCGAGGGCAAGGACATCCGCCTCAATCCCCAGGCCGCACAGACCCTCGGCATGGCGATCCACGAGCTGGTCACCAACAGCCTGAAATACGGCGCGCTGTCGACCGAGAGCGGGCTGATCTCGGTGCGCACCGAGAGCCGGGGTGACCGGATCTGCGTCGACTGGGTCGAGATCGACGGACCGCCGGTCCGCGAGCCGAGCGAATTCGGCTTCGGTATCCGCGTCATCCGCGATCTGGTGGAGTACGAACTCGGCGCGACGGTGGATCTCGCGTTCAAGCCGAGCGGCCTGGTCTGCCGCTTCGACCTGCCGCTGGAGGCGATCGAACACGGGATTGAATAGATGGTGGGCGCGGACGATCGTGAGGAGAGCGGCCATGGCTGATGACCCGATATCGACGCCCGGTGGCGAGGATCCCTGCTTCGGCCATCGGCTGGTCGATGGCCATTTGGTGGACTGCGAGACCGCCCGCGACGTCGCCCGCTTCCGGAAGGCCGAACGCGAACGCCTCTACGCCCTGCGCCGGGCCATGCCGGTCGGCGACCGCGAGGCCTGCGGCCGGGCCATTACCGAAGGGCTGGGCCGAACCCTGGGCCCGATCGCCGACCGTACCGTCGCCGTCTACTGGCCGATCCGCGGCGAGCCCGACCTGCGGCCCTGGATGCGCGAGATCCATGAGGCCGGCGCCAGCGTCCTGCTGCCGGTGGTCGAGACCCGGGACGCGCCGCTGACCTTCCGCCGGTGGGAGCCGGGATGCCGCATGGTCCGGGGCCTCTGGGACATCCCCGTGCCCGACGGTACCGACGCCGCGAGGCCCGAGATCGTCGTCGTGCCGCTCGTCGGCGTCGATGCGGAGAGCTACCGGCTCGGCAACGGCGGGGGCTATTACGACCGCACGCTGGTGCGGATCGAGCCGAGGCCGCAGATCGTCGGCATCGGATACGCCTTCTCTCGCATGCCCACGATTTTTCCCATGCCGTGGGACGTTCCCATGGATACCGTCATCCTGGACGACGGCAAGATCCGCAATCCTCAGGTGGCCTGACGCCCTCGACGCTGGGCCTGCGGCTTGGCCTTGTTACGGGACCGGCCGCCCGGACGGCCGCCGCCCTCGCGGTCCATCTCGGCCGGGCGGTGCGGCAGCTTCCAGCCGGCCGGAGCCCCCGCCTTGGCCGGGCCTCCCGCGCGTCGGCGGCCCTCGCCGCCGGCCTTGCCGGTGCCGGCGGGCTGCCAGCGCGGGATCAGGTGGTGCTTGCCGTTGCCGATCAGGTCCTCGCGACCCATCTCCTTCAGCGCCTCGCGCAGCAGCGGCCAGTTCTCGGCGTCGTGGTAACGCAGAAACGCCTTGTGCAGGCGGCGCTGGCGCAGGCCCTTGGCCGTCTCCACCCGCTCGGTCCCGGCACGGCGGACCGGCTTCAGCGGGTTGCGGCCGGAATAGTACATGGCCGTCGCCATCGCCATCGGCGTCGGCGTGAACGTCTGCACCTGGTCGGCCCGGTAGCCGTTCTTCTTCAGCCACAGGGCGAGGTTCATCATGTCCTCGTCGGTGCAGCCGGGATGGGCGGCGATGAAGTACGGGATGAGGAAGTACTTCTTGCCCGCCTTGGCGGCCGCCGCGTCGAACATCTCCTTGAACTTGTCGTAAGAGCCGATGCCCGGCTTCATCATCCGCGAGAGCGGACCGTCCTCGGTATGCTCCGGCGCGATCTTCAGGTAGCCGCCCACGTGGTGGGTCACCAACTCTTCGACGTATTCCGGGCTTTCCACGGCGAGGTCGTAGCGCAGGCCGGAGCTGATCGAGACCTTCTTCACGCCCTCGGTGCCGCGGGCTGCCCTGTACAGGTCGATCAGCGGCTTGTGGTCGGTGTTCAGGTTCTTGCAGATCGTCGGGTACACGCAGGACAGCCGGCGGCAGGACTTCTCGATCTCCGGGTCCTTGCAGGCCATGCGGTACATGTTCGCCGTCGGCCCGCCGAGGTCGGAGACCTGTCCGGTGAATCCCGGCACCTTGTCGCGCATGTCCTCGATCTCGCGGACGATCGACTCCTGGCTGCGCGACTGGATGATCCGGCCCTCATGCTCGGTGATCGAACAGAAGGTGCAGCCGCCGAAGCAGCCGCGCATGATGTTCACCGAGAAGCGGATCATCTCCCAGGCCGGGATCCGCGCATCGCCGTAGAAGGGGTGAGGTGCCCGCGCGTAGGGATGGTCGAAGACCCAGTCCATCTCCTTGGTGGTCAGCGGGATCGGCGGCGGCGTCACCCAGACGTCGCGGTCGCCGTGGCGCTGCACCAGCGGGCGCGCGTTCCCCGGATTGCTCTCCAGATGCAGGATGCGGGAGGCCTGGGCGTAGACCTCCTTGTCGTCGCGCACGGTCTCGTAGGACGGCAGGCGGATCACCTGCTCCTCGTCGCCGCGCTCGGCCCGCTCCGGCGCGTCGTCGATCGAGGTCATGTCGATCTCGCGGTAGTCGGGGGCGGCCTCGTTGCGGACCAGCGCCAGGCCGCGGATGTCGAACAGGTCGCGCGGGTTGTCGCCCTTGGCGATGCGGTGGGTGACGTCGATGATCGCGCGCTCGGCATTGCCGTAGAGCAGCACGTCGGCCTTGCTGTCGATCAGGACCGAGCGGCGGACCTTCTCGCTCCAATGGTCGAAATGGGCGATCCGGCGCAGGGACGCCTCGATGCCGCCGAGCACGATCGGCGCGTCCGGGAACGCCTCGCGGCAGCGCTGGGAGTAGACCAGCACGGCGCGGTCCGGCCGCTTCCCGGGGGCGGCGTCCGGCGTGTAGTTGTCGTCGGTGCGGATGCGCTTGTCGGCGGTGTAGTTGTTGACGAGGCTGTCCATGTTGCCCGCCGTCACCCCGAAATAGAGGTTCGGCCGGCCCAGTTCCTTGAACGCCTCGGCACTGGTCCAGTCGGGCTGGGCGATGATGCCGACGCGGAAGCCGTGCGCCTCCAGCGTGCGGCCGATGACGGCCATGCCGAAGCTCGGGTGGTCCACATAGGCGTCGCCGGTCACCAGGATGACGTCGCAGCTGTCCCAGCCGAGCAGATCCATTTCGTCCCGGCTCATCGGCAGGAACGGCGCCACCCCGAAACGGTGGGCCCAGTACTTCTTGTACTTGAAGATCTCCCGCGCGCCTTGGCGGGGCCGGGCGGGGGGGACAACGGCGTTCACGGCAAAAGCCTCGTATGATGGAATTGGCGCGGGTTGTACCTGCAAGGCTCCAGTTTAGCAAATCGAGGGCCGACTCGCGACCTTCTTGCCTGTCTGCGGCGGCCGCGCCCGGCGAGGGGCTCTCTGCGAGGGGCTCTCTGCGAGGGGCTCTCTGCGGGGCGCGGATTCTTGATGGGTTGCGGGCTGGGGGTGGCGGGCTGGCCTATCGCCGGAAAAGCACCATCCCCCCGTGGTACAGGACGCCGTCGATGAAATCGCCGTCGGCCGTGAATCCGGTGTCGTCCTAGTACTCGATATGGTCGCCGGTCACCTCAAAGCGGCCCTCATAGGCCCGTTCGCGCGACCCACGGGCTTCCACATACCGGCCATTGGGCAGAAGTTCGTGGCGGACCCGTCCGTCCTCGGTAACCCACATCCCGACATACGGATGGTTCGCCTCGGCCTCGGTACCGGCGGCGCCGACCGGTTGTGCCAGCATGGCGACAGTCATGAGCGTGGTCAGAGTTTTCTGCATTACGGTCTCCCGTACGTTCGGTTGGGATCAATGCGGCGACCGGGTGGGTCGGATGGTGATCTCAGTCGTGTCGACGCCATACGGCGCCTCGATCACCTGGCGCACGGCCCGGGCGATGTCCGAGGGCCGCAGGGCGATGGCGCGATACGCATCCATCAATGCCTTGGTCCCCTCATGAGTGATGGTGGAAGCGAGGTCGCTCTCGACGACGCCCGGATTCACGCAGGTCACCCGGATCGTGTCGCTCTCCTGCCGAAGTCCGTCCGACAGGGCCCGGACGGCGAATTTCGTCGCGCAGTAGACCGAGGCCGTCGGCACCACGGCCAGGGCGCCGATGGAGCCGATATTGACGATCTGTCCGAAGCCCTGCTTCTCCATGTGGGGCAGCACCGCCCCCATGCCCCAGAGCGTGCCCTTGATGTTCACATCGACCATCTGCTCCCATTCGTCATGCTTTCCGGCGGAAAGCGGCGATAACGGCATGATTCCGGCGTTGTTCACCAGCACGTCGATGCGGCCCCAAAGGTCCACCGCGGCTTCGGCGAAGGCGAACATCGTTTCACGATCGGTGACATCCAGGACCCGGGCCCGGGCCGTGCCGCCGGCGCCACAGATGGCGTCCGAGACAGCCTCAATGCGGTCAAGCCGGCGCGCACCCAGAAGCACCTTCGCACCTTGGGCGGCAAGTTCACGGGCAATGCCCTCGCCGATACCGCCAGACGCTCCGGTAACAAGAACAACCTTATCCATCGTCTTCTCCGTGATTGCGTGAAGCCTCGGAGGTGGACCTTCTTGATGGTTAGCGGTATCCATGCCTTGATGGACATTATGGTTAGCTTCATTTGACAATAAAAATCGACCTGAACCTCCTGCCCCTGTTCGCCGCAGTGGCCGAAGAGAAAAACTTCCGCGCTGCGGCCGACCGGCTGGGTGTCACGCGCTCTGCCGTAAGCCAGGGCGTGCGACGCCTCGAAGACAGCCTTGGCATCACCCTGGTAACGCGAACCACCCGATCGGTACGGCTGACAGAAGCGGGCGAGCGGCTCTACGCGGCCCTGTCTCAGCCGATGTCCGATATCGATGTCGCGCTGGAAGGGCTCGGCGGCGCGGATCGGCCGAGCGGACTGCTGAAACTCGCCGTGACCTCGATCGCCGAAGAGTTTCTGTCGGGCCCGTTCCTTGTCGGGTTCGCCAATGCCCATCCGGCGGTGGAACTCGACGTGACGGTGACGGACGAGGAGTTCGACATCGTCGCCGCCGGTTTCGACGCCGGTGTTCGCCTGGGCGAAGTGATCGAAATGGACATGATCGCCGTCCCGGTGACGGGCGACCAGCGCGAGGCGGTGGTTGCGGCCCCCGGCTATCTCGCCGCCCATCATACGCCGGCCCATCCCCGCGATCTGGTCCATCATCGCTGTATCGGCTGGCGCCGCGCGCCCAACATCGCCCCGCACCGCTGGGAATTCGAGGAGGCTGGCGTTCCCTTCGACGTGGCCGTCGACCCCTACGTCACCACGAACGACCTGTGGCTCATGCTGCGGATGGCCCTCAACGGCGGCGGCATCACCTTCGCGACCGCCGATACATTCCGACCCTACGTCGACCGCGGCGAGCTGGTGTCGCTGCTCGAGGAGTTCCTGCCGCCGTTCCCGGGGCTGTTTCTCTACTACCCGCAGCGTCTGAACATGGCCCCGAAGCTGAGGGCCCTGGTCGAACACACCCGCCGTTGGCGCCGACCGATCTTGCCCGCGGACCCCGTCTCGTCCTCGCAGGACTAGGTCATGCCCGGCGCTTCAAGCGCTGGAAGAGCCGCAGGTCGGACGCCTCCCTGGCTCTGACTTCCTCACCGGACGGATGGGCGATTCTGGAGGGCGGTCCCGGTTGGGACGACGGGTCGTCGGCGATGGACGCAGTCCAAAAAAAGCGGCGGGCTCCCGAAGGAACCCGCCACTGTCGTCAGACTGACTTTCTCGGCGTCTACAGCACCAGGGCCAGCAGGATGACCACGGTCAGCGGCATGCCGAGCAGCCACAGGATCAGGTAGGGCATGATGTCTCCTCCAATCGCGGGCGGCGTCAGCGACGCGGCCCGGAGAGCCACTTGATGACCGTCTGGTCATCGCGATGCGTGCCGCCGACGGCAGCGGCCCACCAGGCCCCCGCGCCGGAGATCAGCAGGGCCGCCGCCAACACGAAGGCACTCAGCACCGAGGCGACCCGGGCGGTCTCAACCGCGTCCTTCGCCTCCTCGACCGAGGCCTGCACGGTCGCGGCCATCTGGTTCACCCGCAGGATGGCTTCCTGCTCGCTGAGGCTCGTCCGCGCGGCCACCACGCCGGCCAGATAGGCGCGGTCCGGCTGGGAGATCTCACCGCGCTCCACCGACCGTTCGACGATCGGCAGCAGCTCGTCGACGATTGCCGCCCGACTTTCCGGCTGGGAGGAGAACCGGCCGGGCTCGGCCGGGCGCAGAAGCTGGTTCAGCTCGTATTCGTAGCCCGAGCCGGCCATCTCCGCGACCGCGCCGCCGGCCGCCGTGGCGAGCTGCGCGCCGGTCCGCGCGGCGGTATCGACGGTGGCGGCCAGCAGGAAGGCGCTGAACAGAACGCCCAGGGCCCAGACCGCCAGCCCGTGCACGCCGTCGCGCACGTCCGACTCATGCTCGGTGGCATCGAACGCGCGCCGCCGCATCCGGCCGGTGACGTAGGCGCCGGCCATGTAGCTCGAGACCAGCACCCAGATCATCCAGAGCGCCACCGCGATCAGCATGGCCGTCCCGCCGATGCCATCCGCCCCGAAGGGCGACACCACGGACAGCCCGATCGCCGCGCCGAAGCCGTTCAGGACGAAGGACACCGCCGTCGCCAGCAGAGCCCCCACGAAAATCGCCGCCCAATCGATGTGACTGGCGGCCGCTCCAGTATCGGAATGCACGACCGCCGCCGGTTCCGCGGCACGCAACGTCTCTGCCATTGTCGTCTCCATATGTAAGCCTGCCGCATGTCCGCGGCGTCCCCTCACCCGCGGCGCGGGCCGGGGCGGGCGGGCGTCAGCCGAGTCCGAGCAGCGAGAGGATCGCGAGCACGATCACGACGAGGCCGACGAGATAGATGATTCCATGCATAGGATTGTCCTTCCGACAGGATCTCAGTGCCGGAGGAACGAGCAGGCGGATTGAACGGTTCCCGCAGGCGTCAGTGAAACTGCGGGTCGGTCCGATTGTCTGCAGTCTTATGAGGGTGTTTTGATAGGTATTCGGTTCTGTGCGGTGCCATCCGCACCGGCTAGTTCCGCCAGAGCTTATCCGGCGGCGGCGATCGCGTCGGCCATCAGATCCAGGCCCAGGTCGATCTCCGCGTCGGTGGCCGTCAGCGGCGGCGCGATGCGGAACACCGCCCCCATGGCCGGGATCTTGACGATGTTCATGCTCAGGCCGCGCGCCATCGCCGCAGCGGCGATCCGGTCTCCCCGGTCTAGGTCGGGCACCTTGCCGGCCCGGTCCTGCACGATCTCGAGCCCCAGCAGAAGACCGCGGCCCCGCACGTCGCCGATACAGTCGAACCGCTGCTTCAGCGCCTCCATGCCCGCGCGCAGGCGCGCGCCGGAGGCGGTGGCCCGCTCCACCAGCCCGTCGCGCCCGATCACATCGAGCACGGTCAGTCCGACGGCGGCCGGCAACGGGTCGGAGACATGGGTCGTCAGGAACACGAATCCCTTCTCATACGCCGCCTCCTCGATCTCGCGGCTGGTCAGGATCGCCGACAGGGGGAGGCCGGCGCCCAGCGTCTTCGACAGGGTCAGGATGTCGGGCGTGACGCCGTCGCGCTGGAAGGCGAACATGTGGCCGGTGCGCCCGATGCCGGTCTGCGCCTCGTCGAGGATCAGCAGCATGCCGCGCTCCTCGCACTTGCGCTTGAGCGCCGCCAGATAGCCCTCCGGCAGCTCGATGACGCCGCCGGAGGACAGGATCGGCTCGGCGATGAAGGCGGCGAGGCTGCCGGTCGACTGGGCGTCGACCTGGGCGAAGGCGTCGTCCAGCTCGGTCTGCCAGTCCAGGCTGCCGTCCGGATGGGCGAAGCGCGGCCGGTAGGCATGCGGCGCCGGGATCGCGAAATTGCCGACCGTCGCCGGGCCGTAGCCCTTGCGCGCCGAGCTGTAGGTCGCCCCCGCGGCCCCGCCGGTCATGCCATGCCAGCTCTTGGTGAACGCGACGATCTCGTGCTTGCCGGTGACGCATTTCGCCAGCCGGATCGCCGCCTCGTTGGACTCGCCGCCGGTGGACAGCAGCATCGCCTTCTCCAGCCCCGGGACCATGCTGCCGAGGCGGCTGCAGAGATCGACCACGGGGCGGGACAGCATGCCGCTGAACAGATGGTCGAGCCGCCCGACCTGCGCGCGCACGGTGCGCACGATATCCGGATGGGAATGGCCGAGCACGGAGCTCATCTGGCCGGAGGTGAAGTCGAGGATCCGCGCGCCGTCCTCGTCGATGACGAAGCTGCCCTCCGCCCGGTCGATCACCCGCCGCTCGAACGCCGGGCCGTAGCGCATGACGTGGGCCTCCACGTCGGTCCAGAAGCCGTCCTGCGGCGTCGTCGTGCTGTCCTGCCGGGTCATCTGCGCGCTCCATCCGGGGCCGTTCCACATGGGACAAGACTACCCGTCCCACTGACGTTAGAAAGTTTCATAGTACTAATGGCGGAATCGAGTTTTTCTTATAGCCATGGCCAATCTCGACATCCTGCTGCTGCGCAGTTTCGTCGCCGTCGCCCGGGCCGGCTCCATCCGGGCCGCGGCCGAGCGCGTGGGCCGCACCCAGTCGGCGGTCAGCCTGCAGATGAAGCGGCTGGAGGACATCACCGGCGAGCGGCTGTTTCACCGCACCGGCTCCGGCGTCGCCCTGACGGCGGCGGGCGAGCGTCTGATGGTCGGGGCGGAGCGTATCCTCTCCGCCCATGACGAGACCCTGGCGTCCATCCGCGCCCAGGGCCTGCAGGGGGCGATCGCCTTCGGCTGTCCGGAGGATTACCTGACCGCCTTCTTCCCCGACCTGCTGCGGCGGTACGGTCGGGACAATCCGGAGGTGGAGGTGGAGATCGTCTGCGCGCCGACGGTGGCTCTGCGCCCGCTGCTGCAGCGCCGCCATATCGATCTCGCCATCGTGTCCGTGCCCCTGTCCGGACCCGGCTCGGCCCCGGCGGAAGAGATCTTCCGCCGGGAGTCCTTCGTGTGGATCGCCAACGCGCCGCAGCCCGAGCTGCTGCGGGCGCCGGTCCTCCCGCTCGCCCTGTCCGGGCCCGATACCTTGGATCACCGCATGGCGAAGAGCGCGCTCGAGGCGGCGGGACGTCCCTACCGCATCACCCATGCGAGCGACGGCTTCGCCGGTCTGCTGGCGATCGCGCGCTCGGGCCTGGCGTTCAGCGTGGTGACCCGCTCGGCGGTGCCGCCGGACCTGTTCGTGGTGGCGCGGGGCCTGCCCGCGCTGCCGGAGATCGGCCTGTCGATCGCCTACGCCTCGACGCGGCCGCCGCCGGTGGTCCGGGCGTTCGGGGAGTTCATCGTGGCGCGATTGGAGCAGCCTGAGAGCGCTTAACGGGTATTGGCGGACACAGAGTCCGGCGAAATATGGTCCTGGTCTGAGCCCCGTTTGGTCCCTCATTTGAATGGGGAGTCCGTCAACCTCCAGACGGCATTCTGCTACTGCCTCAAAGGGGCGAAGGCGGCAGCGACCTTCAAGTTCCAGCTTCCCCGCCATCGGAACGGCGGACGCATCATCGGAAAGCGCTGCGGCACGTCTCAGAATATCGGCACGAAAGCACGGCGAGGGAGATGAGAGGACCAGAGCTACCCGGCGCACTCCGTCCACCAGCGACCAGCCGAAAGCGTCGACGGTGCTGCTGCTCAATCCCAATGAGACCGAAAAGGCCGCACGGGCCCGCACTTTGCTTGGCCAGGGCTCGGGCGGCGATGCCCTGCCAATCCCCGGCGGTCAGAGGTCGCAAGCTATGCAGTATGCATGGCGGAGCCAATCCGGGCGCTCCGACGGGTAACCGGAACGCTTGGAAACATGGCGCGCGGTCATGCGATACAATGACGATCGCCGGCTGGCTCTTAGCCCGCAATCTATCGGAGGCTTGATCAGACTGACCGCTCTGGGTCGGACAGGAGACGTGTGTGGCTTAGCCGGACGGGGTTCTCGCGATGCGGCGCGCCATCGCCGCGATCAGATCGGTTCGGGTGACGATCCCGATGAGCTTTCCACAGTCGAGCACCGGCACCGCATCGACATCCCGGTCGCCCATCATCGCCAGAAGGACACTCAGCGGGGTCGTGGCTACGGCCCGAGGGCCGGTCGCACTCATGATATCTCCCGCCAGAACCGGCCTGCCGCGCGCGCGGTCAACCAGCCGCCGCAGAGCGGGTGCGAAACCGCGATCGAGACGCAAGGCATCGTCTCGCGCACGGCCGATCAGATGTATCTGGAAGATCACTCCGAGGTATCGGGCGTCGGAATCAATGACGGGAAGCGAAGTGAAGCGGTGTCGCTTGAACAGGTCGGCGACGTCCCCGAGCGGGGTCGTCAGTCTCACGGTTGTCAGATTCCTCGACATGATATCGGCGGCGGTGAGCGGACCCGCATGCTGGGTTGCCACCTGAACTTCCGCGGCGCCGATCAGACGGGCAAGGTCCTTGACGCCGAGATTGAACGACTGCCGGTAGCGTTCCAGGATGTCGGTCAGGTCCTGCTCAGACAGCCCCAGCCGCTCCGCAGGGTCCGTGTCACCGGGTTCCTTCGAGTGCGGATCGTCGAACTGACGGAACGGGTACCGGCGCCCCGTGATCCGCGCGTAGGCGATCGCGACGAGCACCAGGGCGATCGTGCCCGTCGCGACGGGGGCGAGGGCAAACCAGAATCCCAGTCGCTCCATTGCGTCTGGGCTCATTGCGGCGGTCATGGCGACGGCACCCGCAGGCGGATGGACCGCGCGACAGCCGATTGTGGCGAAGACCGCAAGTCCGACGGACAGCGCTATTCGGGCAACCGGATCACTCACGACCATACAGACGGAGACGGCGACCAGGGCGGCAACGGTATTCCCGACGATCGCGGACCAGGGCTGGGCAAGCGGACTGTTCGGCACGGCGAACAGGAGCACCGACGTCGCACCAAGCGGCGCCACGAGGTACAGCCCATCCGTCAGATCGACGGTCGGAGACAAGAGAAACTGACCGACCAGTCCCAGGCCCAGCAGGGCCCCGAAGCCCGCCCGGACGGCTTCCATCGACGACGTGCGGGCCACAACCGGCCCAAGCGCTCGCAGGATACTCAACCTAATTCCTTTTCACTCCCCGGAAACGGCGGTCGCAGAGGCAGGGTTGTTTTCATGAAGACCGCCTGACCCGACACCCAGCGGATCGGGCGTCGGGCTCCGTCGCAGCCGCGACCGCAGGGCGCGGCACTCAATGGCTCGGTGTGCTCAGTAGAGCGTGGGGGCTTCGTTCTGCAAGGCGTTTCCGTACCAGATCCCCTCCGCGGCGCGCGGAGGGTGAGACGGAAGGCCCATGCTCCTGTTAGCGCGGGGCGGACTTGACGATGCAGACCCGTCCGTAGAGCCCAAGAAAGCCGAGGAAGCCGAGCGACCAGGACAGGCCCGCGAGACGGAGTCCAAGGGCCGGATCGATCAGCCCGGCACCGGCTCCAAGGCGCAGGAGCGTTGCCGCCAGGATCGCGCCGAAGACGACGACCGTGGCCGGTGGCGCGGTTAGCGGCAGACCGGAGTGCCCCCGGGTTGCGCGCACCATGATGGCGATCGGCATCAATCCGAAGGCACCCACGGTCCAGGCATGCAGGGCGGTGGCGCCGTCGATCCAGCCCGGCCGGAACACGGCCGAGGCGCCAAGCACAAAGCCCAGCGGGACGAAGAAGTATCCGAGATGCAGAACAGCCAGCAGCGGCGCGCGACGGACAGCGAACGGCGACCAGCGCGCCTGCCGGACCAGATGTCCGATGCCGGCCACGGCCAGCGCTACGCCGGCCGTCCGCTCCAGCCAGGGCGGCGCGCCCGGCTGAAGGATCCAGAGCGCCAGCGCCACCGCGCCGGCGAACACGACAAGACGGTCCAGGGTCCCGAACGGTGCCGGTTCCGAGCCGCGTTCGCTCGACCGCAGCCAGTTCGCCGTGAAGTTCGGCGTCACCCTGCCGCCGATCAGAGAGACGAGCATGACCATCACGGCGATCGCGAGCCGGGGTGCGTAGGGCGCGTAGCCGAGCAGCACGTTTTCGGCCAGGAATCCGATCTGCGCCAGGACCAGCACCACGATCGCGAGGCCGACCGGCAGGTTGCGCCGGCTTCCGCCGCCGATGATCTCGCGCAGGACGACCGCGGCGAAGGCGACCGGAAACAGCAGCGCCACAAGCCCGGCCTGCGGTAGGGCAAGCCCCGGCAGCAGCATCGCCCCGCGGCCGAGGACCCACAACCCCGCCAGGACCGCGAGCGGCGTGCCGGAGACCGGCGGCCGCTTCGTCCAGGATGGCAGCGCGGTCAGCAGAAAGCCGGCCAGCACCGCCCAGAGATAGCCGAACAGCAGTTCATGGGCATGCCAGGCCAGCGGATCCGCCGGGCCCGGCAAGGTCAGCCGCCCGTCATAGACGGCGATCCAGAGCGCGACCGCCACCGCCGACCAGACGGCGGCCAGCAGGAAGAACGGCCGGAAGCCGAGGGAGAGGAAAGCCAACCTCCCCTCGCCCGGCCCCTTTGCGGCCGGCGACCTGTCGCCGGTCATCGCCCGATATCGTGCGCTGCCCGGAGCCGCCGCGTCGATCCTATTGCCACCCCTCGACCCCCGACATGTCCGGCAGTTCGTGGGCGATTCCCTTGTGGCAGTCGATGCAGGTCTTCTCGCCGGGGACCAGCAGGGACTGGTGCGCATCGGCCGCCCGGCGACTCTGCCGCGTGAAGTCCATGGACTCCTCGCTGTGGCAGTTCCTGCATTCCAGCGAGTCGTTGGTCTTCAGGCGGTACCATTCGTGCTTCGCCAGCCGCAGCCTTTCCTCCAGGAACTCGTCGCGGGTGTCGATCGTCCCGAAGATCGTCCCCCACACCTCCTTGGAGGCCTGCATCTTGCGGGCGATCTTGTCGGTCCAGTCGTGCGGCACGTGGCAGTCGGGACAGGTCGCCCGCACGCCCGAGGGGTTGGTGAAGTGCACGGTGGTCTGCAGTTCCGCATAGACGTTGTCGCGCATCTCGTGGCAGCCGATGCAGAAGGTCTCCGTGTTGGTCGCCTCCAGCGCCGTATTGAAACCGCCCCAGAACACGATTCCGGCCAGGAAGCCGCCGACCGTGAGGGTGCCGAGACTGAGATGGACCGCCGGGCGGCTGAGGGTCCGCCAGTAGGTCCGCAGCAGTGTCAGTATCTTGCGCATGACCGGCCGCCTACTGTCTTCCGGTGGGGTTGATCAGCGAGTCGATATCGACGAAGTCGTTCTCGACCGGCGGACGGGCGTCGACCTGCGGGACATGACACTGGTTGCAGAAGTAGCGCCGGGGCGAGACCGTCGCCAGGAACTGGCCCTCCCGGTCCATGAAATGGGTGATGCTGACCATGGGCGCGCCGCTTTCGCCGGTGCGGGCGCGGGCATGGCAGGACAGGCACTGGTTGGCGTTGCGGTCCACCTGATAGCCGTCGATGTGATGCGGGATGGTCGGCGGCTGTTCGGGATAGTTCCGCACCCGGCGCATGGCGCCATCCTCGACCCGGGGCATGCGGGGCGAGTCGCTGTTGTCGGCCAGTGGCGCGGTACCCCGCAGACCCGCCACCTCCGGTGGCCGGGTTTCCTGGGTCAGGGCGACCGAGGTCAGCCCCGCGAGGATAAGGGCGGCGGCGGCCAGGATTCGCAGCATGGTTCCCTCCCGATCCCTATGTCAGACCTTCTCGATGCGGACGGCGCACTTCTTGAAGTCCGTCTGCTTCGAGATCGGGTCGGTGGCGTCGAGCGTCACCTTGTTGATGAGCTGGCTGGCATCGAACCACGGCACGAAGACCAGCCCCTGCGGCGGTCGGTTGCGCCCGCGGGTCTCGATCCGGGTCCGCATGCGGCCGCGGCGGGAGATCACCGCGATCTCGTCGCCGCGGCGCAGGTTCATGGAACGGGCGTCCTCCGGGTGCATGTAGCAGACCGCGTCCGGCACCGCCTTGTAGAGTTCCGGCACGCGTTGGGTCATCGAGCCGGAGTGCCAGTGCTCCAGCACCCGGCCGGTCGACAGCCAGAATGGATACTCCTCGTCGGGGCTTTCCGCCGGCGGCTCGTACGGCAGAGCGAAGATCCGCGCCCGGCCGTCCTTGTGGCCGTAGAACTCCACGCCCGCCCCGGCGGTGACATAGGGGTCGTGGCCTTCGCGGTAGCGCCACCGCGTCTCCTGCCCGTCCACCACGGGCCAGCGCAGGCCGCGCGCGGCGTGATAGGCGTCGAACGGCGCCAGGTCGTGGCCGTGATGACGTCCGAACGCGGCATATTCCTCGAACAGACCCTTCTGGATGTAGAAGCCGAACGCCTCGGCCTCCCGGTTGGCGTAGTCGTCGGCGGTCTCCTCCAGCGGGTACCGGTCCACCTGCCCGTTGGCGAAGAGCACGTCGTAGAGGGTCTTGTCCCGGTACTCGGGCATCTGGGAGACCAGTTCCTCCGGCCAGACCTCGTCCACGCGGAAACGCTTGGAAAACTCGACGAGCTGCCAAAGGTCGGAGCGCGACTCTCCGGGCGCGTCGACCAGCTGGTGCCAGAACTGGGTGCGGCGCTCGGCATTACCGTAGGCCCCCTCCTTCTCCACCCACATGGCGGTGGGCAGGATCAGGTCGGCGGCCTCGCAGGTGACCGTTGGATAGGCGTCGGACACGACGATGAAGTTCTCCGGATTGCGGTAACCCGGGAGGGTCTCCTCCATCATGTTCGGCGCGGCCTGCATGTTGTTGTTGACCTGGACCCAGTAGGCGTTGAGCGCGCCGTCCTTGAGCTTCCGGTTCTGCAGAACCGCGTGATAGCCCGGCTTGTCCGGAATGGTCCCGGCCGGCAGCTTCCAGATCTTCTCGGCTGTCGCCCGGTGCTCCGGATTGGTGACGACCAGATCGGCCGGCAGGCGATGGGAAAAGGTCCCGACCTCGCGGGCGGTGCCGCAGGCCGACGGTTGACCGGTCAGCGAGAACGGGCTGTTCCCGGGCTCGGCGATCTTTCCGGTAAGCAGGTGGATGTTGTAGATCAGGTTGTTGGCCCAGACGCCGCGGGTGTGCTGGTTGAAGCCCATGGTCCAGAAAGACGTCACCTTGACCGTCGGATCGGCGTAGAGCTCGGCCATCTCCAGCAGCCGTTCCTTCGGCACTCCGGACATCTCATGTGCCTTGTCCAGGGTGTATTCGGAGACGAACTCGGCGAATTCGTCGAAAGTCATGGCCGTGGAGCCGCCGACGGCGTTGGCGTTCTTGGCGGCCATTTCCAACGGATGCTCCGGACGCAGGCCGTAGCCGATATCCGTATTGCCGCGCCGGAAGATCGTGTGCTTGTCCACGAAATCCCGGTTCACGCGGCCGGTCTGGATGATGTGGTTGGCGATGAAGTTGAGCAGCACCAGATCGGAGTGCGGCTTGAACACCATCGCGATGTCGGCGAGGTCGAAGCAGCGGTGCTCGAAGGTCGACAGGACGCCGACCTTCACATGGGGCGCGCTGAGCCGGCGGTCGGTCACCCGGGTCCACAGGATCGGGTGCATCTCCGCCATGTTCGAGCCCCACAGGAAGAAGGCATCCGCCGCCTCGATGTCGTCGTAGCAGCCCATCGGCTCGTCCATGCCGAAGGTGCGCATGAAGCCTCCGACCGCCGACGCCATGCAGTGACGGGCGTTCGGGTCGATGTTGTTCGAGCGGAAGCCGGCCTTGAACAGCTTGGACGCAGCGTAGCCTTCCCAGACGGTCCACTGGCCCGAGCCGAACATGCCGACGGCGGTCGGTCCCTTCTCGGACAGCGCCTTCTTGAACTTCTCCGCCATGATGTCGAAGGCCTGGTCCCAGCTCACCGGCGTGAACGCGCCGTCCTTGGCGAACGCCCCGTTCCGCATCCGCAGCA
Organism: Thalassobaculum salexigens DSM 19539; assembly: GCF_000423805.1. Classification (NCBI taxonomy): domain Bacteria; kingdom Pseudomonadati; phylum Pseudomonadota; class Alphaproteobacteria; order Rhodospirillales; family Thalassobaculaceae; genus Thalassobaculum; species Thalassobaculum salexigens. The sequence goes on from NZ_KE384094.1 coordinate 937,625, forward strand.
GGGGTGTGGTCAGGCGGTCGCGGCCATACATGATCTTCGACAGAAAATAGCCCTTCACGCAGTTCAGGCCGCGGTTCACCTCGGACTTGGCGTCGCCGTGAGTGGCCACCACCCGGTTCTCCTTGGTGGCGACCATCACCGAACAGCCCGTGCCGCAGAACCGGCAGGGCGCCTTCGACCATTTCAGATCCGTCTGCGACCGGTCGGTGACCAGGTTCTGGGCCGCGGCAGGTGCCGGCAATCCCGCGGCCGCCGTCGCGGCGAGAAGCGCCTGCGCCTTGAGAACGTCCCGTCTGCTCGTCTTAAGCTCGCTCATCGTCCACTCCCTCAGCCTTCCCGTTCCCGGCAAGCGCGGTCGGATCGGGCTGACCCGCCTCCCCGTCGATGCCGTGGAAAACCAGATTGCAGCTCAGTACGCCGGCGAGGCCGGTGAACCGGTGTGCCAGATCGGCGATCGTCCCCTGATCGGGGCTCTCCAGCATGGCGATCAGGGTGCCCGTCGGATCCGTGATCGGCACCTCGACCCCGGGCTCGGCCCCGATCGTGGCGGCCAGCGCTTCCAGCGCCGTCGGGCGGCACTGGATCAGCAGGCTGGCGATGTGGCATTCGGCGCTCATGCTGCCTCCGGTTGCAGGGTGATGGCGTCCGCCGGGCAGGTTCCAGCGCAGGCGCCGCAGCCGGTGCACCGGTCCGGCTCCAGTTCCGGGCGCGGCGGCCCGCCGAGCCGCGGTCGGAACCGCACGGCCGCCTCTCCGCAGGCATCGCGGCAGGTCTCGCAATGGACCCCGGCGACGGCGAGGCAGCGCTGCTCGGAAATAACGGCTGTTACGGTCCAGGCAGGGTTGCGGGCGGGCTCGAACACCTCGGCCCGACAGGCCCCGGCGCAGGCCCCGCAGAATGTGCATGTGCCGGATCCGGCGCCGAAATCGACCTCGGGAAAGCCGCCGTCGCCGGCAATCACGATGCCTTCGGGACAGGCGCGCAGACAGTCGCCACACCGGGTGCAGGCGTCGAGCACACGTCCGTCGTCGGTCCAGGGCGGTCGCAGCGGCTCAGGCGTCGCGTCCGCTCCACCCGCAAGGAAGGCGCCTCGCAGAAAGGCACGCCGCGCCCGGTCCGGTCCGGCCGGCTGCGTGGGCGTCGATGTCCTCGAGCGGCTCATCCCGCGGGCGGCCCCGGTGGGCCGAGAATCATCTGCGAGATCCAGATAACGAATCCGTAGGCTCCGACGAACCCGACGGCCAGCCCCGGAAAAACGAGGAAGGTGGTCACCAGAAACGCCGTGATCTCGCGGTTGCGGGTTGCCGGCGGTTCCGCTCGCCCGACACTGCTCTCAAGGTCGGTCATCAACCCGAGCCCTCCCTGGTCGCGTGGCTCTTGTTCTTTCGGCGACAGCACGCCGTTTGTTGGTGCAAACCTTACGCCTGCGGCAGCGCACCCGCCTTGACTTTGGTCAAGTGGATCGATTTCCTGGCGGTCTCACCGAGCCACGGGGCGCTGCATTCATGCTTGCCGCCGACGATCTCAGGGCCGCGACACTGTTCTCCCGCCTTTCCGATCGCGAGATCGACGCCCTGATTCCGATCGTTCGGGAACAGACACAGGCCAAGGGGACCCCGCTGTTCCACGAGGGCGAGCCGATGGACCGCCTGTATCTCGTCATCAGCGGCTGGGTGACCCTGTTCCGCGACACCAACACGGGTCAGCGTGTCGTCATCCGGGTCTTCGGGCCGGGAGAAACCCTGGCCGAGGCGGCCCTGTTCCTGGACAGCGCGTTTCCGGCCAGCGGCGAAGTGGCGGAGGATGCGCGGCTGGTCTCCATCGATCGCGCGGCCTTCGAGCGTCTGTTGGCCGCCTCTCCGCGGGTGGCCACGGGCATGATCGCGTCCCTGGCCATGCACTTGCGCGCCCTGACCATCGAAGTCGAGCAGCTGAAGACCCGCACCGCCACTGAGCGGATCGCCGCCTTTCTGCTGACATGTTGCCCGGACGGGCGGAAGGCGCGCTCGACCTTCGAGCTTCCCTACGACAAGAGCCTGATCGCCCAGCGCCTTGGCATGCAGCCGGAGAGCCTCTCCCGAAATCTGGCGAAGCTCGGCTGCCATGGGATCTCGATCGACCGCAACCGGGTCACGATCGACGATCCTAAGGTCCTGGAGAATGCGCTGGGCTCGGGCACTTTAGGACGCCTCTCGTCGGGTTAGTCGTATCTGGATGCGTCGGCTAACCCGGGCACCGATGTTCGTGTTTTGAACGATTGTATGTTCCAACATACCGTTACGTTGAACGTCCACTTTTAGGGATGAACGGCTCATAGACCTCCAACGTCCGATATGGGTCGCACGGAGCCGGTACGTCGAACGACCGCATCGGGTCGACGGCAGATCGGCCTGCGCGTTGGAAGAGCGGCAGTATGCCCGGATCGTTTATACCTCGGTGGAGAGTGCCGGGCTCGACAGTTCAGCCTACGGAACCCACACGTTCCGACGCATGTAAGCCGCTCAGATATACCGCAAAACCGACAATCTCCGAGCGGATCGCACTCTAAGCCCGATCTGGGTCGACCATTGCGTGACGTAGGAGGAGCTACTCTGGGCAGAACGAGCCTCGGACGTTCAGGGCGCCATTCCTACTGCCCCAGGAGCGCCGCCACCATTGGGCGATCTGAGTTGAGCCATTTAGGTGACCAACCAAGGCCACCGGTTCCGCCCCGGGACTCTATACAAATCGGTAATCCTGAAGCCATACGACCGTGAGGTTCGCCGCCGACAGTGCGGCGGTCCGGCCATGCTGTGTCTCTGGCCTCTTTCCCCGATCTCCACCAGTCGCTTGGGATGGCCGGACCCCTGTCTCAGTCGGGCCCGCGGGGAGCACCTTGATGCCTTACCGATGTTCCGCACGGTCTCGTGCCAGCTCCAATCGCCACCCCCAAGATGTGACGGGCTTGCGCGTGTTGCATGTGATCGCGGGAGCCTCCACTGGCGGAGCGGAGACTTTCGCCTTGGACGCGATCGAGGCCCTGGCGGAACTGGGTGTGGAGCAAAAGGTCATCTGCAGGCCGCATGACCTGACCGTGCAGCGGATGACCGCGTTGGGTCTGCCGACCGTCACGATGTCGTTCTCCCAGGTCTCGCGGCATCTCGGCGGTCAAGCCCGGGTCCGATCGGTGGCAGAGGACTGGGGTCCGGACATCGTCCACGCCTGGATGGCGCGAGCGGCATCCTTCGTGCCCAGGTCCGGTGTCGGTGCCGCCGAGATGCCGTGCCCAGTGGTGGGATGGATGGGAGGATACTATTCGGCAAAGTATTTTGGGCACTGCGACGCCTTTATCGGAGTGACCCCGGACATCTGCCGGCACATCCGCGCGACCTGCGATGGTCACGGACGAACCTACCTCTGCCACACCTTCGGCACCTTGCGCGACGCCCCCCCCATACTGCGTGACGACTTGGCGATCGCACCAGCTGCGACGGTCCTGCTGATGCTGTCCAGGATGCATCAAAAGAAGGGTATCGACACCGCGATCGAGGCCATTCGCCATCTTCCCGATGCAGTCCTGCTGCTAGCCGGCGAGGGGCCGGAAATGCTCCGATATCAGCGCCTGGCGACCACTCTGGGCGTGTCGGATCGGGTCCGCTTTCTCGGCTGGCGGACCGATCGGCGCGCGTTGCTGGAGCTCTGCGATATCTGTCTTCTGCCGAGCCGGTACGAACCGTTCGGAACCGTCATCGCCGAGGCATGGTCGATGCGTCGCCCCTTGATCACGACGCCGGCGGACGGCCCACGTCAATATGTGGTCGATGGAGAGGACGCCCTGGTTGTACCGTTCGACGGACCTGCGGAGCTGGCATCGGCGGTGAACCGGCTGTCGCAGGACCGTGATCTCGTTGCGCGGTTGGTTGACGCCGGATACCGCAAGTATGTGCAGCAGTTCTCACGCGAGCGGGTGCTGGGCAATCTCCTGGCCATTTATCGGCGGGTGGCAACCAGCGGACAGGTGCGGATCGATGTGTCGGAACTCAACGCTCGTCTGATCTCGGCAGTGACTGCAGAAATGCTGAAGAGCGAGCCCGGTGCGGATGCCCGGCGGATCTCGGCGGCGGTGCTCGCCGCAATCGCGTATTGGACATATGACGAAGGACAGGACACATCGCTGGCGCGCGATGCGGCACTGGTTGAACTCGCGGGATTGCGACGGCTCGTAGACCGCCAAGTATGCGGCCGATCGGTCCTCATCCTGGATGCGGATCAGCTCGACGCTACGCTGGCCGAGGGTGACCGGGAGGCTTTGGCGAAGTGGGACGCGACCATTTGTGACCGCGTACTGACGTTGCTGGACAATCCATACCGCGCCCGGACCGAGAACCTCGCGCGACCCCATCCGTCACCGGCCGACTGATACGGCGCGGCCAAGATGCTTTTCCGCGACGGCGTAGCCGGAAGACGCCATATCTCCGCCATTGCTGTCGCACTGGCTTGTGTCCTATTGCCGACGTTGGGCCTCATCAACGGCGCCGCCTATGCGCCGATTATTTTCGTGCTGGCAGTGGTGCTGGCCGTGGTGCAGCCCCGCTCAATCGACCCTCCAGTACGCATCGACCCTCCTCTCGCCTGGCTCTGCGCAGCATTCTTGATCTGGTCCGCAGCGAGCACGATTTGGAGTATCGATCCCATAGCGTCGTTGGACGGCATCATGCAGATGGCGTTGATTTCAGCAGGAACGCTGGGACTGCTGGCCTTCGGGTGCGACGACAGGACGTTCGCTGAGCCGCATCGCCGTATCGCACTTCTGGTCGCAGCGATCGGACTGCCGGCTGGTTCCGCTCTGGCCGCCGTGGATCTGGCGACCGAACACCGACTACTTGCCATCCTCGCACCTGGTGCCGCGGATTGGGCTCCGAGCGACTATAATCGGGGCATTGCCTATCTGGCTGTGCTTGCCTGGCCGATCTTGCTCGCAGTGCGCAACCGTTTGGGCTGGACCGGCGCTGTCGCGGCCGCGCTGCCCCTCGTCGTGCTGACGTTTCTCTCGCAGAGTGCCGGAGGCAAGCTTCAGCTAGCCGCCGGTACACTGGTGCTCTTGGTGACCCTGTGGCGACCGCGTCTGGTCACAACGGCGTTCTGGGTCGGACTGCCGATGGCGGCGTGGATGGGACCGGCAGTTATCAGGTGGACGTTCCCATACGCTGCCTCGGCGACCAGTGGTCTCGAGCGATCCTGGCTGCACCGTTTGGAAATCTGGGATTACATGAGTGCCCGGATAGTGGAGCGGCCTTGGGCGGGTTGGGGTTTCTCCACAGCGAAGCAGATCCCGGTTACCCCCGAGGAGCTGGTCGGCTTCTCGCAGGTGGCCGAAGCCGGTATCTATCCGCACAATCAGTGGATCGAGCTCTGGGTGTATGGCGGTGGGATTTCCGTCTGTATCGCACTGACCCTCGTTCTCTTGATCGTGCGTCGGATTTCCCGGATGCCGAGGCAGAGCCAGCCGTTCGCTCACGCCGCGCTCGCCAGCGCGCTCGTGGTGTCCGCGGTGAACTTCGAGGTGACGACGGATTCCTGGTGGGCCGCGTTGGCCGCGACCGCGCTGCTCTTCCGGTTCGCCGCCGGCTATCGGCCCCCCACGTCCATGAAACCCGTTCCGTCCGGCAACGGCCCTGAGCCGGGGCTCATCCGGGATCGATCGCCGGTAGAACGATTGACACCTTCAATCCCGGGTCATTGTCGGACAGGCGGATCGTCGAGCGGTGCAGAGAAACGACGGCCGCTACGAGACACAACCCAAGGCCGCTGCCTTCGGAGTTGCGACTCCGCTCCAACCGATACGACCGGCGAAATACCTTATCCCGTTCCGCTTCCGGGACGCCCGGCCCGCGGTCCGTTACCTCCAGGAGGAGTTGGCCGATCGGCTTATGCACGAGACGGATCGCGATACCGGTTTCGGGCGGTGTATGGCGGACCGCGTTATCGAGGAGGTTCGCGATCATTTGCATCAGCAGATCGCGGTCGCCGGCGACCCAAGTGGCTGCGGCCGCGCAGATCTCGACGCTAAACGGGCGCCCTTCGTCTTCCAGGATCGGCTGGTAGAGTTCCTCCACGGTACGGCACAGGACCGCGAGATCGATCGGAGCGAAGCGGCCACGGGGCGACCCGGCCTCAATCTGGGCAATCTGTAGTATGGAGTGAAAGACCCGGATGATGGAGTCGAGCTGATCCAGAGCATCCTTGGTGGCCGGTCCTTCCATACCCTCCAGCGTGGTCCGAAGCCGGCTCAGCGGTGTGCGAAGGTCGTGGGCGATATCAGCCGAGACCTGACGCAGACCTTCCATCGTTTCGGCAAGTTGGTCGAGCATCCTGTTGACGGCCTGCGCGACCCGATCGAGGTCATCGCTTGCGGATCCAACCGGCAGTCTTCGTCGCAGATCTCCCGCCGCCACGGCATCCAGCCCCTTGCCGATAGCAACAATTCGCCTTTCCGTTCGGGACGAGAACCAGATAGTGCCGGCAACCGCTAGGGCCGTAGATGTCGCGGGCCCGGTGAGTCGGGGGGTGGGCGCGTTGGCGGTCAGGAACAGACGCATGACGGGTGCGCCGACCCACCCCAGGCCGGACCACATCAGTAGCCGTTGCAAGGCTTGGGCCGGGCCTTTCCCAGTCATCAGCGCCCGCCCGGCTGCAAGACATAGCCTGCGCCGCGCACCGTTCGGATCATCTCCGTGCCGTACGGCCTGTCGATCTTGCTTCGCAGGCGGCTGACATGACTCTCGACCACATTGGTCTGCGGATCGAATTGAATGTCCCAGACGGCCTCCAGCAGCATCGTCCTCGTCTGGACCCGACCGGCGGTGCGCATGAGGTGCTCCAGCAGGACGAACTCGCGACGTTGCAGATCGATTGGCTGACCCGCCCGGCTGACGATCCGGCGAATGAGGTCCATCTGAAGATCCCCGACCGTCAGAACGCTGACCTCCTCGCGCAAGCACGGACGTCGCGCTAGAGCGCTGATACGGGCGGAGAGCTCGGCGAACGAGAACGGTTTGGCGAGATAATCATCTGCTCCGGCATTCAAGCCTTCGACTCTGTCGTTGACGCCATCCATCGCGGTTAAAAAGAGTATCGGCGTCAGAATCCTGGCGCCGCGCAGAGTGCGGACCAGCGCGAGGCCGTCCAGCTCGGGGAGCATCCGGTCGACGATCAGAACGTCGTAATCGCCCACGGTCGCCTGGAGAAGGCCGTCGCGACCGTTCTCCAGATGGTCGACGACGTGCCCGATCTCGCGCAGGCTTGAGGCGATATAGGCGCCGGATTTCGCGTCATCTTCGATGAGCAGAGATCTCATGGTCAGCCTCGATTCAGACAGCACGGCTCGGCGGAGGGGCCTCGGCCGCCTCGTCTCCCGGCTGCGCGACGCCGTCAATCCGGCGCGGTCCCGCACCGAGAGCGAGCGCCTGCCGAGGCCGATAAGTCAGAGCTTTATGCCGAACAGCTTTTCGGCATTTCGGAACGCGATTTTTTCCTTGGCCTCACGGGGCAGGTCCACCGCCCGAAACCAATTGGTTCCTTGCTTCATGTCCGCAAACGGGTAATCCGTGCCAAACATCACTCGATCCACGCTGATGTACCTCAGCAGAAGATGAAGCAGTTCGTCTTGGAAGAATGCGCTGGTTGTGTACCAGAAATTGTCATTGAAGTATTGCCCGAGAGGCTTGTTCAGCGCGCCTTCGGTCACGTCGCCCATATCCCCCACGATACGTTCGTAGAAGAATGGAAGGCCCTCGCCCATGTGGCCGATAATCATCTGCAGTTTGGGGAATCTGTCGAACGCTCCAGTCATGATCAGCCGAAGGCATTGCGTAATGACTTCCTGGTGCCATCCATATCCTGAACCGCTGAAGATGTAGTCCTGATACTCTTTGTTATATTCCGGCCGCGTAATGCGGTAGTAGATGTCGAAGACTTCATCAGGCGGGAAGCCCGGATGCAGGTATATCGGCACCCCGAGTGCCTCGGCCCGCGCCAGAACCGGCTCGAAATCGGGATGGTCCAGGAATCTCTTGCCGATGAATCCATTGGTCATGGCTCCCACAAAGCCATCTTCCCGAACGGCGCGTTCCAGTTCGTCCGCTGATGCCTCGGGATCCTGCAGCGGCAAGGTCGCGTAGGCCTGGAAGCGCCCCGGATAGGTGGCCATCGGGCCATCGGCAATCATCTTGTTGAGACGATACGCGAAATCGATGCCTTCCTGGCCGGGGAGATTCTGCACGCCCGGCGTATGTGCGGAGAGGATTTGAACGTTGATTCCGGCGTCGTCCATTGCGCCGATGCGGCCAGGGCCGATTTCGGCGAGACCCGTTTCCTTGAGGTACTCTACGTGATCGTCGTTGATCGCGTTCAGCGCGATCAGTTCGTCGGTGGTATAGGTCTCTTCCGTGGCGATAAAGGGCAGGTCCAGGTCTCGCAACGAGATGACCGACGGCTCCGCTGCGGCGGCGCGGGAGACGATGGCGGGTGCGGACAATCCCGCACCGACACCAAGTGCAGCCGTGCCACCTAGAAAGTCGCGGCGCCCCATCAACAGTTGCTCTAGGGACTTTAAGATCGGCTTCATATCGGTATCCGCTCCGGTGTTTGTGCTGTGCGGTTTGGGCGCAGCTTTCGCTGCTCAAGAATTTCGATTGGATCCATAGACCTAGGGGTCAGCGCAGCACCGAGCCTTTGCCGCTGATGCTTGCGCAAAGAGGCGTGCGTCGCTGCTGGTCGGTGAGGGATCATTGGGTCAACTGGTGACCCACGAAGACCGCTCAGAATTTGTAGGAAACGGTCAGCCCGCCGAAGACAACACCATCGTCCTTGCTGATCGGGCTATCGGCCGCGTCACCGATCAATCGGCTGTATTCGATCATGGTCATGACCTCCCAGTTCTCGTTGACCGGATACAGGAACCCGAGTTCCGCGGTGACTGACTTGAGGCCGGACTTAGCCGTGTACTGCTGTAGGCCGGAGCGTGCCGACTGCGTCGAGTTAACGCCGAAGTAGTTCTTCATGTATTTGTCGTCCGACCATGTCGAGGACAGTCCGGCCAGGAACGCCGGTCCATTCGCGCCCTCGTCGTCAGATCCCATCGCACCCGACCCGGAGCCCTGGCCCGTCAAGGCACTCAGGGGGATCATGGTATCGACACCGAAGGACGCTTCCAGTCCGTTGGTACCGCCGAGATGTCGGGTCAGTTCGATGAACGGGGTCACGGGGCCGATGTCATATTCCAGGCTCAGGTTTGCCGTTGCCGCGCCATCGACGTCACCCAGTCCGTTCAGGTCGGAACTGTCGCTTTCGTCGCGACCCCAGTCGTAGTTGAAGCCGACATTCACGGTAAAGTTGTTGTTGTCGTAAACGACGGCGCCCAATCCATCTTCCGTCGAAAGGTACACGGTGTCCTTCCACGTAATGCCCGCCACCGGAAGGAACATGGCCTCCATTTCATCGGAGCCCTCGTACTTGGATCCATATCCCAAGCCGCCACCGATCACGAACTCCCAGTCGTCCGCGGCAGACGCGATCCCGGGGAGTGCAACGATCGCCATCAGCAATCCCGCTGCGACGCCCTTGCGACAAACCATGTAGTTCATGTCCTAGCCCCTCGTTCAGCTTTGACGTTTATGTCTCGATGCTGGGCAGTCTGGGGGCGACATTTCACACGCGTATGCCAGAAAGGCCGTAAAGTTGTAAAAAAGTGTGACAGCGAGTCTACGCTTCGAGCGCCCTCAGAGGCACGTCGCGGCAGCGTTCTGCACTCCACCGATAGTCCCCGCTGCCGGTCGAACGAGGTGCCGACGGCACGCGTTCCGCGACGGTCAGGACGCCGACCTGGAGCCGAATCCGACCATATCGCCTCATTTTATGACTCAATATGGTCGGTGAATTTGTCTCTAAAACAATAAGATAGAGCAGATTCAGACCCTTTGACGCGATCACGAGGTGATCCCGTCACCGCACGATCTGCCCTAGGCTTCATGCCCGCGTTCTAGCGGCGGAGCGCCTGGATGATGGGTCAGGCTTGGCGAAATTGTAAAAAAGCGTGCCAAGTAAACGCCGTGGCATACTTTTATACATATTCCTGCTTTTGAGACGCGGCCAAATTGATTATCCGAATGTCCATAGCTCGACGCATTGAGGTGATTGGAGATTCTGAACGCAATGCCGCCGAAGAATCCTCACATCTTGGTCGTCGACGACCACAAGAATATCCGGGAGCCCTTGGCGAAGTATCTCGGCGAGAACGGGTTCCGAGTTTCGATGGCCGCCAATGGCGCAGAAATGGATACCGTCGTTAAGGCCGCGTCGATCGACTTGATCGTTCTCGACATTCTGATGCCTGGCGAAGGCGGGTTGGAAATCTGCCGGCGTATACGGGAGACACGCGACATACCGGTCATTCTGCTGACCGCGGTCGCGAGCGAGACCGACCGAATTGTTGGACTGGAGATCGGCGCGGACGATTACTTGACCAAACCATTCAATCCACGGGAGCTCTTGGCGCGGATCAAAGGCGTGCTGCGACGCGTAAATAGCCTCCCTAGGCAGTATTCGGGCATCGAGGCGGGCCAGATCGGTTTCGGGACCTGGGTGCTCGACGTGGACCGGCAGGTCCTCAGGAAGGAGAGCGGCGGCCAGGAAACGGCGCTTAGTACGGTAGAGTTCAGGCTCTTAATGACCTTTCTCGACCATCCGAAGATGGTTCTCTCCCGCGATCAGTTGCTCGATATGGTCAGCAGTCGCGCCGCCAATGTATTCGACCGGTCCATCGACAATCAGGTCAGCAGGCTTCGCAAAAAAATTGAAGCGGATGCCAAAACTCCAGAAATCATTAAAACCGTTTGGGGTGGTGGCTACATGTTCACTTTGGATGTAGCCCGCCGATGAGAAAGATTCACAGAACGATTGCAGGACAACTGATGATTCTTATCATCGGGGCTGTCCTGTTATCTCAAACCATCATCCTCGTCGTTTTCTATATCAAGACGGATGAAGGTATTCAGGAACAACAGGTCAGAATGGTCATCGAGGAAGTCGCGACGGCCTATGAAATCGGGCGTACGACATCGGGGTCAGAACGCGAGAAACTCTTACGGGCTACAAGCGATCCAGATATTCATTTCCACGTTGACGATCTACCGCTTACTCAGAACCGGTTCGACATTCCGCATGACAGTGTTGCACATGTCCCGGAAATTCTGTCCGGAAGGCCTATATTCGCCACTGATAATACGGTGTCGTCCTTGAGTATCTGGGAGTTCTGGTTCGCGGAGAGAATCGAGGACTGCCTTATTGCCGAGAAGCAATCCAATCAAGGAGGCGCCTGTCCGATTGATTACGTCTCGATACAATTGAACGAGAAGGAGTGGCTCAACGCCCGAGTTTTGTCGCCGGTCGATGAATTGGTGATTCTTCTACCGGTCATTCTGTCCGCTATCCTTTCGCTCGTTGGAATCTTGTTGATCGTTGCGATCATCGTCAAACGCATCACGGCGCCGTTGCGGAAATTGTCTTTGGCCGCCGAACGCTTTGGCCAAGGTGAGGCCGTCGGCTATGTCGAGGTGGAGGGGCCTGACGAGCTCAGATCCACGACGATCGCGTTCAACACCATGCAGGAAAGCATTAGCCGATTTGTCGAAGACCGAACGAAAATGCTGGCGGCCGTCAGCCACGATCTTCGGACACCCATCACGTCCCTACGCTTGAGAGCGGAATTCATCAAGGATCAAGAGCTGAAGTCCGAGATGATCCAGACGCTTCAGGACATGGGCTCGATGGTCGAAGATTGTCTGGTTTTTGCTAAACGCGAAGTCCAGGAAGAGAAAAGTGAAACCGTCAATCTGGTCGAGACCCTGTCGAATCTCGCTAGAGAGTTCCCGGGGGTCGCTTTTTCGACAAATCTGCGGGCCCACAGATACCTCTGCCGTCCGGTCGCATTGCGACGCGCAATTCGAAATGTGCTCGAAAATGCCGTCAACTACGGAAGCAAAGTCGAATTAAGCGTCGAGTCAGAAGACGATGGTGTTGCTATTGAGATCGTCGACGAAGGACCTAAAGTACCGGATGAGATGCTGGACGATATATTCGAGCCATTCTTCCGGGTCAGCGAAGGCCGAAACACGGAGACCGGGAATGTCGGCCTGGGACTCTCGATAGCACGGACAATCGTCCATAAGCACGGGGGGACAATACGAGCGACCAACGTGCATAACGGGTTGAAAATGAGGATCTGGTTGCCGGGCCAGGTCACCCTTTCCGGGTTCACCGGCACGGCGGCGGTCGAGTAGATCACGACAAAGCCCCTGGATTGGGGAGATCAGCCCGCGACCTGCGCGGCGAAGTCGCGATAGGAGCGCAGGGGACGGCCGAGCATCGACGTCAGGCGCGCCACGTCGCCGGCTTCGGGGACCATGCCAGCGGTCAGGAAGCGCTCGGCCATGACGCGCATGTCGAGCGCCATCCAGCTCGGCATGAACAGCCGCAGGTTCTGCTCGAAAGCGTCGGTATCGTCGCCTGGATACGTGATCGGGCGGCCGAGCACCTCGCTCCAGATCGCAGCGACATCGGGACCGGTCAGCGTATCGGGGCCCACCAGATTGATGCGGGTGATCGGCAGGGGCGTGGCGGACCGCTCCCGGCGGATCAGCTCGATCGCCGCAATCTCACCCACATCGCGGGTGTCGACCATCGCCAACCCCTTGGTGCCGATCGGCATCGGATAGACACCGTGGCCGACCACGACGTCTTTGATCGTGACATCGTTGTCGATGTAGTAAGCGGGGCGCAGGATGGTGGCATGGATCTCCATCGCCTCGATCATACGCTCGACCCCGAACTTGCCGGCGAAATGCGGCACGTTCACGTAGGTGTCGCTGTGGATCACCGACAGGTAGACGATGCGCTCGATTCCGGCCTCGCGGGCGAGATTGAGAGCGATCAGCGCCTGGGTGTATTCATCGGCGACCACGGCATTCAGCAGGAACAGGGTAGAGACGCCGGAATAGGCCTGCCGCAGGGCGTCGACGTCGAGAAAGTCGCCCTGGACAATCTCCACACCAGTCGGGAAGTCGGCCTTTACGGGATCGCGGACCAGTGCACGCACGTCTGCGCCGCGGCTCACAAGCTGGGTGACGACGTTTCGTCCGACATTGCCGGTCGCGCCGGTAACGAGAATGGTCATGGGAAACTCCGGTTTCGCGTTTAAGAACGCTTGCAAGATCACTGATCCTATTTCATTCCAATAGGCGTCGTATTTGGACACTTCGTCTCACAGGTGGAACAGATGGATCTTCTCGCTCTCGCCGACTTCAACCTCGTCGCCAGGCATGAAGGGGTCGGCCGGGCAGCCCGTGCCAGCGGCCGTCCAAAGGCGACGCTTTCCAGACGGGTTGCGGAGCTAGAGGCCAGTCTGAACCTGCGCCTGTTCGAACGCGGCGGCCGCGCCCTGAAGCTGACCGAGGAAGGGCGCGCCCTCTTTGAGCGGACGGCCGCATTGCTCACCGACCTCGAAGAGACGACTTTGGCGATATCGTCGGGCGGGACTATTCCACGCGGACGGTTGCGGATCAGCGCACCCCTGCTCTTCTCTCAGACCGCCATGGGAAAACTGGCTGCGGATTTCGCGTTGATGCATCCTGAAGTCAGGCTTGAAGTCACGACGGAGGACCGGGCCGTCGACATGGTGGAGGAAGCCTACGACCTGGTGATCCGGGTGAACCCGGACCGCGACGAGAGCCTCGTCGGTCGGGTGTTCCTACGCGATCGGTTAGTGGTGGTGGCGAGCCCAGACGTCCGACCGTCGGCTGACGGGTCTCCCATTCCGGCCGTTGTGCGCGGGAAAGCCGAAATGAGCGAAACCTGGACTGTGAGCACGGCGACCGGGAAATCCCCCCTCGCGGTTCGCCCGTGTCTGAGCCTCTCGTCGCTCCTCATGGTCCGCGATGCCGTTCGGATGGGGGTCGGGGCCGCCCAGTTGCCGATCTCACTTGTAAGTCATGATCTGGCTGCAGGGACTTTGGTCGACTGGGGCGAGTTGGAGGGCCCCGAGATCGCGCTCTGGGTACTTTATCCCAGCCGCCGGCTGCTAAGTGCCCGCGTCTCTGCCTTTCTAGACCATTTGCGAGTGGCGTTTCCGAACGGGACCCCCGACGAGCTTGCTCGATATGTCGTAAGGTGACCGTGACCGGTTGACGGCGAGCGCTTGGCCGCTTGATCAGAAGCATGCCGAATGCCCGAGAAGGGTCGGTCGAAGAAGCCCGAAGGCACATTCGACGCGTAGCATTCCAGCAGGACAGTTGGCGTGAGTGCGTCAATGCTTCATGAGGCTCTGCCGCATTGAAAAATAGATTCTGGAAGATCGACACTCCGGGCGTCGCGCTGACCTTTTCAACACTATCGGTCGGCCAGTGCCATTCGAGCTAACCGACTCGAATTAGAGACGAGGGGCAGATCTATTGGGGAGCTCTTGTGGGAATCAGCCCCCATAGAGGAAACAAATATTGTAATTTCAATGGGAATTGGCGGAGAGAGAGGGATTCGAACCCTCGGTGAGCTTGCGCCCACAGCGGTTTTCGAGACCGCCCCGTTCAACCACTCCGGCACCTCTCCATAAGGCTCGTTCAGGAGCAGGCCGGGAACCTAGTCAAAGCCGCACCACGATGCAAGCGCATGATGCACGTCTTTCGCAGCCGGGAGGCTCGGGCTAGTCTCGTCCCCGGAAACACCACGCTCCGAGCCGGCCGATTGCCCGGCCGGCGACAGTCGGCCGAGTTCGTGTTGACATGCAAAGCGCCATACGTATAGTGCGCGCTCCGTTGCGTGCCGACAGGCGGCGCGCCCACTAGTTTTGCCAGGATCGAGCCGATGTTCGCAGTCGTTAAAACCGGCGGCAAGCAGTACAAGGTCGCCTCCGGGGACGTGATCAAGGTCGAGAAGCTCGACGCCGAGGCGGGTGCCACGGTCGAGATCGACCAGGTTCTGATGGTCGGCGACGACGCCAATCTGACCGTCGGCGCCCCCCTGGTGGCCGGTGCTTCCGTTGCCTTCGAGGTGCTGGACCAGCGTAAGGGTCCGAAGATCACGATCTTCAAGAAGAAGCGCCGCAAGAACCATCGCCGCACGCGCGGTCATCGCCAGAACCTCACCGTTCTGCGCGTGACCGGCATCAGTGCCGGCGCCTAACCGAGCTAGAGGAGAGTAGATCCATGGCCCATAAAAAGGCAGGTGGTAGCTCCCGTAACGGCCGCGACTCCGAAGGTCGCCGCCTGGGCGTGAAGAAGTTCGGCGGCGAGTCCGTCATTCCGGGCAACATCCTGGTCCGCCAGCGCGGCACCAAGTTCCACCCGGGCGCCAATGTCGGCATGGGCAAGGATCACACGATCTTCGCCAAGGTCGAGGGCAAGGTGGAGTTCCGCGAGACGCGCGGCCGCACCTATATCGGCGTCGCCGCAGCCGAGGCGCCGGCCGAGTAAAGCCGCCCCGACAACCGGGAGCGGCATCGAAGGGAACGGTTCGCCGTTCCCTTTTTTCGTACCCGCGCGCAGGATGTCTGTCAGGATGTCTGCCCCGCGGGGGTTCGCGGAGGACGTGACGTGAAGTTCCTCGATCAGGCCAAGGTCTTCATCCGCAGCGGCAGCGGCGGCAACGGCTGTCTGAGCTTCCGCCGGGAAGCCTTCATCGAGTTCGGCGGACCGAACGGCGGCGACGGCGGGCGCGGCGGCGACGTGATTGTCGAATGCGTGGCCGCGCTGAACACGCTGATCGATTTCCGCTACCAGCAGCATTTCAAGGCCGAGAACGGCCGCCCCGGCATGGGCCGCGACATGAGCGGCCCCGGCGGCAAGGACATCGTGCTGCGTGTGCCGCTGGGCACCCAGATCTGGGACGAGGACTACGAGACCCTGCTCGCCGACATGACCGAGGTCGGCCAGCGCGTGACCCTGGCCAATGGCGGCGACGGCGGCTTCGGCAACGCCCGCTTCAAGTCCTCCACCAACCGGGCGCCGCGCAAGACCACGCCGGGCTGGCCCGGCCAGGAGATGTGGATCTGGCTGCGGCTCAAGCTGATCGCCGATGCCGGGCTGGTCGGCCTGCCCAACGCCGGCAAGTCCACCTTCCTGTCGGCCGTCACCGCCGCCAAGCCGAAGGTCGCCGACTATCCCTTCACCACTCTGCATCCGGGCCTCGGCGTGGTCAGCATCGGCGACGAGGAATTCGTGCTGGCCGACATCCCCGGCCTGATCGAGGGCGCCCATGAGGGCGCCGGGCTCGGCGACCGATTCCTCGGCCATATCGAGCGCTGCGGCGCCCTGCTCCATCTGGTCGACGCCACCGGCGAAGACCCCATGGCCGCCTGGGAGACCGTGCGCGGCGAGTTGGAGGCCTATGGCGGCGCGCTGGAGACCAAGCCCGAGGTGCTGGCGCTGAGCAAGGTCGACGCCATGACCGAGGAGGATGTGGAAGCCCTGCAGGACCTGTTCGAGGAAGAGACCGGCCAGCGGCCCATGGCCCTGTCCGCCGCCTCCGGCCTGAACGTGCGCCAGGCGCTGGGCCGCCTCAACGACCACATCCATGCCGCCACCGACGCGCGTCAGGCCGAAGAGGAGGACGCCGAGCGGGAGGAAGGGGAGCCCGTATGGACACCCTGACCGCCAAGACCGGCACCCAGGCTGCTGCCAAGGGCCCGGGCAACGGTGCGAGGGGCGGCGCAGATAGCGGCGCGGAGGGCAGCGCGCCCCACCGCATCGACGAGTCCCGCCGGCTGGTCATCAAGATCGGCTCGGCCCTGCTGGTCGACGAGGAGACCGGGTCGGTCCGCCGGGCCTGGCTGGACGCACTGGCCGACGACATCGCCGAGTTGCGCCGGGCCGGGGTCGAGGTGCTGGTCGTCTCTTCCGGCGCCATCGCGCTGGGCCGACGGCATCTCGGCATCGACCAGGTCCGCCCGAAGCTGGAGGAGAAGCAGGCCGCCGCCGCCACCGGCCAGATCCTGCTGGCCCATGCCTATCAGGAGGCCCTGGCCCGCCACCACCTGACCGTGGCGCAGATCCTGCTGTCGCCCGACGACACCGAACAGCGCCGCCGCCACCTGAACGCCCGCGCCACCATCAATACCCTGCTGGCCCTGGGTGCTGTGCCGGTGATCAACGAGAACGACACGGTCGCGACGGCAGAAATCCGGTTCGGCGACAACGACCGGCTCGGCGCCCGGGTCGCCCAGATGGCCAGCGCCGACACCCTGGTCCTGCTGTCCGATATCGACGGCCTGTACACCGCCGACCCGCGTCGCAATCCCGACGCCCGCCACATCTCCGACGTGGAAGGCGTGACCGCGGAGATCGAGGCGATGGCCGGGGCCGCCGGCAGCGGCTATGCCTCGGGCGGGATGGTGACCAAGCTGGCCGCCGCCAAGATCGCCGGGGCGGCCGGCTGCCGCATGGTCATCGCCAACGGCCGCGAGACCCACCCGATCCGCCGCATCGACGCCGGCCCGGATCAGGGGGGCGGCCGCTGCACCTGGTTTCATGCCGGCGCCTCGCCGCTGACCGCCCGCAAGCGCTGGATCGCCAGCTCGCTCGCCCCGCGCGGCCAGCTTATCGTCGACGCCGGCGCCATCCGGGCGCTGAACGCGGGCAAGAGCCTGCTGCCCGCCGGGGTGTCCGAGGTGGTCGGCACCTTCGAGCGCGGCGACCTCGTCACCCTGCACGGGCCGGACCGGGTGATCCGGGGACGCGGGCTGGTCGCCTATGCGTCGGACGATGCGCGGCTGATCGCCGGGCTCAAATCCCGTGAAATCGAGACGGCGCTCGGCTACCGTGGCCGGGACGAAATCGTCCACAGAGACGATCTGGTGCTGGCCGACGGCCGCGCCGCCGAGGAGGACACGCCCCGATGAGCCTTGTCGACGATAAGCCCGGACTTTCCCGCGCGCCCGCGGCACAGACCGATATCGACGCGATGATGCTGGAGATCGGTCGCCGCGCCCGCGCCGCCGCGGCGGTGCTGGCCCTGGCCTCCTCCGAGCAGAAGGACAAGGCGCTGCATGCCGCCGCCGCCGCGCTGCGCGCCGACACGCCGGCGATCCTCGCCGCCAACGCCAAGGACATCGCCGCCGCCCGCGATAAGGGCCTGCGGGACTCCCTGGTCGACCGGCTGCTGCTGGATGCGGGTCGGCTGGAAGGCATCGCCGCCGGCCTGGAGGTCGTGGCCGGGCTGCCCGATCCCGTGGGGGCGACCATGGCCGCGTGGGAACGACCGAACGGCCTGAAATTCGAGCGCCGCCGGGTGCCGCTGGGCGTGATCGGCATCATCTACGAGAGCCGCCCGAACGTGACCGCCGATGCCGGCAGCCTGTGCCTGAAGGCCGGGAACGCGGCGATCCTGCGCGGCGGCTCGGAGAGCTACCACTCCTCCACCGCCATCGTCGCCGCCCTGCATAAGGGGCTGCGCGAGGCCGGCCTGCCGGAGGACGCGATCCAGTCGGTGCCGACCACCGACCGGGCCGCCGTCGGCAAGCTGCTGACCATGCCGCAATATGTCGACGTGATCGTGCCGCGCGGCGGCCGCTCGCTGATCGAGCGGGTGCAGAACGAGAGCCGGGTGCCGGTCTTCGCCCATCTGGACGGGCTGTGCCACGTCTATCTCGACGCCGGCGCCGACCGGGACAAGGCCGTCGCCATCGCGGTCAACGCCAAGATGCGGCGCACCTCGGTCTGCGGGGCGGCCGAGACCCTGCTGGTCGACCGAGCCGTCGCCGCCGAACTGCTGCCGCCGGTGGCCGAGGCGCTGCGGGCGGCCGGCTGTATCCTGCGCGGCGACGCGGCGGCGCGGGCCATCGCGGCCGGCATGGATCCGGCGAGCGAGGCGGACTGGGACACGGAGTATCTCGACGCCATCCTGTCCGTCGCCGTGGTCGACGGCGTGGCCGGGGCGATCGAGCACATCAACCGCCACGGCTCGCACCATACCGACAGCATCGTCACCGAGGACCCCGCCGCCGCGGAGCGGTTCCTGTCCGAGGTCGACAGCGCCATCGTCCTGCATAACGCCTCCACCCAGTTCGCCGATGGCGGCGAGTTCGGTTTCGGCGCGGAGATCGGCATCTCCACCGGCCGGATGCACGCCCGCGGCCCGGTCGGCGCGGAACAGCTGACCAGCTTCAAGTATCTGGTGCGCGGAACCGGCCAGACCCGGCCATGATGGCCCGGCCCTGACCCGATACCGCCGATGACCCTCTTCACCCCGATTCGCGGACCGCACAGGGACCGGCTCCCCCCCGATGCAGGGTCCGCCCTGTTCGCCCGGGTGCGGCCGCACGCCCTGCGGATGCCGGCGAGCGAGGCGGCGGCCCTGCCCCGCGCCGGCGCCGACCGGCGGCGACTCAAGGTCGGGCTGATGGGCGGCTCCTTCAATCCGGCCCATGACGGCCACCGCCATGTGGCCGAGACGGCCATGAAGCGGCTCGGCCTGGACGAGGTCTGGTGGCTGGTCAGCCCGCAGAATCCGCTGAAGCCGCGCGACGACATGGCCCCCTTCGCCGAGCGCCTGGCCTCCGCCAGGGCCGTCGCGCGCCACCCGCGGATCAAGGTGAAGGACTTCGAGCTGCATCTCGGCACCCATTACACCGCCGACACGCTCGTCGCCCTGCGCCGGCGCTGCCCCTACATGTCGTTCGTCTGGATCATGGGGGCGGACAATCTGGCCAGTTTCCATCGCTGGGAACGGTGGCTGCTGATCTGTCACACAGCCGTCATTGCGGTTTTCGACCGGCCTACCTATTCTTTAAGGGCTTTGGCGAGCCGAGCCGCCAAACGGTTCGCGAGGGTCCGGGTGCCCGAAAGGAACGCCCGGGGACTGGCGGATCGGCGGCCTCCGGCCTGGGTGTTTCTGCACACCCGCCACCATGCCGCGTCGGCGACCCGGATACGGGCGCAACGCAAGGGTGGAGGGTCCGGCTAGAAAGCACCCAGTCCGATAATCGGAACTACCAGAGCAACCATGGACCGCCGGGGCACGCCGGGGTCCGCTTTCGCTGACGAAAGGAGTGCGACCATACTCGACACACTTGCTCCCAATCTGGGGGACGGCCTGAAGAAGCTGGTGATGACCTCACTGGACGACGACAAGGCCGAGGACATTGTGGCCATTGATCTGGCCGGAAAGTCCGCCATTGGCGATTACATGATCATCGCCACGGGCCGCTCATCGCGGCAGGTTTCGGCCATGGCCGACCACATCTGCAGAAAACTCAAGGATCAGGGCGTCGACGGCGTCACCGTGGAAGGACAGTCCCGCGGCGACTGGGTGCTGATCGACGGGGGCGACGTCATCGTCCACCTGTTCCGCCCCGAGGTCCGGGAGTTCTACGGGCTGGAGAAGATGTGGGGCGCCACCCCGCCGCCGAGCCGCACCGTCCGCATCGGCGGCGAGTCCGGCGCGGATATCGGGGCCGAGCCGACCTTCGCGCATGCCTGACTAGCGCCGGGCCCCGGGTAGACCCGGATCCAAGGCCCGGACAGGAGGACGCGTGAAGATCACGATCGTGGCGGTGGGCCGCATGAAACGCGGCCCGATGGAGGCGTTGTGCCGGGATTACGGCGACCGCCTCCCCTGGTCGCTGGCGATCCAGGAGGTCGAAGCCAAGAAGCGCCTTGAGGGCGACGTCCTCAAGGCAGAGGAAGCTGCCCTGATCGCCGCCCGCATTCCCGACGGTGCGGTGCTGGTGGCGATGGACGAACGCGGCAGGGGGCTCTCCAGCGAGGATCTGGCGGGCCGGATCGGCGCCTGGCGCGACCAGGGGCGCGGCGAGATCTGCTTCGTCATCGGCGGCGCCGACGGGCTGGACCAGAGCATCCGCGAGCGCGCCGACCTGGTGCTCGCTTTCGGCCCTCAGACTTGGCCCCACATGCTCGCCCGGGTGATGCTGGTGGAACAGATCTACCGGTCGGAGCGCATTCTGGCCGGGCATCCGTATCATCGGGCGTAGCTCTCCCCTCCACCCGGCCTCGATCGTTTTTCCGTCATCCCGGCGCCCCAGGGATGACGACGTGACATAGAATGCGGAGCGCGCACAAACGTCCAAGACCGACGCCCCGGTCCGCGCTCATGTAGCGCCATGCTCGACGCCCTCATCCCCCTCTGGCTTGCCGCCCTGCCGCTGATGGGCAGCCCCGGCCCCGCCACGCTCAGTTCCGCCGCCATGGGCACCGCGTTCGGCCTGCGGGCAAGCCTGCCCTATGTCGCCGGCATCTGCCTGGGCACGGCCACGGTGCTGCTGCTGATCGCCACCGGGGTCGCCGGGCTGATCTTCGTGGTACCCGGCGCGGTGCCCGTCGTCACCGCGCTTGCCGCCGCCTACATCCTCTATCTCGCCTGGAAGATCGCCACCGCCCCGGTCGGCGGCCTCAACCGGGATCCGGGCGCCCGCCCGGCAGGCTTCGTCGGCGGCTACCTGCTGGCCATCGCCAATCCGAAGGCCTTCGCCGCCATCGGTGCGGTCTATTCCACCCACGCGGTTGTGCCTGGCGACCCGGTGTTCGACGCCGTCGCCAAGATCGCCGCCCTTGCACCGGTGATCGTGCTGGTGAACCTGACCTGGCTCGCCTTCGGCTCGCTGTTCGCCCGCTGGCTCAGCCATCCGGTTCTCGGTCGGGCGGTCAACGTCGTCTTCGCCGTGCTGCTGGTGCTCTCCGTAGCGGCCGCCGTGTTCTGATCCGCCAAACGAGTACGCGCGCAGCCCGTGACCTTGCCCCCGGGAAGGATATATAACCGTCCCATGAGCAAGACATCCGATACCCCCCGCCCAGTCGTCCTGTGCATCATGGACGGCTGGGGCCACCGCACCGACCGTACCGACAACGCCGTCGCCCTGGCGCACACGCCGAATGTGGACGCGCTCGCCGCCCGCTGGCCGGGCGGGCTGATGAACGCGTCGGGCGAGTTCGTCGGGCTGCCGGACGGCCAGATGGGCAATTCCGAGGTCGGCCATATGAATCTCGGCGCCGGCCGGGTCGTCATGCAGGAGCTGCCGAAGATCAACGCCGCCATCGCCGACGGCAGCCTGGCCAGACAGCCGGCCATCGCCCAGGTGCTCGACACCCTGAAGCAGAGCGGCGGCACCTGCCACCTGATGGGCCTGGTCTCCACCGGCGGGGTGCACAGCCACCAGCGCCACGTGGCCGCCCTGGCCAAGGTCCTGGCCGCCGGCGGCGCCCGGGTCGTGGTCCATGTCTTCACCGACGGCCGAGACTGCGCGCCGAAGAGTGCCGCCGACCAGCTCCGCGCCTTCATCGAGGACCTGGACGGTGCGGCGACCATCGCGTCGGTCAGCGGCCGGTTCTTCGCCATGGACCGGGACAAGCGCTGGGAGCGGGTGGAGCAGGCCTGGAAGGCGGTCTGCCTGGCCGAGGCCGAGCACAGCGCCGACGACGCGGTCGCCGCGGTGGACGCTGCCTATGCCCGCGACGAGACCGACGAGTTCGTCACCCCGACCGTGATCGCCGGCGGCGCGCCGGTGCAGGACGGGGACGCCATCGTCATGGCGAACTTCCGCGCCGACCGGGCGCGCGAGATCCTGGCCCCGTTCGTGGACGACGACTTCGAGGGGTTCGCGCGCGCCCGGACCCCGAAGCCCGGCATCGTCGCGGGCATGGTCGAATACTCGTCGGTGCTGGCGCCGAAGATGGTCACGATCTTCCCGCCGGAGGATCTGAGCGAGCCGATCGGCGAGGTCGTCGCCAAGGCCGGCAAGACTCAGCTCCGCATCGCCGAAACCGAGAAGTATCCGCACGTCACCTTCTTCCTGAACGGCGGCCGCGAGGCGGTGTTCGACGGCGAGGACCGGATCATGGTGCCCTCGCCCAAGGTGAAGACCTACGACCTGCAGCCGGAAATGTCCGCGCCGGAACTCTGCGACAAGCTGGTCGCGGCCATCGACGGCGGCACCTACGACCTGATCGTCGCCAATTTCGCCAACCCGGACATGGTCGGCCATACCGGCAGCCTGGAGGCGGCGATCAAGGCGGTGGAGACGGTCGATACCTGCGTCGGCCGGGTCGCCGAGGCGGTGCTGAGGGCCGGCGGCGCGATGTTCCTGACCGCCGACCACGGCAATTGCGAGGTCATGCTCGACCCGGAGACCGGCGGCCCGCACACCGCCCATACGACCAACCTGGTCCCGACGATCCTGGTCGGCGCGCCGGAGGACGTCACCTCCCTGAAGACCGGCAAGCTGGCCGATGTCGCGCCCACCCTGCTCTCGCTCATGGGCATGAAGCCGCCGGCGGCGATGACCGGCGACTGCATGCTGGTGCGCGACCGCCGGGCGGCGGAGTAAGCGCCGCGGTGCGTTCCCTCGCCCCCGTCCTGGTTCTGGCGATGCTCGCCGCGGCGGTGGGCGGAAACGCGCGGGCTCAGACCGCGGAGGATCCGGCGCCGAAGGACCCCACCGCGGAGCTCCGGCGCATCGAGAAGGCGCTGGAGGGCGAGCGCAAGGCGGGCACCAAGCTGGACCGGCTGGCCGGCGCGCTGGCCGGCGAGATCGACCGGCTGCGCGAGCGCATGGCCGTGGCGGCCACCCGGGCGCAGCGCACCGAGACCGACATGTTCGACGCCGAACAGACCCTCGACACCCTGCGCCAGGAGGTCAAGGACAAGCGCAGCCGCCTGCTCGAGCGCCGCCAGGAGCTCTCCCATCTCACCGGCGCGCTGCAGCGGCTCGCCCGCCATCCGCCGGAGACCCTGCTGCTGGTGGGCCGCGCGCCCCTGGACACCGTCCATACCGGCATCCTGCTGGAATCCGCGATCCCGCGTCTCAACGGGAATGCCAGGGCGCTGCGCCGCGAGCTCGACACGCTGGCGACGCTGGAAGCCGATATCCGAGCCCAGCGCGACCGGCTGACCCTGGCCGCCCAGGAGCTGGACGCCGAGCGCGCCCAGCTCGCCGCCCTGGCGGCGGAGAAGGCGGAACTGCTGGCCGGCACGCGCAACCGGGCGAGCAACGCGGCGGAAGAGATCCGGGCGCTCAGCCAGTCGGCCCGCTCCCTGCGCGAGTTGATCGACAGCCTGGAGAAGCGCGAGGCCGCCGAGGCGGAGGAACAGCGCAAGCTGGCGGCCCTGGTGACGCCGAAGCTGCGGCCGTCGCGTCCGTCGCCGCCCGAGGTGGACGGCGGCGAACCGCCGGCCCCCGCAGCCACCGACGCGCCGGCGGCGGACCCGGTCCGGACCGCCGCGCTGCCCCCCGGACCGCCGCTGACAAGCGCCCGGGGCCATCTCTTCGCCCCGGTCGCCGGCACGGTCGTCCAGCGGTTCGGCAAGGGCAAGTCGGGCGACCTGACCAGACAGGGGCTGCTGCTGCGCACGCGTCCCGGCGCGCTCGCGATCGCCCCGCATGACGGAATCGTGTTGTATGCTGGGCCGTTCGAAGGATTCGGTCGGATTTTGATCATTGAACACGGCGACGGATATCATACCCTTCTTGCCGGGCTCGCACGGGTCGATTTGAGTGTCGGGAGCCATGTGCTCGCCGGCGAGCCGGTGGGTGCGATGGCGGCGGCCGGAGACGCCGCACCCGAGCTGTATCTGGAACTTCGCCACAATGGTGACCCGATCGACCCGTTACCGTGGTTTGCGGGACTTACCGAAAAGGCCAAAGGATGAGTCGGATGAACAATTCCCGTCTTGATGACACCGCCGCCGATTCTGGCGCCCCGACCCGCCCTGATAAGGCACGCAGCCGGGCGATCCGCCGTGTCGCGGTGTCCGCGGCACTGGCGTTCGCCGTTGGCGGCGGCGTCCTGCTCGGCGCCACGGGCGGCGGCCAGAGCCAGACCAACTCGACCGACACCTACCGTCAGCTCAGCCTGCTCGGCGACGTGTTCGAGAAGGTCCGCGCCCAGTACGTGGAAGAGGTCAGCGACGAGAAGCTCGTGGAGGCGGCCATCAACGGCATGCTCACCTCCCTCGACCCGCATTCGAGCTATCTCAGCGCGAAGAGCTTCCAGGACATGCGGGTGCAGACCAAGGGCGAGTTCGGCGGCCTCGGCATCGAGGTCACCATGGAGAACGGCTTCGTGAAGGTGGTCTCGCCGATCGACGACACCCCGGCGTCGGAGGTCGGGCTGCAGCCCGGCGACTACATCACCCATCTCGACGGCGAGGCGGTGCTCGGCCTGACCCTGTCCGACGCGGTGGAGAAGATGCGCGGCAAGGTCGGCACGCCGATCACGCTGACCATCCGCCGCGCCGAGGAAGAGCCGTTCGACGTCGAGATCACCCGGGCGATCATCACCATCAAGTCGGTGCGCAACCGGGTGATCCAGGATATCGGCTATATCCGCATCACCACCTTCAACGAACAGACGACGGTGGGCCTTCAGGAGTCCGTCTCCGAGATCAAGGAAGAGCTCGGCGACAGGCTGCACGGCTTCGTCATCGACCTGCGCAACAATCCGGGCGGCTTGCTCGACCAGGCGATCTCCGTCACCGACGCCTTCCTGGAGCGCGGCGAGATCGTCTCGACCCGTGGCCGGGAAGAGGCGAACGCCAGCCGGGTCAACGCCACGCCGGGCGACATCACCGATGGCAAGCCGGTGGTCGTGCTGATCAACGGCGGCTCCGCCTCGGCCTCCGAGATCGTCGCCGGCGCGCTGCAGGATCACCGCCGGGCGATCGTTCTCGGCACCCAGTCCTTCGGCAAGGGGTCGGTGCAGACCATCCTGCCGCTGCAGGGCAACGCGGCCATGCGCCTGACCACGGCGCGCTACTACACCCCGTCGGGCCGCTCGATCCAGGCCAAGGGCATCGAGCCGGACATCAAGGTCGAGCTCGCCAAGATCGAGAAGATCGAGGAGGGCCGCCGGCGTCGCGAGGCCGATCTGCGCGGTGCCCTGGTCAATCCCGACGAGAGCGACGCCCCGGCCGCCCAGCCGCCGGCCGAGGTGCCCACGCCGGGTGAGGCCGCATCGGCGGAGAACGAGGATCCGCTTGAGGACTACCAGCTCGCCCGCGCGGTCGATCTGCTGCGCGGCTTCCATCTGTTCCAGAACCGCGTGGTGAATTGAGGCTACCTAAGCCGAATATCCGTCTGCCCCGCCTCCCCCAGCTGTTCAAGAAGCGGCGGGGGGGCGGAGATCCGGACGATCCGCTGGATGAGGCGGAGTCGGGTGGCCCGCCGCCCGACGATCTGGAACGCGGTCTGGACGAAGAGCCCGCTCCTCGCAAGAAGGGGCGCTGGAAACGTGTTGCCTCGGCGGCGCTGACCACCCTGCTCGCCGTCGCCGTGATCGGCGGCGCCGGCGGCCTGGTCGGGTGGCTCATGGTCAATGCCGAGCACACCGAGTCCCTGCGCGAGATCCAGCGTCCGCAGCTCACCGTCGACATCCTCGACGAGGGCGAGGAGCCGGAACCCAACAGCTCCGCCGCAGCGCCCCGGTCCAAGGCCGAAGCGGATGGAGCGGCGGCGGGCGTCGACAACGGCCAGGAATCTGCCGACAAGGAGAGCGGCGGTGACGGGTCGCCGGCCAAGGACGGCGAGGGCGAGGGCCCGAGCGCGGTCGCCGATGGCGCTCCCGCCGACGGCGTCACCCTGACCCCGGTCGACCCGGCCCTGATGGAGGTCCGCGACGAGGGCCGGCTGCCGATCATCGCGGTGGACGGCCGGCAGCCCTGGTCGACCTATGCCCGACCGTTCAATGTGGACGATACCCGTCCCTGGGTCGCCGTGCTGGTGACCAATCTCGGGCTCAGCCAGCGCGAGACCGACGCCGCGATCCAGCTCCTGCCCGGCGCGGTCACCCTCAGCTTCTCGCCCTATGCCGAGGATCTCGAAGCCTGGCTGGAGGCCGCCCGATCGGCCGGGCACGAGGTCTTCATCGACCTGCCGCTGGAGCCTCTCGACTTTCCGCGCGACGACCCCGGCCCGTCCACCCTGCTGACCAGCCTGTCGACGGCCGACAACCTGAACCGACTGGAATGGGTGCTGGGCCGGGCCCCCGGCTATGTCGGCGTGACGACCTGGATGGGGTCGCAGTTCACCACCGTGGAAGACGCCATGATGCCGGTCCTGGAAGGGCTGAAGGAGCGCGGGCTCATGATCGTCGACAGCCGGGGCTCGTCGCGCAGCATCGCCACCGAGCTCGCGTCCTCGATCCAGCTCCCGCGGGCCTTCAACAACCGCTTCCTGGATGCCACGCCGTCGATCTCCTCGATCGACCGGGCGCTGGCCGATCTGGAGACGGTCGCCCAGGAACAGCGCGTCGCCATCGGCATCGCCCGGTCCCTGCCGGTATCCATCGACCGCATCCAGCGCTGGGCCGGCACGCTGGAACGCAAGGGCCTCATCCTCGCCCCGGTCTCCGCCATCGCCGACCGCCAACGTTTACGCTGAGCCGATATCCCATGACCGACCGTAGCGCGCTTCCCCTCCGGCCCTGTGTCGGCATCGTCCTGTTCAACGATACGGGTCAGGTCTTCGTCGGCAAGCGTATCGGCATCGCCGACGCCTGGCAGATGCCCCAGGGCGGAATCGACGAGGGCGAGACGCCGCGCCAGGCCGGCCTGCGCGAGCTGGAGGAGGAGATCGGCACCAGTTCGGTCGAGGTGGTGGCCGAGACCGCCGGCTGGGTCACCTACGAGTTTCCGGCCGATCTGCCGGGCAAGATCCGCGAGTCCTGGCGCGGCCAGACGCAGAAGTGGCTCGCCTGCCGGTTCACCGGCACGGCGACCGATATCGACCTGCAGACCGAACACCCGGAGTTCGATGACTGGAAATGGGTCGATCTCGGCGTGGTGGTGGAGCTGATCGTACCGTTCAAACGCGCGACCTACGAGGCGGTGGTGGCCGAGTTGGGACCGGCGATCGCAGCGGCGACGGCAACACCCGACCGCTGAAATCTTTTTCCGCCGCACGCATTGTTTGTGAATTTTTCGAGAGCGCGTAAAATCTTCCTTAAGACCCTCATGCTCTTGTGACCAAATGGAGTTGAGGTGTCCGGCGCTGCTGCGCCGGAGGAGAGGGGATGCGCGCGGAGAACAAACCTCAGACTTTCGAGCGTCGGGGCACGACCGTCACGTTTCACAACCGAGACCTCGCCCATACCCGCGTTCGCGAGTATTTCCACGGGCCTGTGCGCCAGTTGGAAGCCGTGATCCCGAATTACTCGGGAACGCGCCGCGGAGAGCTGCTCGTGCTGCCGTGGGAGCAGATCGGCACGCTGGGGGCGCTCAATCCGCGCGACCTCGCCATTATCGAGTCCGTTGCGCATACCAAGAACATCCGCGACCTCGACCCGATCAGGATGCGCGAGGTCTGCCTGCGCTGCGATGCCGAGCACGGCATCGACGACGATGCCGTAGCGGAAGCGCGCCGGATCGTGGCCAGGGACGACGAGGACAAGGCGATGGTCCGCCTGTCCTTCATTGCCGAGCTCACCCGCGAATGCGGGATCGAACGAGGCGACCCGCTGATGATGCGCACCAATACCAAGACCCTCATGGGGCTCATGGGCGGTCAGTCCGGGCGCTCGAAGATCGACCTCGACCTGCTGATCGAGCGGGTCATGATCTTCGCCGCCGAGCGCACGAACTCGACCGTGGCGGACGTGAAGAGCTACCTGGACCCGCTGGTCGGCATGCTGACCCCCTTCGGCAACGTCACCGCGCCGGGCGAGCCCAAGGAGAACGGGTTCCTCTATCTCCAGCACACCGATCTCATCCAGTTCCGCCAGGAGATCGACGACTATCAGTCCCAGGTCCGCGAGGAGCTGCTGCCGCAGGTGGCCATCATCCTGACCGCGGCGGACGAGTGCATCGGCTATATCAACGAGCGTCTGGGCAACCTGAACGAGATGCTGGGATCGCTGGCCGACATGTTCGACCACAACAAGGGCGCCATCGACCGGCTCGAGGTCCTGCGGCGCGACATCGGCTATGGGCTCGACGGCTGGGCCGACATGATCCAGCTCTGGCGCGAGGCCTATCGCGGCCGCGAGGCGATCGGCGGCGACCGGGCGATGGAGCGGGCGATCACCCGGATCGCCGGCTACGCGCCGCGCATCCCGATCCGTGAGCTCAACCCCGAACACAGCATCCTGACCAAGACGACGAAGTTCGAGACCGCCGGCCTGAAGATGGTGCAGCAGATGCACAACTGGGAGAACGACCGGCCCGACTACGAGCTCAAGGCCCGGGTCGAGCGGGCGAACAAGCGCCTGGCCGGCGAGGCGGAAGACGAGGAATAGGGACGGGTCTGCGCCGTCCCGCCCCCCTACTTGCGGATCCAGCGCCCGGCGGCATCCATGATGTAGGTGCCGGGTACGGCGCGGTCGATCAGCTTCTGACCGGCCAGAGCCTCCACCTGGTTCAGCGGCACGCTGTTGGAGGCGGCCACGCCGTTATAGGCCTCGCGCCGCTCCGCATTGATGGTGTCGACCAGGGTCCGGGCCTCGGCCGGGGCACCGTCGATCACGCCCAGATAGCCGTCGCGCCGTTCGCCGACCCAGCCGTTGGCCTTCGCCGTGGCGAGATCAAGCGCGTAGCCGAGGCGCGGCATGGCGACCGTGACGAAAGCCCCGACAAGCGCGCCCAACACCAGACGCCGGCTGATCACGCGCTGCAGACCGGTCATTGCTTCTTCCCCCCGAACAGGTCGCTTTCGGTGGAAAACAGATCCTCAAGATCCTTCTCCACCCGGATGCGGACTTCCTGCTCGATCTTGATGTTCAGGTTGATGGTGATGGGCTCCGTCGGCGGCTCGACCCTCACCGTCGGGGTGCAGGCGGCCGCCAGCGTCCCCAGAAGGGCCGCCGCCAGCAGCGCCCTAACCGCCGGTGCGCGCTTCGAGCTTGCGGCGGAGGACGTCCGAGAGACCGAGTGTACGTCTTGCATTGAGGAACATCTCATCCAGGCGACCCGTAAGCGTTACGTTGAGGGCGACGGGGTAGCCGTCGAACAGATCCGGATTGGCACCGCGCACCCGCAGTTTGATATCAAACGGTTCGCCGGGCCGTCCGTTCACCTCGAGATCGAACTTCTCGTAGACGAGATTGCGAACGGCCCGCATCAGGAGGCTAACCTCCTCTCCTGCATCCTGCAACGCGGCTGGCGGCGATTCCGGTCGGTACTTCACAGTTCCCCCGGGATTGGTCGCGGACAATTCTGCGTTTCGCACCGACAGGCCCTGCTCGAAATCCCAGACAAGCGGCAGACGCCCGGTCAGGGTGCCCGACGCCGTGAGCCCCTCCAGCTCCGTCACTTCCGCCAGCCTGGCGGCGTCCACCGAGTCCACGTCGAGCACCATCGACACCGGCTCGTTCGAGGTCAGCGGGATGGTCACGTCGCGGGTATGAACCGATCCGTCGGCGAAGCGCGCCTGCACCTGCTCCAGCACCAGGTTCAGTTCGGGGTCGATATGGAAGGTCACGGTCGGATCGGCGATGGGCACCCCCACATCGATGCCGGTCGCGGTCAGCACCTGGCCGTCCAGGGTGGTCAGCGGGTCGATCGAGGACAGGCCGACCGCACCGGACAGGCCGCTGACCGTACCGAGCGAGCCGGTGAAGGCGAGGTCTTCCAGAGTCAGGGTCAGCGGATCGTCCGGCGGCACCCCCCGGCCCGGCCATTCGATCGTGCCGTCCAGGGCGACCTTGCCGGACGCGTTGCGCAGGATCGCCGCCGCCGCCGGCGACAGGTCGACCGGCTGCAGACCGCCCGGCACGAAGACCAGGGGATAGAGGGTGATGTCGGCCCGGCCGGTGCCCTTGGCGAGATTGTGGACGCCCTTGGCATCGAGCACGAAGGCGCCGTTCGCGCCGCCGAAACTGGCGGTGAAGGCCAGGTCTCCGTTCGCGGTGCGCGTCGCCATGGCCTCGGCCCGCAGCGGCGAGAAGCGCACCGCCTTGGCCCGGTCGGTCATCCGGTCGGCGGACACCACGATCCGGTCCAGCAGCACGCCGTCCCCGTGGGTGGAGGCCTGCAGTTCCAGAGCCACGCCCGCCAGGGCGATGCCGTCCGGCGCGGCCTCGGTCTCGTCGGCCGGCGCGATATCGATCGCCTCGGTGGAGACCCGCACCACGGCCCCGCCCCGCGCGCCGACGATCCGGGCCTTCACCATCCCGACCGTGGCGCCGAGGTCGATGCGCAGAGGCATGCCGCCATCCACGGCGGCGGTCACCGCCGGCACCACCAGGGGCAGATCCAGCCGGAGCGCCCCGGGGTCCTCGAAGCCGTAGCGCAGGACCGGCCGCTCGCCGGCGCGCACCCGCACGGTGAGCGGACCTTCCAGCGCCACGCCGCCGACCTTCGGAATCCGGGAGAGCGTCACCGACCCCTGGCGGTCGAGGAACCCGGCGGTGCCGTTCCCGTCATGCACCACCCGCAGGGGCAGGGCGACCCGCATGTCGCGGACGTCGCCGGCATCGAGGTGGGCGATCAGAAGGCCCTTGCCGGACATCGCCTCGGCATCCCCGCTGAGCCGATCGAGCACCAGGCTCGCCGTCCGCAGACGCAGGTCGCCGCTGGAAAGCCCGGCCAGGGTCATCGTGCCGGTGGCCGCGGTCAGCCTCGGTCCGGCTTCGGCCAGCAGCAGTCCGGCATCGCCGTCGAAGGATGCGGAGGCGCCGCCCTCCACCTCGGCCGCGATCGGCCCGCCCAGGGCGATTTCCGGCGCGTGAAAGGGGTCGCGGATGGTCAGGCGGAACGCCTTGTCCTCCTGGCCGAGCGTCGCGGTCACCGGCCCGGCGCCCAGGACCTCGACCAGTGCCCCGGGCAAGAGGCCGGGCGCCAGAGAGAGGCTGGCCCGGTCCAGGGTCTCCAGGGCCAGGGTCCCGGCGGCGATGGCCACGCCGAACCGGCCCTCGGCCGCGCCGTCGGGCGCTCTGGCGGTCAGGTCGATGCTCCCGGAAGCGACGGTCCCCGCCCAAGCCTGCTCGGCGCCGCTCAGCGCCGCCGGCACCGCACCGCGGAGGGTGCCCGACACCTGGCCCTCGGCGCCGCGCGGCGGCTGCCGCAGGGCGGCGGCGACCAGCCGGTCGACGGTCGCCAGTTCGGCGTTCAGGTCCACCGCCACGTGCCGGCGGTCGCCGTCCACCGGATCGGCGGCCACGGCCAGGCGCAGGTCGGGCCTCTCCCGGTCGCCCAGACGGAAGACCGCGGAAAGGCCGAGCGGGTCCATGCGCAGATGGGCGGACGGCACCGCCACCGCCACACCGGAGGCCTCCGCGCTGTCGGCGCGCAGATCGGCAATGGCCTCAATCTCGCCGCGCTCGTCGATCTCTACCGAGGCTGTCCCCCGCAGGCCGGCGGCGGAGAGATCGCCGTGGCGGACCCTGGCATCGGTCAGGGTGGCGTTCAGGCGGGTGTGGTCGTCGCCCAGCGAGACCTGGAAGCGCCCGGCCCCGTCGGCCCGCCAGGCATCCCCCTCCACCGCGCCGGCCCCGTCGGCGGCGAGGCCGATTGCGCCGTCGCTCTCGCCCAGGGTTCCGCTGGCCGACAGGCGGCCCTGCGCCGCCCCACGGACATCGATGACCGCGTCCGAGAACCGCACCACCGGGAGCGGGGGCCCGCCTTCCCCGCCGTCGCCCTCACCGAGGGCACGCAGAGGTTCCAGCGGGCCGAGGGTGACGCTTCCGTCCTCCCCGACGGTCAGAACAAGATGGGGGCGGTCGAGGGCGATGGCGCGCACCTCCCCCCGCAGCAGGTCGCGCCAGTCATAGCTCACCAGGACTTCGTCCGCCGCGAAACCATCGGGGCCGTTGACCTCAACCGATTTGAACGCCATCCGGTCGGCGGACAGCGAGTCGATCCTGAAACCGAGGTCGCTGATCACCGGGGCGTCGGCGCCGCGGCCCGTGGCCCAGTGGTTGACCGCCCATTTGGCGGCCCCGGGCGCCCAGGTATCGCGGGTCAGCCACGCCACGGGCAGCCCGATCACAAGGATCAGGAGCACGACCAGCAGAATTCTGGCGAGCCACCGCACCGTCATACCTCCCGGGGTTTCCCCGCGAATCACCGGTCAAGTATGACAATACGACAAAGGGCCGTCCAACGGACGACCCTTCATCGAAGAAATTAGCTGTAAACGCCTGTCAGGCGGCGCGTTTCGCCCGGGCCATCGCCTCCAGGGTGACGACCCGCGCCTCGAGCCGCTCGCGCTCGCCGGTATCGGAGACGTCCTTCAGCACATCGCGGGTATCGGCGATGTCCTTGTCGACCTTGGCCGGATCGATCTCGTCCAACGGCACGGCGTTCTCCGCCAGGACGGTGCATCGCTCCTCGGTCACCTCGGCGAAACCGCCGGCGACGAAGATGCGCTCGACCACCGAGCCGCCTTCGTAGATGTCGATGATGCCTGCATCCAGCGTCGAGATCATCGGCGCGTGGCGCGGCAGGACACCGAAATAACCCTCGGTGCCCGGCACGACGACCATCTCGACGGCACGGCTGAGAACCAGCCGCTCCGGGGAGACGAGTTCGAACTGCGTGGTCTCCGCCATGGGATCCCTCTTTGTTGCCGGCCGTCAGGCCGCCTTACCCAACTCAGGCGGCGATCAGGCCGCCTCGGCCGCCATCTTCTTGGCCTTCGCGATGGCCTCGTCCATGCCGCCGACCATGTAGAACGCCGATTCCGGCAGGCCGTCATGCTCGCCTTCGACGATCTCCTTGAAGCCCTTGATGGTGTCTTCAAGGCTGACCAGCTTGCCCGGCGAGCCGGTGAAGACCTCGGCCACGTGGAACGGCTGGCTGAGGAAGCGCTGGATCTTGCGGGCGCGGGCCACGACCAGCTTGTCCTCTTCGGACAGCTCGTCCATGCCGAGAATGGCGATGATGTCCTGCAGCGACTTGTACTGCTGCAGCACTTCCTGCACCCGGCGGGCGACGTTGTAGTGCTCGTCGCCGATGATCCGCGGATCGAGCATGCGCGAGGTGGAGTCGAGCGGATCGACGGCCGGGTAGATGCCCAGCTCGGCGATCGAGCGGTTCAACACCGTGGTGGCGTCGAGGTGCGAGAACGACGTGGCAGGCGCCGGGTCGGTCAGATCGTCGGCCGGCACGTAAATCGCCTGGACCGAGGTGATCGAGCCCTTCTTGGTGGTGGTGATGCGCTCCTGCAGCTGGCCCATGTCCGTGGACAGGGTCGGCTGATAGCCCACCGCGGAGGGGATACGGCCGAGCAGGGCCGACACCTCGGAACCCGCCTGGGTGAAGCGGAAGATGTTGTCCACGAAGAACAGCACGTCCTGGCCTTCCTCGTCGCGGAAGTACTCGGCCAGGGTCAGACCGGTCAGGCCGACGCGCGCACGGGCACCCGGCGGCTCGTTCATCTGGCCGTAGACCAGCGCGGCCTTGGAGCCAGGGCCGTCCTCGACGATAACGCCGGACTCGACCATCTCGTGGTAGAGGTCGTTGCCCTCGCGGGTACGCTCGCCCACGCCGGCGAACACGGAATAACCGCCGTGCGCCTTGGCGACGTTGTTGATCAGCTCCATGATGAGCACGGTCTTGCCCACGCCGGCGCCGCCGAACAGGCCGATCTTACCGCCCTTGGCGTACGGGGCGAGCAGGTCGATGACCTTGATGCCCGTGACCAGGATCTCGGCTTCGGTCGACTGGTCGATGTATTCCGGGGCCGGACGGTGGATCGGGTAGCGCATCTTCGACTCGACCGCCGGGCGCTCGTCCACCGGATCGCCGATGACGTTCAGGATACGACCCAGGGTCTCCGGGCCGACCGGCACGGTGATCGGGGCACCGGTATCCGTCACCGGCGAGCCGCGGACCAAACCTTCGGTCGCGTCCATGGCGATCGTGCGCACGGTGTTCTCGCCCAAGTGCTGCGCCACCTCGAGAACCAGCGTGCTATCGCCGTTCTTGGTGTGCAGGGCGTTCAGAATCGCGGGCAGGTCGCCTTCGAACTGCACGTCGACGACGGCGCCGATGACCTGCTGAATTTTGCCGGTTGCGTTGTTCGCCATGCTCTCAGCTCCTCGGTTGGGCGGCGGGCGCGGGCTCTAGGGCCCTTAGAGCGCCTCGGCGCCCGAAATGATCTCGATCAGTTCTTTAGTGATGTAGGCCTGACGCGTCCGGTTGTAGGTCAGCGTCAGCTTGTTGATCATGTCGCCGGCGTTGCGGGTGGCGCTATCCATGGCCGTCATCCGCGCGCCGTGCTCGCTGGCGGCATTCTCCAGCAGGCCGGTGAAGATCTGGGTCGCCACGTTGCGCGGCAGGAGAGCCGCCAGGATCGACTCCTCGTCCGGCTCGAACTCGTACAGCGCCTTCAGTTCGCCGGTGTCCTCTTGCTCGCCCTCCGGCAGGTTCGCCGGAATGAGCTGCTGCTCGGTGACGACCTGGGTCATCGCCGACTTGAAGCGGTTGAAGAACATCGTGGCGACATCGAATTCGCCGTCCTCGAAGCGACGGATCAACTCGCGGCCGATCTCGTCGGCCACGGTGAACCCGACCACGGTGCGGGCAAGGTTCTCCTTGGAGGAGATGATCTTGTCGCCATGGACGCGGCGCAGCTGATCGCGGCCCTTGCGGCCGACGGTCATGACCTTGACCGTCTTACCTTCGGCGAGCAGCTTGTCGATCTTGCGGCGCGCGGCGCGCACGATCGTCGAGTTGAAACCGCCGCACAGACCACGGTCCGCGGTGGCGACGACGATCAGGTGAACGTCGTCGCGCCCGGTGCCGGTCAGCAGCTTCGGGCCGTCGCCGCCGGAGACATTGGCCCCCAGAGCTGCGATCATCCGGTCCATGCGAACGGCATAGGGACGCGCGGCCTCGGCGGCCTCCTGGGCACGCTTCAGCTTCGCCGCCGCGACCATCTTCATCGCCGAAGTGATCTTTTGCGTCGACTTGACGCTATTGATCCGGACTTTCAGGTCCTTGAGATTGGGCATCGTCCCGTCCGCTTATCGTTGGATCGCGTGGCCGACCGATCCCTCGCTTACGCGAAGGTCTTGGCGAAGTTCTCCATGAACGAGGAGAGCTTGGCCGAGGTATCGTCGGACAGGGCCTTCTCGGTGCGGATCGTCTCCAGGATCCCCGGCTCCTTGCTCTTGATCTCCGACAGGAGCGACTGCTCGAAGCGGCCGATCTCGGCGATCGCGATCTTGTCCAGGTGTCCCTTCACGCCGGCGAAGATCGACACGACCTGCTCCTCGACCGGCATCGGGCTGAACTGAGCCTGCTTGAGCAGCTCGGTCAGGCGCGATCCGCGGGCCAGAAGGCGCTGGGTGGAGGCGTCCAGGTCGGAGGCGAACTGCGCGAACGCGGCCATCTCGCGATACTGGGCCAACTCCAGCTTGATCGAGCCGGCGACCTGCTTCATCGCCTTGATCTGGGCGGCGGAGCCGACGCGCGACACCGACAGACCGACGTTCACCGCCGGACGGATGCCCTTATAGAACAGCTCGGTCTCCAGGAAGATCTGCCCGTCGGTGATCGAAATCACGTTGGTCGGGATGTAGGCCGACACGTCACCGGCCTGGGTCTCGATGACCGGCAGGGCGGTCAGCGAGCCGGCGCCGTTGGCGTCGTTCAGCTTCGCCGCACGCTCCAGCAGACGGGAGTGCAGGTAGAACACGTCGCCCGGATAAGCCTCGCGGCCCGGCGGGCGGCGCAGCAGCAGCGACATCTGGCGATAGGCGACGGCCTGCTTGGACAGATCGTCATACACGATCACGGCGTGCATGCCGTTGTCGCGGAAATACTCGCCCATGGCGCAGCCGGCATACGGGGCCAGGAACTGCAGCGGGGCCGGCTCCGACGCGGTCGCGGCGACGACGATGGAGTATTCCATCGCGCCGTAATCCTCGAGCGTCTTCACGATCTGGGCGACCGTGGAGCGCTTCTGGCCGATCGCGACGTAGACGCAGAAGAGCTTCTTGCTCTCGTCGTCGCCGGCGGCGTCGTTGACGACCTTCTGATTGATGAAGGTGTCGATGGCGATGGCGGTCTTGCCGGTCTGGCGGTCACCGATGATCAGCTCGCGCTGGCCGCGGCCGACCGGGATCAGGCTGTCGATCGCCTTCAGGCCGGTCTGCATCGGCTCGTGCACCGACTTGCGCGGCATGATGCCCGGCGCCTTGACCTCGACGCGCTTGCGCTCGACGTTTTCCAGCGGACCCTTGCCGTCGATCGGGTTGCCGAGACCGTCGACCACGCGGCCGAGCAGACCCCGGCCGACCGGCACGTCCACGATGGCGCCGGTCCGCTTGACCGTGTCGCCTTCCTTGATGTCGCGGTCGTCGCCGAAAATCACGATACCGACATTGTCGGACTCGAGGTTCAGCGCCATGCCCCGAATACCGTTCGGGAACTCGACCATCTCACCGGCCTGGACCTGGTCGAGGCCGTAGACGCGGGCGATACCGTCACCGACGGACAGGACCTGACCGACTTCCGCGACCTCGGCCTCAGCACCGAAGTTTGCGATCTGATCTTTCAGGATAGAGGAGATCTCGGCGGCGCGGATTTCCATCAGCCAACCCCTTTCATGGCGAACTGCAGGCGCTGCAGCTTGGTGCGAAGCGAACTATCGATCATGCGCGAGCCCACGCGCACGATCAGACCACCGATCAGCGAGGGATCGACGGTCAGATTAACGGAGACCTTCTGGCCGACGACCTTGCGCAGGGCGTCGGT
Source organism: Thalassobaculum salexigens DSM 19539 (assembly GCF_000423805.1). Classification (NCBI taxonomy): domain Bacteria; kingdom Pseudomonadati; phylum Pseudomonadota; class Alphaproteobacteria; order Rhodospirillales; family Thalassobaculaceae; genus Thalassobaculum; species Thalassobaculum salexigens. The sequence goes on from NZ_KE384094.1 coordinate 975,293, forward strand.
AACCGCCTGAACCTCGTCCTCGGACAGGGCGACGGCGGAAGCAACTTCGGCGGCGACCTCGCCACGGCGGCGGGCCAGCTCCTCGAGATAGGCGGTGATGATGCCCGGCAGCGCGAACAACCGGCGGTTGGACGCCAGCACGCCCAGGAACTTGGCGGTCAGCGGATTGGCGCCGAACTTGTCGCAGAGCGCCGCCACTCCCTTGGTCTGGTCGGCGCGCGACAGAACCGGCGAGCGGATCAGCCGAACGAACTCCTCGCTCTCGGCGAGCAGCTGACGCAGGGAGGTCAGGTCCCCCGCGACGTCGTCCAACGCCTTCTGGTCGTCAGCCAGCTCGTACAACGCCAAAGCGTAGCGAGCGGCGAGGCCTTTTGATTGCGAAGCCACCTGGAAGCGCCCCTTCGTCCCGTTTGACGACCCGCCCGAACTCGTTGAAATTTCTGAGTTCTCGACGCGCCGATCGAACACAATATTCGGCCGGCGAAGATGACTCTCGCCAGCGCGAAGGCTCTCTAGCACAGGGGTATGGGGGGTGCAAGACGGTGAGGCACCGGAAAACGGCCTCAGCGCGGCCCCGCGCCAGCGCCCACCCTTTGCGCAATCGTCAGCCAGGGCCAGCGGTCCCGGTAGCTTTCCATCTTTTCGAGCGCCCGGCCGGGCGTCGGCGTGGCCGGATTGGCCGCCAGCCGGCCGGCGTACAGATCCTCCAACCCATAGGGCGCATAAAGCTCCCGCCCGGGCGTCAGGCCGACACAGGTACACAGCACCTGAAACCGATCGATGCCGTCGCGCGCCCGCGCCACGGGCGGATACTCGGCCCCGAACCGGTGCGGGTACCACAGCGGCACCCGCTTCTGGTTCTTGAACTCCACCTCGACGCCGAGATCGGCCAGCAGGGCCGTCCCGCGCCGGATCACCGCGTCCTCGGCCTCCCAGCTCGTGTCCTCGTCCCAGTAGAACACGTCGTAGTCCTTGACGTTCTCCGCCGGCGGCCGCCCGGCCAGGCAGTTCCACACCGCCTGGTACAGACACCCCGCCACCAGCCAGGGCTGGTCGATGCCCAGATCCGGCAGCCGGTCGAGGAGCGCGCCGTTGACCGGATTGGCCAGGGCATCGGCGATGAACCGCTCAGGCGGGATCATCGCCTCATGCCAGCCGCTCGGCCACGGCGGAGAGAACATCCTCGCGCGTCCGCCAAGGCGCCTTCGGGTCGTCGAGCCCGAACATGCCGCGGGTCAGTTCGTCGGTCGGGTCCATCAGCGGGAAGGACTGCGAGTTTCGTGCGGCCTCTTCGAACCTGGGGTGTCCGCGCGGCAGGAAGACTGCGTTGAAGAGCGCCATCTGCTTGCCGTTCGGCAAAGGTGCCGCCGCCGAACCGGTGGCATCGAGCTGGGTGGGGATCATGGCCAGCGGCGCGAAGCCCGCGCCGATCACCGTCGTCAGCGCCTTCGCCGGCGGTATCTCTCCGCCGCCGAGGCACTGCGCCCAGAACACGCCATCCGGCTTGAGCACCGTCGCGGCCAGGGCCGCGTAGTATTTCAGGGCGGTGATGTTCATCTCGGTCAGATTGGCATTGGACATGACGACGTCGTAGCGGCGTTCGGCGACCGCCTCCAGCTGCCACCAGGGGAAATGCTCGGCCCGGATCTTCCGGCTCACAGACAAGAACTGGGGCGGCTCGTCGTTGTCGAGAATGCCGCCGGCAACGTCGCGCATCCGGTCGTAGGCAATGCCGCCGAACCCCGGCCGGCTGGCATCGAGCTGCGCCTGGTCCCTGAAACCCGAGCCGTAGACATGCCGGTTGACGAAATTCTGCATCAGATAAAACGACTCCATGACCTCGACGGAATCGTAGCGCCGAATGGAGCTGTCCTTGGACAGGAAGAATGAAATCAGGCCGGTTCCGGGACCGATTTCCAGGATGTCGCCACGCGACGGGATACCTCTCAGCTTTCGGGCGATCGCATATTGCGAAATCATGCCCGACAACGGCATCGGAACCTCACTGGGCGCGAAATTGGCCAGGAAGAACTCCGCGTACTCGACCAGCGCGGCGACCAGATCGCCCATCGCTTCGTCGCTCAGACCGCCGAGCTCGGAGACGAAGGCATCGAACCGGTTCTCATGCATGTGATCCAGCAGCACGATCAACTCGTCGACGGAGTTCAGCCGGTACGGGAAGGCGTGCCCGATCATTTTCGAGCCCGTGCCGTGGATGGCGATGTGGCGCAGGCAGCGGACGGACTGATACCCGAGGGATTCTGAGAGCCTGTACGACGCGATATCCATGGATTGTCCCTCCAGCTACTCGGCCCGGACACTTAGCCCAGTCACTCGGAAGCCTCGGTCGGAGGCGAGCTTACCAGGGAAACGCGGACACAAGGGCGGGTATAGAAAATCCCCACGCTGCCAGGGCTGCACGACCCGACGCGATTGTCGGTGCCGGCAAAGGATGTTCGGCCGAATCGCCCGGCCGGACATCCTCGGACGGCTTATTCCGCCGCTTGGGCGCGCACCCGCACGCCGCCGCGCGGGCCGGTATTCATCCGGTCGGCGAAGTTGCGGTCGAGTGGGCGGCCGTCGCGCAGGTTCAGCCAGAGCCGCCACAGGTCGCGCCGGCGCTCCTCCTCCGGCCAGTCCTCGAAGGCGTTGCGGGCGTGCAGGACCGTGTGGTTCGACAGGAACTGAATGTCGCCCTGCTGGAACACCATGTCGTAGCGGAACGGCTTGCTCATCGCGAGTTCGCCCACCGCCTTCACCGCCTCCAGCGCCTTGCCTTCGAGCGGCTGGCCGGCCTTGCGCATGCCGTCGACGATGGTCTTCTCGTTGAAGCGGCAGGACATCCGACCCTCGAACCAGGAGAACACCGGCACCTTGTGGAAGGTGGTCTCGTCCGGATTGTCGGTCGCGCCCTCGCCGCGCAGGTCGAAATGGAAACCTTCCATCAGGTAGGGCAGGTACTCCGGATGTTCCTTGGCGATGTGGTTGTACACCGCCAGGGACGAGGCGATCAGGCTCTCGCCGCCGGACTTGGCCGGATGGCGGCACAGCAGGCCGACCATGTCGGCGGCGTCGCAATGGGCCTTGAGCTGGGCGCTGGTGGTGTAGCCGCGCACGTTCTTGGCCTGGTAGTCCCGGCCCTGGTCACGGACATGGCCGAGCAGGTGGCCGTCGGCGTTCTGCGCCACGGGAAGACCGAGATGCACGCCGATGCCCCAGTACAGCGCCAGCAGCGCGTCCTCGTCGTAGCGCTTGGCATCCAGCCCCCGGATCAGCACGAAGCCGCGCCCGTTGTCGATCTCATGCGCCCAGCCGGCGATGGTGTCGGCCAGAGCGGTCAGCGGAAAGTCGTCGCGGATGAACCGCTGCGCGGTCAGGCCCTTGGCGAGCACCGCCTCCACGGCCCGGTCCAGCTCGGCAATCTCGCCGTCGGACAGGCGGTGGATCCAGCGCTCGTCGCGCTCCAGATCCTCGGCCAGCCAGACCGCCGGATCGTCCACGGGACCGTCGGGCATCGCGATGGCGGGCGCTGGGGTAGCCATGATTTCCTCTCCTTAAGGCTCGCTCCCCCGACGGGAACGGATCCCCCATGACGGGTAGCAATGCAGCTCTGACGGCGCTTATTGTTGCGATTAAATCATCACAGGGGAGGAATGTCATGAGGCTGGATGGAAAGTCCGCCATCGTCACCGGCGCCAGCCAGGGCATCGGCGCCGCCATCGCCGAAGCCTATGCGAAGGCGGGCGCGGAGGTGCTGATCACCGCCCGCAGCCAGGAGAAGCTCGATGCCGTCGCTTCCGGAATCCGGGCCGCCGGTGGCCGGGCGGAGACCTTCGCCGGGGACCTGAAGCAGCCCGGCACCGCGGCCGAGGTGGTGGACGCCGCGGTCACGGCGTTCGGCAAGCTGGACATCCTCGCCCACAGCGCCGGCGCGACGAAATACGGCGACTTCTTCGATCTGACCGATGCCGATTTCGAGGACGGATTCGCCCTCAAGTATTACGGGGCCGTGCGCATGACCCGGGCCGCCTGGCCGCATCTGATAAAGACCAAGGGCTGCATCCTCAACGTCATCGGCGTCGGCGCCCGGGTGTCGGAGAAGAACTTCGCCATCGGCGGGTCGGTCAACTCCGCGCTGACCAATTTCACCAAGGCCATGGCCGACCGCGGCGTGCAGGACGGGGTGCGGGTCAACGCCATCCATCCGGGCCCGGTGCTCACCCCGCGCATCCGTCAGCGGGTCGAGTTCATCATGCGCGAGGAGGGCATCGACGAGGCCGCCGCCCTGGCGAAGATGGAGGCGAACTGGCGGGTGATGCGGCTCGGCAAACCGGAGGATATCGCCAACCTCGCCGTTTTCGCGGTGTCGGAGGCCGGCAACCTTCTGCAAGGTAGCGTGATCGACATGGACGGGGGCGCCACCCGCGCCCTCTGAGCGAGCCCGCACCCGCCCGGCTCTCAATCTGAAGGTCTCCGAATGCGCCACGCTGGACTCTGGTTGCTCACCCTCGCCCTGGGCGGCCTCGGCGGGTACGCGTTCTCGCGCCTGGGGGTGCCGCTCGCCTGGCTGTTGGGCAGCCTGGCGGTGGTGGCGGCGGTCGGCCTGTGCGGCTTCAGGCTGGCGATGCCGCCGGGCGGGCGCCAGGTCGGGCAGGTGCTGCTCGGCTGCGCCATCGGCCTGACCTTCACCCCGCAGGTCGCCGCCTATGTCGCCGGCTTCCTGCCGGTGATGATCGGCGCCGCCTTCCTGTCCATCGGATACGGCGTCCTGGCCGGCCTCGCCCTGCTGCGGACGTCCGGCACCGATCCGGCGACCGCCTTCTTCTCCAGCGTGCCCGGCGGGGTGGTGGAGATGTCGGTGCTGGCCGAACAGCATAAGGGCGACACCGCCTCGGTCTCGCTCGCCCAGTCCCTGCGCATCCTGCTGGTGGTCATCACGATCCCGCCGATCGTCACCCTTCTCGGCCTGACCGGCTCCGACCCGTTCGAGCTGCTCGTCCTACCGTTTCAGCCCCTCGGGCTCGCCGTGCTGCTGGCGGGATGCGCGGCGCTGGGCTGGCTCGGCGGCCGGCGCAAGATCGCCAATGCCTGGTTCCTCGGCCCCATGCTCGTGGCCCTGGCCGTGTCGATCTCGGGCAACGTGCTGTCCGGCGTGCCGACGGAACTGGTCAACTTCGCCCAGGTGGTGATGGGCGCCACGCTGGGCCTGCGCTACCAGCGCGACCGGGTCCTCGCCCTGCGGCGGTTCCTGGCCCCGGCCTTCCTGTCGACGGTGATCCTGGTCGGGCTCAACGTGGCGACGGGCATCGTCATCGGCCTGTTGGTCGGTCTGCCGCCGGTAACCATGGCCCTGGCGATCTCCCCCGGCGGCATGGCCGAGATGAGTATCACCGCCAAGATCCTGCACCTGGGCGTGCCCATCGTCGTCGCCTTCCACGTGGTGCGGATCTTCCTGGTGATCGGCTTCACCGGGCAGGTCTACAAGCGGGTGTTCCTGCCACGGGCCTAGCGCAAGTTAGCGGTTTGACGGGCCCGGTGCCGGCTCCTACGCTTCCTCCCAACAAACAAATGCCGCTCCATGGGAGGAGACGATGACCGTTCAGGACAGCCTCGACGTCACCCGCGCGCTTGGCGATTTTGCCGCCGGTCTGACGCTTTCCGACATTCCCGAGGACGTGGCATCCCGGGCCAAGACGCTGATTCTCGACACCATGGGCATCGCCGTGCGCGCCCAGCACGAGGCGCCCTCCACCCCGTCCCTGATCGCCGCCGCCCGGGCGCTCGGCTACGCCAACGGATCCTCCCGGGTGATCGGCAGCCGAGACGGCTGGACCCCGCCGGGGGCGGCCTGGCTGAACGGCGCGCTGGCCCACAGCCTCGATTTCGACGACACCCATGCCGGCGGCTCGATCCACCCGTCGGCACCGATCGTGCCGGCCGCCTTCGCCGCCGCCGAGATGTCGGGCTGCGACGGCGCGACGGTGCTGGCCGCCATCATCGCCGGCTACGAGGTGCAGATCCGTCTGTCGCTCGCCCTCAACCCGATCGACCACTACAACCGCGGCTACCACCCGACCGCCACCTGCGGCGTGTTCGGCGCGGCGGCCGCCGCCGGGCGCTGTCTCGGCCTCTCCGGCGAGCGCATCGCCGCCAGCTTCGGCATCGCGCTCAGCCAATCCGCCGGATCGCTGGAGTTCCTGGCCGAAGGCTCGTGGAGCAAGCTGTTCCAGGTCGGCTGGGCGGCGCAGAGCGGTGTGGTCGCCGCCCGCCTTGCCGCCGAGGACTTCAAGGCGCCGGCGCATGGGATCGACGGCAAGCGCGGCTTCCTCGCCCTCTATGCCCCGAACGCCACGCCGGCCAAGGCCGCCGCCGGGCTGGGCAGCGTGTGGGAGACCCTGAACGTCGCGGTGAAACCCTACCCCTCCTGCCGCTACAGCCACGCGCCGATGGATGCGGTGATGGAACTGCGGGCCGCCAACGACATCAAGGCGGAGGAGGTCACCGCCATCCGCATCGGCCTGCCGGCCAACGGCATGACCATCATCGGCGGCCCGATCGAGATGAAGCGCAAGCCGGTCACTGTAGTGGACGGCCAGTTCTCCATGCCGTTCCTCGCCGCCGCCGCCCTGCGCCTGGGCGGGTTCGGCTGGGACGACTACAAGACCCATCTGACCGACAAGACCACCCTGGACCTGACCAACAAGGTTTCCTGCGAGCTCGACGCCCGCTGCGATGCCGCCTTCCCGGTGAACATGGCCGGATCGGCGACCATCGAGACCACCCGCGGCAGCTTCGAGACCTTCGTGGAGGTGCCCAAGGGCGAGCCGGACAACTGGCCGAGCGAGGACGAACATAGAGCGAAGTTCGATGCGCTGGTCGACCCCTGCCTGGCGCCGGAGCGGGCGGCCGCCCTGGCCGAGGCCATCCTGAGCCTGGACCGTCAGACCGCCATCGCCGGGGTGCTCGACCTGTCGCGTCCGGCGCCGCAGCCTCTGCGCGCGGCGGGTGAGGAATGAGCGGAGCCAGGGACGGCGACGGCCGGTACTACGACGACTTCGCCGTCGGCGACGTCTACGAGCACTGGCCGGGCCGGACCATCAACGAGGCCGATAACACCTGGTTCACCCTGCTGACCATGAACACCCATCCGGCGCATTTCGATGCGGAATACGCCGCCGGGACGGAGTTCGGCCGGCTGCTGGTGAATTCCTGCCTGACCCTGTCGATCGTGACCGGCATGACGGTGCGAGACACCTCGCAGCGGGCGATCGCCAATCTGGGCTGGACCGACATCAAGATGCCGGCCCCGGTCTTCGTCGGCGACACGCTCTATGCCAGCTCCGAAATCCTGGAGAAGCGGGAATCCAAATCCCGCCCGCACCAGGGCATCGTCCGCTTCGCCACCACCGGCCGCAAGCAGGACGACACCGTGGTCATGACCTACGAACGCACCATCCTGGTGCCGAAACGCCCGCGGGAGGGGTGAGATGGCGGTGGCGGAAGACCAGGCGGCCCTGGACGAACAGGAAGCCCTGATTCTCGACGCGGTCGACCGCTTCCTGGAGCGCGACGTGCGCCCGGTCGCCCACGACCTGGAGGCCCGCGACGAATGGCCGGCCAAGATCGTGGAGAAGATGAAGGATCTGGGCCTGTTCGGCGCCACCATAGGCGAGGAATACGGCGGCCTCGGCCTCTCGGCGGCGACCTACTCGAAGATCGTGGAGCGGGTGTCGGCGGTCTGGATGTCGGTCTCCGGCATCTTCAACAGCCACCTGATCATGGCCCAGGCGGTCGAGCGCGCCGGCACAGAGGAGCAGAAGCGCAAGTGGCTGCCCAAGTTCGCCAGCGGCGAACTGCGCGGCGGCATCGCCCTGACCGAACCGGATGCCGGCACCGACCTTCAGGGCATCCGCACCACCGCCCGTAAGGACGGCAACGGCTACCGGGTCAACGGCACCAAGACCTGGATCTCCAACTCGGTGCAGGGCCACCTGCTGGCCGTGCTGGTGAAGACCGATCCCCAGGCCGAACCGCGGCACAAGGGCATGTCCCTGATGCTGATCGAGAAGGGCGAGGGGGTCTCCGTCTCCAAGCTGGAGAAGCTCGGCTACAAGGGCATCGATTCCGGCGAGCTGGTCTATGACGACTGTTTCGTGCCGGCCGACAACCTGATCGGCGGCGAGGAGGGCCGGGGGCTGCAGCAGATCCTCGGCGGGCTGGAGCTCGGCCGGATCAACGTCGCCGCCCGCGGCGTCGGCATCGCCCGCGCCTGTCTGGAAGAGAGCGTGCGCTACGCCCAGCAGCGCAAGACCTTCGGCAAGCCGATCGCCGACCACCAGGCGATCCAGTTCAAGCTGGCCGACATGGCGACCCAGGCCGAGGCCGCCCGCCTCCTGGTCGAGCAGGCCGCCAAGGCCTATGACCGGGGCGAGCGCTGCGACCTGGAGGCCGGCATGGCCAAGCTGTTCGCCACCGAGGCCGCCGTTCACAACTCCCTGGAGGCGATGCGCCTGCACGGCGCCTACGGCTATTCCAAGGAATTCAACATCGAGCGCTATTACCGCGACGCTCCCCTGCTGGCGATCGGCGAAGGGACCAACGAGCTGCAGCGGATCATCATCGCCAAGCAGTTGGTCGCGCGCTCTCCCGCTTAGACCGCCTCCGCATAGGTGCGCCGTCCCGCAGGAGGGGCGGCTATCGAATTTTCGAAAATTTGATTTTCATTGTAGTTTTTCTGCAATGCCTGCAATCAATAGGTTCAGAGTATTCGATGCTCGGCGTCAGATGACCGAACTCGGCCGCCGCCGACCGGCGTGACGATCGAACGGGGCGAGGCGGAATGATCGAAGCCTCAGGTGCACAGGGCGCAGATCCGGGACCGATCGCGTGGTCCAAACGCGCACCGACGGTCGCCTATGCGATCGGCCTGACGCTGGTCGGCCTGATCGCCACGGTGATCTGGCTCACCACCATCTTCATGGTCTCGACCCAGGACCAGCTTGCCGCCGAGATCAATGTCGCCGGACGCCAGCGCATGCTGACCCAGAAGACCGCTTTCCTGACGGCGTCCCTGCCCGCCGCGACGCCGGCCGAACGGTCCGGCCTCATCGCCGAGATTTCGGCCTGCACGGATCTGCTGGAGCGCGCGCACCGGATCATGCTGAGCCGGAATGCCGAGGCGCTGCAGGCAACGGCGGCCGAAGGCGCGGACTGCCTGCCCGGGACGGTGGAGCCGATGCCCCAGGGCGAGATGTCGCCTGCCCTCGGCGCCGCCTATTTCGACGGCCCCCAGCCGGTCGATCCGCTGCTCACCCGCTATATCGGGCTGCTGCGCACCCTGATCGCGCTTCCGCCGGGGGCGGCCGAGGGGATCGACGCGACCCAGGCGGCGATCTTCGACATCGCCCATACCGATCTTCCCCGCCGGCTGGACCGCGTCGCCCAGATCATCCAGCGCGAGGGCGAGGCCCATCTCGAGCAGCTGGTGCTGACCAAGACCCTGATGTGGGTGGCGACCCTGATTCTGCTGGTACTGGAGGTCATCTTCATCTTCCGCCCGATGGTCCGCCATATCGAGCGGACGATCCGGTCGATCCAGCACATGGCCTTCTCGCTGGCGGAACGCAGCCGCGCGGAGGAGGAGCTGCGGCTCGCCAACGACGCCAAGACCCGGTTCCTGGCGCAGATGAGCCACGAACTGCGCACGCCGCTGAACGCCATCATCGGCTACGCGCAACTGCTGGACTCGGCCGACAGCCTCGGGATAACGCCGGCCAAGCGCAAGGAATACGCCGGCGACATCAAGGCGTCCGGCGAACACCTGCTCGAGTTGGTGACCGACCTGCTCGACCTGTCGCGGATCGAGACCGACACGATCAGCGTCAACCGGGACATCGTCGATATCGGCCGGGTCGTCGGCGGCGTGGCGGCGATGATGCGCACCAAAAGCCACGACCGGCATCAGCACATCACCGTCGCCCGTCCCGATTTCCCGGTTTGCGCCCGCATCGACGAGCGGTTGCTGCGCCAGGCGCTGATCAATCTGGTCGACAACGCGGTGAAGTACGGACGCGACGGCGGCCATGTCCACATCGCCTTCGCGCAACCCGACCAGGACGACGTGGAGATCGTCGTCGAGGATGACGGGATCGGCTTCGACATGCGCGACCTGTCCATGCTGATGGAGCCGTTCGCCCGGGCGCAGTCGGATCCGACGGTGGCGCCGGACGGGTTCGGCCTCGGCCTGCCGCTGGCCCGGCGCCTGATCGAGCTGCAGGACGGCGCCCTGACCCTGTGGAGCGCGCCCGGGAAGGGCACCCGGGCGCTTGTCCGAGTGCCCTCGGTCGAGCGGCCGTACAGACCGTATCCGGCCGGCGACTGACCGGGACCCGCGCTCAGCGATGCGCCTCCGGCACCCAGTCCGCGACGGGGCGGTTCCAGAACCGGTTCGGATTGTCCTCGTCCTGACCGCGCACATGCAGGCTGCGCAGGGCCGGGGCGACCAGCACCACCGGCTCCTCGTAGGGGTGGACGCTGTAGACCGCCTCAAGCACCGCGGTCAGGTCGATCGAATTGGGCAGGAAGCAGGTGATCCGCTGGCACGGGACCCGCGTGGTGTCGGCCGTCGCGGCGTTGCGGCCGCTCCCCAGGGAGCGGAACTGCTGGCTACCGGATGCGCTGCGAAAGGCGACCCGCTCGTAGTCGCCCCAATTGAGCGGCACCACCTCCAGGATCGCCGCCACCACCGCGTCGGCCCGCTCTTCGGGAACCTCCACGGTGAGCGTGTGGCCGGCTTCCGTCGTGAAGCGCGGGGTCTCACGGACTAGGAACATGATCGATCTCCTGCGGCGCGATGCCGAAATGGCGGGTGAAGGCGGCGTGGCCTGCGTCGGTTACGGTCAGCACGCGCGGCGCGCCGCGGCGGAGCCAGTCCCGCTCGAGCGCGTGCGCCATCAGGTCGGCCCCAAGCGAGCCGGACAGATGCGGCCGGCGCTCGGTCCAGTCCAGGCACAGGCGGGCGGCGTCCCAGCCCTTTCGTGGCCGAAGGCCGAGCTCCTCGAAGAACGCCGGTCGCGCGAGGGCGACGCTGTCACCATCCAGGGCGATCACCCCCTGGACGATCAGGGCGTCCAGCAGCAGCACACCAAGACGCCCGGCAATATGGCTGTAGCAGCTTCGCGCGCCGAGCAGGTCGGCATTGCCGGGGCTGCGCCGGGCGCGGTGCAGATAGGGTTCCGGGGTCAGCCCGCCGAGACGCTCCAGCAGGTCGGCCGCCTCGGCCGACGCGAGACGGTGATAGATCGAGCGGCCCGATCGCATCGACACGGTCAGCCCGGCATCGGCCAGGCGGCGCAGATGGGCGGTCGCCGTCGGCTCCGCCATCCCGGCGGCCAGGGCCAGTTCCTTGTTGGTGAAGGCGCGGCCGTCCATCAGCACGCAGAGCATCCGGGCCCGGCCCTCATTGGCCAGCGCGGCGCCGATCAGCTCGAATTTCGCGGACAGGGTCATGGGCCGATCATGACGCGCCGGGCAGGTAGGGCAATCCGGAACGCTTCACGAATGCCCGAAGCGTTCCTAAAGCAGGACGGAGATCCGGCGGCCGATCTCCGCGGCGAGCACAGCGAGGCTGACCACCGCCCCGGCCAGGGGCAGCCAGATCGGCAGATCCGGTGCCTCCGGCGGGGTCGGGCCGCGCCGCTTCAGCCGCCAGAGCGCCAGGTTGCAGAGCGCGAAGACCGCCAGCGTCACCAGCGAGGTCGTGCCGGCCAGGGTGGCGATGGGAAAGATCAGGGCAAGCGTCACGATCACGCCGACCACCAGCACCGTGGCGATCACCGGCGTGTGGGTGATCGGATTCACCCGTCCCAGGAAGACCGGCAGCGAACCCTGGCGCGACAGGCCGAACAGGACCCGCGACGCCATGACCATCTGCACCAGCACCCCGTTCACCGTCGCCAGCACGGCGATCGCGCCGAGGATCCGGGCGTCCCCGCCTCCGGCGGCATAGACCAGCGCCAGCGGCGCCTCGGATCCGGCGAGGTCCACCAGGGGCAGCACCGCCAACGCCGTCACCGAAACCGCCAGATACAGACCGCCGGCGATGACCAGGGTGGCGACGATGGCGATCGGCATGGTGCGCGCCGGCGCCTTCACCTCCTCGGCGACGTTGACGATGTCCTCGAAGCCGATGAAGGCATAGAAGGCGAGAACCGCCCCGGCGAAGACGCCGACCAGCGGGAACGGCGCCGTCGGCGCCAGAATCTCGGCAACCGGCAACCCCCCTGCCCCACCGACCGCCACGCCGGTGGCGACCACCAGCACCAGGCCGCCGATCTCCACCAGGGTGAGAACGGCGGCGGCCAGTGTCGATTCCGCGATACCCCAGACCGCGAGCCCGCCGAGGGTCGCGCAGAGAACGACGATCGCCACCGCTTCCGGCACCGCGATCAGGGTGCGCAGATAGCCGACGCCGCCGACCACCACGCTGGCCGCGGAGATCATCCCGGCGGCGGCGACCATCAGGCCGACCAGCAGGGAGAGCCGCTCCGAAGCGAAGGCTTCGCGCACATAAAGCGCCTCGCCGGCGCTTTTCGGCATGCGGGCCGACAGCTCGGTGAAGGACAGGGCGGTCACGCCCGCCAGCAGCGCCGCGAGCAGGAAGCTGTACGGGGTCCAGGCCCCCGCCCGGGCCGCGACCTCGCCGATCAGCACATAGATTCCCGCACCGATGGTCGTGCCGACACCGTAAAGCGTCAGCAGTCCGGGTCCCAGGCGGCGGGCGAGTTCGGGCTCGGCGATCATGCCGGCAGCTTACGCGGTTTCCGCGCCCGCGCCTTGCGCCAGATCAAGGCCGTCGCGTCGGACCGCCGGTGTGGCGCTCGTAATCCATGGGCGTTCGTCGAGCATGGGCGGACGATCGCGGTCCGGCCACCCGTGCTGGACCGCGTCAGGCGGGGTCCGGTCAGGCCGGATCCGGCAGGGTCAGGCGGATGACGCCCTTGGCGGATCGGATGTCCACGGGCTTGCCCTTGCGCAGCACCTGAATCGCGCCGCGGTCCTGCAGGGACGCCGCCGCAGCCCGCACGGAGCGCAGGAGCGGCCGCCAGGTCGGAGTCTCGTTCGGATCGCCGCCGGCGGCGCGCGCCACCTCGTCCGGGCTGATGGATTTGCCCGGTCCGCTCGCGGCGCACCGTTCCAGGATCAGCGCCTCCAGGCGCTCGACAGTTGCTTCGGTCGGTTCACTTGCCATATAGCCAGCATAGTCCGACAGGCGGGAAGGACCAGAAGAATGCTGGGCACGATCGACGCGGTCATCATCGGCGCGCTGGCGTTCGCCGGAGGGCATTTCGCCCTGTCCTCGGCACCGATCCGGGACCGGGCGGTCGAGGCGATCGGCGAGGAGAAGTTCCGCGGCCTGTATTCGCTGGTCATGCTGGGCGCCCTGGTCTGGCTGATCCTGGCGTTCCGCGACGCCCCGTATGTCGAGGTCTGGCTGCCATCTGCGGCGACCAAGTGGATCCCCAACATCCTGGTGCCGCTCGCCTGCATCCTGCTGGTCGCCGGCATCACCACCCGCAGCCCGACCTCGGTCGGCGGCGAGGCGATGATGGCCGAGCCGACGACCCTCAAGGGCATTCTCACCATCACCCGGCATCCGTTCCTGTGGGGTACGGGCCTGTGGTCGCTCGGGCATCTGGCGACCAACGGGGATCTCGCTTCGATCCTGCTGTTCGGCGCCGTGGCGGTGCTGTCCTTCGCCGGCATGCCGGCGCTCGACGCCAAGCTCCGGCGCAAGGTGGACAGCGCCTGGGGTCCGGTGGCGATGACCACCTCGGTCATCCCGTTCCTGGCGGTGATCCAGGGCCGCACCAGCCTCGACCTGGCCGGCATCGGCTGGTGGCGGCTGGGCCTGGGCGTGCTGGTCTGGGTCCTGCTCTACGGCGCGCACCCCTATTACGCCGGGGTCTGGCCGCATCCGGGATAAGGCCAGAACCCGCCTCGTCAGACGCGCTGTCCTGCTGCTAGTCTCGGGACCTTTCTCACCGGTACAGGCGGCACGTCATGCCCTCCACCACCCCTCCGATCTTCGACGGCCATAACGACGTCCTGCTCCGCCTGCACCGCAAGGACGCGGCCGACGCGGCGACCCAGTTCGTCCAGGGGGACAACCGGGGCCATCTCGATCTGCCGCGCATGCAGAAGGGCGGGTTCGGCGGCGGCTTCTTCGCCGTGTTCGTGCCCTCGCCGAAGGACCCGAACGTCGACAACTTCACCGACTCCATGCAGGGCGACAGCTACGACCTGCCGCTGCCGGCCGAGCTCGACATCGGCTACGCCCAGCCCATCGCCCTGGAGATGATGGGACTGCTGTTCCAGATCGAGAAGGAGAGCGAGGGCGCCTTCACCGTCTGCCGCACCGCCGCCGACATCCGGGGCGCGCTGGAGCGCGGGTCGGTCGCCGCCATCCTCCATATCGAGGGGGCCGAGACCATCGATCCGGAGTTCCGCTCGCTGGAACTGCTGTACCAGGCGGGCCTGCGCTCGATCGGCCCGGTATGGAGCCGGCCGACCGCCTTCGCCCACGGGGTGCCGTTCCGCTTCCCCGGCAATCCCGATACCGGCCCGGGCCTCACCGATCTCGGCAAGGAGCTGATCCGGCGCTGCAACGAGATGGGGGTGATGGTCGACCTGTCGCACCTGAACGAGGCCGGGTTCTGGGACGTGGCGAAGCTCAGCGACGCGCCGCTGGTCGCCACCCATTCCAACGCCCACGCGCTCAGTGCCAGCACCCGCAACCTGACCGACAGGCAGCTCGCCGCGATCCGCGAGAGCGACGGCATGGTCGGCGTCAACTTCGCCACCTGTTTCCTGCGCGAAGACGGACAGATGAACGCCCAGACCGGGCTCGACGTGATGATGCGCCATTTCGACCACCTGATCGAGCATGTGGGCGAGGACCGGGTCGGCTTCGGATCGGATTTCGACGGGGCGACAATCCCGGGCGATATCGGCGACGTTGCCGGCCTGCCGGTCATGCGCCAGGCGATGCGCGATCACGGCGTGGACGACGCGCTGATGGAGAAGCTGTGCTGGGGCAACTGGGTCCGGGTGCTGGAGAAGACCTGGGGCGGCTGAGACCGGGCGCCACCGTACCGACCGAAAGGGAGACCCCATGGCGACCGAGACCCAACTCCTGTTCCAGCCGCTGACGATCCGCGGCATCACCCTGCCCAACCGGGTGGTGCTGTCGCCGCTGTGCATGTATTCGGCGCGGGACGGGCTGGCGAACGACTGGCACTTCTCACATCTGAGCGCGTTCGCGCGCGGCGGCACCGGCCTGGTCTTCACCGAGGCGACGGCCGTGCGGCCCGAGGGGCGGATCACCCATGGCTGCTGCGGGCTGTGGACCGACGCCCAGGCCGAGGCCTATGCACCGATCGCGACTTTCATCTCCGGCACCGGCATGATCCCGGCGGTGCAGCTCGCCCATGCCGGCCGCAAGGCCTCGGTGGCGGAGCCCTGGACCGGCGGCAAGCCGCTCGGCCCCAAGTCGCCGAGCGATGCCGAGCCGTGGCAGACCGTCGGACCCTCCGCCCTGCCGGTGGGCGAGGACTGGCCGACGCCGCATCCGCTCTCCACCTCGGAGATCGGCGACCTGGTCGACGCCTTCGCCGCGTCGGCCCGGCGGTCGCTGGCGGCCGGCTTCAAGGTGGCGGAAATCCACGCCGCCCACGGGTATCTGCTGCACAGTTTTCTGTCGCCGCTGACCAATCAACGCAACGATTCCTATGGCGGCGACCGGGCCGGGCGGATGCGCTTCCTGCTGGAGGTGGCAGAAGCCGTGCGCGCGGTGTGGCCGGACGAGCTCCCGCTGTTCTGCCGCATCTCGGCAATCGACGGTCCGCAGGAAGGTTGGTCGATCGAGGATTCCGTGGCGCTGGCGACGGAGCTCGGTGCGCGGGGCGTGGATGTGGTCGACTGCTCGTCGGGCGGCATTGCCGGACCGCCGGCCTACCGCGCCGACTATGCCGGCAAGCCGCTGGATCGGGCACCGCGCGGGCCGGGCTTCCAGGTGCCCTTCGCCGAACGCCTGCGGGCCGAGGCCGGGGTGAAGACCATGGCCGTGGGCGTGATCACCGATCCGCATCAGGCCGAGGAGATCCTGCAGCAGGGCCGCGCCGACCTGATCGGGATCGGCCGCGAGCTGATGTACAACCCGTTCTGGGCGGTCCACGCCGCCGAAGCGCTCGGCGCGGATCCGGACTGCGCGCTGTGGGAGACGCAATACGGCTGGGCCATGGTCCGCCGCAGCGAGATCGCGGCCAGCGGCGGGAAGCGGTAGGGGGCGGCGCAGCCTTTCACCCAACAACCGTCATCCCGGACGATCCCGGGCCCGGGCCGGGACCCGGCCGCACGACCCCCCGGGGTCCCGGCCGGTCTCCGGATCAGGTCCGGAGTCCGCCGGGATGACGGGATTGGGAAATCGCAAAGAGGGCCGCCCTACTCCGCGTAGATCATCTTCTTCGTCATGCCGCCGTCGATCACCAGGTTCTGGCCGGTGATGAAGCCCGCTTTGTCGTCGAGCAGGTAGAGCACCGCGTCGGCGATGTCCTCCGGCCGTCCGACCCGGCCGACCGGATGCTGCTCGCGGTCCTCGGCGCTGTGCTCGGCCGCACTGCGCTGCGAGGCCTTCTGCCACGGCCGGGTCTCGATCCAGCCGGGGGAGATCGCGTTGACCCGGATCGCTGGGCCGTCCCGGTACTCCCGGGTGCCGAGCGACATCGCCAGCGCGTGGGTGACCGCCACGACCCCGCCCTTGGCGGCGGAATAGGCCTCGGTGTCCGGCTCGCTCATCAGGGCGCGGGAGGAGGCGATGTTGACGATCGCCCCGCCTCCGGATGCCCGTAGATGGGTGGCACCATGCTTGGCAGTGGCCAGAATGCTGACCAGGCTCACGTCCAACACCTTGCGCACGGCATCCAGGTCGAGGGTCTCGACCGGGCCGTTGGCGTTGATGCCGGCATTATTGACGATGGCGTCGAGCCGACCGAAGCGGTCGACCGTGCGGGCAATGGCGTCGGCAACCACTGCCTCGTCGCCGACATCGCCGGCGACGGTCAGGACGTCGTCAGGCAGTTCGGCCAGGGCCTCGGCGTCGATGTCGATCGCCGCGACCCGCCAGCCGGCGGCGGACAGGGCCAGCACGATCGCCCGGCCGATGCCCTGGGCACCGGCGGTGACGAGCGCGACCCTGTCGGCCATGACGGCCTCAGCCCTACCTTCTTAGCCCTGGAGCATCTTCTTCAGACGCAGGCGCAGGGCGTTCAGCTTGATGAAGCCCTGGGCGTCCTTGTGGTCGTAGTCGGCGACCGCGCTCTCCTCGAAGGTCACCCAGTCGGCGGAGAACAGGCTCTTCTCGGCCTTGCGGGCGACGACCATGGCGTTGCCCTTGTAGAGCTTCATCGTGACCGTGCCGGTGACCGCCTGCTGGCTGAAGTCGATGGCGGCCTGCAGCATCTCGCGCTCCGGCGCGAACCAGAAGCCGTTGTAGATGAGCTTGGCGTAGCGCGGCATCAGCTCGTCCTTCAGATGCCCCATCTCACGGTCCAGCGTCAGGCTCTCCATGGCCCGGTGGGCGACCAGCATGATGGTGCCGCCCGGGGTCTCGTAGAGGCCGCGATTCTTCATGCCGACGAAGCGGTTCTCCACCAGATCGAGGCGACCGATACCATTGGCGCGGCCGAGCTCGTTCAGCTTGGTCAGGATGGTGGCCGGGCTCAGCTTCTGGCCGTCGATGGAGACGGGGTCGCCCTTCTCGAAGCCGATCTCCACGAACGTCGGCTTATCGGGCGCCTCTTCCGGCGCGATGGTGTTCGACCAGATATAGTCGGCCGCCTGGACCGCCGGATCCTCCAGCACCTTCCCCTCGGAGGAGACGTGCAGCATGTTGGCGTCGACGGAGAACGGCGCCTCGCCGCGCTTGTCCTTCGGCACCGGGATCTGGTGCTTCTCGGCGTAGTCGATCAGCGCGGTGCGCGAGGTCAGGTTCCATTCGCGCCACGGGGCGATGATCTTGATGTCGGGCTGCAGCGCGTAATAGCTCAGCTCGAAGCGGACCTGGTCGTTGCCCTTGCCGGTGGCGCCATGGCAGACGGCGTCGGCGCCGGTCTGCTGGGCGATCTCGATCTGCCGCTTGGCGATCAGCGGACGGGCGATCGAGGTACCGAGCAGGTAGGTGCCCTCGTAGACGGTATTGGCCCGGAACATCGGGAAGACGAAGTCGCGCACGAACTCCTCGCGCACGTCCTCGATGAAGATCTCCTTCACGCCCATGAGCTTGGCTTTCTCGCGGGCCGGCTCGAGCTCCTCGCCCTGGCCGAGATCGGCGGTGAACGTCACGACCTCGCATCGGTAGGTGTCCTGGAGCCAGCGCAGGATGATGGAGGTGTCCAGGCCACCGGAATAGGCGAGGACGACTTTCTTCACGGACTCGGTATCGGACATCGCTTGATCAAGGCTCCCTTTCGGCGTGCGGCGCCACCAAGGCGACGCACGACATTCCTGCGCGGCGTTGTAAGGGGGCGGCCGGGACTCGGCAAGAGGGCGGCGGGACCTGACGTCGTGCGGTCGGTCGCGCGGTCAGTCGCGCGGCAGGCGGATCGTCACGCTGGTGCCGGCCCCGGGCAGGCTGTCCACCGTCATCCGACCGCCATGCAGCCCGACCAGCGCGCTGCTCAGCGGCAGGCCGAGGCCGGTGCCCTGGCCGCCGGTGGCCCGGTCCTGCTCGAACGGCCGCATGAGGCGGGGAATCTCCTTGGGATCGATCCCGATGCCGGTGTCCCGCACGATGATGGCCACCGCGTCCGCCTCCTCGGCGGTGCTGAGCTCCACATGGCCGCCGGCCGGCGTGAATTTGATGGCGTTGGCCAGCAGGTTGATCAGCACCTGCTTGATCGCCCGGGGATCGATCCGCAGAGTCAGGGCCGGGTCGACCGGGATGACGTTCAGCTGCAGATCGCCCTCGGTCGCCCGGCCGCGCATCATGCGAACCGCCCGGTCGATCACGTCGCCGACGGACACCTCCTCGATGACGAGGCTGTACTTGCCGGCCTCGACCTTGGACATGTCGAGGATGTCGTTGATCAGGCTGAGCAGGTGCCCGCCGCTCGAATGGATGTCCTCGGCATATTCCCGGTAGCGATCCGCCCCCAAGGGGCCGAATGCCTGCAGCTTGAGGATCTCCGAGAAGCCGAGGATGGCGTTCAGGGGGGTCCGCAACTCGTGGCTCATGTTGGCGAGGAACCGGGACTTGGTCCGGTTCGCCGCCTCGGCCCGCTCCTTCTCCAGGGTGAGCTGCTCGGTGACCACGGCCAGATCGGCGGCGTGCCGCTCCGCGTCGGCGCGCGCGCTGTCCAGCTCGGCCACCCGGGCGCGCAGCACGGCCTCCTTGGCCTTCAGCTCGGTGATCGTGGTGCCGGCGATGATGATCCAGCCGTCCGGCGTCCGGGTCTCGCTGATCAGGGTGACGGCGCCGCTGTCGTGCCAGCGCTCGAACAGCAGTTCCTCGCGCTTCTGTCGGTGCAGCTCCAGCTGCTCGTCGATATCGACCTCGCGCCCGTCGAAGGTCGTGACGACGTCGGTCTTGGTGGCAACACTTCGCGCGCAGGCCTCGAAGGTGATGCCTTGCTGCAGCAGGTCCTCGCCGATCAGCTGCGCATAAGCCTGGTTCCAGACGACCAGCCGGTCGTCGGGATCGAAGATGGCGACCCGGATGTTGATCGATTCCAGGGCCCGATGGAGCACCTCGCGCTGCCGGATGATCTCGGTCACCTCCGAGCCGATGCTGACCTGGCCTCCTTCACGGGTGCGGCGTTCGCGCATGTGGAAGCTCCGCCCGTCGGGGAGCTCGATCTCATAGGTGTCGTCCTGCTCCGAGATCCGGGTCTCGCGGCGCCAGCGGGCGTAGTCGCGGCGCAACGGCGTGGACTCGCTCCGGCCGGCGGCGTCCATCAGGTCATCGAACCCGCGGCCGATCACGGAATCGATCTCCTGCAGCCCGAAGACCTCGATCCAGGCCTCGTTGCAGAGAATGAGCTTGTCGTCCCTGTCGAACAGGGCGAACGGATCCGGGCTGACGATGAAGCTGTCGACGAGGCGGGCCTCCGCCGCTTCCGCCCGGCGCTCCGCGTCCTTCAGGCGGGAGGAGGTTTCGGTCTGCGAGACCGCATCGCTCCACGTCACCAGAACGCCGAGCCGGTGCCGCGCGAAGCGGGCGCGGATGGGCTGCCGGGTTCTGGCCGCGGTGGCATCGAAGGCGCAGTCGACCGGCCGGCCATCGCGCATCACCGCATCGGCAAGACGCAGCGGGTCGCGGCCGATCCAGCCCACCAGGCGCCGCGCCATGCTGGCGCCCAGCAGGGACTCCTTGTCCAGGGCCAGGAGCGACAGGGCGCCCGGCGTCACGTCGGCGCAAAGGAGATCGCACAATGACCGGTCGTCCCCACGAAGGGGAGACAGCAGCATCGCGCCGAGGAAGGCGGAGTCGAGTGTATCCGACGCGGGACTCAGCGCGTTGAGCAGATCTTCCGTTGGATTTTCGGCAACCGCCAACTGAACCGACATTGTAAATCCACCTGCGGCGCACACGCGCCTGATGCGCATTTTCGTCACATGCGGTTAAAATTCTCTGAAGTCTTGTTCCACTCGCCGGATCGTGGCGCCGGAGGCAGCCACAGGGTGACCGCCGTCCCCCGCCCGACCTCGCTGTCGATGGACAGCGTGCCGCCATGGGCCTCGACCAGCGCCTTCGACAGGGACAGACCGAGCCCCGTCCCCTCCTGGCCGCGCCGGGTCATGTCGGACATCTGTTCGAAGGGTTGCAGCAACCGGTCCACGTGTTCCGGCGGAATGCCCGACCCGGTGTCCTGGACCTGCATGGTGAAGCCGCCGTCGTCGCTGCGCACGCGGATCGTGATCTCGCCGCCGGCATCGGTGAAGCGGATGGCATTGGCCAGCAGGTTGATCAGCACCTGCTTGATCGCCCGCCGGTCGAAGTCGCAGTAGATGCCGATCGGCGGCATGTCGATCACCAGGATCAGGCCGGCCTCGGCGACCCGTCCCTTGATCATGCGGCGGACCTCGTGGATCAGGTCGTCGACGGCATTGGTGGTCAGCACGGGCTCGAACTTGCCGGCCTCGATCTTGGCCATGTCGAGCACGTCGTTGATCAGGCTGAGGAGGTGGTGGCCGCTGGCGTGAATGTCGTCGGCATAGCCCCGGTACCGCTCGTGGCCGACCGGGCCGAAGGTCTCGTTCTTCAGGATCTCCGAGAACCCGATGATCGCGTTCAGCGGCGTGCGCAGCTCGTGGCTCATATTGGCGAGGAACTGGGACTTGCTGCGGTTGGCGGACTCCGCGCGCTCCTTCTCGGTATGCAGAAGCTCGGCCATGGCGGTCGCGCGCGCGGCGTGATGTTCCGCTTCCTTGCGGGCCCGCCCCAGATCCTCGACCCGGTATTCCAGGGCGAGTTGATGGCCTTTGAGCGCGGTGATGTCGTGACCGATCAGCACCCGCCCCAACTCGTGCGTCACGTCCTCGTGCACCCGCAGGGTCCGGCCCGTCTCCGCCACCAGCTCGAACTCGAACCGCTGTCCGACCGACGGGTGCCGCGAGATCAGATCGTCGGCCTTCAGCGAATTGCCGCTGCGGGATTTCATGGTGACGCTTGCCTGGGCGATGGCCCGCATCACCGCCGCATAGGGCATGCCCGCGGTGAGCGCCAGGCCCGAGGCCAGGTCGGCCAGCCGGCTGTTCCAGACCGTCAGCCGCTGGTTGGCATCGAACAGGGCGAAGGCCTGGCCGATCGCCTCGAAGGCCTCGCCGATCCGCCGCCGGGTGCGTTCGGCCTCGGTGATGTCGCGGGCGGCGAAGATCCGCTCGCCGGCCTCTGTGCTGTGGAACCGGGACAGCAGCACCCGTCCGTTGTTCAGATGGACGACCACGCCGTCGAGCGTGTCGTTCTGACGATGGGCGAACCAGTATTCGATCCAGGCCTCCTTGCTCGGAAAGCCCGTGGCGGCGTAGTCCACCTTCTCGGAACGCCCCCGAACGATCTCCCAGGCGCTCTGCCCGACAACATCGCTCAGCGCGTCGATGCCCAGGACATCGAGCCACTTGTCGTTGGCGGCGACGAGCCGGTCCTGCGGGTCGTAAACCGCCACCAGGTCGTCACCGTGATCGAGCCAGGTACGGAATCGTGCTTCGGCAACGGCGGTCTGCCGCGTGGCGGAGGGCGGCTCGGCGGAGGGAGGCTCGGCGGCGACCGGCTCGGCGGAGGGAGGCCACAGGTACCACGCGACATAGTCGCCGATGGGGACGATCCTGACGGTGGCGATCGAGACCTGGCGGTCGGGCCCCTGGAGGGCGATTCCCGCCGAGCGGACGGTGCCGTCGCTCAGGACGTCAAGGGTGTGGGAGAGGGCTGTCCTGTTGTCGCCGGACAGCAGGCCGTCGATCGCGCGTCCGACAGGATCCGGTCCGTCGGGGGCCAGCAGCAACCGGGCCGCGCCGTTGGCGGCCACGCAGGTCAGATGCCGTTGCGAAGCCGACAGAATGATCACGGCGTGCTCAAGCGGATCGATCACCGCTTGAACCATGGAAATTCCCCAGTCGTCACCTTGTCGAGACGGTGATCTCACGTTTCACAGCCTACCGTTACGGATCTGCCCATCCTGTGGTCGAGGGAAGAGTGCCGCCGGGAAAGCTAAGAACCGGTTAAAGATCCGGCTACGACGCCCGATTTCGCCGTGGGCCCAGGCGCGACCCTCTCTTATTCGTTGCGAAGCATCGGCGCCGGCCGCTGGCCGAGCGCCCGCCAGGTCCCCACGAAGCCGAAGGACACCGTGATCCCCATCGCCAGCAGCGCGGTCAGGGCGAGCACGCCGGGCGGCAGGACGAAGTCGCCCCGCATCACCTCCACCACGACCGCCGCCGCGGCGAGCGACCCGACCAGCGAGGCGATGGCCGCGGTCGCCAGACCGAGCAGGCCGTATTCCAGCAGGTAGGTCTTCACGATCCGCCGGCGGGTCGCGCCCAGCACCTTCAGGATCACCGCATCGCGCACCCGGCGCGCGTGACCGGCCGCGATGGCGCCGGCGAGGACCAGGGTACCGGCGACGAGGGTGACCGCCGCCGTCGCCCGCACCGCGACCGACACCGCCGTCAGGATCCGGCTGGCGCCGTCCAGGGCGTCCTTGACCCGGATCGCGGTGACGTTGGGCAGCGCGTCGGTCACCGCCCGCTGGACCTCCGCCTCCAGGGCCGGATCGTCGACATGCACGGTGGCGATCACCGAATGGGGGGCGGCCTCCAGCGTGCCCGGCGCGAACACGAAGGTGAAGTTCATGCCGAGCGAGCCCCAGTCGATCTTGCGCAGATTGCCGACCTCCACGGTGATCGGCCGGCCGACGATATTGAGGGTGATGCTGTCGCCGATGCCGATCCCCATGCCCTTGGCGATGTTGACGTCGAAGGACACCAGCGGCGGGCCGGCATAATCGGCCGGCCACCAGCTCCCCGCCACCACCTCGGAATTCTCCGGCGGCGTGGCCGAGTAGGTCAGCCCGCGATCGCCGCGCAGCACCCAGGACACGTCCGGGTCGATCGTCACCTCGTCCGCCGGCACGCCGTTGATCTTGGTGATGCGGCCGCGGACCATCGGCGTGGTCTGGATCTCGCCGACCCCGTCGATGCCGCGCAGGATCTCCAGGAACCGGGCCTCCTGGTGCGGCTGGATGTCGATGAAGAAATAGGCCGGCGCCACCTCCGGGATGCGCTCATCGACCTGGCGCGACAGATTCGCCTGGATCAGCGCGATCGTGACCAGCACCGTCAGCCCGAGGCCCAGCGCCAGCACCACGCCGGGGGTCGGCGCGCCCGGCCGGTACAGATTGGCCAGCGCCATGCGCAGTTCGGGATCGCGGGGTCGGCCGGCCTTGCGCGCGACGGTCATGATCACCCAGGACGCCGCCAGGAACAGGGCGATCGCCCCGATGGAGCCGAGGATGAACCAGGTGGCCAGCCACGGATCGGTGGCGGTGGCGATCGCCAGGGCCACCAGGGTGCCGATCGCCAGCGCCAGACCGATCAGATACGGCAGGCGCGGCCGCCCGCCGAGCGGCGAGATGGCGGAGCGGAAGAGCTGGGCCGCCTTCACGTCGCAGGCCCGGCCCAGCGACCACAGGGAAAAGGCGACCGCCGTCAGCATCCCGAACAGGGCCGCCAGGGCCAGCGGGACCGGATAGATCGCGACAGGCACGTCGAACGGCAGCAGCGGGGCGGCCAGCTTGGCGACCGCCAGCGGTCCCAGGGCCCCGACTACAAGGCCGATCGCCGTGCCGACGGCCGCCAGCATGCAGACCACGATCAGGTAGGTGCGGAACACCAGCCGGCTCGGCGCGCCGAGGCATTTCAGGGTCGCCACCGTCTCGGTCTTGCCGTCGAGATAGCTGCGCACCGCCATGGCGACGCCGACGCCGCCCACCAGCAGCGCGGTCATGCCCACCAGGGTGAGGAACAGGGTCACCCGGTTGACGAAATTGTCGTAGCCCGGAGTGGCGTTCTCCAGCGAGCTGACCCGCCAGCCGGCATCGGGGAAGCGCTGCTCCAGGTCCGCGAGCCAGGCATTGCGGTCGGTGCTCGTCGGCAGGACGATCCGGTAGTAGTGGCGCACCATGGAGCCGACCTGCACCAGCCCGGTCTCGGCCACGGCGGCGTCGGAGATCATCAGCCGGGGGCCGAAGCTGGCGAAGTTCACCAGCCGGTCCGGCTCCGCGGTGATCAGCGCGCGCAGCTCCAGCGTCGCCTCGCCCAGGCGCAGCCGGTCGCCGACGGCGATGTTGAGGCGCTCGGCCAGGCTGGCATCGGCGACCGCGCCGTAGACGCCGCCGCGCGGTTCCAGGGCCTGTTCCAGGGTGACGTCCCGGTCCAGGGCAAGGATTCCGACCAGGGGATAAAGATCGTCCACCGCCTTGAGTTCGACCAGGGAGTTGTCGCCGCCGGCCTCGGATCGGGCCATCGCGCGCATCGACACCACCGTCGAGACCTCGCCGGACTCCCTCAGATAGGACAGCGCCTCCGGCTCGGCCGGCCGGTGCACGATGCGCAGCGCCACGTCGCCGCCCAGGATGCGGCGCGCGTCGCCCTCCAGCCCCGACATCATGGCCGAGGACACGGACCCCACGGCGGCGATCGCCGCGACCCCGAGGGCGAGGCAGGCCAGGAAGATGCGGAACCCTTTCAGGCCGGTGCGCAGCTCGCGTCGGGCGAGGCGCAGGGCGAGCGGACCGGTGCGCATGGCCCTACTCCGCCGCCTGATCAGTACGTCCGTCGGCGGTGTCTTCCACCACCTTGCCGTCGGCGACCTTCACCGTGCGGGCGCAGCGGTCGGCCAGGTCCATGTCGTGGGTGATCAGCATCAGGGTGGTGCCGTCGTCGCGGGCCATGGCGAACAGCAGGTCGATGATCTGATCGCCGGTGGCGCCGTCCAGGTTGCCGGTCGGCTCGTCGGCCAGCAGCAGGCGCGGCTTGGCGACCATGGCGCGGGCGATGGCGACGCGCTGCTGCTCGCCGCCGGAAAGCTGCTCGGGATAGTGCTCGACCCGGTGCGACAGGCCGACCCGGGCCAGCGCCTCGGCGGCGGCCTCGAAGGCATCGCCGCGTCCGGCCAGCTCCAGCGGCACGGCCACGTTCTCCAGGGCGGTCATGGTCGGCACCAGCCGGAAGGCCTGGAAGACGATGCCGACATTGTCGCGCCGGAACCGGGCGAGCGTGTCCTCGTCCAGGCCGACCAGTTCGGTTCCGGCGACCTGCACGCTGCCGGAACTCGGGTTCTCCAACCCGGCGGTGACCATCATCAGGGTCGACTTGCCCGCCCCCGAGGGGCCGACGATGCCGATGGTTTCCCCGGCCGCCACATTAAGGTCTATTCCGCGCAGGACATTGACCTCGCCCGCTCCACTTCTCAGGTTCAAGGTCACGCCCTTGAGGCGGACGATCGGGTCACCGGACAATGAGGTCATCGTGTCGCTATCCCAGACTGGTCACAGGACCGGCGCACCGACGCCATCCCCAAGGGTCCGATATGGTCCTATCGGCAGGCGGATCAATGCGGGCGCGCGCCTGACCCTCGCCGTACTGGCGCTGATCGCCGCTTTCGCCTTGCCGGTTCAGGCCGAGCCCATCCGGATCCTGGGCTTCGGCGACTCGCTGATGGCCGGCTACGGACTGCCCGACGAGGATTCCTTCCCGACCCGGCTGGAGGCGGCCCTGCGCGAGGCGGGTCACGACGTAACGGTCATCAACGCGGGTGTGTCGGGCGACACCACGGCGGGCGGTGCGTCCCGTCTGGCCTGGTCGCTGTCCGAGGCGCCGGACGCCGCGATCGTCGAGCTCGGCGCGAATGACGGGCTGCGCGGCATACCGACGCAGGATACCCGCCGTAACCTCGACGCCATCCTGACCGCGCTGGGCGAGAAAGACATCCCGGTGCTGTTCGCCGGCATGCTGGCGCCGCCGAACATGGGCAAGGAATACGGCGCCGATTTCTCCCGGGTCTTCGAGGACCTGTCGGCGGAGCATGAGGTGATCTTCTACCCGTTCTTCCTGGACGGGGTGGCCGGCGATCTCTCGCTGAACCAGGCCGACGGCATCCACCCCAACCGGGCGGGGGTGGACATCATCGTCGAGCGCATCCTGCCCTATGCGGAGAGGCTGGTGGCGCGGGCGAAGGCGGAGTGAGGCGCTGCCCCTCCCGCACATAAACGCACTTCCCGGATATGTTCCGGGGCAAACCCGTCAACCCGCTTCACCGGTCCCGCCCCTCTCGGACCCTCAGGAGCGGAGGATCCGTGGGCCCCGGCACGGGGCCGGGGAGTGTGTAAGAGAATGGGGATGGGGGAGAGCCCCCCTCACCCCCGCCGCCGGGCGTCCACCGCGTCGGCGAGGCGGTCGAGCACGCCCAGGCTGCTCTGCCAGTCGATGCAGCCGTCGGTGATGCTACGGCCATAGACCAGCGGCTCGCCCGGGATCTGGTCCTGACGGCCCGCCTCCAGGAAGCTCTCCACCATCACGCCGGTGATCCGATGCTCGCCACCGGCGATCTGGGCGGCGACGGCGTCGATCACCGTCGGCTGGTTCTCCGGCTTCTTGGCGCTGTTGGCGTGGCTGGCGTCGATCATCACCTGCGGCCGCACCCCCGCCGCCTCGGCCTTCGCACAGACCGCCGACACGCTCGCCGCGTCGAAATTCGTGCCCGACCGCCCGCCGCGCAGGATGACGTGGCAGTCCGGATTGCCCGCCGTCTCCGCGATCGCCGCCCGGCCCTCCTTGGTCACCGCCAGGAAATGGTGCGGCTGGGAGGCCGCCTGCACCGCATCCAGGGCCACCGTCACGCTGCCGTCGGTGCCGTTCTTGAACCCGATCGGGCAGGACAGGCCCGAGGCCAGCTCGCGGTGGATCTGGCTCTCGGTCGTCCGCGCGCCGATCGCGCCCCAGGAGACGAGATCCGCGAAATACTGCGGCGTGGTCGTATCCAGGAACTCGCAGCCCGCCGGCAGGCCCATCTCGTTGATCCGCTGCAGCAGGTCGCGCGCCCGGCGTAGGCCGGTTTCCACGGCGAAGCTGCCGTCCAGA
Organism: Thalassobaculum salexigens DSM 19539; assembly: GCF_000423805.1. NCBI lineage: Bacteria > Pseudomonadati > Pseudomonadota > Alphaproteobacteria > Rhodospirillales > Thalassobaculaceae > Thalassobaculum > Thalassobaculum salexigens. The sequence goes on from NZ_KE384094.1 coordinate 1,002,983, forward strand.
TGCGGGTCGTTGATCATCCCCTTCCAGCCGACCGTGGTCCGCGGCTTCTCGAAATAGACCCGCATCACGATCTCCAGCGTGTCGCGGTGACGCCGGCGCTGCACCGCGAGCCGGGCGGCGTAGTCCAGCGCCGCCTTGGGGTCGTGCACGGAGCAGGGCCCGATCACCACCACCAGCCGGTCGTCGCGGCCGTGCAGGATGTCGGCGATGGCGGCGCGGGCCGTCTGCACCCGGCGGATGATCTCCGGCTCGCGCGGATGCTCGGCGATCACCGCTTCCGGGGTGCTGAGCGGGGTGATCGACGCGATGCGCAGGTCGTCGGAACGGCTCAACGGGTCGAGGGCAAGCGGATCGGCATCCGGCACGTCGGAGACGCGGGGATCGGTTTCGGTCTGGGTCTTTATGGGTGCGATGTTCACGGTGACGTCCTCCAGGTGGAGGCCCGGCCGACGACATCAAAAAAGCCGCCGGAGAGGGCCGGCGGCTTGCGGGATGATTGCTGCGCTTGGTGTGTTCTAGGTCGCGCGCACCCCTGCCTCCGCCGGCTGCGGATAGCCATAAAAGTAAAACCAGAAGCCGGCGAACGCGTGGGTCATGGCGCGAAGCGTAATCTCGGGTGCGCGCCCTGTCATCCTGTTTCGTCGTCCGGTTCGCCGTCGCGCCGAATATTGTCGGACCGGCCCCGGACGGTTATCAACCGGGCCGAAACCTTCCGATGCCCCTCCCGAGAGGAACCCGCATGCAGTACCGCCCGCTCGGCCGGACCGGCCTGGACGTCAGCCTGATCTGTCTCGGCACCATGACCTACGGCCAACAGAACACCGAGGCCGAGGGCCATGCGCAGATGGATCTGGCGCTGGAGCGCGGGATCAATTTCTTCGACACCGCCGAGATGTACTCGGTGCCGCCGAAGCCGGAGACCTACGGCCGCACCGAGGAGATCATCGGCACCTGGTTCGCCGCCCGCAAGAACCGGGACAAGGTGATCCTGGCGACCAAGGCCGTCGGCCCGGGCGACCGCTTCAAGCATGTGCGCGACGGGTCGCCCAAATTCGACGCCCAGAACCTCACCCGGGCGGTCGACGACAGCCTGACGCGGCTGCGAACCGACTACATCGACCTCTACCAGCTCCACTGGCCGGAGCGCTCCGTGAACTCCTTCGGCAAGCTCGGCTACGTCCATGACGACGACGAGACCCCAACCCCGATCGCCGAGCAGCTCTTCACCCTCGACACCCTGGTGAAGGCCGGCAAGATCCGCCATATCGGCCTGTCCAACGAGACGCCCTGGGGCATGATGACCTTCGCCCGCATCGCCGAGGCGCACGGCCTGCCCCGGGTCGCCTCCGTGCAGAACCCCTACAGCCTGCTGAACCGCGCCTTCGAAGTCGGCTGCGCCGAGGTGGCGATCCGCGAGGATATCGGCCTGCTCGCCTACTCCCCGCTGGCAGCCGGGTGGCTGACCGGCAAGTACCAGGGCGGCGCGCGTCCGGAAGGCGCGCGCATGACCCTGTTCCCGGACAACTTCGGCCGCTACACCAACGACGCCGCCCAGGCCGCCAACGCCGAATACATCCAGATCGCCAGGGACAACGGCCTCGACCCGGCGCAGATGGCCCTGGCCTTCGTCAACACCCGCCGCTTCACCACGTCGAACATCATCGGCGCCACCCGGCTGGAGCAGTTGGAAGCCAACATCGCCAGCCTCGACGTCACCCTGTCCCCTCCCGTGCTGGAGGCGATCGACGACGTTCAGCGCCGCATCTCCAACCCGGGCCCGTAAGGCCCCATATCCCGGCCATGACCCGCCTGTTCGTCGCCCTGGATCTTCCCGAGACCGTCAAGGACGCGCTCGGCGACCTGCAGGTGGGCCTGCCGGAGGCCCGCTGGCACGACATCGACGACTTCCACCTCACCCTGCGCTTCATCGGCGAGGTGGACCCGGCGACCGAGGGCGAGCTGGTCGAGGCGCTGGACCTGATCGATGCCCCGGCGGTCACGGTGACCCCGCTCGGTTACGGCCATTTCGAGCGCAAGGGCAAGCCGGCGGTGCTCTATGTCGCCGCCGAGCCGACGCCGGAGCTGGTGTCCCTGCAGCGGCGGGTGGAGAGCCTGGTGCGCGGCTGCGGCGTCGCCCCCGACCCGCGCCGCTTCACCCCGCATGTCACCCTCGCCCGGTTCCCGAAGAGCATCGAGGCGGAGCGGGTGGGCCGCTGGCTGGAGACCGCGCCGCCGCCGCAGATCCCGCCCTTCACCGTGGACGCGGTGACCCTGTACAGGAGCCGCCGGCAGCCGGACGGCGCGCGCTACGAGCCGCAGCACAGATTTCCGCTGGACCGGCTGCCGGACGAGGACAGCACCGGCTGGAGCGGATATCCGCAGGATGAAGACGGGGACTCGGACGATCACGGCGAAGCCTGTTAGGGTGCGGCGAATCGACAATTTCCGGAGATCCCCGTGCCGCTTCCCGCGACCCTCACGCCCGACGCGCCCATCGTCATCCTGACGGGGGCCGGGATTTCCAAGGAGTCCGGGCTCGAGACCTTCCGCGATGCCGACGGCATCTGGTCTAAGGTCCGCATCGAGGACGTCGCCACACCCGAGGCCTTCGCCCGCGATCCGGTCACGGTGCAGGGCTTCTACAACGCCCGGCGCCAGAGCCTGCTGAACCCGAACGTCCAGCCCAACGCCGCCCATGCCGCGCTCGCCCGCCTGGAGCAGGCCTGGTCCGGTCCGGTTCTGCTGGTCACCCAGAACATCGACGACCTGCACGAGCGCGCCGGCTCCACCAACCTGATCCACATGCATGGCGAGATGCTGAAGGCGCTGTGCGAGATCTGCGACGCCAGCAGCCCGTGGCGCGAGGACCTGTCGGACGAGGCGATCTGCGCGCGCTGCGGCAGCGCCGGCGGCCTGCGCCCCGATGTGGTGTGGTTCGGCGAGATGCCCTACGAGATGGAGCGGATCTTCGCCGCCCTGGCGCGTTGCGCGCTGTTCATCTCCATCGGCACGTCGGGCAACGTCTATCCGGCCGCCGGGTTCGTGCAGGAGGCGCGGATGGTGGCCGGCGCCCATACGGTGGAGCTGAACCTGGAGCCCTCCTCCGGCGTCACCGCCTTCGCCGAGGCGCGGCACGGACCGGCCACCGAGATCGTCCCGGCCTATGTGGAGGAGCTGCTGGCGCTGGCGGGGTGAGGCGGGATCAGGCGATCAGCGCCGCGAGCCGGGCCTGAAGGGCGTCCGGATCGGGATCGGCGATCGCCACCACCTTGCGCCGGTCGGTGCTTCCGCGCACCACCTCAAGCGTCGATTTCGGCAGTTTCCAGCGCTTGGCCAGCAGGGCGATCACCGCCTTGTTGGCCTTGCCGCCCTCGGGCACGGCGGTCACCGCGACCTGCAGCCATCCCTCCCCGGTCTCATCCGCCACCACGGCGCCGATACGCTCGGCCGAGGCCTTCGGCGTCACCCGCACGCGCAGATGCAGGCGGTCCGCCTGCGGCGAGAACGGCGACAGGGGGGAAGGCGCACTGCTCATCACTGCTCATGGCCCAGGCGGCCCCGATTACGGATGGCGGCCGGACGGTCAGAGCCCGCGGGCGACCTCGTTCAGCAGCCGCACGGCGAACTGCAGCAGCAGCACCAGGATCACCGGCGAGATGTCGATGCCGCCGAGATCGGGCAGGATGCTGCGGATCGGCCGCAGCATCGGCTCGAAGACCCGGGACAGGAAGTTCATCACCACCTGGACGACCTGATTGTAGGCGTTCAGCACGCCGAACTTCACCAGAAGATCGATCACGATGTAGACGAACAACGCGATCGTCAGATAGTGGACGACCGCGCCGATCAGCCAGATTATCGAGTTCATTGCCGCAAACCGCTGTTGTTCCGGCACCGAAGGTAGCGACGCGACCGCCCCGGAACAAGGCCGCTGGCGGCGGAAGGCGATCCGCTGCGGCGAACGGCCGGGAAACCGGGCGCACGGACCCGACGAAACGCGCCCGGGGCGGGGTGCAATCTCGTCCTTGAACTGTGCGAGGGAAGTTTATATGTTCCGCGCACTCTGCACCGGGGGGCTTGGCCCTCCGTCCCAGATCGGTGGGGCCGTAGCTCAGCTGGGAGAGCGTCGCGTTCGCAATGCGAAGGTCGGGAGTTCGATCCTCCTCGGCTCCACCAAAATCTCCTTAGATTCCAGCGCCCCTCTTCGAACGGCATCGATCGCGCGCCGCGGCGCAATACGCCCCGATCCCGTGTGGCGGAGAGGCGAACGGTACCGGGGGCCTTCGTCCCAAAACGGTATGGTTTCTCGGGATTTGGCCTTTCATGTCCATTGACCGCGGCGTCACGCTCTTTCTACATAGGCGCGTCGGCCTGCAAGCGAACGCAGGCACGCCGGTGCCCCGTGCGGCATCGGAAGAAAAATGCGCGGCGTGGCCGCCGAGGGAGAGAAACATGATGAAGAGTCTGCTTGGGGCGGGCGCCGCCCTGCTTATGTTCAGCGCCGCCGCGTCGGCCCAGAATTTTCCGGAGCGCGAGCTGCTGGGCGTGGTCATGTGGGGCGCCGGCGGAGCGACCGACACCGTCGCGCGGGCCGTCAATCCGGCGGCGGAAGAGGCGCTCGGCAAGCCGATCGTGGTGCTGAACAAGTCCGGCGGAGCCGGCGCGATCTCCACCGCCTATGTCAACGCGGCCCCGGCCGACGGCTACACCTTCCTGTACGGGGCCGAGAACCCGCAGCTCCATCCGGTGATGGACGTCTCGCCGCTGGACTACTCGCACTTCTATCCGATCAACATCCTGGGCCGCGGCGTGGCGGTCATCGTGGTGCCGGCCGAGTCCAAGTACCGGACGATGCAGGACCTGCTGGCCGACATCAAAGCCAATCCGGGCGCGGTGAAGATGGGCTCGACCGGGCCGGGCGGCCTGCCGAGCACGGTCGGCGCGATCGTCAAGAACGCCACCGATTTCGACGTGACCGCGATCCCGTTCGACGGCGAGGGTCCGGGCCTGACCGCCATGCTGGGCGGCGAGGTCGACTTCATGCCGTCGGGTATCTCGGCCGCCGCCGAGCAGGTGAAGGCCGGCAAGATGCGCGCCCTGGCGGTGGTCGACACCGGCCCGGTCGACACCCTGCCGAATGTCCCGCCGATCACGGACGCCCTGCCGGACATGGCCAAGTTCCTGCCCTGGGGGCCGTTCTATGGCGTCTTCGTCAAGAAGGACACGCCGGACGACGTGAAGGCCAAGCTGGAAGCCGCCTTCCACACCGCGGCGCAGAGCGAGAACTTCAAGACCCTGATGGCCAACAAAGGCAACGTGATCATGGACATCTCCGGCGAGGAGGCGATCGCCTTCCTGACGAAGTGGCAGCAGGTCACCGCCTGGGTGCTGCAGGACACCGGTGCGGCCAAGGTCAGCCCCGAGACGCTCGGCATTCCGCGTCCGTAACATCCGCCTAGAGGGCGATCGATTCAGATCAAATCGATCACCCTCTAACCTATTAAAGATAGAGCAAATTCACACGATCAGATGTTCCCATCTGTTCGTGATTTGCTCCAGCGCCGGCCTGCGGGATGCGCGGGCCGGCGGCCCTTCGCCGCGACGGGGGACACGCCCATGCAGTCCACGCCTGCCCGCAGGCCCGGCGAGCTCGTGTTCGCCGTGGCCGTCCTGCTGTTCAGCCTGGCGGCCTTCTGGCAGGCCTACGAGATCTCCGGATTCGACGGGCTGACCGAACCTGGCGTGTTCCCGATGCTGGCGACGGGGACGATGATCGTGGCCGCGCTGTTCATCCTGTCCGACACCGCGCGCCGGCGTCCCGATGCGGACACGCAGGCCGTCACGCGGCGGTTCTTTGTCGACATCCTGCCGATCCGCCACATGGTGCTGATCGGCCTCGTGCTGGCCTACCTGCTGCTGCTGCCGATGCTCGGTTTCATCGTCAGCTCCGCCCTCTTCCTGCTGGCGGCGTTCCAGTACCTGTGGCGGCGCCACGTGCTGGTCACTGTGGTGCTGTCGGCGGGGGCGCTGGCCGCCGTCTACGTCATTTTCCGGATCGTGTTCCAGGTCGTGCTGCCCGAGGGCAGCCTGATGCGGGGGCTGGTGTGAGATGATGGACGCGCTGGCCAATTTCTCCACCGTCTGGCTCGATCCCTGGCTGCTGTTCCTGACCGCCTCCGGCACACTGGCGGGAATCTATGTCGGCGCCATCCCGGGTCTCTCGGTCACCATGGCGACCTCGATCCTGATCTCCTTCACCTTCAAATGGCCGGTGGACGAGGCGCTTGCCCTGATCGCCGGGATCTTCATCGGCGGCGTCTATGGCGGGTCGCGCACCGCCATTCTGCTGAACATCCCCGGCGCCCCGAGCGCGATCGCCACCGCCCTGGACGGCTATCCACTGGCGAAGCGCGGCGAGGCGGGGGAGGCGATCGGCCTTACCACGGTCATGTCGGTGTTCGGCGGCTTCGTCGGCATCCTGGCGCTGGCGATCTTCGCGCCGGTGATCTCCGACTTCGCGCTGATGTTCCAGTCCCGCGACTACCTGCTGCTCGGCATGATCGGCATCCTGCTGGTCGGCACCCTGTCGGGCGAGAGCTTCGCCAAGGGTGCCTTCGCCGGCGCGCTCGGCGTGCTGATCGGCATGGTCGGGCTCGACCCGATGACGGCGGAGGGACGTTTCACCTTCGGCACGATCACCCTGATGGGCGGCATTCCCTATGTCGCCGCCATGATCGGGTTCTTCGGCGTGGCCGAGGCGCTGGTCCAGCTCCACACGCTAGGCATGCCGGCGATCCGGCAGAAGATCGACCGGGTCATCCCGCGCCTGTCCGACGTGCGGCGGTATTTCGGGCTGGCGATGCGCGCGTCCGGGGTCGGCACGATCATCGGCGCCCTGCCCGGGACCGGCGGCGACATCGCCGCCCTGCTCGCCTACGACCATGCCAAGCGCTCGACCAAGAACCCCGAACGGCCGTTCGGCGAGGGCGCCAAGGAGGGACTGGTGGCCCCGGAAGCGGCGAACAACGCGGCGGTCGGCGGCGCCTTCATCCCGATGCTCACGCTCGGCATCCCCGGCGACGCGGTGACGGCGGTGATCATCGGCGCCCTGTTCATCCACGGGCTGAAGCCCGGGCCGCTGCTGCTGGTCGAAACCCCGCACCTGTTCTGGTTCACCGTCGGCAGCCTGACCCTGGCGAACATCTTCCTGCTGATCTTCGGACTGACCGGCATCCGGGTGTTCACCAAGATCGTCGAATGCCCCAAGGCGGTACTGATCCCGCTGATCATCGTGCTGTCGGCGGTCGGCACCTACGCGATCCAGAACAACCCGGTCGACATCTACTGGATGCTGCTGTTCGGCGTGGTCGGCTATTTCATGAAGACCTACGGCTTCCAGGTCGGGCCGGTGATCCTCGGCGTGATCCTGGGGCCGATGATGGACGCGAACTACCGCCGGGCGATGATCGGCGCGCGCCAGGATGTCGGCGTCTTCCTGTGGGACTTCGTGTCCCATCCGATCTCGCTCGTTCTCACCGTCGGGTTCCTGACCATGCTGCTGTCGCAGACGCCGCTGTGGCCGATGCTCCGCGCGCGGCTCAGACCGCGCGGATAGAGCACGATCGGGTCAGATCGAATCGATCTGACCCGTGAATCGTCCTCTAACGCATTAAGAATAGAGCAAATTCACACGATCAGATGTTTCCATCTGATCGTGACTTGCTCTAGCGGGGAGATCAGCGGGACGCCGTGCCCCCGGTGCCCCCGGCCCAGGAAACGCTGAGTTCCTCCTTCCAGGCGAACCTCTGAAGGTGGCTGGCGATCACGTCCTGGACCACGGCGATAGCCTCGGGCGTCTCGCTTTCGCAGGCCAGCGTCAGTCCGTCCTGCGAGGCGGCCATCCGGCAGGTGCCGGGCTCGAACCGGACGACGCCGTCGGTCTCGGTCCATTCGACCGGCACCTTGTGGCCGAAATGCTTGCAGAGCTGCACCAGATAGCGGCTCGCCTTGTCCGTTCGAACCAGCGCGGTCGATGTTTCCACGGTCCATACCTTTTCTGAATCCCGGTCGGGGGCGCGGGGGCGCACACCGTTTCGTCGATCCTTGTAATGCCTATTGCGAATAACTCGCAATAGCTCTTAGGTTAGGCCCGGCCTCGGCGGCACGCGCCGAGTGCGGCGAGGGACCCGAGGGTCGCCGGAGAGACTGCAGGAACGCTCTGGGTGATCAGGACCACAGGCTTTGCGGCGCTGTACGCCGATCATCGCGGCGAACTGGTCGGCTATGCCGGGCGGATCCTGGGCGATGTCGGGCGGGCGGAGGAGGTCGTGCAGGAGGCCTTCATCCGCTTCGCCGCCTCCGCCGACACCACGGTGATCGACGAGCCGCTGGCCTATCTCTACCGCACCGTCCGCAACCTCTGTCTCGACACCAAGCGCGGGGCCGAGCGGGACCGCCGGCGCGACCTGCTGCTGGCCGACGCGCTGGGCGATCTGGACGGATTGCGCGATGCCGGACCGACGCCGGAAGCCGCCGCCCTCTCCCGCCAGGAGCTGCGCCGCCTGCAGGAGGCGATGGCCGAGCTGCCCGAGCGGATGCGCCGGGCGCTGGAGCTGCACCGTTTCAACGAGCTGACGGTTAAGCAGGTCGCCCGGGACCTCGGCGTCTCCGTCGGCACGGCCCACGGGCTGATCGCGCAGGCGCTGGAGCATTGCCGGGCAAGGCTGGACCGGCGATGACCGAGCGGAGATTGAACGCCGGCGGCCGCCGAACGTCTAAGGAGCATGACGCCAAGGTCGGGCCTCCTGCCCGACCGGCCGGCGCAACGGTCGAGGAACGCGTGACGGCTGACGGACACGAGGCATGGATGGCGGCCGACTGGCTGGTGGCGCTGACGGACGATCCGGACGATCCCGTTCTGCGCGCCCGCTTCGCCGACTGGCTCGCCGCCGATCCGGACAACCCCGGTCAGTGGAAGGCGGTCGTGCGGGCGTATCGCGCCCTCGACGCCGGTGCCAGCGTGGAGACGGGTCGGCCGGCAGAGGTGACGCCCCTGCCGTCCCGACGGGGCAGACGCGGCTGGGTCGCCGCCTGCGTCGGGGCCGCCATGGCGGCCTGCCTGGCATTGGTGGCTCTGCCGTCCCTGCTGCAGTCGCTCCAGGCCGATTTCACCTCCGGCACAGCAGAGATCCGCCGCGTCGAGTTGGCCGATGGCAGCGTGGTACGGCTGGCCCCGCAGACCGCCATCGCCGTCAATTTCGGGTCGGAGGGACGGCGGGTGGAGTTGCTGGACGGCATCGCCGTCTTCGACGTCGCGCCGGATCCGGCGCGTCCCTTCTCGGTTTCGGCGGCCCAGGCCACCGCCACGGCGATCGGCACCGCCTTCGAGGTGCGCCGCATCGCATCGGGCGACGCGGTCGCCGTCCGCGAGGGTGTTGTGGACGTGGCCACCGCCGCGGCGGCCGAGCCCGCCCGGCTGCAGGCGGGCGACGCGGTCCGCGTCTCGGCCGCCGGGTCGGTCCAGCGCGGCACGGTGATCCCCGGTCAGATCGGACTGTGGGCCGACAGGCTGGTGACGGCGCGCGAGCGGCCCGTTGCCGACCTGGTGGCGGAGATCCGCCGCTACTTCGACGGCATCATCATCCTGCGCGGCGACGGGCTGGCCGGACAGCCGGTGAGCGGCATCTTCGACGTGTCCGACCCGGCGGCGGCACTCGCGCTGCTCGCCGCCTCCCAGGGCGCGGCGCTCTATCGGATCTCGCCCTGGATCCTGGTGCTCGACGGCGACTGACGGCAGCGACGAAAAAAATTTGAACGCCCGGTTCTCCCGTTCGTCTTCAGTGCAGTCATGCGACTAAGTCGCAATTGCATTTGATTTCGTTTCCGCGCGAGGCGGAGGGACGGGGGGAAAGATGACGAGGTTTGTACCGGCAACGCGGAGGCACTGGGTGCGGGGCGGAGCCCTGGTCCTGGCGGCGTGTACGGCGATGGCGGATACGCCGGCGCTGGCGGACGGCCAGAACCGGATCCAGACGGTGGCCCAGGCCGGCGCGGAGCGTCGCTTCGACATTCCGGCGCAGAGCCTGTCCGACGCCCTTACCTTGTTCGGCCAGCAGGCCGGCATGCAGGTTTCCGCCCATGGCGATCTGGTACGCGGCAAGACCTCCAATGCGCTGGCGGGCTCCATGCCCCCGCGCGAAGCGCTGAGCGCCCTGCTGGCGGGCACGGGCCTGGCCTACGAGCTCGGCGACGGCGGGGCGGTGATCCTCGACCCGGCCGCCGGCAGTTCCTCGGCGGTGACCCTCGACCCGATCCTGGTGGCGGGCAGCGGCGGTGCGGGCTCGTCGGCCCGTCCCACCGGCGTCTCGATCGGCACGGAGACCCTGGAGCGGCTCGACCCGCAGGACCTGCAGGACGTCTTCCGGAGCACGCCGAGCGTTCAGGTCGGCAGCTCCCTGCCGGTCTCCCAGAAGGTCTATGTGAACGGCGTTGAGGAGACCAATCTGGCCGTGACGATCGACGGGTCGCGGCAGAAGAACAAGCTGTTCCACCACAACACCACGACGCTGATCGACCCCGACCTGCTGAAGGCGGTGCGGGTCAATCCGGGCGTCGCACCCGCCGATGCCGGACCGGGCGCGCTCGGCGGCTCCATCGCCTACGAGACCAAGGACGTCGCCGACCTGCTGCAGCCGGGCGACAATTTCGGCGGCACGGCCAGCACCGAATACAACACCAACGGCGGCACCCTCTCCAACGACCTGACCCTGTTCGGCCGCAACTCCGGCTTCGAGGCGCTCGGTTATTTCAAGCTGGCGCGCGGCGACGAATTCGAGGACGGCGACGGCACCCAGGTGACCGGGTCGGAGACCGACTTCGTCAGCGGCCTCGGCAAGCTCGCCTATCAGCACGGCAGCGGCTACCGGGCCGAACTCTCCTACGAGAACGTGGAGGATGACGGCGACCGGCCGTACCGCGCCAACTTCATCTCCACCGACAGCGGCCGTCCGACGGCGGCGACGCGGAACTACCGGATCAAGCGCGAGAACCTGGTCGCCTCGTTCGAGAACGCCACGCCGGAAGGGCTGTTCAACCCCTATGCACGGATCGCCTTCAGCACCACCCATCTGGATACGCTGGAGACCGGCAACGACAATTTCGGCACCTACGAGAGCCTGAACGGCACCCTGGCCAACACGTCCGAATTCGCGCTCGGCACGGTGGATGTCGGCGCCGACTTCTATTCCGACACCAGCGAGGGCAATTTTCCCGACTACGGGTCGGACTGGATGAACCTGACTGAGGAGTCGCGGAATGTCGGCGTCTTCGCCCAGGCCCGGCTGGAGCCGACCGACCGGTTACGCCTGTCCTTCGGCGGGCGCGGCGACCACCACCGCTTCGAGGGGCTCGACGGGTCGGAGTCCGAGAACAGCGGCCTGTCGGGCAACATCTCCGGCGAGTACGACCTGCTGCCCTTTCTGACGGCGAGCGCCGGCGCCTCCCACGTCTTCGGCGGCGTGGAGCTGGCCGAGCCGTTCATCGTCAATCCCGACTGGGCCTATCCGGGCGGCGGCCTTGAGCCGTCGACCGCCAACAACGTCTTCGCCGGCCTGGAATTCCGGGGCGACGGCATCGACCCCAGCCTGGCGGGCTTCACCGTCTACGGTAAGGTGTTCAACACCACCATCGACGACATCCGCGACGAGGAATACCGCGGCGGCCCGGACGTCTACAGCGACCTGGAATCCGTCGGCTTCGAGATCGGCGCCGGCTACGAGTGGATGGACGGGTTCGTGCGGGTCAGCTACGCCGACATCGACACCGAGATCAACGGCAACTCCGGCAGCTCCGAGTACCAGTATATCGGCACCACGATCGGCCAGGTCCTGTCGGCCGAGGCGGCCTACACCCTGCCGTCCACCGGCGTGACCATCGGCGCCGACGCCCAGGTGTTCTTCGAGGAGGACAGCACCGACATCTACTCCTCCTCCCCGGGCTCGCCCTATCCGGCCTACGAGGTGGCGAACGCCTTCGTCTCCTACACGCCGGAGAGCCACCAGTTCATCACGGTGCGGGCGACGGTGAAGAACATCTTCGACGAGACCTATGCCGACCGCGCCACCTACGGCCAGGAATACCCGGGCGTCGAGGTGCTCAACGAGCCGGGCCGGTCCTTCCTGCTCAGCGCCAAGGTGCGGTTCTAGGTGGTCGCAGCCCTCAAATCCTTGCGGTCGCTGGCGGCGGCCCTCTGTGTGCTGGCCGCGCCGGCGATGGCGGAGACCGTCGAGGTCACCGACATCGTCGGCCGGACGGTCAGCATCGAGCGGCCGGTCGAGCGGTTCGTGATCAGCGAGGGGCGGTACATTCCGCTCCTCGCGCTTTTGCGTCCCGAGGCGCCGGTCGCGGGCGTGGTCGGGATGATGACCACCCTGGGCTGGACCCAGCCGGGGCTGGAGGCGCAGCTCTATGCGCGTTTCCCCGAAGCCCGCGACATCCCGCTGTTCGGACACAGGAGCGCCGACAGCGTCTCGGTCGAACGCATCATCGACCTGAAACCCGAAGTGGCGATCTTCGGCATCGGCGATCACGGGCCGGGGGCGGAGAACGCCGAGCTGATCGCCCAGTTGGAAGCCGCCGGCATCGCCGTGCTGTTCATCGATTTCCGTATGGACCCGCTCAACAACACGATCCCCTCCGTCGCGCTGATCGGCCGGGTGCTGGGGGCCGAGGACCGGGCGGCGGCCTATTCCGATTTCTACCGCGAGCGGCGCCGGGCGGTGCTCGACCGCGTCGCGGCCGCCACGACACGCCCGACCGTCTTCATGCAGGTGCATCCCGGACGCCGCGAGTGCTGCTGGGGCATGGCCGACGGCATGCTCGGTCCCTTCGTCGCCCAGGCGGGCGGTATCAACATCGCCGACGCCGCCGCCCCGGGACCGACGACACAGCACACCGCCGAGTTCCTGATCGTCGAGGACCCGGATGTCTGGATCGGCACGGCCTCGGGCACGGCCGAGGAAGACGCGCGCGGCGACCCGCCGGTGGCCCTGGGACCGGGCATGTCGCCGGACGCCGCCCGCGACAGCCTGCGCCGCTACCTGGCGGCCCCGGAATTCGCCCCTCTGACCGCCGTGCGGACCGGCCGGGCGCATGTGTTCTGGCACAATTTCTACAACTCGCCCTTCAACGTCGTGGTGCTCGAGGCGCTGGCCGGCTGGCTGCATCCCGACCTGTTCGCCGATACCGATCCACAACAGACGCTGGAACGCATCTTCGACGACTTCCTTCCCTTCGAGCTGGACGGCACCTATTTCGCCACGGCGAGCCGGGACTGAGCGCATGGCCTCGACGCTGGACGCCTATGCCGGGCTGACCCGCCGGCGCTACATCGCGCTGGCCCTGCTGTCGGCCGGACTGCTGGTCAGCCTGCTGCTCGACCTCTCGGCCGGCCCGGCCGGGCTCGGCATCGCCGACATCCTGGGCGGCCTCGTCGACCCGGAGAGCCTGGACATCCGCCACCGGGTGATCCTGTGGCAGGTGCGGCTGCCGGACGCGCTGATCGCCGTCGTCGTCGGCGCCGCGCTGGGGCTCGCCGGGGTGGAGACCCAGACGATCCTGGACAACCCGCTGGCCAGCCCGTTCACCCTGGGGGTCTCCTCCGCCGCGGTGCTGGGCGCCAGCGTCGCCATCGTGCTGAGCCCTGCCATGCCGCTGATCCCGCAGACCGCGACCCTGCCGGCCCTCGCCCTGGTCTTCGCCCTGGGCGCCGGCGCGGTGATCCTGGCCGTCGTGCGCTTCGGCGGGGCGGCGCGCGAGACCGTGGTGCTGTTCGGCATCGCCCTGGTGTTCCTGTGCAACGCGCTGACCTCGGCCCTGCACTACGTCGCCGATGCCGACGCCCTGCAGCAGATCGTGTTCTGGACCATCGGCAACCTGACCCGGGCCGGCTGGTGGGAGGTGGCCATCGTCACCGCCTGCCTGCTCGTGATCGCGCCGTTCAGCCTGCGCCATGTGTGGTGGATGACCATGCTGCGGGGTGGAGAGGCCTATGCCCGCAGCGCCGGGCTCGACGTGGCGCGGCTGCGGGTCCGGGTGGTGCTGCGGACCTCCGTGCTGGCCGCTTTCGCGGTGTGCTTCGTCGGCTCGATCGGCTTCGTCGGTCTGGTCGGCCCGCATATCGCCCGGCTGCTGCTCGGCGAGGACCACCGGGCCCTGGTGCCCGGGGCGGCGATCTGTGGCGCGCTGATGCTGTCGGCCGCCTCCTTCCTGTCCAAGTCGGTGCTGCCGGGGGCGATCGTGCCGGTCGGCATCCTGACCGCGGTGATCGGCGTGCCGGTGTTCCTGACCCTGCTGGCGGTACAGCGGAGGATGCGATGACCCGGCTGAGCCTGGAGGGGGTGTCGATCGCCTATGGCCGCCACCGGGTGATCCACGACGTGACGATCCCGACGGTGGAGGACGGCCAGCTTCTCGGCCTGCTCGGTCCCAATGCCAGCGGCAAGTCGACCCTGCTGCGCGCGCTGTCGCGCGAGCATCCCGCGACCGGCCGCATCGCGCTCGACGGCCGGGCGATCCAGGACTACGGCCACGCCGACTGGTACCGCGCGGTTGCCGCCATGCCCCAGGCGCCGCCCTCGCTCAGCGCGCTGCGGCCGGTGGAGTTGGTGTGGAGCACGGCGCGCACCCTCGATCTCGGCCTGTCCGACCGGGCGCTCGGCGCGCGGATCGACGGGCTATTCGCCGCGCTCGGACTGGAGGCCCTGGCCATGGCGCCGCTGGCGACCCTGTCGGGCGGCAAGCGCCAGCTCGTCGGCTTCGCCCTGGCGATGGTCCGCGACCCCGACGCGCTGCTGCTGGACGAGCCGACCTCGGCGCTGGACCTTTACTGGCGGCTGTCGTTGATGGACATCGTGCGCGACCGGCTGGCGACCCGCGGCGGGGTCGGTGTGGTCGCCGTCCACGACCTCGACATCGCCGCCCGCTACTGCGACCGTCTGGCGTTGATCCACCGGGGCCGCCTGGTCGCGGCGGGAACCGCCGGCGAGGTCCTGACCCGAGAGAACCTGGCCGCCGTGTATTCGGTCGACAGCGAGATCACCACCGATGCCGCGGGGCGCCCGGACGTCCGCGTGCTCCGGGTCGCGCATCCGCCTGAGTGACGGGCGTCAGCGGATGCCGGCGCGCATGAAGCTCTGCACGAACTGTCGCTGGAACAGCATGAAGGCGATCAGCAGCGGGCCCGAGGTCATCAGCGTCGCGGCGTTGATGATCGACCAGTCGATGCCCTGATCGACCGAGGCGAAGACCGACAGGCCGACCGTCACCGGTCTGGTTTCCACCGAGTTGGTGACGATCAGCGGCCACAGGAAGTTGTTCCAGTGGTGGCTGACCGAGACCAGGCCGTAGGCGAGATAGGTCGGCTTCGCCAGCGGGATATAGACCCTCCACAGCACCGTCAGCGGGCCAGCGCCTTCGACCCGCGCCGCCTCGTCCAGTTCCTTCGGCACGGTCTTGAAGGTCTGGCGCAGCAGGAAGATGCCGAAACCCGACGCGATATAGGGCAGGCCGATCGCGGCGATGGTGTCGATCAGCCCGAGCATCCGCATGGTCGCGTAGTTCTCCACGATCAGGATGTCGGGCATCACCAGAAGCTGCAGCAGCACCAGCGCGAACAGCACCCCGCTGCCAGGGAAGGTGAAGCGGGCGAAGGCGTAGGCGGCCAGAGTGCAGAGCACGAACTGGCCGATCAGGATGAAGGTGACCAGCAGGAAGCTGTTCAGGAAGTAGCGGGCGAAGGGTGCGGCGTTCCAGGCGTTGACGAAGTTCTCCCCCGTCAGCGGCGCGAGCGGCGCGAACCGTGTGGCGAACTCGCCCGGATGCACCGCCGTCCACACGGCGAAGATCAGCGGCAGGAACCAGAGCAGAGCCAGCGCCCAGGCGCCGGTGGTGTTCAGCCAGCGGTCGAGGGCGGTCCGGCTCATCGGTAGTGCACCCGCTTGTCGAGAAGGAAGAACTGGCCAAGCGCCAGGGCCGACAGCAGCACCAGCAGCACCACCGTCAGCGTGGAGGCATAGGCCGTGTCCCAGTACTTGAAGGCGGTCTCGTAGATGTAGAACAGCAGCAGCGAGCTGGCGTTGTCCGGCCCGCCCTCGGTCATGACGAAGACGTGGTCGACCATGCGGAAGGAGTTGATCACCGCGTTGACCGAAACGAACAGCGTGGTCGGCATCAGCAGCGGGAAGGTGACCCGACGGAAGAACGTCCACCGGCTCGCCCCCTCGATGGCGGCGGCCTCGCGCAGCTGAGGCGGGATCGACTGCAGGGCGGCGAGGTAGAAGATCATGAAGAAGCCGGCCTCCTTCCAGATCGCCACCACCATGACCGACCCCAGAGCCAGGTCCGGGTTACCGAGCCAGTTGACCTCCGGCAGGCCGAAAGCGCCGCGGATCTGGTCGATCAGACCGAAGCCCGGCGTGTAGAAGAACATCCAGATATTGGCGACGGCGATCAGCGGCAGCACGGTCGGAGCGAAATAGGCCAGCCGCACGAAGCCCCGGCCGGACAGCCTGCCGTCGACCCACAACGCCATGAGCAGCGCCAGTCCCACGGAGACGGGGATGGTCACCGCCGCGTACCACAGGCTGTTCGACAGCACCTGCCAGAACGTGTCGTCGGCCAGCAGGGTCTCGTAGTTGCGCAGCCCGACGAATTTCGCCTCGCGCCGGCCCCGGGGGGTGGAGAAGAAGCTGTCCCAGATCGTGGTGACCGCCGGCAGATGGGTGAAGGCGAACAACAGCACCAGCGCCGGCGTCAGTAGCAGCCAGCCATGGATCCACTCGCGCCGCAGGGTGAGGGAGGAGCGGGTCATGGGTGTGTTTCTCCACAACCCTTGCCGTCATCCTGACGCAGGTCAGGATCCGCGCTCCGGCGACGGCGGGCGTCCGTGCGTTGATCCTGACCTGCGTCAGGATGACGGGGGGAGAGGAGAAGGGTCATCGCGTCGTGTCCTCAAAGCCGAAACGGCCCCCGGGACAAGTCCGGGGGCCGTCCGGCAGGTCGGCTTAGCGGTAGTCCGCCAGGATGCGGTCGGCCTCGGCCTGGGCCTCCTCGAGGGCGGCGGCCGGGGCCTTCTGGCCGGTGATCGCCGCCTCCAGCGCGTCGTTCAGGATCGTGGTGATGCGCTGGTTCTGGTAGGTCGACAGCTCGGCCACCGCATATTCGAGCTGGTCGCGGGCGACGAGCGCCGGCGGGAAGTCGGCGACATACTGCTTCATCGCCGGGGTCTCCCAGGCGTCCGGACGCGGCGCGACGTACCCGGTCGCGATCGTCCATTTGGCGGCCTGCTCCGGCGCGGTGATCCACTTGATGAACTCGAAGGACGCCGCCTTCTGCTCGTCGGTGGAGTCCTTGAAGATGTAGAAATTGCCGCCGCCGGTCGGCGCACCCCGGCGCTTGTTGGCCGGCAGCATGCCGACGCCGAAGTCGAACGGCGCGTTGTCGCGGACGTTGGTCAGGTTGCCGGTCGTGGTCCACATCATCGCGGTCTGACCTTCGAAGAAGGCCTTCGGCGTGCTGCCCCACTCGATGATGCCCGGCTGCATGACCTCATGCTTGGCCGACAGGTCGACCAGGTACTGCAGGGCTTCCACGACCTTCGGATCGTCGAAGTTGGTCTTGTTGCCGGCATCGTTGGCCAGGATCACGTCGTTCTGGGTGGTCAGGCCCTGGAACAGCCAGTACGGGAAGCCGGAGCTCGGAATCCGCATGCCCCACTGGGTGACGTTGCCGTTGGCGTCGCGCTTGGTCAGCTTCTTGCCGAACGCGATCTGCTCTTCCCAGGTCGCCGGCGGCGTCTCGGGGTCGAGGCCGGCTTCCTTGAACGCCTCCTTGTTCCAGTACAGCACCGGGGTGGAGCGCTGGAACGGGATGCCGTAGGTCTTGCCGCCGGTCATGGAGTTGTCCATGAACGCCGGATAGAACGAGGTCAGCCAGGCCTTGTCGGCGTCGCTCTTCGCCAGCCCGTCGAACGGGATGATCGCGTCCTCCTCGATCAGGGTGAACATGTCGACCGACAGGATCACCGAGAGCTGCGGCGGGGTGCCGCCGCGCACGGCGGTCAGGGTCTTGGTGATGGTGTCCTGGTAGCTGCCGGCATAGACCGCGTCGATCTTCACGTCAGGATTGGCCGCGGCGTACTCGTCGGTCAGGGCCTGGATGGTGTCGGCCGCCTTGCCGCCGACGGCCACGGGGAAGAAGAACTGCAGGTCGACCGCCAGCGCGGTGGTCGCCGTCGACGCCAGGAGCGCGGCCGCCCCCAGGGTCGTCGTCATCGTCTTCATCAGGGTCATGTCTGTCCACTCCTCACTACGGGTGTCTGGTCGTGTTCGGGGGCCTTCGCCGGTCCGGCGCGGCCCTCTTGGGGTCACGGCCCGGCGGACCGGGAAGTGACGGTTGGATTCGGGAAACCGGGAGCCGCCTCGATCCGGGCGCCGGTGGCGGCGTCGAACAGGTGCTGATGCTCCGCCGGCCAGACGAGGTTGACCCGCTCGCCGGCCGAGACCGGGTGACGGGTCGCCACGCGGGCGACGAGCGGCTGGCCGGCGATGCGGCAGTCGACCAGAAGATCGGCGCCGAGATACTCGACCTGCTCGACCGTGGCCGGCACGCCGCCGGCATCGGCGAGCGCGATGTCCTCCGGCCGCACGCCGAGCTGCACCCGGTCCGGGAGAGCGGCGTGTGGCGGCGCGATCGCCGTCCTGTCCCCGGCGATGCACCAGCCGCCGTCACCCGGCGCCAGATCCAGGATGTTCATCGGCGGCGTGCCGATGAAGCGGGCGACGAAGGTGCTGGCCGGCTTGTCGTACAGGGTTCGGGGATCCGCGTTCTGCTCGATCCGGCCGCCGTTCAGCACGATGATCCGGTCGGCCATGGCGATGGCTTCCACTTGGTCGTGGGTGACGTAGACCATGGTGATGCCGAGCTTGCGCTGCAGGGCCTTGAGCTCGACCCGCATCTCGTGGCGCAGCTTGGCGTCCAGGTTGGAGAGCGGCTCGTCCATCAGGCAGATCGGCTTCTCGGCGATGATCGCCCGGCCCAGCGCCACCCGCTGCTGCTGGCCGCCGGAGATCTGGCTCGGCCGCCGGTCCAGCAGACGCTCCAGGCCGAGCAATCCGGCAACCCGGGCCAGCCGTTCGGCCCGCTCCGCGGCGGGCACCCGGCGGACTTTCAGGCCGAACAGGATGTTCTCGGCCACGTTCAGATGCGGGAACAGGGCGTAGGACTGGAACACCATGGAGATCTGGCGGTCGTTCGGCGGCCGTCGGGTGACGTCGGCGCCGTCGATCAGCACCGCGCCGTCCGTGGCCTCCTCCAGCCCGGCGATCAGCCGCAGCGTCGTCGACTTGCCGCAGCCGGACGGGCCGAGCAGCACGGTGAACTCGCCGGCCGGGGCGGTGAAGCTGATGCCGTCGACAGCGACGGCGGCGCCCCAGGCCTTGCGCAGGTCGCGCGTTTCGATGGCGACGCTCACAACCCCGCTCCCTCGGCGCAGAGAACGAAGTCGTGGCCGGCGACGGCGATCAGCGAGCGGATGGCGGCCGGCGGTTCGCGGTCACAGAACACGACATCGGCATCGCTGATCCAGCCGCCGCGCACATGGGCGGCGCGGCCGAACTTGGTGGCATCCAGCACCAGGTAGGAGCGCCGCGCGTTGCGCCGGATGGTCTCGCGCACCTGGACCTCGTGGCGGTTGAAGTCCAGCAGCTCGCCGTTGGCATCGACGCCGCCGACGCCGTACAGGCCGATATCGACCTTGAAGCCCTCGAAGAACGCCTCGGCATCGGCGCCGAGAATATCGCGCGATCCGGGGCGGACCGCGCCGCCCGGCACGTGCACCTCGACCGCCGGCAGCGCGCAGGCGTTCACGGCGGCGACCAGGTTGTTGGTCACGATCGTCAGGCCGCGCCGGCTCGCCAGATGCCGCACGGTCAGCGCCGGCGTGGTACCGATGCTGATGGCGATGCTGGCCCCGTCCGGAATATGGGCCTCCACGACCCGGGCGATCTGCTCCTTGGCGGCGAAGTTGAGGGTCTGGCGCTCCTCGAAGCCGATATTCTCGGTCGGCAGCGGCAACTCGACGCCGCCGTGCCGGCGGCGCAGCACACCCACATCGCTCAACTCGTTGATGTCGCGGCGGATGGTCTGCGTGGTGACGCCGAAATACAGGGCGAGGTCGGCGACGGACTGGAACCCGTTCTGCCGGACCAGTTCGGAGATTTCCGCCTGGCGTTCGGATGTCACATGCGTCGTCACGCGGCGCCCCCGTCGATCGATCAGGGCTCTGACCTATCCGCGGGGTGTGACAGCCACGTCATCTTTGTGTGACGCTCAAATGAACATTCATTCGAACATGGCGCGCGACGACCCCGGTCAGCCGCTCCGACGCAGCCGGGAGACCGCGGCAGCGGCAAGGAGCGCCAAGGCGACCGGCACGAAGAGCCAGGCCTGGAGGGTGCCCAGCGTGGCCAGCGTGGCCCAGCTCGCCACGCACCACAGCGCCGCGACGATGCCGACGATCATGGCCGGCCACCGCCGCTCCGCCGCGAGAACGGCGCCGAGGGTGACGATCGCCGTCGGATCCGGCGTCAGGGCGAAGATCTCCGCACCCGCCATCCCCCGCCCCAGATAAAGGGCGGCGGCCAGGGGCGCCGCCAGGCCGTAGAGGCAGAGCGCTACCCCGATCCATCGGCGCGCCCCGCCCGGCGATGGCACCAGCGCCCTGGCGGCGAAGCCGAGCACCGCGATCAGGACCGCCTGGCCGAGGAACATCGGGATCAGGTCGCCGGCCATCCAGTTGACGGTCGCATAGCGCGGCAGGAAGGCCAGACCCGCGACCGCCCAGGCCACGCCGAGGATGCCGGCGATAGCACGGCCCGCCCACCAAGGGCGCCAGACCAGAAGCGCCGGCACGGCGAGCCCGGCCAGAACCGCCGGGATCTGCGCCGGCCAGAGTTCCGCGTTGTGCAGCTCGAAGAGCCGCCAGTAGACCCGCTCGGAGAACAGCAGGAAATCCTGCGGGCTGTAGGTCAGCCAGGTTTTCATCAGATGTCTTGGATGTGCCGGGCCAGTCGTTCGCGCAGCGCGTCATCCGGCAGCGGTCCGGTGGCCGCCAGCACGTTTTCGCGAGCGTGCTCGGGCTTCGTGGTGGCCGGGATCGGGATCGTCGCCGCCGGGTGCGACAGGATGAACTTCAGCACGAGCTGCGCCCAGGTCTCGGCACCGAGCTCGGACGCCCAGCCGGGCAGCGGCTCGCCCTCCAGCCGCCGGGTCAGCGCGTCGCGCCGGAACGGCCGGTTCACCAGCACCGCCATCCCGCGCTCGCGGGCCAGGGGCAACAGACGGTCCTCCGCCTCCCGGTCGACCGGGTTGTAGGTGAGCTGCACGAAATCGAGATCCTGGGAGCGCATGATCGCCTCGAAATCGCCGTGGCGCCGGCCGTGGGAGGTGGTGATCCCGACGTAGCGCACCTCCCCCGCCGCCTTCATGGCCGCCAGGGTGTCTAGATGCGCCTCCCACTCCACCAGATTGTGGACCTGGACCAGATCGAACCGGGGCACGCGCCAGTTCTCGCGCGACCGCTCGATCTGGGCGCGCCCCGCATCGGAATCGCCGGTCCAGACCTTGTCGGCGGAGAACGCCGCGTCCCGCCGCCCGAGCCGCGCCAGCCCGGCGCCGATCACCGCCTGGGACGAGCCGTACATCGGCGAGGAGTCGATGACCGAACCGCCCGCGTCGAGGAAGGCCGCCATCACCTCCGCGCAGTCGGCCCGCAGCACCGGGTCGTCGCCCACATTGAAGGTGATCCAGCTGCCGAGCCCGACGGCGGGCAGCGTGTCGCCGGTCGACGGGATCGTGCGCCGCAGGACGGGGCCGGCGGTCGGGGCGCCGGTCTGTGCGCCGGTCTGTGCGCCGGTCTGGGCAGCAGCCGGGCCAGCGCCGATCCCGAGGCCCGCGCGGAACAGGCCGGACAGGGTCAGGGCGGTAGCACCGGCGGCCAGAAATCGGCGGCGGCCGGTTCGGGTGTGGATCCGTTTCGCATCGGTCATGCCGCATTACTTGGCCCGCGATCCCGGCGGGACAAGCGGGGGCCGTAACCATCGGTAGAACCCCGATTGACTCTTCCGATCGACCCTAACTAATATTTTAGTGTTAAAAAAATAACAAATGGCCGCAGCGCCATGTTTGGAGGAACGTCATGAGAAACGCGACAAGACGAGTGCGCCTGCTTCCCGCCATGAAAATGCTGGCGATCGGGCTGGCGATCGGTACGGCCGTGGGTGGATTTTCCGCAACGGCCCAGGCCGAGACGGTGCTGCGCATCGGCACCGTGCTGGCCCCCGGCGACCCGATGGGTCAGGGGCTTGAGAAGTTCAAGAAGGACGTGGAGGCCGCCACCGGCGGGGAGGTCGTCATCGACGTCTTCCACAACTCCCAGCTTGGCGACACGACCGAGATGCTCGACCAGGCGCGGGCCGGTGCCAATGTGGGCACGGTGACCGACGTCGCCCGCCTGTCCAGCTTCGTGCCGTCCCTGGCGATCATGTCCGCCCCGTTCCTGTTCGACACCTACGATCAGGCCGACAAGTTCGCCCTGTCGAAAGACTATCTGGGCTGGGGCGACGAGTTGGCGGAGAAGGCCGGGCTCGTGATGCTGGCCTCCAACTGGTACCAGGGCGCCCGCCACGCGCTGACCCAGGTTCCGGTCTCCGGTCCGACGGACCTGAACGGGTTGAAGATGCGCACCATCGGCGCCCCGGTCTGGATCGAGACGATCCGCGCCATGGGAGCCGAGCCGACGCCGATGGCCTGGGGCGAGGTCTACTCCGCCCTGCAGCTCGGCACCCTCGACGCCGCGGAAGCCCAGCCGACCGCGATCTGGGGGGCGAAGCTCTACGAGGTCATCAAGCACGTCACCAAGACCGGCCATATCCAGCTCGTCACCGCGCTTGTGGTGGGAGCGGAGACCTGGAATCAGATCTCGCCGGAGCATCAGAAGATCGTCCGCGATCTGGCGGTGGAGAACGGCCGCTACGCCTCCGGCCTGACCATCGAGCTGGGCGAGAAGGCGATGAAGGACGTGGCCGCCGCCGGCATCACCGTCAGCGAGGTCGATCTGGCGCCGTTCAAGACGGCGGTGGAGCCGGTCTACGCCATGCTCAAGCTGGAGAAGGAAAAGGCGATCGTCGACGGCATCCTCGGCCGCTGACCCGGGCCCTCATGTCGGCACAGGCAGAGTCCCGGGAGCGGAGAGCCTTGAATGTTGCGTAACCTGGAATCCGCCTGCGCCGTGGCGCTGCTGACGGGGATCGTGATCCTCGTCGGCATCGCCGCCGTCGCCCGGAGCATGGGCAGCCCGATCATCTGGTCGGTCGAGGTCGCCCAATTGCTGTTCGTCTGGCTGTGCATGCTCGCCGCCGACCTGGCGATGCAGCAGCGCCGGCATTTCTGCATGTCGTTGCTGCCCGACAGCCTCGGCCCGCGCGGCCGACACGCGCTGGAGGCGGTCAACCTGCTGATTGTCATCGCCCTGCTCGTGTTCCTCTGGATCTACGCCTGGCGGAACATGGTGCTGATGCACCCCCGGCTGATCGGTGCCACCCAGATGAACGGGTCGCTGATCCACGCCTCCATGGTGGTCGGCCTGCTCCTGCTGCTGCGCACCTCGGTAGCGCAGTTCGTCGCCCACCTGCGTAACACGGCCCCTCCGGGAAAGACCGACAGATGCTGATGCTGGTGGCCGCGCTGTTCGCGGTGTTTCTGATCGGCGGGATTCCCGTCGCCTTCGCCCTGGCCCTGGCGTCCGTCCCGGTCTTCGTCCTGACCGGCACCATGCCGCCGACGGTGGCGATCCAGAAGATGGTGACCGCGACCCAGAGCTTCCCGCTGCTCGCCGTGCCGTTCTTCATCCTGGCCGGCAACCTGATGAACGCCACCGGGATCACCGACCGGCTGGTCCGGTTCTCCCGGCTGCTGACCGGCTGGATGGCCGGCGGCCTCGCCCAGGTCTCGATCATGCTGAGCCTGATGATGGGCGGCGTGTCCGGCTCGGCGGTGGCGGACGCCTCCATGGAGGCGCGGCTGCTCGGCCCGAGCATGCTCAAGCAGGGCTATTCGAAGGCCTCCACCGCCGCGATCCTGGCCTTCGGCTCGATCATCACCGCCACCATCCCGCCCAGCATCGGGCTGATCCTGTTCGGCTACATCAACGAGGTGTCGATCGGCCGCCTGTTCCTCGGCGGGGTCGTCCCCGGCGTGGTGCTGACCGCGGTGCTGATGGCCACCACCTGGCTGGTGGCCAAGCGCCGGGGCTACGTGCCCGACCTGCCGCGGATCCCCGCCGCGCGGGAGATCGGCGCCGGCTTTCTGGAAAGCATCTGGGCGCTGATGTTCCCGGTGGTCCTGGTGGTCGGCTTCCGCTTCGGGATCTTCACCGCCACCGAGGCCGGCGTGTTCCTGGTGTTCTACGCCCTGATCATCGGCTTCGGGGTCTATCGCGAGCTGACCCTGGCGAAACTACTTGAGGCGGCGCGGGAGACGGTCTCGGACCTCGGCATGATCATGCTGCTGATCATGACGGCGGGTGTGCTCGGCTATGCCATGACCATCGAGCGGGCGCCCCAGGACATCGCCGGCTTCGTCACCACCCTGACCGCCGATCCGTTGTTGATCCTGCTGCTGGTCATGGGGCTGCTGGTGGTCAGCGGCATGTTCCTGGAAGGGGCGGCGAACATCCTGCTGGTCACCCCCATAGTCATGCCGGTGCTGATCGAGGCCGGATACGACCCGGTGCATATGGGCGTGCTGATCGTCTCGCTGATCAATTTCGGGGGTCTCACGCCGCCGGTCGGGGTTATCATGTTCACGGTCTGCGGCATTCTCGACTGCAAGACCGGCGCGTTCACCCGGGCGGCCTTGCCCTTCTTCGCCGCCATGCTGCTGTTCTTCGCGCTGCTCGTGGCTTTTTCCGGTCTGACCGTTTGGCTTCCCAATCAACTCATGTAGAGGACGCAACCGTTTGGCATGGTGCCCAGGATCACGACGATGACGAAGAATCCCTTCTCGATCGCCGGCAGCGTCACCTCCGAGGACGCGATGCGGGGCGGGCCCCGCCTGACGACCTCGGCACGGGTATATGGCGAGATCCGCGAACGGATCATCGCCCTGGACCTGCCGCCGGACACCATCCTGGTGCGCAGCGAGCTGGCCGATCGGTTCACCGTCAGCCAGTCGCCGGTGCGCGAGGCGATCCTGCGCCTGGAGCAGGACGGTCTGGTGATCTCCTACCCGCAGTCGCGCACGATGGTGACGCGGATCGACACCGCCCGGGTGCGCGAGGAGCATTTCCTGCGTACCGCCGTCGAATGCGAGGTGGTCCGCCGGCTCGCCGAAGCGCGCGACGCGGACGCCCTGAAGAAGGCCCGCGGCTTCCTGAAGATGCAGGAGGCGCTGGTCGAGGACATGGACCAGGTCGACCTGTTCAAGCAGCTCGACGATGCGTTCCATGCGGCCCTGTTCGCCAGCGTGAACCAGTCGAGCCTGCACCAGCACATCCAGGCCCGCTGCGGGCACCTGGCCCGCCTGCGGACCCTGGACCTGCCCAGCCCGGGCAAGACGGCGTCGGTGCTGGACGCCCATCGCGCTGTGGTGGACGCGATCGAGACCGGCGACGGCGACCTGTCGGTGCGCACCATGCGCGAGCACCTCTCCGGCTCCCTGCGGCGGATGCCGCAGATCGTGGAGGAGCATGCCGAGCTGTTCTGCTGAGGGCCGGGCGGGGTGCCATACCGGGCGGTGGAAGCGCGTTCGTCACTCCGCACCGTAGGACGGCGCCCGCCACGCGGCGTAGCGCTTGCCGATCCAGGGCGACGCCATGCCGAGGCCGGTGTTGCCCAGCGCCATCGCGACGAACAACAGGCCTTCGTCGGTCGCCCACGCACAGAACCCGGTGGCCGCGAAGATCAGCGCCCACAGCAGCGTGAGGACCGTGTTGGTCTCCTTGAACAGCGGATGCCCCCAGGCGTCCCGGGGCGCCTGCCGGCGGGCGACGATTGTGGTCCACGGCCGGCCGATCAGGACGCTGAGCAGCGAGAGCCCTGCCAACACCGAGAACACTGTGGCGGAGAGCGGCATGCCGGTGGGCTAGCAAACGCGAAACCCGCGTTCAACCCCGAGCGTCCGACCGGGGCGCTCGCTCTGAAATCAGAAATTTGGGAAATGATGGCGGAGGGAGCGGGATTCGAACCCGCGAGAGACTTTCGCCCCTACACACTTTCCAGGCGTGCGCCTTCAACCACTCGGCCACCCCTCCTGAGGAGGCGGGAACGTAATAGAGCTTGCGCCGCTTTGCAACGCCCTCATGCAGGTGTTCTTTCGCCTGATGCCGTAAGGGGTTAAGATCCGGGTTCCCGGCGCAGGCGCGGCCCCCGGAACTGCGAATGACTACTGCGGATGGCCGCGGCACCAAACCACAGGTGACTTCATGCGTACCCTCCTGCGCTGTCTCGGCTGGCTGTTCGCCGCCCTCGCCGCAGCCTTCCTGACCCGGGACCTCTACCAGCTGGTCGACCAGGGCCTCTTCCAGCCGCTCTCCACCGGGTTCGTTTGGTTCACCCTGCACCCGACCTCCCTGCAGCTCGCCGAGGCCGGAATCTCGCGCCATGTCAGCCAGTTCCTGTGGCACCCGGTGATCTCGACGGTCCTGACCTGGCCGGCCTTCGCGGTCACCGGCGGGCTCGCCGTGCTGTTCTTCCTCGGCGGCCGTAAACCGGGGCGCCCCGCCAGCCGGTCGCGCTCGGGCGAGTATTTTAAACAAGATTAGACTTGCTTTAATAAACCGACAGCGCGATCATCCTGGAACGGCCCTGTCAGAAAGGGTCGCCGTAAGGAGGAGGCCCGCATGTCCGTTGCCTTTGACGACCGCCCGACCGAAACCGCCCCCGCGCCGATCTGGGTCGAGGCCCTGCCGCTGGCCGATCTGCAGCGCAAGGGGCGCGCCCTGGTGAAGCGGGAGGGCCGGCAGATCGCGCTGTTCGACACGGCCGGCGGCGTGCGCGCCATCGCCAACCGCTGCCCGCACCAGGGCTATCCGCTGTCCGAGGGCACGCTGTCCGAGAGCACGCTGTCCGAGAGCACCGGGGACGCGCCCTGCACGCTGACCTGCAACTGGCATAACTGGAAATTCGACCTGGCGACCGGGGCGGTGATCGGCGGCGGCGACGCGGTGCGGGTCTTCCCCAGCGAGATCAGGGACGGCACCGTCTGGATCGACATCGCCGACCCGCCCGCCTCGCAGCGGATCTCGCGGGCGCTGGCCGGCCTGCGCGACGGGTTCCGCGATCCGAGCGACGACCGCATCGCCCGCGACCTCGCCCGGATCGAGGCGGCGGGGGTCGATCCGCGCCTGGGGGTGCGGGCGGCGATCCGCTGGACCCATGACCGCTTCCGGTGGGGCATGACCCACGCCCATGCGGCGCTGGCCGACTGGCTGGCCCTGGCCGACGAACAGGACGATCCGGTCGACCGGCTGGTCTGCGTCACCGAGATCGTCGCCCATCTGGTCGACGACAGCCTGCGCGAGGATTCCTATCCCTATGCCGACGGCGCCGAGGCCTGGGACGAGGAGGCCTTCGTCGCCGCCGTGGAGGCGGAGGACGAGGGCCGGGCGATCCGGCTGGCGCGCGGCGGGCTGGCGGCGGGCGGCTGGTCGCGGATCGACCGTGGCCTGTGCCGGGCGGCCCTGGCGCACTACCAGGATTTCGGCCATTCGGTGATCTATGTGGAGAAGACCCGCGAGGCGGTGCGGCGGCTGGACGGGGCCAACGACATGCCGGAGCACGCCGATGGCGGGTCGGTGGCGGAGCCGCTGGCGCTGCTGCTGGTCCGCGCCCTGATCTATGGCCGGCGCGAGGACCTGATCCCGGAATTCAAGGCCTACCGCCCGGCGCGCGACGGCTGGACCGGGCGCGGCCGCAGCCCGGTGAAGCCGGCCGACCTGTGCCGCGTGTCGGTCGCCAAGGCGCTGGCGCGGGTATCGGACGGCAGCGCCGATCCGCAGCGCTGCTACGACGCGGTGATGGCTGCGGCGGCATGGCAGCTGCTCCATGCCGATCCGGTCTACGCCACCCGGGCGGAACAGCCGATCAGCCGCAATGTCGGCCGGCTCGACTTCAGCCATGCCATCACCTTCGCCAATGCCGGGCGGCGGATCATGGCCCGGCACCCGGCCCTCGCTCCCGACGTGCTGCTGCAAACCGCCTGTTTCCTGGGCCGCAACGCCGGCTATGTCGACCCGGCCTATCCGGTGGAGCGCTGGCGTGTCACAGCCCCCCGGGCTTTCGTCGAGGACTGTGCCCGCGCGGTGATCGATCACGGCAACCCGGAATTCATCGTATCCGCCCACCTCGTGAAGATGACCTGCGCGGTGCGCGAGGAGATCGAGGCCGCCCCGCACGCGTCCTGGGTCCCGGACCTGGCCGCCGCGCTGAACCGGTTCCTCAACGAGCCCTTCAAGCGCAAGCTGACCCGCCGGGTCGCCTATCAGGCGCGCGAGACGGTGAAGAGCGAATAGGGCAGATAGGGAGTGGCCGGGGGTGCGTTCCCTCGGCCATGATGCGCCCCTCACCAGCACGCCGGGGGCCGCATGACCGAGAACAAGACCGCAGGGAAAACGATCAGCGATCTGATCGAGGACCGGTTCGGCCTGCCGACCGAGGACGGGCGCGACATGCCGGCCGAGGGCGAGATCGCCGCGATCCTGAACCACCGCAGCCACCGCCGCTACACGGACCAGCCGGTTCCCGACGAGCTGCTGCGCATCGCGCTCGCCGGTGCCTTCTCCGCGCCCGCCAAGTCCGACCTGCAGCAATGCTCGGTGATCGTGGTCAAGGATCCGGAGATCCGCCGGGCGCTGAACGAGCAGATCAACGACCCCTGGGTCACCGCCGCCCCATGCCTGCTTGTGTTCTGCGGCGACAACCGGCGCATCCACAAGATCGCCGAGGCCAAGGGCACGCCCTATCCCAACGACCACCTGGACGCGTTCCTGAACTGCGCGGGAGACGCCGCCATCGTCATGGCGACCTTCATCCGCGCCGCCGAAGCACTCGGGCTCGGCTGCTGCCCGATCAGCGTGATCCGCAACAAGATCGAGGCGGCGTCGGAGGTCCTGGGACTGCCGGACTACGTGTTTCCGTTCGTCGGCATGGGGCTGGGCTTCCCGGAGCGCGAGGGCTGGGTCAGCCTGCGCCTGCCGCCGAGCGTGACCGTGCATTCCGACCGCTACGACGACGGCGACGTGCTGGCGGAGATCGACGCCTACGACCGGCGGCGCGACGCGAAGTTCTCCACGCCCAAGGAGAAGTACCGGATGGTCGAGGAGTTCGGCGCGCCGGACTTCTACGGCTGGTCCGACGACAAGGCCCGGCAATACGCCGTGCCCCAGCGCAAGAACCTGTCGGCGTTCCTGAGGTCGAAAAAGTTCAATCTGGATTGAGGGGAAGTGTTCCCCCTCCCCGTCATCCCGAACTCGTTTCGGGATGACGGGCGTGGGTGATAGAGAGTTGCCGCCTCAGCCGTCCTGATCCGACCAGGGGCGTAGGAACACGTCGTCCACCGGGATCTTGTACGCCTCCGCTAAAGCATTGGTCTGGTTGAACATGCCGACCACGGCCAGCAGTTCGCCATACTCCGCGTCGGACATGCCGAGCTTACGGGCGGCGCCCGTATGGCTCCGGGTGCAGTAGTCGCAGCCGTTGGTGACGGAGACCGCCACGGCGATCATCTCCTTGAATTTCGGGTCGAGCGCGCCCAGCGCCATCACCTCCTTCAGCCCGTACCACAGCCGCTTCAGGGTCGGCGGATGGGAGGCGAAGACCTTCCAGGCATTCGGCACGAAGCCGATGCCCTTGGTCGCCATGATGTCGTCGAACACCGCGCGGACCTCGTCCGAGGCGTTCTCGTATTCGACCATGACGACGGTGGCGGGTTCGGTGGACATGGGCGGTTCCTTCCCTTGGGGTTTCGCGGTTTCCGCTCGCTCCCTCTTTTCGTCTTCCCGTCCCGGATAAAATCCGGGATTGCGCCGGGACCGAGGGAAGGGGGCCGCTGGAGCGTCCGGCGATTATTCCGCAATGCCCCGGCAGGCGTCACCCTGGATCCTGGTGCAATCCCGGATTTAATCCGCGACGGGAAAACAGAGAGAGAGGAGAGGAGGCGGTCCAGAGGTCGGCGGGTAACAGGGGGCCCTTTTCGTCTTCCCGGCCTTGCGCCGGGATCCAGGAGAAGAACCGCTGGAGCATCCGGGCATTATTCCGCAACGCTCCGGCAAGCGTCACCCTCGGTCCCGGCGCGAGGCCGGGAAGACGGAAAGAGTGCGGGAAGATGCGGGAAGACGGGGAGGATGACCGAGCCGGCGCCCGCGCGCCTATTTCTCCGCCGCCCGGTCCGCCGCCCGGACCTCCGTGTCGATGAGCTTTCGTTTTCGCTCCAGCCCCCAGCGG
The DNA here is from genome assembly GCF_000423805.1 of Thalassobaculum salexigens DSM 19539. Lineage (NCBI taxonomy): Bacteria > Pseudomonadati > Pseudomonadota > Alphaproteobacteria > Rhodospirillales > Thalassobaculaceae > Thalassobaculum > Thalassobaculum salexigens. Next base: position 1,033,537 of record NZ_KE384094.1, read on the forward strand.
TAGCCGCGCAGGGTACCGTCGGTGCCGATCGCCCGGTGGCAGGGCACGATCAGCGAGACCGGGTTGTTGGCGCAGGCGCTGCCGACCGCCCGGATCGCCTTGGGCTTGCCGATGGCCGCCGCCAGGTCCGCATAAGTTCGGGTCTCGCCCATGGGGATGTCGGTGAGCGCCTGCCAGACCTGGCGCTGGAAGGCGGTACCACGGATGTCGAGCGGCAGATCGGCATGGGGCTCGCGCCCCTCCAGCATGCCGGCGACCTCGCCCAGGCTCTCGCCCAGCCCGCCCGGATCGGCGGCAAGTGTCGCATTAGGAAAATCGCCGCGTAGTTCGCCGACCAGCGACTCGTCGCTGTCGCCGATACCGACGAAGCAGATTCCGGTCTTGGTCGCCCCGACGATCACCCGTCCCAGCGCCGTATCGGCGAAGGCATAGGCGATCACCGCCCCCTCGCCGCCCTTGCCGTAGCTAGCCGGTGTCATGCCCAACTGCGCCCCCGCCTTCTCGTAGAGCCGGCTGGAGGAGCCGTAGCCGGCGCCGTACAGCGCCATGGCCACGCCCTCTCCCGACTTCAGGTTCTGTTTCAGCTTGCCGAGCCGGCGCGCGTCCCAGTACTGGCGCGGGCTGATGCCCATCACCGCCTTGAAGCTGCGCTGCAGGTGGAACGGGCTCAGACCCGCCGCGGCACCTAGCGCCTCCAGGCTCGGGCATTCGTCCTCGGCACTCTCGATCGCCCGACAGGCGGCCCGCACCGCGTCCAGGCGCGGATCCGGGGCGGCGGACTCGTCCGGCTTGCAGCGGCGGCAGGCCCGATAGCCGGCGGTGCGCGCCTGCTCCGGCGTCTGGAAGAACGAGACGTTCTCGCGCTTCGGCGTGCGCGACGGGCAGTAGGGCCGGCAGTACACGCCGGTCGTGCGCACCGCCACGATGAAGGCGCCGTCGAAGGATTTGTCGCGGGCGACGACGACCCGGTAGCGGTCGTCGTCGTCCATCGGGTTACGGGCCTGTGCCGTGGTCGCGGTCATCTGGACGGTCATCGCGGATCTCCATCGCTTGCAGTGATCCTACCCTGAACCGGCGGCCGAGGCGCCTCCATCCGCTTCTTGCGGAGACGATCCCAACAATCGATGGACCGTCAGTTCACCGCGAAGTCGGCCTTGTCCATCCCGGCCTCGACCCCGGCCTCGGTCATCTCGGCCCATGTGTTGTCGTCGATCGGAATGCCGTTGGCGGTGCGCTCGGCCGAGGTCTCGCGCTCCGGATCGCCGGGGAAGCGGATCTTGTCGTGGCCGACCGCGACCTTGGCGGTGGAGACATGGCCGACGAGCTGGTCGATCTCCGACTTGAACGGGATGTCGGCGCCGAAGCCCTTCGGGTCCATGACGATCGTCAGCATGTTGTTGCAGATCGTGTTCTGGCTCATCAGCTCCTCGCGCGCGGTGCCGCCCCCGGTCAGGCCGGCCGCCAGGATCTCGCAGATCATGGCGAGGCCGTAGCCCTTGTGCTGGCCGAACGAGAGCATGGCGCCGAACGGCTCCTCGAAGATCACGGTCGGATCGTCGGTCGGCTTGCCGTCCGGGCCGACCAGCGCGTCGGCCGGGGTCTTCTTGCCGGCGTAATAGGCGACGCGCACCTTGCCCTGGGCGACCCGCGAGGTCGCCATGTCGAGCACGATCATCGGATGGTCGTCGGTCGCGGGGATCGCCGTACAGTACGGGTTGGTCGAATACTTCGCCTCGTAGCCGCCCCAGGGCGACACGTAGGGCCGGTGGCCGGTCGTGTTGACGTAGTGGATCGAGATCAGCCCGGCCCTGGCCGCCATCTCGCCCCAGGCGCCGATCCGGCCCATGTGGTGGGTGCGGCGCAGGCCCATGATGCAGACGCCGGTCTTCTTCGCCCGCTCGATCGCCATCTCCATCGCCTCGCGGCAGACGGTCTGGCCGTAGCCCATGTTGCCGTCCAGCAGCAGATAGGCGCCGTTGTCGGTCACGACCGAGGGGCGCGCACCCGGGTTCATGGTGCCGGCGACCGCGTGCTTCATGTAGCGCGGGGCGAGGCCGACGCCGTGGCTGTCATGGCCCATCAGGTTGGCCGTCACCAGGTTCTCGGCGATGGCGCGGGCTTCCTCGGGGGAGCTCTTCGCCCCCTGCATCATGGCGCTGACGATATCGGTCAGGCGCTCGTGTCCGATGGTGATCGGCATCTCACTCCCTCGTGTTCTTTGTTTGATTGGCTGGACGATGTTGGATGGCTGTTCAAGGTACGCTTGCGGCCGAGCCTACACCGTCTCTATATGAGGCGTCATGAGCACGAATTTGCCCTTCCTGAAGATGCACGGCCTCGGCAACGACTTCGTCGTCGTCGACGGACGCACGGCCGACGCCACCCTGAGCGAGGCGCAGTACCGCGCCGTGGGCGACCGTCGCCGCGGGGTGGGTTACGACCAGTTCCTCACCATCCTGCCGCCGAAGAACGGCGGGCTGGCCTATATGGCGATCCACAACCCGGACGGCTCCCAGGCCCAGGCCTGCGGCAACGGCACCCGCTGCGTCGCCTCCCTGCTGATGGACGAAGCCGGGGCCGAGGAGATCGTGCTGGAGACCGTGGTCGGCGGGCTGATCTGCAAGCGTTCGGCCGACGGCCGGGTAACCGTCGATATGGGCAAGGCCAACCTCGCCTGGACCGAGATCCCGATCGCCGTGGAGACCGACACGCGGGAGGTCACCGTGCCGGGTGCCGAGGCCTACGGCCCGGCGACCATGGTCAACATGGGCAACCCGCACGCGGTGTTCTTCGTGGAGGACGTCGAGGCGCTCGATCTCGCCCGCATCGGCCCGCCGATCGAGACCAACCCGATCTTCCCGGAACGCGCCAATATCGAGTTCGTCAGCGTGCTTGCGCGCGACCGCCTGCGCATGCGGGTGTGGGAGCGCGGCGCCGGCATCACCCAGGCCTGCGGCTCGGGCGCCTGCGCCACGGTGGTCGCGGCCGCCCGGCGCGGGATGATCCCCGGCCGCTCGGCCAGCGTGGTGCTGGACGGCGGCGTGCTGGACATTACGTGGCGCGCCGACGGGCATGTGGAGATGACGGGACCGGTGGCGACCAGCTTCTCCGGCACCCTCGACCTTTCCGCACTCGGATCCTGAGGAGGGCGCGATGAGCCTCGTGGTGCTCGGCCGCCCTGCCATGGCGGCCGCCGACCGGGCCTGGATGGATGCGCTGCGCGGGCGGCACCGGGGCGCGATCTTCCAGGACGGCCTCGGTGCTCATGTCACCCTGATCTTCCCGACCGACGCCACCGACCCGACCACCGCCACCAGCCACCTGGCGACCGTCGCCGCCGAGACCGCGCCGATCGACCTCAGCTTCCGCGCGACCATGCCCTGGCTAGACCGCTATTCGGACGAGACCTACGTCTACCTGGTGCCCGATGCCGGCAACGGCGCGCTGATCCGGCTGCACGATTACCTGTACAGCGGTCCGTTCTCCGACGTGCTGCGGCTCGACCTGCCCTATGTGCCGCACATCACGCTCGGCCGGTTCGGCGAGGCGAAGCTCGCCAAGGCCCTGGTCGACGATCTGAACGCCCAGGACATCGAGATCCACGCTCGCCTGGATACGGTGGAACTGTTCCGCCTGAGCGAGGGCGAGCCCCCGAGGCGTCTGGCCGACGTGGCGCTGCGGGGATAGCGGCTCCTTCTTTCAGCCCCTCCCCGTCGTCCTGAACTCGTTTCAAGACCAAGTTGCCGGCGTCGGATCAGTTCCTGCAGCCCAGCGTCGCGCCGTCCGAGCATTGTTCCTGACTTTCGTCAGGATGACGGTCGGGGACGCGGCCTCCCAATGTCAGATATTCGACATCCGGATTGCCTCGCAGACCGCGTCGGTCACCTGCTGAGTCGTCGCCATGCCGCCGATATCCGGGGTGATGATCCCCTCCGCCGTCACCTTCTCCACCGCCTCCATCAATCGGGCCGCCGCCTTCGCCTCGCCCAGGTGCTCCAGCATCTGCGCCGCCGTCCAGAAGGTGGCGACCGGGTTGGCGATGCCCTTGCCGGTGATGTCGAAGGCGGAGCCGTGGATCGGCTCGAACATGGAGGGGTAGCGCCGCTCCGGATCGATATTCGCGGTCGGCGCCACGCCCAGGCTGCCGGCCAGCGCGCCGGCCAGATCGGACAGGATGTCGGCGTGCAGGTTGGTGGCGACGATGGTGTCCAGGCTCTTCGGCTTCAGGGTCATGCGCACGGTCATGGCATCGACCAGCATCTTGTCCCAGGTAACGTCCGGGAACTCCTGCGCCACCTCGGCGGCGATCTCGTCCCACATCACCATGCCGAAGCGCTGGGCGTTCGACTTGGTCACCACCGTCAGCAGCTTGCGCGGCCGCGACTGGGCCAGCTTGAAGGCATAACGCATGATCCGGGTCACACCGACGCGGGTGAAGATCGCCACCTCGGTGCCGACCTCCTCGGGCATGCCGCGATGGGTGCGCCCGCCATTGCCGGCATATTCGCCTTCGGAGTTCTCGCGCACGATCACCCAGTCCAGATCGCCCGGCCCGACGCCGGCGAGCGGCGAGGTGATGCCCGGCAGGATCTTGGTCGGCCGCACGTTGGCGTACTGGTCGAAGCCCTGGCAGATCGGCAGACGCAGGCCCCACAGGGTGATGTGGTCCGGCACGTCCGGCGCGCCGACCGCGCCGAAGAAGATCGCGTCGAACGGCTTGAGCTGGTCGCGGCCGTCCTCCGGCATCATCACGCCGTGCTTCTTGTAGTAGTCCGAGCCCCAGTCGAAATGCTCGACCTCCAGCTTGAACGACCCGTCGCGCCGCTCCAGCGCTTCCAGCGCCTGCAGGCCGGCGGCGATCACTTCCGGGCCGATGCCGTCGGCCGGAATGGCCGCGATCTTGTAGGTCTTCATGGGGGCTCCCTGACGCTTGGTCGTTTTGATTATCCGGCCAATGTAGGGGACGGAGCGACCGGTTCACAATTGCCGGATCTACCCCGGAGTCTTGCATTCCGTCCCCCATGCAGGCATCTACCGCCCTATGGCGCACACGGCTGACACCAAGACAGCTCCCTCTCACCGGGTCGAGACCTTCGGCTGCCGGCTGAACGCGCACGAGTCCGACCTGATCCAGGGGCACCTGGCGGCGTCCGGTGCCGGCGACACCATCGTGGTCAATACCTGCGCCGTCACCTCGGAGGCCGAGCGCCAGTCGCGCCAGGCGATCCGTCGGCTGATCCGCGAGAACCCGACCGCCAACGTGGTCGTCACCGGCTGTGCCGCCCAGATCGACCCGGACCGCTACGCCGCCATTCCCGGTGTCGCCCGGGTGGTCGGCAACGAGGAGAAGCTACGGCCGGAGACCTGGAACGCGCCCGCCACCGACGACGCGCCAAAGATCCTGGTCAACGACATCATGAGCGTGCGCGAGACCGCCGCCCATCTGGTCACCGAGGCGCAAGGGCGCGAGCGGGCCATCGTCCAGGTCCAGCAGGGCTGCGACCACCGCTGCACCTTCTGCGTGATCCCGTTCGGCCGCGGCAACAGCCGCTCGGTGCCCATGGGCGTGATCGTCGAGCAGGTCCGCACCCTGGTCGCGTCCGGCTACCGCGAGATGGTGCTGAGCGGGGTCGACATCACCTCCTATGGAAGCGACCTTCCGGGCAAGCCGTCGCTGGGGCAGATGGTGCGCCGCCTGCTCGCCCTGGTGCCGGAGCTGCCGCGCCTGCGCCTGTCCTCGGTCGATCCGGTGGAGCTGGACGACGACATCTGGCGGCTGCTGGAGAGCGAGCCCCGGTTCATGCCGCACCTGCATCTCAGCCTGCAGGCCGGCGACGACATGGTGCTGAAGCGCATGAAGCGCCGCCACCTGCGCGACGACGCGATCCGCGTGGTCGAGCGCGCCCGCGCCCTGCGCCCGGACATGGCCTTCGGTGCCGACGTGATCGCCGGCTTCCCGACCGAGACCGACGAAATGCACGCGAACACCGCCGCGTTGATCCGCAATCTCGGCCTGCAGTACCTGCACATATTCCCCTATTCGCCGCGTCCCGGCACGCCGGCCGCGCGCATGCCGCAAGTGCACGGCGACGCTCGCAAGGCCCGCGCCGCCGAGCTGCGGGCCATCGGTGTGGAAAACCTCTCGCGCTGGCTCGACACCCGTATCGGCACCACCGACCGGGTGCTGGTCGAGCGCGACGGCCTGGGCCATGGCGAGAGCTTCGCCGAGATCCGCGTCGTCGGCGGTGCGTCGGCGGGCGAGATCGTCGAGGTGACCCTCACCGGGCGCGACGGCACCACACTGACCGGCGAGCGCCGTGCCCGCGCCGCCGCATGAGCATGGCAGCATGACCGACACGGATACCGAGACCGACGACACCGGCGCGCCGAAAAAGGGCTGGTTCGCCCGCCTGCGCAAGGGGCTGTCGAAGTCGTCCAAGCGGCTCGTGGAAGGCATCGGCGGGCTGTTCACCAAGCGCAAGCTCGACGACGCGACCCTGGAGGAGTTGGAGGAGCTGCTGATCACCGCCGATCTCGGGGTCGAGACGGCGATGAAGCTGACCGCCAACCTGGCGCGCGAGAAGTTCGACAAGGAGGTGACCGGCGACGAGGTCCGCGCCGCCTTCGCGCAGGATATCGCGGAGATCCTGGCCCCTGTCGCCAAGCCGCTGGACCCCACCGGCCACAAGCCTTTCGTCCTGCTGATGGTCGGGGTCAACGGCTCCGGCAAGACCACCACCATCGGCAAGCTGGCGCATCAGTGGTCCCGCGAGGGTAAGTCGGTGATGCTCGCCGCCGGCGATACCTTCCGGGCCGCCGCGATCGAACAGCTCAAGGTCTGGGGCGAGCGGGCCAAGGTGCCGGTGATCGAGAAGCCGCACGGCTCCGATGCCGCCGCCCTGGCCTTCGATGCCCTGGCCGCGGCCAAGGCGGCCGGCAGCGACGTGCTGATGATCGACACCGCCGGCCGGCTGCAGAACAAGACCCAGCTCATGGACGAGCTGGCCAAGGTGGTCCGGGTCATCAAGAAGCAGGACCCCGCCGCCCCCCACGCCACAGTGCTGGTGCTGGACGGCACGGTCGGCCAGAACGCCCATGCCCAGGTGAAGGCGTTCAAGGAGATGGTCGACATCACCGGTCTGGTGGTGACCAAGCTCGACGGTTCCGCCCGCGGCGGCGTGGTCGTCGCCCTGGCGCAGAGCGTGGGCCTGCCGGTGCACGCGGTCGGTGTCGGCGAGGGCGCCGACGACCTGCGCCCGTTCGAGGCCCGGGCCTTCGCCAATTCCCTGATGGGGATCGAGTAGTAGCCGCCACGGCCCTGTCCTCGGGGCCGGTCTCTCGCTAGACTGTCCCCATGAACAAGGCATTCGTGAAAGAAGACGACGGCGGACTCGACGGCTGGGACGAGACCGACGAGGTCCATGACGACGCCGAGGACGCGCTCGACGCGCAGATGGGCCGCAACCTCATCACCCCGAAGGGCCTGGAAGCGCTGCGGGCGGAGCTGAAGCACCTGCGCAGCGTGGAGCGGCCGAAGGTGGTCGAGGTCGTCTCCTGGGCCGCCGGCAACGGCGACCGCTCGGAGAACGGCGACTACATCTACGGCAAGAAGCGCCTGCGTGAGATCGACCGCCGGATGCGCTACCTCTCCAAGCGGATCGACACCGCCGAGCCGGTGGACACGGCCCTGCAGACCCATCTGGACAAGGTGTTCTTCGGCGCCACCGTGACATATGCCGAACTGCATGACGACGGCAGCGAGAGCGAGCACACGATCCGCATCGTCGGCGTCGACGAGGCCAATACCGAGGCCGGGGCCGTGAGCTGGATCTCGCCGATCGCCAAGGCGCTGATGAAGGCGGAGACCGGCGACGCCGTCACCGTGCACACCCCCCAGGGGCCGAAGGAGATCGAGGTCGTGGCGATCCGCTACATCGCGGACTGAGCCCGATGACGATGCCATGCCTGCGACGGAGGCGCCTCGGCATGCTGGCGGCAACTCTGGCCCTGGCGGCGGGGATCTGGCTGTCGAGCATCTCCGAGGGGATTGCGCAGGACCGTGCCGCGATCGATGCCGGCCGATCCGAGGTCTGGGAGCGAAACCTCTACAAGACCCTCACCTACGAAGTGATGGCGAACGGGTTCGACATCGTCCTCTACAGCACGCTGCTCGGGGGGACCGCGGCGGCCGCGCCGGCTTTCATCCTCACCAACGCGGCGCTATCGACAGCGGCGTACTACACCCACGAGACGGTCTGGGACCTCGGCTTCGGCAATCCGCAACCGTTCGGCGGCTGGACACTCCCGTTCCGGACGGCGAGCTACCGGGTTGTGAGCTCGGCGAAGAACTATGGTCTCGGGTTGCTGTTCACCGCCGATCCGGTGGCGGCAGCCGGGTTTACCGCGGTCAGCGCGGTGGCGGATCTGTCCTTCTATCTGATCAACGATCTGGCCTGGAATCTCTATTGGCCGCTCGAAGCGGCCCCGCAGCCCCGGACCATCGAGATCGCGTTTTAGGGGCCAGATCCTCTAGGGGCCGGACCATCGACCTGAGGCGGTCGAAGCGGCACTGGCGACCACCCAGACAAACCCCAGCGTGCGTACTCAGTTCCCCGGCTGCATGATCAGCAGGGTGACCACGCCCTTGGCGTTGACCGAGACGGTCCACATGAATTTGGCGGCCTCGTGCTCCGCCAGGAACTGGTGGATCGGCTGCTCTGCCTCCGAGCGGGTCGAGTTGAGGAATTTCAGGGTCTTGAGCGGGCCGGCCGCCGCCAGGGTCGGGATGATGAAATCTCGCTGGTTTTTCATCTCCTTGATCAGCGGCTTGGAATACCGGGTCTCGGCGATCCTGCCGTCCCGCAGCTCGCCGATCAGCTCGGTCAGGGTCGCGCCCGCCAAGGCGGTCCGCTTCTCTTCCGGCGTCGCCGGAGCATGGGGAGGCGCCAGGACGAGGAGCGTGACCACCCCCTCCTCGTCCTGGGAAATGGTCCACTCGAAACTGGTCTTCTCATGTTCTGCCAGGAACCGGTCCACCTGCCGATCCGGCGCCGGCTGGGTCGAGTCCAGGAAGGTAAGGCTCTTGAGCGGTCCCGCCGCCGTCAGGGTCGGAACGATGAAGTCGCGCTGGCGCTTGATCTCAGCCCGTAACGCGTCGGAGTAGCGCGTGTCGGTGACCTGATTGTCCGACAGTTCGACGATGATTTCCTTCAGGGTCGCCCGCATCGCATCCTGCCCGCTCTTGGCTCCTGCCGCCGCCAGGATCGAATTCTGGGGGGTCAGGAGCAGCAGAATCAACAGGACGAACTTCAGCATCGTCAGGGCGTCACGCAGCCTTCGGGAGGGCGGAGGCGCGGATCGTCTCACGATTCACAGGCCCGCTCCACGGATTACTGTGACGTCGAACTGGATGGATTGACCCTGCTCGCCCGGCACGGCCACCATGCCGGCCAATCAGAAAAGCATTTTCAGGGAGTGGGTAATGGCGGACAGAAAAAAGGCGGTGGTGGTCGGCGCGCTCGGCGTGATCGGCCGCAAGCTGATCGAGGATCTCGGGCGGCGCGGTGGCTGGGAGATCGTCGGCCTGTCCCGCCGGTCGCCGGATTTCGACAGCCCGGCCACCTACATCTCCGTCGACCTGCTCGACCGGGCCGATGCCGAGGCCAAGCTCGGCGGCCTGTCCGACGTCACCCATATCTTCTACTGCGCCTTCCAGGCCCGGCCGACCTGGGCCGAGCATTCGGCGCCGAACCTCGCCATGCTGGTCAACGCGGTGGAACCGATCGAGAAGGCCTCGGCAGGGCTCGAACACGTCCACCTGATCGAAGGGAACAAGTGGTACGGCTCGCATCTGGGTCCGTTCAAGACGCCGGCCCGCGAGGACGACCCGCCGCACATGCTGCCGAACTTCTACTACGATCAGGAGATGTGGCTGCGCGCCGCCCAGAAGGGCAAGAAATGGACCTGGACGGCGCTTCGCCCGCAGACCGTCTGCGGCTTCGCGCTGGGCAACCCGATGAACATCACCACCTGCATCGCGGTCTACGCCACGATCTCCAAGGAGCTGGGCCTGCCGCTGCGCTTCCCGGGCAAGCCGGGCGCCTACGAGGCGGTCTATCAGGTCTGCGACAACCAGCATCTGGCCAACGCCATGGTCTGGTGCGGCACCGACCCGAACGCGGCGAACAACACCTTCAACATCACCAACGGCGACTTCTTCCGCTGGAAGAACGTGTGGGGCCAGTTCGCGCGGTTCTTTGACATGGAGGTCGGAGACCTGCAAACCATCTCCCTGACCGATTTCATGGCCGACAAGGGACCGCTGTGGGACAGCATCGTCGAGAAATACGGGCTTCAGAAGATCCCCTACAAGGACGTCGCCGCCTGGCCCTTCGCCGACTATGTGTTCGGCACGGACTGGGACGTGATGACCGACACCCTCAAGCTGCGCCTGCACGGCTTCCACGACTGCCTGCGCACCGACGAGATGTTCCTGCGGATCTTCCAGGAGTTCCGCGACATGAAGGTCGTTCCCTGAACGGCCCGCGGTCGCTTTGCGCCGCCCTCGTCGTCCTGCTGATGACGATGGCGGCCCTGCCGGCCCATGCCGATGCGCGGGCGGAGCTGATCGGTGCGCTGAACCAGGATCGGCAGAGCCGGGGCCTGCCTGCGCTCGTCGAAGCGCCCGCCCTCATGCAGGCGGCGGAGGCCCATGTCGGCGACATGGTGGAACGCGGCTATGTCGGCGTCCATGCGCCCGACGGCACAGATGCCGGGATCTGGCTGCAGCGCGCCGGAGTGCAGACGCCGGTGTTCAGCGCCGTCGCCGTCAGCAACCTGCCGGAGCACTGGAACCTCGCCAAGGCTGTGCTGCGCACCCAGTCGATGGCCGATGTGCTGCAGTGGCCCGGTCCGGTGAAGATCGGCGTGGGTTTCCACGAGAAGATGTTTCGCCTCGCCGATGGCGGCCTGACGGCGGAGGCGTGGTCGATCATCGTCGCCCAGGACACGCCGGCGCCGGTGACCGACGCGGTGGCCGAGCTGCTGCGTCAGATCAACGCCGCCCGCGCCCGCAAGGGAATCGATCCGGTGCGCATCAACGACAAGCTCATGCGCGCCGCCGAGATGCAGGCCGAGGACATGGCCGCCAACAGCTATATCGGCCATGGCAGCCCCGGCGGTCCCGACCTGATCGACCGGGTCAAGGCGGTAGGCTACGACTTTACCTGGGCGGCCGAGAACACCGCCGCCGGACAGGGCTCGGCACAGCTCGCGGTGGAGGCCTGGGACTCCAGCCCGGGTCACGCCAAGACCCTCTACGGCATCGAGTTCGACGAGGTCGGCATCGCCTATCGCTATGGGCCGATCGCCAAGGGTGCCCTGGTGCTGCCCCATCTCTGGGTCGCGGTGTTCGGCCGAAGGTGACGGCGTGACAGGCCGTCGCCGCAGTCGTAGCCTCAAGCTCCAATTCGGGAGGTTCCCATGACCGATAGCCCCCTCGCCCTCGCCGGTCTCGACCATGTGGTGCTGCGTGCCCGCGACATCGACGCGATGCTCGGCTTCTACCGCGACGTGCTCGGCCTGAAGGTTGCCAAGCACAACGCGCCGCTCGGCCTGTGGCACCTGGATGCCGGCGGCTCGATGATCGACCTGGTGGACATCAACGGCACCCTGGGACAGGCGGGCGGCCCGGCTCCGGACGGCGCGCCCAATGTCGATCACGTGGCGATCAAGCTGGCGAGTTTCGACGAAGCCGAGATCCGCGATTACCTCGTCTCCAAGGGCGTAAGCCCCGAGGAAACCAAGGTGCGTTTCGGCGCCCGTGGCGACGGGCCGTCGATCTACATGAAAGACCCCGACGGCAACGGGGTGGAGCTGACCGGCGTGTCGGCATGAGGGAGGAAAACCGTGAAGGTCACCGGCATCGAGACCATCCGTCTGGATGAATTCCCGAACCTGCTCTGGGTTCATGTCGAAACCGATGAAGGCCTCAAGGGCCTGGGCGAGACCTTCTACGGCGCCCAGTCCGCCGAGGCGCATGTCCACGCCATCATCGCCCCCTACCTGCTGGGCCAGGATCCGCTGCAGATCGAGCGGCACCACGCCAATATGATCGGCTATGTCGGCTTCTCCGGGGCCAGCGCGGAACAGCGTGGCCGCTCCGCCGTGGACATCGCGCTTTGGGACCTCTGGGGCAAGGCCTCGGGCCAGCCGATCCACCAGCTTCTCGGCGGTTCCAGCCGCGACGACATCCGGGTGTACAACACCTGCGCCGGGTATCAGTACGTCCGCCAGAGGCCGGTCCAGGGCACCAAGAATTTCGGCATCGGCGGCGCCGAGGGTCCGTATGAGGACCTGGACGCCTTCCTGAACAACGCCGACGAGCTCGCCCACTCCCTGCTGGAGATGGGCATCGACGCCATGAAGATCTGGCCGTTCGACTACGCCGCCGAGGCCAGCCAGGGCCACTACATCTCAGCATCCGACCTGAAGAAGGGCCTGGAGCCGTTCGAGAAGATCCGCGCCGCCGTCGGCGACCGCATGGACATCATGTGCGAGCTGCACTCCATGTGGAACCGGCCCAGCGCGGTGAAGATCGCCCGGGCGCTGGAGGAGATCGAGCCGACCTGGGTCGAGGATCCGGTGTTCATGGACCACCTCGGCTCGCTCGGCGAGGTCGCCCGCGCCACCACATCCCCCATCGCCGTCGGCGAGACCCGGGGCGGCAAGGCGGACTTCCGCTATCTGGTGGAACTCGACGCCCTGAGCGTGATCATCGCCGATCTGACCTGGTGCGGCGGGCTGACCGAGGGGCGCAAGATTTCCACCCTGTGCGACGCCTGGCACGTGCCGGTGGCGTTCCACGACTGCACCGGCCCGGTGGCGCTGACCGCCTCGACGCACCTGGCGCTGCATGCCCGCAACTGCTTCATCCAGGAGATGGTGCGGGCGTTCTATTACGGCTGGTACGGCGAACTTGTGACCCAACTTCCGCCGGTGGAACAGGGCCGGATCCGGGCGCCGCAGGGACCGGGGCTCGGCCTGGAACTGTTGCCCGACATCACGAAGCGCCCCGATGCGCAGGTCCGCCGCAGCACCCTTTGACGCGCCGGCTCAGCTCGTCTCCGGTCCGCGGACCAGGGACAGCGGCGGATCCTTCGGCAGGTCGATCGTGCGCTCCGTCGGAAAGGTGACCGTCACCGTGGTGCCTTCGCCGACGACGCTTTCCAGATGGATCGCGCCCTTATGGGCCTCGGCCAGGTTGCGGGTGATGTAGAGGCCGAGACCGGTGCCGTCATGGCGCCGGGAATGGGCGTTCTCGAGCTGTTCGAAGGGACGGAACACGACGTCGTGCCGGTCGGCGGGGATGCCGATGCCGGTGTCGGCGATGATGATCTGGATCCGCGACCGGTCGTCCATCACCGCTCGCATCCGGACCTTGCCGCCGGCCGGCGTGAACTTGATGGCGTTGGACACCAGGTTGACGATGATCTGCTTCACCGCCCGCCGGTCCGCATGCAGGCCGTCGGCCGGATCGCCGCCCTCGACGGCAAGATCCACATCCTTGTCGTCGGCGCGGACCCGCAGCATCCGGGCGCACTCGTTCATCAGCTCACTGATGCCGAAGCCGCTTTCCTCCAGTTCCAGACGCCCGGCCTCGATGCGCGAGACGTCGAGCAGGTCGTTGATCAGCGCCAGCAGGTGGGTCCCAGATTCGTTGATGTGCTCGGCATAGCGCATGTAGGTGTCCATGGCGTCGCCGAGCACCCGGTTCCGGATCACGTCGGAGAAGCCGATGATGGCGTTCAGCGGCGTGCGCAACTCGTGGCTCATGACCGCGAGGAACTCCATCTTCGCGCGGTTGGCGATCTCGGCATCGGCGACCGCCCGGCGCATGGCGACCTCGCGCTCCTTGGATTCGCTGATATCCAGCACCGTCTGCAGCAGCCAGCCGTCGGCGGTCCGCATCTCGCTGACCTTCAGCCAGCGCTCGCCGCGGACCATCTCGTGGCTCATCGGCGCGTGCTTGCGCATCTCGAGCCGGTTGGAGATCCACTGCTCCTCGCGTCCGATGGCGTCGGGGATGACCCCACTGTTGACCGAGGCGCGGATGTAATCCTCGAACCGCACTCCTTCGCGCAGGGTGGTCTCGGCGCCGGGGGACAGGGTCAGATAGGCGCTGTTGTAGAGCCGCAGCTGGTCGTCTCGATCCCAGAACGAGATGCCTTCCGAGCGGGCCTCGATGGCGCTGAGAAACCGGCGCTGGGTCTCCGAGGCCTCGCGCTCTGCCTCGACCAGGAGGGTGACGTCGCGGCCGACCCCACGATAGCCCAGGAACTTGCCGCCCTCTTCGAACACCGGATCGCCGTCGATCTCGACATAGCGCATCTCGCCGGTGGGAAGCTTGTAGCGCATGCGCAGATTGCGGATCGGCGCCCGCAGGCTCTGCTGCTGTTCATGGACGGCGAAGGCGAGGTGGTCCAGGGAGTCCGGCGCGATCTCCTGCCGGGTCTTGCCGATACAGGACTCCGGGCTGAGCCCCAGGACGTTCGCCACCGATTCCGACACGTAGGTGAAGCGGAACTGGTCGTCCTGCTCCCATGTCCAATCGGCGGAGACGACGATGAAGGACCGCAGCCGGGCGAGTTCCTCGGCGGACTTCCGCTGCGCGGTCGCCAGCGTTCGCAGTCTGCACCAGAGCCAAGCTGATACGGCAATTGCCCCAATCGCCACGACGGCAGCGATCCAGAAATCAACTCCGATGGTCAACCAGCATCCTCCCCAGCGCGCCGGTGGCGGCATTTGGACGGTAGGATGGTAACCGTCATGGCCGCTTGGGCCAATTGCGTCTTTCGGCCATTGGCTGATCCCGACGCTCAAAGCATGGCCTTGGCGAAGAGCTCGGCCGCCCAGTCAAGAAATACGCGAACCCGTGGGGAGAGCCGCCGATTCTGCGGGTCGAGGGCGAAAAGCGGCATCACCGTCAACGACCTGGCCCCCGGCCCGGGCGCCTGCCGCGGACCTGCCCGACAAATCCTCGGGCAGGTCCGACACCATGCAACACCCACTTCAAACGAACAATCCCGGCGGCCTATCGGGCGAAGGACTGATGCAGGCAACGGGGCCCCCGGACCGTCGGCCATGAATACCTGGCGATTTTGATGATATTTGAAAAATCACCAGGTGTTTCCCCACCTGTCGGACAAAGCGAGAACCGTGATCTAATCGCCGCTCCCGTCCGAACCCGGAGCGCCCCATGCCGGACTACGCCTATTACGACCTCGGCCCCACCGTGCTGCAGCACGGGGCGACCGTCCCCAATCTGCGCCTCGCCTACAAGACCTACGGCACCCTGGCGCCGGACCGCTCGAACCTGGTGCTCTATCCGACCTCCTACGGCGCCCAGCATTACGATACCCAATGGCTGATCGGCCCCGGTCGGGTCCTCGATCCGACCGACTGGTTCATCGTCATCCCCAACATGTTCACCAACGGGCTGTCGACCAGCCCAAGCACCCTGCCGGAACCGTTCGGGCATGGCCGCTTCCCGGTCTTCACCCATTGGGACAACGTCCACGCCCAGAAGCGGCTGGTGCAGGAGGTGTTCGGGGTCGACAGCATCGCGCTGATCTACGGCTGGTCCATGGGCGGCCAGCAGGCGTTGCACTGGGGGAGCCTGTTCCCGGAGATGGTGCAGCGGATCTGCGCGACCTGCACGAGTGCGAAGACCTCGCCGCACAACAAGGTGTTCCTGGAAGGGGTGCGCGCCACCCTGACCGCCGACGCGGCCTGGGCCGGCACCCATTTCCGCGACCGGCCGGTGACCGGGCTGCGCGCCATGGGCCGGGTCTATGCCGGCTGGGCGATGAGCCAGACCTTCTACCGCGAGGAGCTGTGGCGCGGCGCAGGGTTCAGCTCCCTGGAGGACTGGCTGGTGCGGAGCTGGGAGGGCAACTTCCTGCGGCGTAGCGGCGACGACCTGCTGGCCAGCCTCGACACCTGGTACCGCTCCGACATCTCCGACAACGAGATCCACAAGGGCGACCTGGCCAAGGCGCTCGGCGCGATCACCGCCAAGAGCATCATCATGCCCTCGACCACCGACCTGTACTTCACCGCGTCGGACAGCGAGCGCGAGACGGCGCAGATGCCGAATGCCGAGTTCCGCCCCATCGTATCGGACTGGGGCCACCGCGCCGGCAACCCGAACCTGAACCCGCAAGACGAAGCGGTGCTGCGCAAGGCGGTGGCGGATCTGCTGGGGTAGGCGGTTCACCCTAAAACACGCCCCCGTCATCCCGGATCGTCCCCGGGCTCGACCCGGGGCGAGGCCGGGACCGTAATTCAAGCGTTTGCCGCAGGCTGGGTCCCGGGCAGCTCCCGGATCGGGTCCGGGGTCTCCCGGGATGACGATCATTGGGTTTGAGGTTTGTGCCCGGCCTGGGGTTTGGCTTCGATTTCGTCCGGATATCCCACGCCCGTCAGATAGAGCCCGTCCGCCGGGGCGGTCGGGCCGGCGGCGGCGCGGCGGCGGGCGGCCAGGGCTTCCGACACCCGGTCCTCGGTCCACTTGCCCTCGCCCACCAGCTTCAGGGTGCCGACCATGTTGCGCACCTGGTGGTGCAGGAAGGAGCGCGACCGGGCGATGGCGACGATCCGGTCCTCGCCCTCGCGGAAGATGTCGAGCTGGTCCAGCGTCTTCTCCGCCGACGCCGACTGGCACTGGGTCGCGCGGAAGCTGGTGAAGTCGTGATGTCCGACCAGGCGCTGGGCGGCGGCGTGCATGGCGTCCACGTCCAACGGCACGGCGACGTGCCAGACCTTGCCCTGGTGGATCGCCGGCGGCGCGCGGCGGTTCAGGATCTCGTAGCGGTAGCGCCGCTCGTTGGCCGAGAACCGGGCGTGGAAATCGTCCGCCGCCGCCTCGGCCGCCACCACGGCGATCGGCTCCGGCCGGATCAGGGCGTTGATCGCGTTCATCACCGTGCCGGCGTCGAACCGGGTGCCGGACAGCTCGATATGGGCGACCTGACCGGTGGCGTGCACGCCCTTGTCGGTGCGCCCGGCGCCGGCGACCTCGACCCGCTCGCCGGAGAAGGCGAAGACCGCGTCCTCCAGGCATTCCTGAACGGTCGGGCCGTCGGCCTGCCGCTGCCAGCCGATATAGGGCCGGCCGTCATACTCGATCGTCAGCTTGAAACGCGGCACCGCATCACCCGGTCAGGACCGTCCCCGGAGGGATCTGGAAGCCGCGCAGGAAGGCCTGGACGTCCACCGGCCCCTTGCCCGGCCGCTGCACCCGGGTCGGACGGAACGCCCCGTCGGCGCAGGAGATCGTAAGCTCAGGATCCAGCACCGTCCCGGGAATGTTGGAGATCGCCCCGATATCGAACGCTTCCGCCGCCAGCACCTTGATGCGCGTGCCCTCGTGCTCGAAGAAGGCGCCGGGCCAGGGGTCGAAGGCGCGGACCAGCCGCTCCAGCTCCACCGCCGGACGGTGGAAGTCGAGCCGGCCCTCGTCGCGCTCCAGCTTCTTGGCGTAGGTGACGCCCTCCTCCGGCTGCGGCGTGCCGACCAGCGCGCCCTGGGCCAGAGCTGCGACCGCCGGGACGATCAGCTCCGCACCCAGCAGGCTGAGCTGGTCGTGCAGGCTCTGGCCCGTGGTCTCGGCCGTGATCGGCACCGACCGGCTCAGCAGCATGTCACCGGTGTCCAGCCCCACATCCATCTGCATGATGGTGACGCCGGTCTCGGCGTCGCCGGCCAGGATCGCGCGCTGGATCGGGGCAGCCCCGCGCCAGCGCGGCAGCAGGGAGGCATGGACGTTGACGCAGCCGAGCCGCGGCGCGTCCAGGATCTCCCTGGGCAGGATCAACCCGTAGGCGGCGACCACCGCGAGGTCGAGATCCAGGGCGGCGAACGCCGCCTGTTCCTGGGGTCCGCGCAGGCTGCGCGGCGTGCGCACCGGGATGCCGAGCTCGATCGCCGCCTCGTCCACCGGGGTCAGACGCTCCTTCTGGCCGCGGCCGGCCGGGCGCGGCGGCTGGGCATAGACGCAGACCACCTCGTGGCCGGCCTCGACCAGGGCCCGCAGGCTGGGGACCGCGAAATCCGGGCTGCCCATGAAGGCGATGCGCAGGGGCGTTGTGTCCGCCGATGTCATGACGCGCGGGCCATGGCGGGCTCAGGCCGCCTCTTCGCGCGCGCGGGTCTTCTTCGCCTTGACCATCTTCTTGAGGAACATGTTCCGCTTCAACGCGGAGAGATGATCGACGAAGAGGATGCCGTCGATATGGTCGATCTCGTGCTGCAGGCAGATCGCCAGCAGGCCGTCGGCCGCCAGTTCCTGGCTGGCGCCGTCGCGGTCGAGATAGCGCACCTTCACCGCCACCGGACGCTCCACATCGGCATAGAGGTCGGGCAGCGAGAGACACCCCTCCTCGTGCGGCGCGGTCTCGTCGGACTTCCAGACGATCTCCGGATTGGCGAGGCAGATCGGGGCGTTCGGCTCGTCCTTCTCCGACACGTCGACGACGATCACCCGCTTGGTCACGCCGACCTGCGGCGCCGCCAGCCCGATGCCCGGTGCCGCGTACATGGTGTCGAGCATGTCGTCCATCAGGGCGCGGATCTCGTCATCCACCGCCGACACCGGCGTGCACTTGGTTTTCAGAACGGGATCGGGTGCCCAGATGATCGGCCGCTTCGCCATGTCGGTATGTCCGGTCGATTCGCCAGTGTCGGAATGCGGTGGAGTTAGGGGAACTCCGCGAAATCGTCAAGAATCCGATGGCTTGCACGCGCGGCGCGCACGGCCCGGCGTCGGCGTGCTAGCGTGAGAACATGACAGGAACCGATATTCTTCTCCTCGCCCTGATCGCCGCCGTCCTCGGGGTCGCGGCCGTCCTTCTGCTGCGTCAGCGAGCCGGTAGCGGCCTGGAAGAGGTCCTGGCCGAGCGTGACCGGCGCCAGGCGGAGCTGACCGAACGGCTGTCGACCAGCCAGGAGCAGCTGTCCGGCCGCCTCGCCCAGATCGCCGAAAGCCAGTCCGCCGCCCAGGCGCGCATGGCGGAAGCGCTGCAGGTCCAGGAACGCGAGATCGCCAAGAAGCTGGAAGAACGTCTGGCCGACGTGACCAAGCGGATCGGCGAGGGCCTGGAGAAGTCGTCGAAATCCACCGAGACGACAATGGGCGACCTGAAGGAACGGCTCGCCGTCATCGACCGGGCGCAGAAGAACATCACCGAGCTGTCGACCCAGGTGGACGGGCTGCAGGCGATCCTGTCGAACAAGCAGGCCCGCGGGGCGTTCGGCGAGATCCAGCTCAACGATCTGGTCACCCAGGCCCTGCCGCCCAGCGCCTACAGCTTCCAGGCGACGGTCGGCGGCAACCGCCGGGTCGACTGCCTGCTGACCCTGCCGAACCCGCCCGGCGCCATCGCCATCGACGCCAAGTTCCCGCTGGAAGCCTATCACCTGCTACAGGCGGCGGCGACCGACGAGGAACGGGTGGCCGCCCGCCGGCGTCTGGCCCAGGAGGTCGGCGTGCATGTGCGGGCGATCGCCGAGAAATACATCGTGCCGGGCGAGACCGCGGAATCGGCGCTGATGTTCCTGCCCTCGGAAGCGGTCTATGCCGAATTGCACGCCAACCTGCCCACCGTGGTTCAGGACGCCTTCCGCCGCCGGGTCTGGATCGTCTCGCCGACGACGCTGATGGCGACGCTGAACACGGTGCGCGCGGTGCTGAAGGACGCCTCCATGCGCGAGCAGGCGCATGTGATCCAGGCGGAGGTCGGCCGATTGCTGGACGACATCGTCCGGCTTGATGACCGGGTGAGCAAACTCGACCGGCATTTCAATCAGGCGACCGACGACATCCGCCAGATCCGGATCTCCACCGACAAGGTCACCAAGCGCAGCGAGCGGATTCAGGAAATCGAACTGGAACAGCCAGGGGCGATTACGGATGCAGCGCCCAGCCCGCCGCGGTTGGCGGCGGTCGAGGATTGAACGGCCGGGCCTGCAAAACGGCCCTTACCCCACCCGTCATCCCGAACTCGTTTCGGGATGACGGGTGGGGGAGGCGAATTGGGCCCCGTCCTCAATCCCCCTCGGGCCGGGCCGCGCTGGCGCGGAACGGGCTCATCGGATAGGTGCCCAGGATCCGCACGGCGTCCGGCGGGCAGAAGAACTTCAGCTCCTCCAGGGCCAGGGCCATGTTCCGCTCGTCGGGATGGCCCTCGGCGTCGACATAGAACTGGGCCGCCTCGAACGAACCGCCGACCAGATAGCTTTCCAGCTTGGTCAGGTTGATGCCGTTGGTGGCGAAACCGCCCAGCGCCTTGTACAGGGCCGCCGGCACGCTGCGGACCCGGAAGACAATGGTGGTCACCACCTTGTCGGTGGTCACCGGCGGCAGCTTGGGCGCGCGGGACATCACCAGGAAGCGGGTGGTGTTATGCTCAAAATCCTCCACGGAATCCGCCAGGATCTCCAGCCCGTAGACCTCGGCCGCGAGCGACGAGGCAATGGCGGCGATCGACGGGTCGCTCCACTCGGCCACATCCCGCGCCGCGCCCGCGTTGTCGGCGTGCTGCATGCGCTTCAGGCCATATTGCTGGATCAGCTTGCGGCACTGGGCCAGCCCCTGCGGGTGGGCGTGGACTTCCTTCAACCCTGCCAGGGTCGCGCCCTTGAGGCCCAGCAGCATGTGGTTCACCCGCTGGAAATGCTCGCCGATGATGAACAGGCCGGACTCGGGCAGCAGGTGGTGGATGTCGGCGACCCGGCCGGCCACCGAGTTCTCCACCGGCACCATGGCGAGGTCGGCCGTGCCGTCCTGCACCGCCGACAGCATGTCCTCGAAGCTGTAGCAGGGCATCGGCTCATGGTCCGGGGCCGCCGCCACGCAGGCGAGGTGGGAATAGGCGCCGGGCTGCCCCTGATAGGCGACTTTCGGCTGGTCGGTCATGACGGCTCTCCGGAAGGGGCAAGCAGGGCGCGGGCCTGGTCGAGCTGGCGCTGGGTGTCGACGCCGAGGGGGATGGTCTCCACCCGCGCCACTTCGATGCGCATGCCGGCCTCCAGGGCGCGGAGCTGCTCCAGGCGCTCGCGGATCTCCAGCGGCGACGGCGGCAGGGTCACGAAACGGTCGAGGGCGGCGCGACGGTAGCTGTACAGGCCGATATGGTGGAACACCTCGCCCTCGCCCCAGGGCACCGGGTGCTTGGAGAAATACAGCGCGCGGCCGAACAGTCCGTCCGGCTCCCAGGCGGTGGCGACCTTGTTGACGCCGCTGGCCGGGTCGAGATCGTCGGCCTCGGTGATGGCGCAGGCAGCGGTGCCCCAGTCGGCGTCCGGCATCCGGGTCAGCGCCTCGATGGTGGCCCGCACCGTCTTGGCCTCCAACACCGGCAGGTCGCCCTGGATGTTGACGATCACGTCGTGGGTGCGGTCCGGATCGATGATGCCGAGCGCCTGGTGGATGCGGTCGGTGCCCGAGGGCAGGGCCGGATCGGTCATCACCGCCCGTCCGCCGGCCGCTTCCACGGCATCGGCGATCGCCCGGTCGCCGGCGGCGACGACGACGGGACCGGCATCGGCCTCCTGGGCGCGACGCAGCACCTGGACGATCATGGGAACGCCGTGAATGTCGGCCAGCGGCTTGTTCGGCAGGCGGGACGAGGCCAAGCGGGCGGGGATCATGAGAATCGGATTCATGCCGGCCAAAGGCTCCTGTTCTGCAGGCCCGGGAAAGCCCCGGACACGCGTTTGCGGCGATATGCCACGCGAGCTTGCGGTGATACGCCGATCGCGCGGAGTTGCGCAAGCGCGCGGGGATAAGGTAAGTCGTGTTCCGCGTGACCCGGCTGAGGCCGAACCGTCGGCCCCATGGTCGACAGTTTCGGCGACCGCCACTATGGTTACGCGCACAAGTTTTCGCGGGGCCCGGCACGGCAGTGACGCAGGCCCGGGTGGGATACGAAGAGGGCTGAACACCATGGCGACGTCGCTCGAAGGCAACAAGATCATCGCAGGCATCCTGTGCGCGGGACTGCTGGCGATGGCGACCGGAAAGATCGCGGACGCGCTGGTCCATCCGAACACCCTGGAAGAGAACGCCTTCAAGGTCGAGGTCGCCGAGGGCGCCTCGTCGCAGACGGCGGCCCCGGCCGGCCCCGAGCCGGTCGAGCCGATCGTCGGCATGCTGGCCAGCGCCGACGTCGCCGCGGGCGAGAGCCTGACGAAGAAGTGCGCGGCCTGTCACACCTTCGAGAACGGCGGCGCCAACAAGGTCGGTCCGAACCTCTACGGCGTGGTGATGGCCGACAAGGCTCACCGCGACGACTACTCCTATTCCGACGCCATGGAGAACTTCTCCGACCCGGCGGTCTGGACCTATTCCTCGCTGAACAAGTTCCTGCACAAGCCGAAGGACTACATGCCCGGCACCAAGATGAACTTCGCCGGCTTCAAGAAGGCCTCGGAGCGGGCCGACGTGATCGCCTATCTGCGCAGCATGGCCGACTCCCCGGCGGCACTGCCGTCCGACGAGGAGATCCAGAAGGCCGAGGAAGAGTTCAAGGCGGCGTCGGGCGGCTGATCCCGACTTCCGCGGGTCCGGCCATGAGCGGGTTCACCCTCGAGGCGGCGGCGGATTTCGCCGCCGAGCTGGCCGACGCGGCCCGGCCGATCATCCGTGACTATTTCCGTACCGGCGTCGTCGTCGACATCAAGGCCGACGACAGCCCGGTGACCATCGCCGACCGCAGCGTCGAGAAGGCCCTGCGCGCGCTGATCGAGGACCGCTTCCCCGATCACGGCATCGCCGGCGAGGAGTTCGGCCCGAAGAACCTGGAGGCCGAATACGTCTGGTCGCTCGACCCGATCGACGGCACCAAGGCCTTCATCACCGGCCGGCCGACCTTCGGCACCCTGATCGGCCTGCTGCGCCGGGGCGAGCCGGTGCTCGGCGTGATCGACTGTCCGATCCTCGACGAGCGCTGGATCGGCGGACCGGAGGTCGCCACCACACTGAACGGCGGCGGGCTGATGAAGCCGGTCCACAAGCCGCTGGACAAGGCGATCCTGACCGCCACCTCGCCGGACATGTTCAGCGCCGTGGAAGCCCCGCGCTTCGCCGCGCTGAAGGAGGCCTGCGGGCTGACCCTGTTCAGCGGCGACTGTCATAATTTCGGCCTGCTGGCGCTCGGCACCATCGATCTCGTGGTCGAGGCCAGCCTCAGCGACTACGACTATCTCGCCCCCGCCGCCGTGGTGACCGGCGCCGGCGGCCTGCTGACCGACTGGACCGGCGCCCCGGTCACGCTCGGCTCCACGTCGCGCATCGTCGCGGCCCGCGATCCGGCCCTGCACGCCGCCGCCGTCGCCATCCTCTCCGCCTGATCGGCCCGACAATCGAAACGCGGGCGCTCGACTTTATCCGTCGAGCTGCCATGTTTCCGCCAAGAGCTTGATGTTAATGATGGGCGACGCACTGCCCATCGGGAGAGCCAGATTGATGACGATTGCCCGTTTCGCCGCCATCCCCTTGGCTATCCTTGCCGCCCTCGCCGGACCGTCGGCACCTCCGGCCGCGGCACAGGACTACACCGCCGCGCCGCGCCACGGCATCGCGATCCATGGCGATCTCAAATACGGGCCGGACTTCGAACATCTGGACTACGTCAATCCCGACGCGCCGCGCGGCGGCCTGCTGACGATGGAATCGAGCGGCACGTTCGACAGCTTCAACCCGTTCATCATCCGCGGCACCCCGGCGGCCGGCATCGGTCTGATCTACGACACCCTGCTGGAAGCGACCTTCGACGAGGCCTCCAGCGAATACGCCCGGCTCGCCGAGAGCGTGGAGATGCCCGAGGACAGGAGCTGGGTGGCGTTCAACCTGAACCCGGCGGCCAGATGGCATGACGGCGAACCGGTGACCGCCGAGGACGTGGTCTGGACCTTCACCATGCTGGT
Source organism: Thalassobaculum salexigens DSM 19539 (assembly GCF_000423805.1). Taxonomy (NCBI): domain Bacteria; kingdom Pseudomonadati; phylum Pseudomonadota; class Alphaproteobacteria; order Rhodospirillales; family Thalassobaculaceae; genus Thalassobaculum; species Thalassobaculum salexigens. The sequence continues at coordinate 1,057,522 of NZ_KE384094.1, forward strand.
CGAGAAGGGGGCGCCGTTCTACGCCGCCTATTACGGCGACGTCGAAGCCGTCGAGGCGGTGTCCGAGCGCCGGGTGCTGTTCAGGTTCAAGGACGGCGTGGTCAACCGCGAGCTGCCGGTCATTCTCGGCCAGCTCTACGTCCTGCCGAAGCACTGGTGGGCCGACCGGGACTTCTCCGCCCCGCTCAGCGAGGCGCCGCTCGGCTCCGGGCCGTACAAGGTGGCGGATTTCGAGTTCGGCCGGTCGGAGACCTACGAGCGGGTGGAGGACTATTGGGGCGACAGCGTCCCGGTGATGGTCGGCCGCTATAATTGGGGCACCGTGCGCTACGAGTATTTCCGCGACCGCGACGTGGCCACCGAGGCGTTCAAGGCCGGCGCCTTCGACTTCCGCCAGGAGAACTCCTCCAAGCGCTGGGCCACCGCCTACGACTTCCCGGCCCGCGACGCCGGCATGGTGGTCAAGGAGGAGTTGCCGCACGAGCGCGGCTCCGGCATGCAGGGCTTCGTGATGAACATCCGCCGGCCGGTCTTCGCCGACCGGGCCGTGCGCCACGCGGTCAACCTCGCCTTCGATTTCGAGTGGACCAACAAGGCGCTGCTCTACGACGCCTATACCCGGACCGAGAGCTATTTCGCCAATACGGACCTCGCGTCCTCCGGCCTGCCGAGCGAGGCGGAGCTCGAGCTGCTGGAGCCCCTGCGCGACCGGATCCCTCCGGAGGTCTTCACCGAGGAGTTCCACATCCCGGCGACCGACGGGTCGGGCAACAACCGGGGGAACCTGCGCGAGGGTCTGGAGATTCTGCGCGAGGCCGGCTGGAGCCTCCAGGACGGGGTGATGAAGAACGCGGACGGGACCGCGCTCGAGTTCGAGATCCTGCTGGGCAGCGCGGCCTCCGAGCGTTTCACCCTGCCGTTCGCCAAGAACCTGGAGCGCCTGGGGATCAAGGCCACCGTGCGGACGGTCGATCCGGTGCAGTACCAGAACCGGCTGCGCGACTTCGACTTCGACATGACCATCGGCGTGTTCCCGCAGTCGCTGTCGCCGGGTAACGAGCAGGTCGATTTCTGGGGCTCGTCGCGCGCCAGCCAGCCGGGCTCGCGCAACATCATCGGCATCGCCGACCCGGCGGTCGACGCGCTGGTGCGCCAGGTGGTGACGGCCAAGGACCGCGACGCCCTGATCACCGCGACCCGGGCGCTCGATCGGGTGCTGCTGTGGAACTACTACCTGGTGCCGCATTTCCACAGCCGCACCGACAAGATCGTCTACTGGAACCGGTTCGGCCGGCCGGACACAAAGCCGACGCTCACCACCGGCTTCACCGATACCTGGTGGGTGGATCCCGAGAAGGACGCGGCGGTGCGCAAATGGAAGCGCAATGCCAACTGAGCCCGGCCAACCGAGTCCGGCCAACCGCCCCCGGCCGACTGACCCCGGTCCCTGACGGAGCCCCGCCGTGACCGCCTACATATTCCGGCGCCTGCTGCTGATGATCCCGACCCTGTTCGCGATCATGGTGCTGAACTTCGTGATCGTTCAGTTCGCGCCCGGCGGACCGATCGATCAGGTCATCGCCCAGATGCAGGGACTGAACACAGACGCCACGGCCCGGGTGTCCGGCACGAACAGCGGCGACACCGCCCAGTCCTCCGGCGACAGCACCAGCCGCGGCGCACGCGGCGTCGATCCCGAACTGATCGAGCGTCTGGAACGGCAGTTCGGCTTCGACAAGCCGCTGCACGAGCGCTTCATCCAGATGCTGGTGAGCTACGCGACCTTCGATTTCGGCGAGAGCTTCTTCAAGAGCGGATCGGTGATCGAGCTGATCCTGGACAAGATGCCGGTCTCGATCTCCCTGGGGCTGTGGACCACCCTGCTGGTCTATCTGATCTCCATCCCGCTGGGGGTGCGCAAGGCGGTGCGCGACGGCACACCGTTCGACGTCTGGACCAGCGGCGTGGTGATCGTCGGCTACGCCATCCCCGGCTTCCTGTTCGCCGTGCTGCTCGTCGTGCTGTTCGCCGGCGGCAGCTACTTCCAGTGGTTTCCCCTGCGCGGCCTAGTGTCCGACAACTGGGCGCAGCTATCGCTGTGGGGCAAGGCCGTCGACTACGCCTGGCACATGGTGCTGCCGGTCACCGCCATGGTGGTCGGCGGCTTCGCCAGCCTGACCATGCTGACCAAGAACTCCTTTCTGGAGGAGATCAACAAGCAGTACGTCATGACGGCCAAGGCCAAGGGCCTGTCGGAACGGGCGGTGCTCTACGGTCATGTGTTCCGCAACGCCATGCTGATCGTGATCGCCGGCTTCCCGTCGGCCTTCGTCAGCATCCTGTTCACCGGCGCGCTGTTCATCGAGATCATCTTCTCGCTCGACGGACTCGGCCTGCTCGGCTTCGAGGCCGCACTCAGCCGCGACTATCCGCTGATGTTCGCCACCGTCTACATCTTCACCCTGCTCGGCCTGCTGCTGAACCTGCTCGGCGACCTGATGTACGTGATCATCGATCCCCGCATCGATTTCGAGGCGAGGGCGGCATGAGCGCAGCGGAGGAGACGGCGCGTCCGATACCCCGGGTCCTGGGCCTCAGGGTCTCGCCGCTGAACCGGCGGCGCTGGGAGAACTTCCGGCGCAACGGGCGGGGGTTCTGGAGCCTCTGGATCTTCCTGGTCCTGTTCGTCCTCAGCCTGTTCGCCGAGGTGATCGCCAACGACAAGCCGGTGCTCGTGGCCTATGACGGCGGCCTCTACGTGCCGATCTTCGCCGAATATCCCGAGACCACCTTCGGCGGCGATTTCCCGACCGAGGCGGAATACCGCGACCCCTTCGTCGCCGAGCTGATCAACGAGAAGGGGTTCATGGTCTGGCCGGTGATCCCCTTCGCCTACGACACGGTGGACCTCGATCTCGGCAGTTCGGCCCCGACCCCGCCGGACGCCCGGCACTGGCTCGGCACCGACGACCAGGCCCGCGACGTGGTCGCCCGGGTGATCTACGGCTTCCGCATCTCGGTGCTGTTCGGCGTGGCGCTGACGATCTGCGCCTCGGTGATCGGCATCGCCGCCGGCGCGGTCCAGGGCTTCTACGGCGGCTGGATCGACCTGCTGTTCCAGCGCTTCATCGAGATCTGGGGCGGGATGCCCTTCATCTACATCCTGATCATCCTGTCGGCGCTGATCGTGCCCGGGTTCTGGACCCTGCTGTTTCTGCTGCTGCTGTTCCAGTGGACCAGTCTGGTCGGCGTGGTCCGCGCGGAGTTCCTGCGCGCCCGCAATTTCGACTTCGTGCGCGCCGCCCGCGCGCTCGGGGTCAGCGACCGGGTGATCATGGTGCGCCACGTGCTGCCCAACGCCATGGTCGCCACCCTGACCTTCCTGCCGTTCATCCTGAACGGATCGATCACCGCGCTGACCGGCCTCGACTTCCTGGGATTCGGCCTGCCGCCCGGCTCGCCTTCCCTGGGCGAGCTGCTGAGCCAGGGCAAGAACAACTTCCAGGCCCCCTGGCTCGGCCTCACCGCCTTCTTCACGCTGGCCGTCATGCTCAGCCTGCTGATCTTCGTCGGCGAGGCGGTGCGCGACGCCTTCGACCCGCGAAAGACCTTCACCTCATGAGCGCGGCCCCATGAACCAGACGGCCGACACCCCGATCCTGCAGGTCCGCGACCTGTCGGTCAGCTTCGGGCTCAACGCGCCGGCCGTGCGCGGCGTCTCGTTCGAGATCGCCAAGGGCGAGACCCTGGCGATCGTCGGCGAGTCCGGCTCCGGCAAGTCGGTGACGGCGCTGTCGACGGTCCGGCTGCTGCCCTATCCGCTTGCCCATCACGGCGAGGCCTCCAGCGTCACCTGGAAGGGCGAGGAGCTGATGGGCTCGGACGAGCGCACCCTGATGCGGATCCGCGGCAACGAGATCGCCATGATCTTCCAGGAGCCCATGACCTCGCTGAACCCGCTGCACACGGTGGAGAAGCAGATCGGCGAGATCCTGGAGCTGCACAAGGGCTTGAAGGGCGACGCGGCCCGCGCGCGGATTCTCGAACTGCTGGATCTGGTCGGCATCAAGGATCCGGAAAGCCGGCTCCCCTCCTATCCGCACCAGCTTTCCGGCGGACAGCGCCAGCGGGTGATGATCGCCATGGCGCTGGCCAACGAGCCGGACCTGCTGATCGCCGACGAGCCGACCACGGCCCTGGACGTCACCATCCAGGCGCAGATCCTGGCCCTGCTCGACCGGCTGCGCCGGGAACTCGGCATGGCAGTGCTGCTGATCACCCACGACCTGGGCATCGTGCGCAAGGTGGCCGACCGGGTCTGCGTGATGACCGACGGCGAGATCGTCGAACACGGCACGGCCGAGCGGGTCTTCACCGACCCCCAGCATCCCTACACCCGGAAACTGCTGGCGGCCGAACCCAAAGGCGCGCCGCAGCCGGTGGCGGAGCGGGCGAAGACCGTGCTCCAGGCCTCCGACGTGCGGGTCTGGTTCCCGATCCAGCGCGGTTTCCTGAAACGCACGGTCGGCCACGTGAAGGCGGTGGACGGCGTCACCGTCGGCGTGAAGCAGGGCGAGACCGTGGGCATCGTCGGCGAATCGGGCTCCGGCAAGACCACCCTGGCGATGGCGATCCTGCGCCTGACGGCCTGTACCGGCCGGATCACCTTCCTCGGCCGCGAGGTCCAGGGCATGGGCAAGCGCGAGCTGCGCGCCCTGCGCCGGGACATGCAGATCGTCTTCCAGGACCCCTATGGCAGCCTGTCGCCGCGGCTCTCCATCGCCGAGATCGTCGGCGAGGGGATGGGCGTGCACGACCTCTCCGAACTCGGCCTGAAGAGCGAGGAGGACAGGGATCGGCGGATCGACGAGGTGCTGCGCGAGGTCGGGCTCGATCCCGCCCTGCGCGACCGCTATCCGCACGAGTTCTCCGGCGGCCAGCGCCAGCGCATCTCCATCGCCCGCGCCATGGTGCTGCGCCCGAAGCTGGTGGTGCTGGACGAGCCGACCTCGGCCCTGGACATGAGCGTGCAGGCGCAGATCGTCGAGCTGCTGCGCGACCTGCAGGAGAAGCACGGGCTGGCCTATCTGTTCATCAGCCACGACCTGAAGGTGGTGCGCGCCATGTCGCACCGGGTCTATGTGATGCGCGACGGCAAGGTGGTCGAGCACGGCCCCACCGACCAGGTGATGGACGCCCCCAAGCGCGACTACACCAAGGCGCTGATGGCCGCCGCCTTCGAGCTGGAGGCGCACGAGGACGGGGCGGTCCGGACCTAGAGCAGATCGCGATCAGATGGAATCATCTGCTCGCGTGACTCTGCTCTATCTTCAATAGAGTGCGAGCCTTTCCCGATCACGGGTGATCGGGAAAGGCACTAGGTCAGATGCCCCATCGCGTGGCGCACGACCTTGGCCATGACGGTGGGCAGGGCCGCCTCGCCCAGCCGGTCGACCGGCCACCATCGGGCATCGGCGACCGTCGGCCCGGTCTCGACCCGGCCGGCCAGAACCGTCAGCTCCAGATGGAAATGGGTGAAGGTGTGCCGTACCATCCCCGGCAGCGCACGCCAGGATACCCCGGCCACCGGCGCATGATCGTGAACCACCACCGTCTCCGCCTCTTCCAGCCAGGGAGAGGAGGGCACCTCCTGCATGCCGCCGAGCAGCCCGCTTTCCACCCGGCGGCGCAGCAGGACCGCGCCATCGGCATCGACCAGGAAGAAACAGGTGCCGCGCCGGGTCGGCTTGGCCTTCTTCGGGGTCTTGGCCGGCAGCTCCTCCGCCACGCCCTCCACCCGCGCCGCGCAGGCGTCCGACCAGGGGCAGGTCAGGCATTTCGGCTTGCGCGGGGTGCAGACGGTGGCCCCCAGATCCATGATCGCCTGGGCATAGTCGCCGGCCCGCTCCGTCGGGGTGATCTGCGCCGCCAGCGCCTTCAGCTTGGGCTTGGCGCCGGGCAGCGGGTCGGTGACCAGGCGCAGGCGGGCGATCACCCGCTCCACATTGCCGTCCAGGATCGTCGCCGGCCGGCCGAAGGCGATGGCGGCGACTGCGGCGGCGGTGTAGTCGCCGACCCCCGGCAGGGTCTTCAGCCCCGTCTCGGTGTCGGGAAATCGGCCCCCGTGTTCCATGGCCACCACGCCGGCGCAGCGGTGCAGGTTGCGCGCCCGGGCGTAGTAGCCGAGCCCGGCCCATTCGGTCAGCACCTCGTCCAGATCGGCCGCCGCGAGCGCCTTGACCGACGGCCATCGCGATGTGAAGCGTTGGAAATAGGGACCGACCGTCGCCACCGTGGTCTGCTGCAGCATGATCTCGCTGAGCCAGACCCGGTACGGGTCGGCCAGTTCGCCCGGCTCGGCCCGCCACGGCAGGCGGCGGCGGTGCCGGTCGTACCAGGCGAGCAGGCGGCGGGCGAGGTCGGGCGAGGAGATCTGAGCGGCGGTGCGTGTCATCGCCGGAGAAGATAGCGTGTGACGGCGACCGCGCCATATGTATGGATGACGCGTGCAGAAATCGCGCCGGACAGGAGGGTCGCGATGGCGAACGACAAGACGGCGCCGGACAAAGCCGCGCCGGACAAAACCGCGCCGAACAAGACGGACGGAGCGACGAAGGTGCGCCGCGGCGGCCTGCGCGCCCTGTCCTATCTGGCGCCGGGCCTGACCGATCCGCTGTTCCGCAAGCGCGGCTTCGTGGAGGGACGGATTCCGCGCGACTGGGCGCAGATCGTCGGGGCCGACCTGGCGCGGTGCTGCGCCCCCGAGTCGCTCAACTTTCCGCGCGGCAGGCGCGAGGGCGCCACACTGAAGATCGTCGCCCTGCCCGGCAGCGCGCTGGAAATCCAGCACCTGGCACCACAGATCATCGAGCGGGTGAACGGACATTTCGGCTGGGCCGCGGTGGCGCGGATGACCATCCGGCAGGGGCTGCTGCCGAAGCCGCCGAAATCGCGGCGCCCGGCCTTGCGCCCCCTGGCGGAACGCGAGAAAACCGCCATCCTGGATCGGGTGGTCGGCGTGCACGATCCGGAACTGCGGGACCGGCTGCGGGCCCTGGGCGAGGCGGTGAGCGCCCGCGCCCCGGCCGGACCGGCCGACGGGACTTGAAGGAGGGCCGGAAAATGGCCGCAATCCAACCCTAATCGGGAAACTTGCCGCGTCGAGGGGACTCGGCGTATTGTCATCAACATCTGGTGTCCGGGAGCGGAACATGCATCGCAGAACACTAAATCTTGGGTTACTTGGTCTGGCTGGGGGTCTGGTCGGGACGGCGATGGTCCCGTCGTTCGCCCACGCGGCGGTCGAGGTGGATCTGGACGCGGCGTCGCAGCCGCGGGTGCTCGGCGATCCCGACGCACCGCTGACCATGATCGAGTATTCCTCGCTCACCTGTCCGCATTGCGCGACGTTCCATGCCAAGAGCTACAAGCCGATCGTCGAGACCTATGTCGACACCGGCAAGCTGAAGTTCGAGATGCGCGACTTCCCGCTCGACCAGTACGCCCTGCGCGCCTCCGCCATGGCCCGGGCGATCGACGGCAAGCCGTATTTCGCTCTGATCGACATGCTGTTCAAGCAGCAGTCGTCCTGGACCCGGGCGGAGAACCCGATCGACGCGCTGAAGAAGATCGGCCGGCTCGCCGGCATCTCCGCGGAGACGGCGGACGCCTACATGACCGACGACGCCCTGCTCGATTCGATCCTGAACGGCCGGATCGCCGCGCAGAAGACCTACGACGTCAACTCCACGCCGACCTTCGTGATCGGCGACGAGGTGATCCGCGGCGCGGAGCCCTTCGAGACCTTCCAGACGGTGATCGAGGGCAAGCTGGCCTAACCTCTCTTTCGGAGACCCACCACGGTGCATTTCAGCAAACTGCGTCTGACCGGGTTCAAGTCCTTCGTCGAGCCGACCGAGCTGCTCATCGAGGAAGGGCTTACCGGTGTGGTGGGACCGAACGGCTGCGGCAAGTCCAACCTTGTCGAGGCGCTGCGCTGGGTCATGGGCGAGACCTCCGCCAAGCAGATGCGCGGCGGCGGCATGGAGGACGTGATCTTCGGCGGCACCGAACAGCGCCCGGCCCGCAACATGGCCGAGGTCGGGCTGTACGTCGCCAATGACGACCGCCGGGCGCCTGCCCAGTTCAATTCGGCCGACGAGCTGGAGGTGGTGCGCCGGATCGAGCGCGAGAAGGGCTCCCACTACCGGGTGAACGGCAAGGACGTCCGCGCCCGCGACGTCCAGCTCCTGTTCGCCGACGCCGCCACCGGCGCGCGCTCCGCCGGCTTGGTCAGCCAGGGCAAGATCGGCAGCATCGTGCAGGCCAAGGCGTCGGACCGCCGCGCCCTGCTGGAGGAGGCGGCGAACATCCGCGGCCTGCATACCCGGCGGCACGAGGCGGAACTGCGGCTGCGGGCGGCCGAACAGAACCTGGAACGGCTGGACGACGTGCTGAAGGCGCTGGAAGGCCAGCGCGCCGCCCTGCGGCGTCAGGCGCGGCAGGCCCAGCGCTATCGCGAGCTGAGCGAGAAGATCCGTCAGGCCGAATCCATCGTGCTGCACGCCCGCTGGACCCACACCATGGAGGAACGGCGCAAGGCCGGTGCCGCCCTGGCCGCCGCCCGCGACAAGGTGACGGCCCTGACCCAGGAGGCCGCCGCCGCCAGCGCCGCCCAGACCGATTCCGCCGCCAGCCTGCCCGGTCTGCGCCAGAGGGAGGCGGAGGCCTCGGCCGAGCTGCAGCACCTGACCGTCACCCGCAGCGAGCTGGACGCCGAGGAACGCCGGATCGCCACCGCCCGCAGCGAGGCCGAGACCCGCCTGCGCCAGATCGCCGACGACGTGACCCGCGAGAAGACGCTGGTGGAGGAGGCGGCGACCGCCCTTGCCCGGCTGACCGGCGAGCGCGACGAACTGATTGCCGCCGGCGAGGGCGAGGCGGAGGCCCAGGAGGCCAGCGGTGCCGCCCTGACCAAGGCCAACCGCGACGCCGAGGAGGCCGAGGAGGCGGTCCACAAGACCACCGAGGAGATCGCGGTCGCCGACGCCCGCCGCGCCGCCCTGGAACGCCAGTTGCGCCAGGCCGAGGAGCGGATCTCCCGGCTGGACCGTCAGCAGGCCGACCTGGCCGAGCGCCGGGCCGAGCTTATTCGACAGGCCGTGCCGGAAGCCGAGCGCACCGCCGCCGAACAGACCGTCACCGAGGCCGCTGCCGCGGCGGACGCCGCCGACGCCGGCATTCCCGCGGCCCAGGAGGCACGCGACGACGCCCAGGAGGCGGAGAAGACCGCCCGTGCCGCCGCCCGGGAAATGGACGCGGCCGTCTCGGAGCTGGAGACCGAGGCGACCGGCCTGCGCCGCCTGCTGATGCAGGCCAAGAGCGAGGCCGCGCCCATCGTCGATGCGGTCACCGTCGCCCCGGGCTATGAGACCGCCCTGGGTGCGGCGCTGGGCGACGATCTGGAGGCGCCCGCCCTCGACGCAGAGGCCGCGCCGACCGCCGGCGGCTGGCGCGAGGGTGCGGAGACGGGCGGGGCCGAGTGGCCGGCCGGCATCGAGCCCCTGGCCCCGAAGGTGACGGCTCCCGCCGCCCTGGCCGCCCGCCTCGCCCGCACCGGCATCGCCGCCCATCCGGCTGCCGCGGCCGCAGCCCAGCCGGCCCTCGCGCCCGGCATGCGCATCGTCACCAAAGAGGGTGGCATGTGGCGCTGGGACGGGTTCGTGCAGACCCCGGGCGCACCGAGTGCCGCCGCCATCCGCCTGGAACGGCGCAACCGTCTGGCCGAGCTCGACCGGCAGCTCGCCGACCGCCGCGGCGCCCTGGACGTGGCCCGCTCGGAGGCCGAACACGCGGCGGCGCGGCTGGCCGAAGCCGAGGACGCGGTGGAGGCCGCGCGGCGCGCCCGCAACGCGGCCTCCGACGCCCTGTCCAAGGCGAAATCCGCCGCCGCCGAGATCGAATCCCGGGTCGCCGCCGTCGACACCAAGCTCGCCGCCCTGGACGATGGGGCCGCCCGGCTCGCCGGCGAGCGCGAGGAGGCGGTCACCGCCCAGGGTCAGGCGGCGGAAGAGCTGAAGACCCTGCCGGATGTGGAGGCCCTGCGCGCGGACTCCTCCCGGCTGCGCGCCGCCCTGTCCGAGCGCCGCGCCGAGCTGGTTGAAGCCCGTACCGAACACGACCGGCTGGTGCGCGAGGCCGAGTCCCGCCGCACCCGCCTCTCGGCCACCGAAGGCGAGATCAAGTCCTGGGAGCAGCGGCGCGAGCGGGCCGACACCCGCCTGTCCGATCTCGATACGCGCCGCCAAGGCGAGGAGGCGGAGATCGCCCGCCTCGCCTCGCGGCCGCAGGAGATCGCGGCGGAACGCGAGAAGGTCGTGGCCCTGATCGAGGCGGCGGAGGCGAAGCGCCGGCAGGCGGCCGATGCCCTGGTTTCCGCCGAGAGCCGGCAGACCGAGCTGGACCGGGTCGCCCGCGAGGCCGACCGCGCCGCCGGCGAGGCGCGCGAGGCGCTGATCCGCGCCGAATCCCAGCTCGAGCAGATCAACCAGACCCTGCGCGTCGAGCGCGAGCGGATCCAGGAGCGGCTGGACTGCGCGCCGGACGAGATCCTGACCAAGGCCGGCATCGATCCGGAAGCCCCCCTGCCCGACGCCGAGCAGACCCAGCGCAGCCTGGACCGGCTGTCCGGCGAGCGCGAGGCCTTGGGCCCCGTCAACCTGCGGGCCGAGACCGAGCTGGAGGAACTGACCGAGCAGATCGAGGGCATGGAGCACGAGCGCGACGACCTGATCGGCGCCATCCAGCGGCTGCGCAGCGCCATCGCCGCGCTGAACAAGGAGGGCCGCGAGCGCCTGCTGGCCGCCTTCAACCTGGTGAACGGCCACTTCCAGACCCTGTTCCGGCGGCTGTTCGGCGGCGGCGAGGCGCATCTGAAGCTGACCGAGGCGGAGGATCCGCTGGAGGCCGGGCTGGAGATCATGGCCAGCCCGCCGGGCAAGAAGATGCAGCACCTGTCGCTGCTGTCCGGCGGCGAGCAGGCCCTGACGGCGGCCGCCCTGGTCTTCGCGGTGTTCCTGACCAACCCCTCGCCGATCTGCGTGCTGGACGAGGTGGACGCGCCGCTGGACGACACCAACGTCGACCGGTTCTGCGCGCTGCTGCAGGACATCGTGAAGGAGACCGGCACCCGGTTCCTGATCATCACCCACCACCGGATGACCATGGCGCGCATGGACCGGCTGTTCGGCGTCACCATGGCGGAACGCGGCGTCAGCCAGCTCGTCTCCGTCGATCTGGCCCGCGCCGAGAGGCTGCGCGACGCCGGCTGAAAACAGCCGCAATATTTTTTATTTATAATCAAACGCTTGCCCGGTTTTTCGCAGTGCGGTCGCAGCCTTGACACCCCAAAGGCCCCTGCGTATGGTGGCGCCGCTTCGCTGGGGGTCCGGCAAGCACGGGATTCGTCGCGTCCATGGGTGCGCCGGGGTCCGGATCAACTTTAGCGGAGCCCGCTCTTCCGGGTCTGGGGAATGGACGACAAGAACTCCCCTCCTTCGCTCAGCAGCCTTGCCGACCGCGTCAAGCGGGCGCGAGGCGGCGGGAAAGGGTCGCTGAACAAAGATCTGGAGCCGGGTCTTCCCAACAGCGCGATCGGTGTTGCCTTCCGCGTCGGCGTCGAGATGGTGGCCGGCGTCGTGGTGGGGGCGGCAATTGGATACGGGCTCGATCAATGGCTGGGGACTACCCCCTGGATGTTGATCGTGTTCTTCTTTCTTGGGGCCGCTGGCGGGATGATGAACGTCTACCGTGCGGCCACCGGACAGGGTCTGTCGGTGGGCTACACCAAGGACTCCGACGGGGTTGGCCCGACAGGGTCGCAGCAATCGGACGGCGAATCGCCGGACGGCGGAAACAAAGAGGGGTAGAAGGTGGCGTCTCCGGTCGAACAATTCCAGATCAAGACCATTGGCCCGGAGCTCCATGTCGCGGGCATGGACATCTCCTTCACCAACTCGGCTCTGTTCATGATCCTGGCGACCTTCGTGGTCGGCGTGTTCCTGACCCAGTCGATGAGCGGCCGTCACCTGGTCCCGACGCGGATCCAGTCGCTGGCGGAGCTGTCCTACGAGTTCATCGCCAACATGGTGCGCGAGAATGTCGGTCCGGAAGGCCGACCGTACTTCCCGTTCATCTTCTCGCTGTTCATGTTCATCCTGGTCGGCAATCTGCTGGGCATGATTCCGTACAGCTACACCTTCACCAGCCAGATCATCGTGACCTTCGCCATGGCGATCACGATCTTCGTGGCGATCACGATCGTCGCGCTGATCAAGCACGGCTTCCACTTCTTCACGTTCTTCTTCCCGTCGGGCGCGCCGGTCTACATGGCCCCGCTGCTGATCCCGATCGAGATCCTGTCCTACCTGTCGCGCCCGGTCAGCCTGTCGGTGCGACTGTTCGCGAACATGATGGCCGGCCACACCATGATGAAGGTGTTCGGCGGCTTCGTCGTCGCCCTCGGGGTGTTCGGCGTGGCGCCGCTGCTGGTCCTCGTCGCGCTGACCGGCTTCGAGATCCTCGTCGCCGTGCTGCAGGCCTATGTGTTCACGATCCTGACCTGCATCTATCTCTACGACGCGATCCATCTGCATTGATCGGTCCCGTCGCGAGACATCAACCCTGACTCTAACCTCCCAACGAACGGAAGGATAAGACCCATGGAACTCGAAGCCGCCAAGATGATCGGAGCCGGTCTTGCCGTCATCGCCCTGATGGGTGTCGGTGTCGGTATCGGCAACATCTTCTCGACCCTGATCGCTTCGATCGCCCGTAACCCGGCGGCCCGCGGCGAAGTCTTCGGCATCGGCATTCTGGGCTTCGCCCTGACGGAAGCCGTTGCGCTGTTCGCGCTGCTGATCGCGTTCCTCATCCTGTTCACCTGATCCGGTTCGGGTGCCCGCTGTCCGGCTGGCACCCTCGACCCCCGTCAGGAGGATGACGACATGATCGCCAACAGCGTGACCCGCTGGTCTCGGCGCATCGGCCTCGCAGCCGCCATGGCGGCTGCAGCCGTGCCGTCCTGGGCGGCGACGGACGCCCAGGGTGGCGGAGGCGGCGGCCTGCCGCAGCTCGACGCCACGACCTACCCGACCCAGATCTTCTGGCTGATCGTCAGCTTTATCCTGCTCTACGTCATCATGTCGAAGGTCGCGATTCCGCGCATCTCCGACGTGCTGGAAGAGCGGCAGGAGCGGATCGAGGACGACATCGAGACCGCCGACCGCCTGCGCGGCGAGGCGGAAGCGGTGAAGGCCGAGTACGAGAAGGCTGTCGCCGACGCCCGGTCCGAGGCCCATGCCCTTGTGCGCAAGGCCATGGACGAGATCGCGGCCTCCCACGCCACGGCCGAGGCCGAGGCGGCGAAGAAGACCGCCGAGACCACCAAGGCCGCCGAGGCCCGTATCGCCGAGCAGCGGACCGAGGCTCTGGAGAGCCTGAAGTCCGTGGCCAGCGAAGCCGCCGCCGAGGCGACGGTGAAGCTGACCGGCATCAAGGTGAGCGACGCCAAGGTCGGCAAGGCGGTTGAAGCCGCGATGCAGGGAGGCGCCTGATGTTCAGCGATCCGACATTCTGGGTTGCCGTCTCCTTCGTCCTGTTCCTGGCCCTGGCCTATTGGAAGGGCTGGCGCCCGATCGTCGCCGGCCTCGACAAGCGGGCCGAGGAGATCAAGCGCAAGCTCGACGAGGCCCAGGCGCTTCGCGAGGAGGCCCAGGCCGCCAAGGCCGACTACCAGCGCCGCCAGCGTGACGCCCTGCAGGAGGCCGAGGCCATCCTGGAGCACGCCAAGACCGAATCGGTGCGGTTGCGCGAGGAGGCCGAGGCGAAGTTGGAGCAGTCTCTCGCCCGGCGCGAGCAGGTCGCCATGGAGAAGATCCAGGCCGCCGAGGCCAAGGCGCTTCAGGAAGTGCGGGCGCAGATGGTTGACCTTGCCGTCGCCGCGACCCGGCGCCTGATCGAGGACAACATGGACGCCGCGACCCAGAAGAAGCTGGTCGCCGGCGCCATCGAGGAGATCCCGACCCGCCTCCAGTAACGGAGCGGCCCGTCAGGGCACTCGGACACGACACGGATAACGGCCCGGCGGATCCCATCCCCGGGCCGTTTTCTTATTCGGCAGCAGGTTTGTTCGGCGGCAGCCCTATTCGACGTCGGCCTCGGGCTTCTGGCCGTCGAACATGAGCCGCAGGCGGGCCCGCTGGGCCTCGCGGATGTGATAGCGTGCCGCCGCCTCGGCCCGTGCCTGATCCCGCGCCTCGATCGCCTCCAGCACCTCCTGGTGCTCCTGGCGCGCGGTGCCGGACCGGCCGGTCAGCGACAGGGTGGTCATGCCCAGCAGCGCCATGGCGTCGCTGAGCACGTTCAAGGTCTTCAGGAGATAGCGGTTATGGGCGGCGCGGTAGAGCGTGCCGTGGAACTGCCGGTTATGCGTGGCCAGGGCCCTGGGGTCGCCGTCGCCCGGATCGGCGGCGATGAGGTCGCGCAGCAGGGTTATTTCGGCCTCCGAGGCATGGCGGGCGGCGAGGCCTGCCGCCGTGCCCTCCAGCACCTCGCGCATCTGGTACAGCTCCATCACCGCCTGGTGGTCCAGTTCGGCGATGATCATGCCGCGATAGGGCACGAAGGTAAGCAGCCCGTCGGCCTCCAGCCGCCGCAGCGCCTCGCGGACCGGCGTGCGGCTGACATCCAGCTGCTTCGCCATCTCGATCTCGCGGATCCGTTCGCCCGGCTTCAGCTCGCCAGCCTGGATCGCCTGCCGCAGGCGGTGGTAGGCCCACTCTCCCCGCGACTCGGTAATCGACTGCCCGGCAGCGTCACCGCCGCCGGGTTCCTTGCCTGCTTTTTCAGGCTTTTTCGGACCCCGCGCCATGGGGCGAGTATGCCTTACTCCGCGGCCTTGGCACGACCCGAAGTTGCCTCCTCGCCGGCACCGGCGCCGGCCAGCTTGCCGAACACCGCGCCGGACATCAGGCCCGTGCCGCCCGGGTAGTTGAAGTAGAACAGCCCACCGACCAGCTCGCCGGCGGCGTACAGGCCGGGAATCGGGTTCAGGTCCACATCGACCACCTGGCCGCGGTCGTCGATCCGCAGGCCGCCGAAGGTGAAGGTGATGCCGCAGGTGACCTGATAGGCCTCGAACGGCCCCTGCTCGATGCGCACCGCCCAGTTCGACTTCGGCACCGAGAGCCCCTTGGTGCCGCGGCCGTCCTTGACGTTGGGGTTGAACTCAACGTCGCTCTGGACCGCGTCGTTATAGGCCTTCACCTCGGCCAGGAAGGCGTTCTTGTCGACCCCTTCCAGCTTGCCGGCCAGTTCCTCCAGCGTCTCGCCGGTGACCTTGGTCACCTGACGGATACGGTACTCGTCGCGCTGCAGGTGGACGGTCTGCTGGTCGAAGATCTGCCACGCCATCTGGCCCGGCTGGTTGAGGATGACCCGGCCGTATTTGGCGTAGGTGTAGTTGCGGAAGTCCGCCCCCTCGTCGACGAAGCGCTTGCCCTCGGCATTGACCATGATCGAGAACGGATACGAGTGCTTCTGGAAGTTGTCGCCGACCGCCAGGTCGCCGAATTCCGGCGCGTTGAAGTCCCAGCCCACCGCGTGGCCGCCGGACCAGTTGCCGTACGGGCAGGCCCCGATGTCGAGCGCCATGCGGATGCCGTCGCCGGTGTTGAACCGGGTGCCGCGCACCTTCGCCAGCTCCCAGCCCGGGCCCATGTAGCGGGTGCGCCATTCCGGATTGGCCTCGAAGCCACCGGCGGCCAGGACCACCGCCTTGGCGTCGATGGTCTCCACGCCGTTCGGCCCCTTCACCTTCACGCCGCTGACCTTGACGTCGTCATACTCCAGCGCCAGCGCCCGGGTGTTGTAGCGGATCTCGATGCCGTTCTTCTTGGCGGCACTCCACAGTGCGTCGACCAGTCCCGGGCCGCCGCCCCAGGCTTCCACGGTCAGGCCGCCCCAGAACTTGAACTTGCCGTCGACCTTGAACGCCTGGCGGCCCCAGATCGGCTGGAAGCGCACGCCCTTGCCCTTCATCCACATCAGCGTGTCGTAGGACGAGGTGATCAGGGTCTCGGCCAGATCCGGGTTGCAGCGGTACTGGGTGACCCGGAACATGTCGTCGAAGAACTGGTCGGAGGTGTAGGTGCCGAAATCGGTGATCGCCACTTCCTCGTCGGTGATGTCCGGCATCAGGGCGCGCAGGTCGTCCACCCCGTTGTAGACCGTGCGGATGGCGCCGGCGGTGAACCGGGTGTTGCCGCCGCCCTCGTCCTCGTCGGCACGCTCCAGCACCAGGACCGACGCCCCGGACTCGCGCGCCGACAGGGCAGCGCAAAGTGCGGCGTTACCGGCACCGACAACGACGACATCCCATTCAGCCATGACTTCCTCTCCTTCTGCGGCGCCGACGCGCCCGGTCCGCGATACCCGGACCTTAGGTCAAACTGCTTGTATATCTTTGTATACAATCCAGTCCGGCACGCTGTCCAGCGTCGCAAACATCGGCATGCGCGGATTGTTGGGACTTCTGGCGAGGGATCAGCCGCCGAGGAAAAGACGGCCGACTTCCGGGTTCTCCAGCAGGTCGTCGCCGCGTCCGGCCAGGGCGATCTCGCCGGAGACCAGCACATAGCCCAGATCGGCGAACTCCAGACCCTTCTTGGCGTTCTGCTCGACCATGACGATGGTCTTGCCGTCGACCCGCTGCAGGTCGTTCAGGATCTCGAACACCATGTCGATGAAGCGCGGCTCCAGGCCGATGGACGGCTCGTCGACCAGCAGCACGTCGGGCTCCATCACCAGGGCCCGGCTGATCTCCAGCAGGCGCCGCTCGCCGCCGGACAGCACGCCGGCCGGCTTGTTGCGCCGGGCGGCGAGGCGGTCGTACTTGTCGAACACCCGCTCCGCCGCCGCCTTGGCCTCGGCCGGCTTGTCCTTCAGGAACCCGCCCATCAGCAGGTTCTCCTCCACGGTCATGCCGGGGAAGACCGACTTGTCCTGCAGGATGTAGGCGATGCCGGCGGAACGCAGCTTCTGCTGCGGGCTCATCCGGGTGACGTCGGTGCCGCCGACCACGATGCTGCCGGAGAAGATGTTGGTGAAGCCGAAGACCGAATGCAGCACCGTCGACTTGCCCGCCCCGTTCGGGCCGATCAGGCAGAGCGACTGGCCCTTGCCGACCCGCAGGTTGAAGTCGTGCAGGATCTGCATCTTGCCGTAGCCGGCACGCAGGTCGTTGATCTCGACGAACGGCTCGCCCACGCAGAGGGCGTCCAGCTCGGCGACGCTCGGACCCTGCTCGGCGATGGCCCGGGCCTGTCTGGTCACGTCCTCCACCGAGATCACGGTGGAGACGTCGCCGCTGCCATAGCCGCGGGTGCTGCGGTCGGTTCCGGTCTGCTCGCTCATCAATGCGCTCCCAGATAGGCGTCGACCACGCGGGGATCGTTCTGCAGCTCGTCCGGTGTCCCGGTGGCCAGCAGCTCCCCATGGGCGAGACAGGAGATCTTGCCGGCCAGGTTCATGATCACCCGCATGTTGTGCTCGATGACGAACAGGGTGACGCCGAGCTCCTCGTTGGCCCGTTTCAGCCGGTCGATCAGGCCGTTGATCAGGGTCGGGTTGATGCCCGCCGTCGGTTCGTCCAGCAGCAGGACCTTGGGTCGGTTCATCAGCGCCATGGCGAATTCGAGCAGCTTCTGCTGACCGAAGCTCAGGTCGCCGGAGATGAGGAACCGCTTCTCGTAGAGGCCGACGAATTCCAGCAGCCGCTCGGCCTCCTCGACGATCTCGCCCCGGTCGCGCAGGGCGAAGATGGCGAAGGGCGAGGTGTCCCGGTGGCTGACCGAGATCTGCATGTTGTCCATGCAGTTCATCTTCGAATAGATCCGGGTCTGCTGGAACGTCCGCAGCATACCGAGCCGGGCGATGTCCGGCACCCGCAGCTTGGAGATCTCTTTGCCCTGGAACCGGATCGAGCCGCTGTCGATCGGATGGTAGCCGACGATCGAGTTGAACAGGGTGGTCTTGCCGGAGCCGTTCGGTCCAATCAGCCCGGTGATCATGCCGTCCGGCACGTCGATGGAGATGTCGGTATTGGCCTGCACGCCGCCATAGGACTTGGAGACGCCGCGGACCTCGATGACATTGGGGATTTCACCGGTCATTCCGCAGCCTCCCCGGCGGCCGGCCGTGCCGCCCCGCCCCTGTCGACCGTCAGCCCGAAGGCCTCCGGCCACTTGTCCTGGGCCCAGCCGAGGATGCCCTGCTGGAAGTAGACGATGTTGATGATGATGATCGCGCCCAGCGCCACCCACTGCCAGCCGAGCAGATAGGTCCAGGTGACCTGCTTGACGATGTGGAACAGCACCGCGCCCAGCACCGGCCCCCACAGCGTCCCCTTGCCGCCGAGCAGGGCCATGGCGACCATGAAGATGCCGAAGGTGGTGGTCGGGAACGCCACCTCCAGCGGCTCGATGAAGCCGGACATGTTGCCGAAGATCGCCCCGCCCACGCCCATGAAGAACGCGGCGACGGCCCAGGCGATGGTCTTGTAGCGGTTGGTGTGGATGCCCATCGCCTCCGCCTTGTCCTCGTCGTCGCGGATCGCGTTGATGGCGAGGCCGAACTGGGTCGAGTAGAGCCAGCGCACGAACAGATGCGCGGCCAGGGTGAGCAGCCCGAGCAGGATGTAGAAGGTGAAGGGGCCGGCCGCCGGCGGACCCGGATAGACCGGCATGGAGATGCCGCCGCCGCCGCCGACATACTCCCAGCCCGACACCAGCTCGGCCACGGCGATGGCGAGGCCGAGGGTGCCGATGGCGAAATACGGCCCGCGCAGCCCGAGCATCGCCGGACCGATCAGGAGCGCGAAGATCGCGGCCGCGATCCCGCCCGCCGCCAGGCCGAGGCCGAGGCCGGTGAAGTACTGGCCCGGGGTGAAGTCGACGACGATGGCGCCGAACGAGGCGGTGTAGTCGGCGACGTCGCTGAACTGCGAGATCTGCACGATCGCCGAGGCGTACATGCCGATGCCGAAGAACACCACGTTGCCCAGCGAGTTGTAACCCATCTGCCCGCCGGTGATGTCCCAGGTCATTGCCATCAGGATCATCAGCCACATGACGGCGACGGTCTGGATGTAGTTCGGCGCGAACAGCGGCACCAGCACCGCCACGGCGATCAGAACCCCGTAGAGCTTGAGGTCGAGAGAGGCTGAGGACGTCATCGGACCACCTGGCGCACGCGGTAGAGCTGGACGAGGCGGTACATCAGCACCGCCACCAGCATGAGGACGACGGCGGCGACCGCGAACTCGGCGCCGAACACGAAGCCGGCCACGTTCTCCCAGACCCCGAGGCCGAAGCCGGTCAGGATCACGCCGGGCAGATTGCCGAGGCCGGCGGCCGTCACGATGATGAAGGCGCGGATCGAGTAGACGATCCCGTAATAGGGCTGGATCACCCAGATCATCGCCACCAGCACCCCGGCGGCGCCGCAGATCGCGGCGTTCAGCGCGTAGGTGAAGGCGTAGACCTGATCGGTGTCGATGCCGAGAACCCGGGCGGCGCGGGCGTCTTGGGCGGTGGCGCGGATCGCCTGGCCCATGCGCGACTTCTTCATGAAGATCACGATCGCCAGCGCCAGCGCCGCCGCCATCAGCAGGCTGTAGAGCCGCACGTTCTGGATGACGATGAAGGTGCCGAGCTCGAAATCGCCGAAGCCGGCATCGGCCACCTTCACCTCGGGGCCGTAGATCAGGTTCAGGATCTGCTGGATCAGCAGGCTGAGCCCGAAGGTGGCGAGCAGCGAGGTGAACATGTCGCGGTCGACCACCCGGCGGATGATCACCGCGTAGATCAGCCAGCCGAGCATGAACATGACGACGATGGCGACCGGCAGGGCGACGATCGGGTGATAGCCCCAGAGCGTGGCCTGATAGGAGATGTAGCCCCCGAGGATCACCATGTCGCCCTGCGCCAGGTTCTTGACGTTCATCACGCCCCAGACCAAGGCGAGGCCATAGGCGACCAGCGCGAAGATGGCGCCGATGAACAGCCCCTGGATCACCAGGTCGACACCGAGGATCGGCACCTGGGTCAGAAGAAGGAGATTGTCGATCATGCTCTCGCTCCTGTTCCGGGACGGCGGCGCGGACGCTCGGTCTCACGCGGACCGGCGGCCCCGGTGCACGGCAACGCGAACGGCGGGAGAACGCAGGTTCTCCCGCCGTCGTCGGTCAGGGTGCGATCAATACTCGGGCTGACGCGGATAGCGCAGCTCGGCCGCCGCCCATTTGGTCGGCGCGACCACCAGATATTCGCCGTCCTGGATCTGACGCAGCACCATCGGCTTGGCGATGTTGTTGCCGGCCTCCGAGAACTTCACGCTGCCGGCGAAGGTCTGCATCTCGGTGTCCGCCAACGCGTCGCGCAGCAACTCGGTGTCGAAGGAATTGGCCCGCTCGAAGGCGTCGGCCCAGACCTGCACGGCCATGCTGGCCATGGCGGTCTGATACGGCACCGTCGAGTATTCCGGATAGGCCTTCTGGAAGTCAGAGTTGTACTGCGCCGCAGTGCCCATCAGGTCGTCCTTGTAGGCCAGCGTTTCGGACCATTGGGTCGGGCACAGGATGCCCTCGGTCGGACCGGCCCCGAACTTGGCGGTGATGTCGGCGGCCTCGCAGTGGGTCATCGCCACCATCGGCACGTCGATCTTCAGCTCCTGGATCTGCCGGGCAGCGGTCGCGGCCCCCTTGGAGTGACCGGAGATGACCAGCAGGTCGGGCTTCAGCGCCTTCACCTTGGTCAGGGTCGAGGTCATGTCGGACAGGTCGCGGGGCAGCTTGTCGTCGACGACGATCTTCATGCCGAACTTCTCGGCGTCGTCGACCACGCCGGCACGCACGTCGAGCGAGAACGGATCGTTCTCGAAGGCCATGGCGATCGTCACGTCCGACGCCTTCTTGCCCTGCTTCTCCGCCACTTCGGCGGCGAGTTCGATGGCGCTGGCCAGGTACTGCTCGGAGGTGGAGAGCACCGCGAACATGTACTTGTAGCCCTGGGTGAACAGCGAGCGCGAGGCGCCCTCCGCCTCGACCATCGGGATCTTGTACTTCTCGGTCACCGGCGCGATCGCCTTGGTCAGGCCGGAGCTGTACGGGCCAAGCATGAACTTGACGCCGTCCTGGTTGATCAGCCGCTCGGCCAGCTCGGCGCCGCGGGCCGGGGTCGACTCGTCGTCGTAGTAGACGACCTTCAGCTTGTAGGACTTGCCGTCGACGGTGACGCCGCCGGTCTCGTTGATCTTGTCGACCGCGAAATCGTAGCCCTTCTGGGCATGCACGCCGTTGGTCGCGTATTTGCCGGTCAGCGAGATCGCCGCACCAAGGATGATGGTGTCGCCCTCGACCTTGGCCTGCGCCGTGGCGGCCATGCCGAGAGCCGCGACACCAGCGACCGCAGCGGTCATGGTGCGCAGATGCTTGCGCGTGATGATCATGGAACTGCCTCCCTTAGCTTCGTTCCTTATGTCGGTTCGCGGCCGTTTTCCGGTCCTGCGAACCCGCCCGCCTGTTCTGATGCCGACGGTGCGATGTACGAAACACTAGAAAATCCCCACCCCGCTGGGAAGGAGTTTTGAAATATTTAATCCATCTGTATGGATTCAAAGGATTTAATATTACCGCCCAAGGGCCGCATACGATGCATTCACGCCGCGCTGCCCAAGGCGTTTGAGACCGGCTAAGCTCCCGCCATGCGTCCCTGGAACCAAACTCTCGGCCCCCGCCTCAGGGTGGTCATCGCCCCGAACGTCGCCGTCGGCCCCGGCAAGGCGGACCTGCTGCAGGGCGTCGTCGAAACCGGATCCATCGCCGCGGCCGGGCGCCGTCTCGGCATGAGCTACAAGCGCGCCTGGGTCCTGGTGGAAGGGATGAAGGAGGATTTCGGCACCCCGCTGGTCACCACGACCCGCGGCGGATCGGCCCGGGGCGGCGCCGAGCTGACCGAGCTTGGCCGGACCGTGCTGGACCTCTACCGGCGCATGGAGGACCAGGCCGCCGCAGCCACCAAGTCCGAACTGGCGGAGCTGCAACGCCTGCTCGCGCTCCAGAAGGAATGAGCCCTCCGACGGGACGGGTACCGGCCGCCGAACGCCGGTTGACCGGGGTCTCGCGACGTGACACCGTCCCGATATGTTCAATTAGACATATCGGACTTCGATGTCCACGCTGAGCCGCCTCGCCCAGGTATTGCTTCTCGCCCTGCTCCTCGTCGCCGCGGCGGCCGCCGCGCGGGCCGGCGAGGTGCGGATCGCGGTCGCCGCCAATTTCACCGACGCGGCCAAGGAGATCGGCGCCGCCTTCGACACGGCGACCGGGCATCACGCGGTCTTCAGCTTCGCCTCCACCGGCCAGCTCTTCGCCCAGATCACCGGCGGCGCACCCTTCGACATCTTCCTCGCCGCCGACCGGACCCGCCCGCAGCGCGCGGTCGCCGAGGGTCTGGGCGACCCCGATCACCTGTTCACCTACGCCAAGGGGCGGCTCGCGCTGTACAGCCGCGAGACGGGGCTGGTCACCGGCCCCGAGACCCTGGACGGCGACGGCCTCGGCAAGCTCGCCATCGCCAACCCGCAGACCGCGCCCTACGGTGCGGCGGCGATGCAGGTGCTGACCCATCTCGGCAAGCGCGACCGGTTCGCGGAGGATCTGGTGCAGGGCGCCAACATCGCCCAGACCTATCAGTTCGTCGCCACCGGAAACGCCCGGCTCGGCTTGGTCGCCGCCTCGCAGGTCGCCGGCCATGACGACGGCTCGCGCTGGATGGTGCCGGATCACCTGCACGACCCGATCGCCCAGGATGCGGTGCTGCTGAAATCGGCGGCCGACCGCGACGCCGCCCTCGCCTTCATGGCCTTCCTGAAGGGCCCGCAGGCCCTGGCGATCCTCGACAAATACGGCTACGCGCCGGGCGGTTGAGGGAAGCGCCCCATGCCCGACTTCGCCGAGCTCTGGTCCCCGGTCCGCCTGACCCTGATCCTGGCGGCGGTGACCACCCTGGTCCTGCTGGTGGTCGCCACGCCGATCGCCTGGTGGCTCGCCCGATCGCCGGCCCGCTGGAAGGAGGCGGTGGCCGCGATCGTCGCCTTGCCCCTGGTGCTGCCGCCGACGGTGCTCGGCTTCTACCTGCTGATCCTGCTCGGTCCCGACGGGCCGGGCGGCTGGATCGCGTCGCTGGGCGGCGCCCGGTCGCTCGCCTTCACCTTCACCGGGCTGGTGATCGGCTCGGTCGTCTACTCGCTGCCCTTCGTCGTCCAGCCGGTCCGCAACGCCTTCGAGGCGATGGGCGACCGGCCGCTCGAGGTCGCCGCAACCCTGCGGGCCGGGCCGTGGGACGCATTCTGGAGCGTGGCGGTGCCGCTGGCCCGGCGCGGCTTCCTGACCGGCGCGGTGCTCGGCTTCGCCCATACCATGGGCGAGTTCGGGGTGATCCTGATGATCGGCGGCAACATTCCGGGCGAGACCCGCGTGCTGTCGATCGCCATCTACGACTACGTGGAGACCCTGCGCTGGACCGAGGCGCATCTGCTGGCGGGCGGCATGGTGGCCTTCGCCTTCACCGTGATCCTGGCCATGCTGGTGCTGGAGAAGCGCATCGGGCGGGCGCGGTCATGACCTCGCTGTCCGACCGCATCGACGCGCGGTTCGCCGGCACCATGGGCGGGTTCTCCCTGGACGTCGCCTTCACCGCCCCGATGCAGGGCATCACCGCCCTGTTCGGACCCTCCGGCTCGGGCAAGACGACGGTCCTGCGGGCCATGGCCGGACTGGCCCGGCTGTCCGGCCGCCTCGCCGTCGGCGACGAGACCTGGCAGGACGACGCGGCCGGCCTCCGCGTCCCGCCCCACCGGCGCGCGGTCGGCTACGTGTTCCAGGAGGCGAGCCTGTTCCCGCATCTCTCGGTGCGGCGCAACCTGCTCTACGGCGCCCGCCGCGCCGCTGATCAGACGCCGGTGATCGGCTTCGACGAGGCCGTCGCCCTGCTCGGCCTGGAGCGGCTGCTGGAGCGCGGACCGGACCGGCTGTCCGGCGGCGAGCGCCAGCGCGTCGCCATCGGCCGGGCGCTGCTGTCGGCCCCGCGCCTGCTGCTGATGGACGAGCCGCTCTCCGCCCTGGACGAGGCGTCGCGGGCCGACATCCTCACAACGTTCGAGCGGCTGCACGACGCGCTGCCGATCCCCGCGATCTATGTGAGCCATGACCTTGCCGAAGTGAGCAGGCTGGCCGACCGCATGGTGATGCTCTCCGCCGGAAAGGTGATCGCCGAGGGCGATGTCGGATCGATCCTGGAGCGGCTGGATCTGGAGCCGGCCACCGGCAGGTTCGAGGCCGGGGTGCTGCTGACGGCCGTCGTGACCGGACACGACACCGGCTATCAGCTCACCCGCCTCGACCTCGCCGGCCAGCCGGTGTCGATCCCCCGGGTCGAGGTGGCCGTCGGCGAACGGGTGCGCCTGCGGATCCGGGCCCGCGACGTGGCGCTGGCGACCCGGCCGCCGGAGGGGATCAGCATCCGCAACCGGCTGTCCGGCCACATCGTCGAGATCGCCGCAGCCGAGGACGCACCCTATGCCGAGACCCTGGTGGAGATCCCCGGCGGCGTGCGTCTGCGATCCCGGGTCACGCGGGAGTCGGTCGCCGAGCTCGGCCTCACGCCCGGCACCCGGGTCTATGCTCTGGTGAAGACCATCTCGTTCGACGGGCGGTAGCCGCCTTGCCGAAACAGACCCAATCGACGCTTCGATTAATTCTATTTCGCGAATAGCTCTTCCGCGCCTTCTCGGTACCCGTTCGTGGGCCGCAGTGGTTGACTCCGCGCGCCTGCACACGACCTTGCATCCACGCAGGAGGGCAACACGGGGAGACCGCACGCCATGGCCGGACCGCTCGAAGGCTTCCGCATCATCGACCTGACCAACGTGGTCTCCGGCCCGCTCGGCACCATGATGCTGGCCGACCAGGGGGCCGAGGTGATCAAGATCGAGCACCCGGCCGGCGGCGACTTCACCCGCGCCATGGCCAACCGGCGCGGCGGTTTCTCCGCCTCGTTCCTGAACAACAACCGCTCCAAGAAGTCGGTCGCCCTCAACCTGAAGGACCCGCGCGGCGTGGCGGCGGTGCTGAAGCTGGCGGCCACCGCGGATGCCTTCGTGCAGAACTTCCGCCCCGGGGTGGTCGATCGCATGGGCCTGGGCCAGGCGGCGGTGCGGGCGGCGAACCCCTCCATCGTCTACTGCTCGATCAGCGGCTTCGGCGACAAAGGCCCCTATGCCGACAAGCCGGTCTACGACCCGCTGGTCCAGGCGCTGTCGGGCCTGACCTCGATCCAGGGCGGGTCGGACGACGCCCGGCCGCGGCTCGTGCGCACGATCATCCCGGACAAGCTGACCGGCTATACCTCCGCCCAGGCCATCACCGCCGCCCTGCTGAAGCGCGAGCGCACCGGCGAGGGCCAGCACGTGAAGGTCTCCATGCTGGACAGCGTGATCGACTTCCTGTGGCACTCCGACATGGGCAGCCAGACCTTCGTCGGCGGCGAGTTCGCCCAGGAGAAGGCGGCCAGCTTCATCGACCTGATCTACGAGACCACCGACGGCCACATCACCGTGGCGGTGAACACCGACAAGCAGTGGAAATCGCTGACCGCCGCCCTGGAAAGACCCGAATGGCTGGAGGACCCGCGCTTCCTGACCCCGGCCCTGCGGCACGAGAACATCGACGACCGGCTCACCCTGACCCAGGAGGTGCTGGCGACCGACAGCTCGGCCCATTGGCTGGAACGGCTGGAGGCCCATGACGTGCCCTGCGCGCCGGTGCTGACCCGCTCGGCCATGATCGACCATCCGCAGATCCGGGCGACCGGCATCGTGGTCGAGCTCGACCACCCCCAGGCCGGCAAGGTGCGCCAGGCTCGCCCGGCGGCGACCTTCTCCGTCAGCGAGCCGGACCTGTCCCACGGCGCGCCGGTCCTCGGTGCCGATACCGACGCGCTACTGGCCTCCGCCGGTTTCACGGCCGACGAGATCGCCGCCCTGCGCGCCGACGGGGTGGCCGGCACCAAGGAGGAGGACGCGGTATGATCGACTTCTACTACTGGCCCACGCCGAACGGCTGGAAGGTCGCGATCCTGCTGGAGGAGCTGGGGACCGACTACAAGCTGATCCCGCTGAACATCTCCAAGGGCGACCAGTTCACGCCGGAATTCCTGGCGATCAGCCCGAACAACCGGATGCCGGCCATCGTCGACCATGGGACGGAGGGAGACCCGGTCTCCGTCTTCGAGTCCGGGGCGATCATGCACTACCTGGGGCGCAAGACCGGGCGCTTCATCCCCACCGATCCGGTGGGCGAGAAGGAAGTGCTGGAATGGCTGTTCTGGCAGACCGGCAACCAGGGTCCGATGGCCGGCCAACTCAGCCATTTCGTGAACTACGCGCCGGAGGACGTGCCCTACGCCAAGACCCGGTATCTCAACGAATACGACCGTTGCGTCTCCGTCCTGGAACGCCGGCTGGAGGGGCGGGAGTGGATCGTCGGCGACAGCTACACCATCGCCGACATGATCTGCTGGCCCTGGGTCCTGATCGCCAAGCCGCTGGGGGCCTCGCTGGAGGCCTATCCGAACGTGAGCCGCTGGCGGGCGGCGATCAAGGACCGGCCCGCCGTGCAGCGGGCGGTCGATCTGGGCAAGGAGTTCCGCCGCTCCGCCCCGCCCGACGACGCCGAGCGCAAGATCCTCTTCACCCAGAGCGGCGCGAGCGTGAGGCGGTAGGTCCCCCTCCACCGCCAAACCGTCACCACCATCAGCTACGATCGGTTGCCAACGCATGTTGGTGCAACCCGCGGGTTACATTACTGTTACAGTCAGGTTCTTCCGCCTTCCGCTGATCGATGGAGTCGATGATGTTCTCCTTCCTGCGCACATTTACGTTCGCGCTCGTGGCCGTGGCCGCGCTTGCCGGACCCGCGGCCGCCGAGCCGCTGAAACTGGTGCTTTTGCACCTCAACGACTGGGACAAGATGGAGAGCGCCGGCAAGGTCGCTTCCGTCATCGCTGCGGAGAAGAAGGCGGCGGAGGCGGAAGGCGCCTTCGTGCTGGTCACCTTCGGTGGCGACCTGATCTCGCCCTCGCTGATGAGCGGCATCGACAAGGGCGCGCACATGATCGAGCTGGCCGAACAGGTCGGCATCCAATACGCGACCCTCGGCAACCACGAATTCGACCTCGGTGACGAGGTGCTGAAGGCCCGGGTTGCGGAGTCCGACTTCACCTGGATCTCCATCAACGTCACCCTGGACGGCAAGCCCTTCCCGGGTGTCAAAGGGCCGCAAATCATCGACATGAACGGCTACAAGATCGGGCTGATCGGCCTGACCACGCCGGACACCACCTTCCTGGCCAGCCCGGGGCCGGGTGTCGCGTTCGCCGACTACACCGAATCCGCGACGTCCGCCGCGGGCGCCGTCAAGGAGTTGGGCGCCGACTTCGTCATCGTGCTCAGCCATGGCGGCGAGTCCCTGGAGCGGGGCCTGACCCGCTCGGTGAAGGACGTGGATCTGGTGCTGGGCGGCCACGACCACCTCGCCCGCATCGTCTATGACGGCCGCGACATGACCGCCTCGTCAGGCTCCCAGGGGGAGTTCATCGCCAAGACCGTGATCGTCATGGACAAGGTCGAGAAGCGCGGGAAGATGAGCCTCGTCTGGTCGCCGTCCTTCGACCTGGTGGCGACCGCAGACGTCACGCCCGAGCCGACGGTCCAGGCCCAGGTGGACGAGTACACCGCCGCCCTCGACCGCGAACTCGGCCAGGTGATCGGCTCCAGCGGCGTCGATCTGGACACGCGCCGGGCCGCAATCCGGTCGCAGGAAACCACCTTCGGCAATCTGGTCGCCGATGCCAGCCGCGAGGCCACCGGCGCTGATATCGCAATCGCCAATGGCGGCGGCATCCGCGGTGACACCCTCTACCCCGCCGGGACCCAGATCACCCGCAAGATGGTCCTCACCGAGCTGCCCTTCGGCAACACCACGGTGAAGCTGGAGGTGACCGGCAAGCAGGTCCGCGAGGCCCTGGAGCATGGGGTGAGCGGCATCGAGGACGGCCAGGGCCGGTTCCCGCAAGTCTCCGGCATGACCTACAGCTTCGACGCCTCCAAGCCGGTCGGCCAGCGCATCCTGCAGGTGCTGGTGCACGACCAGCCGCTGGACGACAACAAGGTCTACACCCTGGCCACCAACGACTATGTCGGCACCGGCGGCGACGGCTACGGCATGTTCAAGGGCAGCAAGGTTCTGGTGGACAAGGACGCCGGCGGCCTGCTGGCCACCCAGGTGATCGACTACGTGATCCAGCGCAGCACGATCTCGCCAACGGTGAACGGCCGCATCAAACGCGTCGACTGACCACCCCACCTCTTCGGACACAAGACGGCCCGCATCTTCCAATGCGGGCCGTTTTCTTATGAGACGTTACACCGGCACCAGGACGAAGTCGGTCTCCACCGTCCAGAACGGGTTCGCCACGCCGAACTCCGCCGCCCGGGCCGGGTCGTCGTGGCGGATGAAGGTGCGGATCAGGCTCTCCTTCACTCCGAACACCGCGTCGCTGTCCAGATACGCGTCGTCATGGACGAAGATATGGGTCGTCACCGTCTCGAAGCCGGGCGCGCTGACGATATAGTGCAGGTGGGCCGGGCGGATGTTGCCGCGGCCCAGTCCGTGCAGGAGCTGGCCGACCGGGCCGTCGTCGGGAATGGGGTAGAAACTCGGCTTGACCGACCGGTAGGAGAACCGGCCGTCGGCGCCGGTGCGGAACACGCCGCGCAGATTGTTCTCCGGTTGCTGGCCGGGCTGCTGCAGGTCGTAGAAGCCGTCATGGCTGGTCTGCCAGGTGTCGATCACCGCCCCCTCGACCGGCCTGCCGTCACCATCCACCACCCGACCGCTGACGACCAGCGGTTCGCCGATCCCGTCCTGGGAAATGGTGTCGCCCATGGCCAGATCGGGCGCGCCTTCCACATGGAACGGGCCGAGCACCGTGTTCTCGGTCGCGCCCTCCGGCCGCCGCGTGTTGATCGCATCCACCAGCATCGACACGCCCAGCACATCGGACAGCAGGATGTATTCCTGGCGCTTGTCGTCGCACATCCGGCCGGTCTCGGTCAGGAAGCGGATCGCCGCCATCCACTCGGCATAGGTCGGCTCGACCTCCTTCACCACCGCGTGCAGGTGGGCGATGACGGCGCGCATGACCTCGGCCAGGCGCGGGTTCTCCGGTTCCCCCATACGGGCGAGCACCGTCTCCACGGAGGTGTCCTCGGTGAAATAACTGGTCGAACCCTCGGTACCCGGCATGTCCCGCCTCCCTGACAGTTTCCGCCAGGATAAAGAGGATCGGACGGTCGCGACAATCGGCGTGCCCCAGCGATGCGCCTAACGCAGCTGGAACTGCACCGGAACCACCAGCTCCAGACGGGCCTGGGTCATCTCCGCCGGCAGAGGCGGCAGCGGCTGGGCACGGCGGATCATCTGCTCAACCTCGCGGTCGAGCAGGTCGTGGCCGGAGCTGCGGTCGATCCGGTACTCGAGCACATGGCCCGCCCGGTCCATGACGAAGTACAGCATCACCACCCCCTCCTGGCGCCGGCTGCGGGCGCGCCGGGGGTATTCCTTATGGTCCTCCAGCCAGGCCTGCAGGATCGAGGCGTAGTCGACCGACACGCCCGGCCGGCCGCCGCCGCTGCTCGACTCAGCGCTTCCGGACAGCGGGGACCGACCGACACCGCTGCGGCCGGCCGCGCCCTGGGTCTGCGACGCGGCGGGCTGAGCCTGGGCACTGGTCGGGGCCTCAACCGGGGCCTCAACCGCCAGGGCGGCGGTCTGCTGCGGCGCCGGGGTCGGCTCGGCCTCGGTTTTCTGCGGCTTCGGAGGCTTCTGCGGCGTCGGGGGCTCCGGCCGGGTCACGGGCATCGGCGGGGTTTCCAACGGCGGCGCCTCGGGCTCGACCCGGGCGACGGTGACCGGCTCGGGCTTCACCTCCACCGGCGTCTCGGCCGGCTCCGGACGCTCGATCTTCACCGGTTCCGGCGGCGGCGGGGTCTCCACCTTCTCGGGCCTGGCGATGGCGATGACCTCGTCGACCTGCTGCACGACCTCGGCGGTCTCGACGGCGGCATCCACCGGAGCCGGCGGCGGTGGCTCGCTGGGCCGCGCCGTTTCGGGCGGTGTTTCCTGGGG
The DNA here is from genome assembly GCF_000423805.1 of Thalassobaculum salexigens DSM 19539. Taxonomy (NCBI): domain Bacteria; kingdom Pseudomonadati; phylum Pseudomonadota; class Alphaproteobacteria; order Rhodospirillales; family Thalassobaculaceae; genus Thalassobaculum; species Thalassobaculum salexigens. Next base: position 1,087,886 of record NZ_KE384094.1, read on the forward strand.
ATCTGCCGTCTCCGGTCGGACGGTGTCGGGCTTGGCGACCGGGGCCGCGGTCGGGTCGACGGGGTCGGCCTTGTCGACCTCGCTCACCACCTGGGCGACGCTGCCTGGCGCCCCGCCGGAGGGACCGAGCGAGACCTGGATGCCGCCCATGCCGGTGGCGGCCGCACCCTTCTTTTCCGGCTCGAGAACCATGGCGATGGCGGCGGCGACATGGATCGCCAGCGCGACGCCGATCGCCAGGCCCATATGGCGCGAGCGGATCCGCATCATCCGTCTCCGGCGGGGAGGGTCAGGAGCTGGACGGATTTCACGCCGGCGGTTCGCAGAACCTCCATGATGGCGACCACCCGGGTGGCCGGGACCGTGCCGTCGGCCTTCAGCCGCACAGGAGCCGGGCCGCCGTCGGAGATCCGCCCGGCCACGGCGGCGCCCAGCGCCTCCTCGCCCATCTCCTCACCGTTCAGGGCGAGGCGGCCGTCGACGCCCACCTGGACCAGCAGATCCTCCACCGTCACCAGCCCCTCGCTGGCGGAGACCGGCGGGTCGATCCGGAACGGGTCGGACGCCGCCAGCCGGCCGGCCAGCATGAAGAAGATCAACAGCAGGAAGACCACGTTGATCAGCGGCAGGATGCGGTCATCCTCGTTCTTCGGGCGCCGGCGCCCGAGAGACTGTTGGACGAGAGACTGGTTGGCGAGAGACACGGCGCACCTCCTACCGGCTGCCGGTGCGCACGAAGGACATGTTGGCGACGCCGGCCGCCGACAGCCGGTCGAGCACGCGCACCGTGTCCTGCAGGGCCACGCCGTCCGCCGGCTTGATCAGCACCCGCTGATCCGGCTTCTCGCGCACCTTGGCCATAATCCTGCTCTCGGCCTCGTCCAGGGAGACCATGTGCCCGCTCAGGCGCAGCCCGTCCTGCCGGACCTCCAGCAGCATGGCCCCGGTCATCGACGCGCCGGCCCCGGCCGAGGCCGGAGCCGCCAGATCGATCGTCCGCCAGTCCAGGAAGCTGGACGCCAGCATGAAGAACACCAGAAGGATGAACACCACGTCGATCAGCGGCGTCAGGCTGATGACCGACCGGCGCCGCCGCCCGCTATTCGCCAGCCGCGGCGGTGCGTAGTCGGGCAGGCCCGCGTCCACGTTCGAATTCGCGCTCATAGCCATGACCGTCGCTTTCCCCCACCATCGTGGAGAGATCCTGTGTGAAGACGCCCGTGATGGCGCTGTCCATGTCGTGGGCGGTGCGCTCGACGACACGCTCCAGCCAGTTCAGGGCCGCAACCGCCGGAATGGCGACCGCGAGGCCGACCGCGGTGGTCAGCAGCGCCTCCCAGATGCCGCCGGACAGCACGGCCGGGTTCACCTGGTTGCCGGCCGCCTCCAACTGCTGGAACGCGCCGATCATGCCGAGTACGGTGCCGAACAGACCCAGCAGCGGCGCCAGCGAGGCGATCACCTCCAGCGGCCGCAGATAGCCCCGCAGCTCCTCCAGCATGTCGCCGCCATAGCGCACGGCCTCCTCGCGGACCTTGTGGTCCGGCAGGCCGCGCAACTGGCCGATCAGCGTCCGGGCGACCGCCTGGGCCACCGGATTGCGCTTGCTGCGCACCAGCGACAGCGCGTCATGCGGCCGGCCGGCCCGCACCAGGGCCAGGGCGTTGCGAACAGAGTTCCGGTCGCCCAGGCGCGCCGACCGGAACTGCCAGAGCTTGACCAGCACGATGGCCAGCGCGATCACCGACATGGCGAGCAGGATCGCCACCACCGGGCCTCCCGCCGCCAGCATGTCGGTGAGGCTGGTGAACCAGTCCGGCTCCGCCGCGCCGATGGCCAGCGCGGCATCGGCGGCGTCGGTCACAGCGGCAGCATCGGTCGTATCGTTCATGCCGCCACCTGCCATGCCGACACCACGTGGCCGACCCTTGTTCGGTCGCCCAGTTGCCTGTCGTCCGGCTGCCTGTCGTCCGGCTGGCGGACGTCGAGGCGGATCGCGCACGGGGGCCTGCGCATGTTATCGGCTCCTTGATTCGGAAATCGGTCGCTGCGGACTTTATTGCGAGCGACTCTCATTCGCAAGCATCTAGATGCTGCGCTGCGGCGCCTCGCCGACCCAAGGCGCACTCAGCGTGCGTCGCGGTGCCCGATTGGCGCTGAACGCACCCCCGGTCAGAGCTAAATAACGGGAGAATATGAGATTTTTTCAGCCCGGCTTTATCGAATGCGATCAACCCACTAGGCGATGTCAACCCGGTTTTGTGTCGTATTCCGGCTTGTTATGTCGAAATTAGGACACTAAACATGATGCAACCGACACGCGCCTAGGTCGGTTGTCTCCGAGCTCTGTCCGGAGGCGGTGCAGCAGGCTGCGGGCGGCGATCCCATCCCCGTCACGCCAAAATCAAGAACGCGGGACGAAAGCGCCCGCCAGCAAGACCGCCGCGGCCCGGGCCGCGCGGCCTTTCCGAGGTCGCCGTCCGGGGTAGTCGCGACCGGATCAAGATTTCGCATCACCGTTCCGCGCGGACCTTACCGCGGGACGGTCCAGACCCGCGATCGGGCCGGGAGGCCGTAGGAAGAGCCAAAGGCGGCTCCTTTTTATGCACCCCCGGACGCCCGGTCCCCCACAACGACCGGAGGCCATCATGGAGCAGACCGCCCGACAGACGACAAACGCCGAGCTACAACTCGACGAACAGGCATATGGCGAGAACCCGCTTGAGAACCGCGACACCGACCTCTATCGCGGCGAGTACATCATGTCCTTCGTGGAGAAGTGGGACGAGCTGATCGACTGGCGCGCCCGGGCCGAGGGCGAAGGCCAGTTCTTCATCGACGTGCTGCGGGCCCGCGGCAAGGAGACCGTGCTCGACGTCGCCTGCGGAACAGGATTCCACTCGGTGCGTCTGCAGGAGGCCGGCTTCAATGTGACCTCCGCCGACGGATCGGCGGCGATGGTCGCCAAGGCGTTTCAGAACGCCCAGGCCCGCGGCCTGATCCTGAAGACGGTGCAGGCCGACTGGCGCTGGCTGAACCGCGACATCCAGGGCAAGTACGACGCGATCATCTGCCTCGGCAACTCGTTCACCCACCTGCACACCGAGGCCGACCGGCGCCGTGCCCTGGCCGAGTTCTATGCCGCGCTGAAGCATGACGGGATCCTGATCCTCGACCAGCGCAACTACGACTCCATCCTCGACCATGGTTTCAGCACCAAGCACAAGTTCTACTACGCCGGCGACAAGGTGACGGCCGAGCCGGAGCATATCGACGAAGGCCTGGCCCGCTTCAAGTACAGCTTCCCGGACGGCTCCGAGTACACGCTCAACATGTGCCCGATCCGTAAGAACTACGTGCGCCGCCTGCTGTCGGAAGCCGGCTTCCAGCGCGTGCGCACCTATGGCGACTTCCAGGAGACCTACGCGGATTCCGAGCCGGACTTCTTCATCCACGTGGCGGAGAAGTCGACCCTGCACGTCGTGCGCTGGGGCGGCGGCAGTCGCGACGAAGGCGAGACCGATGTCCGCGACGTGGCCGAGGACTATTACGACAGCGAAGACGCCGACACCTTCTACAGCATGGTGTGGGGCGGCGAGGATCTGCATGTCGGCATCTATGACGACACCAGGGTGATCCGCGAAGCCAGCGACACAACCATCGACAAGATGGCGGAAGCGCTGCCAGGCCTCGACCAGAACACCCGGGTGCTCGACATCGGCGCCGGGTATGGCGGGGCGATGCGCCGTCTGGTGAAGCGTTACGGCAACACGGCGACCTGCCTGAACATCTCCGAGATCCAGAACGACACCAACCGGAACAAGATCCGGCGCGACCGGCTGGCCGACAAGATCAAGGTCATCCACGGCGTGTTCGAGGACATCCCGGAACCCGAAGGCAGCTACGACGTGGTGTGGAGCCAGGACGCCATCCTGCACTCCGATCAGCGCGCCAAGGTGCTGGCCGAGGTGCACCGGGTGCTGAAGCCGGGCGGCTACTTCATCTTCACCGACCCGATGCAGGCCGACGACGTGCCGGAAGGCGTGCTGCAGCCGGTCTATGACCGCCTCCAGCTCACCTCGCTCGGCTCCATGCGGTTCTACCGCGAGGCGGCCTCCTCGGTCGGCCTGGAGACCGTCGAGCAGCGCGAGATGACCAACCAGCTCCGGACCCACTACGACCGGGTGCGCGAGGATCTGGTGGCCAACTACGACAAGCTGCGCGACAGCGGCGCGTCGGTCGACTACCTCGACAAGATGATCGTCGGCCTGGAGAACTGGGTGAAGGCGGCCGATGCCGGCTATCTCGCCTGGGGCATCCAGATCTTCCGCAAGCCGGACTGAGCGATCCCGACAATTCGGCGTCGGGGCGTGGCGCGCAGAACCGCAGCCCCGCCCCGGCGCCTCTTCCCGACAACAACAAAGGACCGTCAGACATGACTGACAGAACGTGGCTGTTCACCAGCGAATCCGTCTCCGAGGGCCATCCGGACAAGGTCTGCGACCGGGTGTCGGACTCCGTGCTCGACGCCTTCCTGGCCACCGGCGAGGACGTGCGCGTCGCCTGCGAAACCCTGGCGACCACCAATCACGTCACCATCGCCGGCGAGGTCCGCGGCCCCGAGGCCGTGCTGAAGGACGTCGAGGGCATCGCCCGCGAGGCGATCAAGGACATCGGCTACGAGCAGGACGGCTTCCACTGGGAGACCTGCGAGATCGTCAACCGCCTGCACGCCCAGTCCTCCGACATCGCGCTCGGCGTCGATGCCGGCAACAAGGCCGAAGAAGGTGCCGGCGACCAGGGCATCATGTTCGGCTATGCCTGCAACGAGACCGAAGAGCTGATGCCGGCGCCGATCCAGTTCTCCCACCGCATCCTGCGGCTGATGGCGGAGGCCCGGAAGTCCGGCAAGGAGCCGCGCTTCGGCCCGGACAGCAAGAGCCAGGTCACCCTGCGCTACCAGAACGGCAAGCCGGTCGGCATCGACACCGTCGTGGTCTCGACCCAGCATGACGGCGCGGTCGATCAGGACACGGTGCGCGACATGGTGAAGCCGTTCGTCACCCAGGCCCTGCCGGAAGGCTGGACCCTGCCGGACGACCGGCTGCTGGTGAACCCGACCGGCCGCTTCGTGATCGGCGGTCCGGACGGCGACGCCGGCCTGACCGGTCGCAAGATCATCGTCGACACCTATGGCGGGGCCGCCCCCCATGGCGGCGGGGCCTTCTCCGGCAAGGACCCGACCAAGGTCGACCGCTCGGCCGCCTACGCCGCGCGCTACCTGGCGAAGAACGTGGTCGCCGCCGGGCTGGCCGACAAATGCGTGATCCAGCTCGCCTATGCCATCGGCGTGCCGGAGCCGGTCGCTGTCTATGTCGACACCCAGGGCACCGGCCGGGTCGACGAGGACCGTCTCGGCAAGATCCTGCGCGAGCGCGTGCGGCTCACCCCGCGCGGCATCCGCGAGCATCTGGGCCTGCTGAAGCCGATCTACGCCCGTACCGCCGCCTACGGCCATTTCGGCCGGCCGGTGGAAAAGGACGGCGGCTTCGGCTGGGAGCGCACGGACATCGCCAACGACCTCGCCCGCGAGTTCGGCGCCGAAGCGGCGGACTGAGGGCGGGCGATAGATCGCCCTCTCCCGTCTCCCCGGCCTCCGCGCCGGGGTCGAGGGCGCCGCACGCCGGAGCGTCGACGATTTATCGGAGGCGTTCCATCGCGCCGCTCTCTGGATCCCGGGGCAAGCCCGGGAAGACGGCGACCAAAAAGGAAAGGCCCGCGCCACCCCCGGCGCGGGCCTTTCTTCGTTCCCATTTCCTATTCCTGCACTCCCCGGATTTATTCCGGGGTCTACCCCTGGGTTGCCTCAGTCGTCGGGGAGAGACCCTCTCACGCCCGAGGCGGGCGACGCGTGGGCCCCGGAATGAATCCGGGAAGTGAGAGGACGTGGCAGGGGGCCTGCCCCTCAATACGGCGCTTCCGGCGCGTTCACCGCGACATAGACCGAACGCACCTCGGAGTAATGGTGGATCGCCTCCTTGGAGTTCTCGCGCCCCACGCCGGACGCCTTCACGCCGCCGAACGGCGCCTCCACCGGGGTCAGGTTATAGGCGTTGATATACAGGCTCCCCGCCTCCAGCTGCCCGACCACCCGGTGGGCGCGGGCGAGGTCGTTCGTGAACACGCCGGCGGCCAGGCCGAACTCGGTGGCGTTGGCCCGGGAGATCCCGTCGGCCTCGTCGGCGAAGTCCAGCACCGACATCACAGGGCCGAAGATCTCCTCCCGCGCGATGGTCATGCCGTCGGTCACATCGGCGAAGACCGTCGGCTCCAGATACCAGCCGGACCGGTCGATCCGCCTGCCGCCGGCGACCAGCCGCGCGCCCTCCTCGATCCCCTTGGCGATGTAGCCTTCGACGATCTTGAGCTGGCGTTCGGAGACCATCGGGCCGTAGGTGGTCGCCTCGTCCATCGGGTCGCCGATCACCGCGTCGGCCAGCCGCTCGGTCAGGCGCGCCAGAAACGCCTCCTTGATCCCCTTCTGTACGAAGACCCGGGTGCCGTTGGAGCAGATCTGGCCGGAGCTGTAGAAGTTGCCGACGATGGCGCCGCTGACGGCGGCCTCCACATCGGCGTCGTCGAACACCAGGATCGGCGACTTGCCGCCCAGTTCCATGGTGACGTGCTTGATGCCTTCGGCCGCCGCCGTGTAGACCTTGCGCCCCGTCGGCACCGAGCCGGTGAGCGAGACTTTCGCCACCCGCGGATCGGTGGTCAGCGCCGCCCCGACCGGGCCGTAGCCCTGGACCACGTTGAACACCCCCGCCGGCGCGCCCGCTTCCATCAGGATCTCGGCCACCTTCAGGGTGCAGAGCGGCGTCATTTCCGACGGTTTGAACACCATCGCGTTGCCGCAGGCCAGCGCCGGGGCGGCCTTCCAGCAGGCGATCTGGGTCGGATAGTTCCAAGCGCCGATGCCGACGCACACGCCCAGCGGCTTGCGCATGGTGTAGACGAAATCGCCGCCCGCGAGCTGCATATGCTCGCCGGTCAGGCTGCCGGCCAGCCCGCCGAAATACTCCAGCGCGTCGGCGCCGGAGGTCGCGTCCGCCACCAGGGTCTCCGACAGCGGCTTACCGGTATCGAGCGTTTCCAGCACCGAGAGCTCGCGGTTGCGCTCGCGCAGGATGTCGGCCGCGCGGCGCAGTACCCGGCCGCGCTCGGTTCCGCTCATCGCCGCCCAGCCGGCCTGCGCCGCCTTGGCCGAGGCCAGGGCCCTGTCCACGATCGCCGGGGTGGCGGCGTGCAGGCGGGCGATGGTCTCGCCGGTCGCGGCATAGACCACGTCCAGAGGGTCGCCGGCACTGTCTTCCACGTATTCGCCAGCGATGAAGTGGCTGGCCTTGGGCTGTGCGTCGTAGGTCATTGCCGGTTCCTCATTCGCCGCGCGGGAAGCGCTGGTTCTCTTCGACCACATTGAGATCCATGTGGTTGCGCATGAAGCGCTCCGACGCCTTCAGCAGCGGCTGGTGGTCCCAGGGGTAATAGGCGCCGTTGCGCAGGGCCTCGTACACCACCCAGCGCCTTGCCTGACTGGAGCGCACCTCGGCGTCGAACCGGGCGAGGTCCCAGCGCCCATCCGCCTCGGCCCGGAACTCGGCCAGGGTGTCGGCATGGGCCGGATCGGCGGCCAGATTGGTCAGCTCGTGCGGATCGGCCTCCAGATCGAACAACTGCTCCGGGTCGAGCACACAACGGGTGTACTTCCACCTGCCCCGGCGCAACCCGACCAGCGGGGCGTAGGAGCCTTCGGCGGCGTATTCCATGGCGACCGAGCCCGGCCGCGGTGTGCCGCCCGGGACGGAGACAAGGCTCTTGCCCTCGGTCCAGGGCGTGACCTCCTCCATGGAGATGCCGGCGAGTTCCGCCAGGGTCGGCGTGACGTCCAGGGTGGAGGCCGGGGCGGCGATCAGGCCCGGCGCCATGCCGGGTGCGGAGATCATCAGCGGCACCCGCGACGAACCGTCGAAGAAGCTCATCTTGAACCACAATCCGCGCTCGCCGAGCATGTCGCCGTGGTCCGAGACGAACAGGATGATCGCCTCCTGCCGGGTGCGCTCCAGGGTGTCGAGGATCTCGCCGATCTTGTCGTCCAGATAGCTGATATTGGCGAAATAGGCCTGGCGGGACCGGCGGATGTTCTCGTCGGTGATATCGAAGCTGCGCCAGTCGTTGGCGTCGAAGATCCGCTGGGAATGCGGGTCGTGGTCTTCGTAATCCATCGCCGGGACGGTGGGCTGCAGGTGCTCGCAGTCCTCGTACAGGTCCCAGTATTTGCGCCGGGCCACATAGGGGTCGTGCGGATGGGTGAAGCTGACCGTCAGGCACCAGGGCCGCCCGTCATGGCCACGCGACAGGTCGTAGAGCTTGCGCACCGCGTGGTAGGCGACCTCGTCGTCGTACTCCATCTGGTTGGAGATCTCGGCCACGCCGGCGCCGGTGACCGAGCCGAGGTTGTGGTACCACCAGTCGATCCGCTCCCCGGGCTTGCGGTAGTCCGGGGTCCAGCCGAAATCGGCCGGGTAGATGTCCGTGGTCAGCCGCTCCTCGAAACCGTGGAGCTGGTCCGGGCCGACGAAATGCATCTTGCCGCTGAGGCAGGTCTGGTAGCCTGCCCGGCGCAGGTGATGGGCATAGGTCGGGATGGCCGAGGAAAACTCGGCGGCATTGTCGTAGACCCCGGTCAGCGAGGGAAGCTGGCCCGACATGAACGACGCCCGGCCCGGCGCGCAGAGCGGCGAGGCCGTGTAGGCATTGGCGAAGCGGGTCGAGCGCTCCGCCAGGCGGCGCAGGTTCGGGGTGTGCAGCCACGGCGCCGGTCCGTCCGGGAACAGGGTTCCGTTCAGCTGGTCGACCATCAGGATGAGGATGTTGGGGCGCGCCATGGGGTGCTTCCGGGTCCGGGTTTCGGGGTCGGCGGCAGGCGAACATGGAACGCCGACATCCCGTCCCTAGCCGAAAAGCGGCAGGCTGGCAAAGGGCTGGGACTAGGCCCATTCACCATGGTCCGGGGCCGCAGTCTTGCGTCGAGGCGACCGGGAGCGGCGGATCGGGAGTGGCGGATCGGGAGCCGGTCGCCGGTCGGACTCCACGTCGTTTGTTTTCCGACCCAGGAAATCTGATCCGAAAACGTCCATTCAAATTGGAGAGTAATTTGCGAAGGCATATCAACCGCGGTTAGAGTATTAAAAGTTTCCAACAGATCTGCGCCCGCGGCTGGGGCCCTACTAGCGAGAGAGCGATGAACCAGAAGCAATACCCTCAAAGATGGACTGGAAGATGGGCCGATCAGCAAACATTCGACAGCGTTTACAGCACGATCCCAGCCGCCTACCAATGTTATAGAGATATTATAAAAGACCAGAAATATGAAGATCCACGAAGCCTTATACGGTCAGGCTTCAAAGTATACGGGCAAGTGGATGAAGATGGCATAATACAAGAAATTTTCCGCAGGATTGGCATCAAGAATCATACATTCATCGAAATCGGATGCGGGTATGGACTGGAAAATAACACCCGCTATCTTCTTAAACAGGGATGGTCCGGTATTTGGATCGATGGAAATCAAGAAAACATTAACTACATTAACGGCAATTTTCTCAATAGTATTGGCACCCGCCTTGAAGCAAAGTGCTGTTATATAAATAAAGATAATGTCAATTCGGTAATTTGGCCCAGTTCCGTGATCGATGACAGGGAGATTGATTTTTTAAGCGTTGATATCGATGGCAATGACTACCACGTACTCTCGGTAATTGATCAGGTAAACCCAAGAGTTATTGTCGTTGAATACAATGCGAAATTCCCTCCCCCGTTCGACTGGGTGATGCCGTACAACTCCGATCATATATTTCAGGGAGATGATCATTTTAGTGCATCACTAACGGCTTATACGAGACTGATGAAATCTAAGAAATACTCCCTTGTCGGCTGTGGGATCGGTGGATCAAATGCGTACTTCGTTCGCGATGACTTTGTCGACGAAGAAACATTTCTGGCACCATTTACCGATGAATTTCACTATGAACCGGCTCGGTATTTTCTGATATTCGGCTTCATTAACGAATTACCTGGATGGAACATGGCCGGCTGGCGCGCTGGACCTGAAAGACCCGAGCCTGTGGCAACTGACTAGAGCAGATCGCGATCAGATGGAATCATCTGCTCGCGTGACTCTGCTCTATCTTCAATAGATTGCGAGCATTTCCCGCTCACGGGTGATCGGGAAATGCTCTAGCGCCCGTCGTTGATCGCTTCTCATGCGAAAAATAAGTCAAAGAAGCCTGTGCTCGTGGACCACACCTGACCGGCTCTCGAGCCGGTTCCGCTTGATTCTCAGCTCCGGCAGCCACACCATCATCAAGGGAAAACCCAGGACGAATCTCGGCCCCTTATCCGTCCAGCGCGTCCTGTCGGAGCAGATCAATTGCGCTCAAGGGTACCGGGCGTTCAATGCGGTCGGCATCTGTATGGTTTATGCTGTATCGGCAGATTTCATGGAGGCACCATGTTTCCTATTGTTTTGAAGGATGCATTTACAAAACAAGAAGTCGGAAAACTCGCCGACCTTCTCAATTCTGCTTTTCCTGATGAAATGAAACCGGAATATCAGAACTCCGCTAACTTCGCGATGATCGATGAACATAAAGGTGAACGCGGCGCTGAAATCCGCGAGTCGATTATGAGTATGTTTTGCGCATCTCCTTGCCTGCAAGTAGCGGAGAAAGTACTACGGGATCAGCCCGTCTTTTTAATGCATGAATGCGCATTTCGCTTCCATGAACCCGGCCAGTACGACAGTCACCTGGCTTTCCATCTCGATGGTCAGTTCATGGGGACTGAGAGCACAACGCTCAACTTCTGGGTGCCAACCGTCGATGTCGGAGAAACCGCACCCGGCTTGACGTTCTTGCGTCCGGAATGTGATATCCGGGTTTTTATCAACGCTTTTAATCAAAATAAAATGGGTGGACCGACCGTACATACCGAAGCGGATCTTGAGCGGATCTATGGCGCGCCGATCGACTCTTTGGTAACGACTCCCGTTGTTACGGCTGGCTCCGTGTTGCTGTTCCATCAGACAACCTTACATAGCACGCAAAAGCTTCCAGAAGGCGGCGACTATCGGCTTTCGATTGAGTTCAGAATTGGCCAGCGCTCGGCGCTGCCGAAGCATTATCAGTCCGGTAAATACGAATATGCGGTTCCGCAAAACGACGGATCTGGTTGGAACTTCGACTATAGGCGAGAGTCGGGCACTTAAGAGTCGGTCGCATCGACTGGCGGCTCGGTCGTCAGAAGCAACTGGCCTACTTATCTATGCATTTTGCGTATACCCCTCCTTAGCGTTCGCAGTTCATCCCCAACCCAATGAAAGCTAAAATCTAGAGCAGATCGTGCGGTGACGGGATCACTTCGTGATCGCGTCAGCGTGCGTGACTCTGCTCTATCTCATTGTTTTAGAGACAAACTCACCGACCATATTGAATCATGAAATGATTCAATATGGTCGGATTTGGCTCTAGATCATCAAATGCTTCACCCAGTCCTCGTGACGGCGGTCCAGGCCGGGTCGGTCATGATGCTCTGAGCTTCTCGGGGCATATCCGGCATGGCGAACATCGTTCGGGGTGACGCCATAGCGTCGGCGGAACGCCCGGACGAAGGCCGCATCGCTGCTGTAGCCGGCCGCCAGGGCGATGTCGTAGGTCGAGTGGTGTGCCCGGGTCTTGTCTGCCAGCGCGACCAAGGCCTGTCTCAGCCGTCGGTCCCGGATATAGGTGCCGATGCCTCCGAAGGAATCGAACAGTTCGTATAGCTTGGTGCGGGATATCCCCAGGTTGCGGCAGATCAGATCAACCGACAGGTCGGGATCATCCAAGCGAGCTTCGATATGTCGCCGCGCGCGTGTCAGTTTGGCGAAGGCAACGCCGGAGGCTTGGTTCGGCCTGTCGGGAGATGCGGCGGCGTTAAGGCACGCCGCAGCGAGGCCCACCGTCGCCGGCGCAATCTCCGCGCCTTGCCGCGCCGTCATCCGGCTCGAGAGCGCCTTGAGTGAACTCATATGGTCGCGCAGCAATTGCACCATCGGCTCTTCGCCGGTGAGCACGCGCAGGTGCTGGTCGTCTGCCGATGTGAGCTGATCCTCCAGCATGCTTCGGGGAATGAACAGGGAGATGTTCGCGAAATTGTTCGTCCGCGAGACGGCCGGCTGCGCCAGATCAAAGATCACCAGACCATCGGTCGGGAAGCTCCGTGTGCCGGTCTTCGTCTCCCAGAGCATGTCGCCTTTTTCGTAAAGCTGGATCATGTAGTGGTCCATACCGTCGCGGGCCATCAGCCGGGGCGAGCGTTCCCAGCGCTGCTGTAGGGTTCTGGTGCGCGCAAGCATGATCGAGCCGAACATGTTCGCATCGATCTCAGCGTGGAAATTGTCGTTGCGAACCTGGCGATCAGCCTCGACCTCGAAGACACAGGAGATGCTCTCACGCCAGACGTCGAAGCGTTCCCGCTCCGGTACACCGTCCAGTTTGAAATGCGCGTGTGGAACGGGGATGCTTTCTTGTGCCAGGACGGCGCCCGCTTTTTTCCTCATCTCTGGTCCTTCCCGCCAGGCCGACTTCCTGAAACCAGAGCCGACCGAAGAGATCTTCTGGAACGCCGCCAGCCACCGTCAAAAGACTAACCTGATGATCGCCTACGTCCCAATGCCTGATGCTCCTCAGCTCTTCGCACTCTAAGACCCTTAATGATGCAAGGACTCTTTGCGACGTCCTTCACCATCGAACCGAGGAGCTTTGTTTCATTGCTGTCTGGGACCGCCAAATCCTGAGCGCTGTCGGATATTCCGGACATGCCGTGTGAGAAATCCGGACATACGGTAGGTGGCGGTATCGACGGCTCCCCATACTCCCCAGCCAATGGCGTGCAGAGCATGGGGATTGGAATGCCAGACAAGACAGAGACCCGCCGGAGGGACTTTCTGGCCGGCGCCGGAACGGCGGCCTGGATCGCCGGTCTCGGATTTCCCTTACCGATCAAGCCGGCAGTCGCCGCAACCACACCGGCGGAGGCCGCGCCCGAGGGGGCACGGATCGCACGTGTGGCGATCTATCCTGCGCTGGGAATCTCCCGTGTCGGCGGCAGTCCGAAATGGTTTCTGGCCCCCGAACTGCCCGGCGTACCGCCGCAGCCCGAGGGCGGCTTCAAGGACGGTACCGACCGTATCAAGAAACAGGCGCAGAGATTCCGCATTTACGCCTTTGATGATCGGGATCGCGTCATCGGCGAGATAACCACGACCGAGGCGACGATCTCCTGGCGGGTCCACGTCGCCAACACCAAGGCGGCCTGGTACGGTTTCAGCAATCCCCTCGACAATGGAGCCGCGGCGCCGGGCTTGCCGGGACGTCAGCGCAACCGCGCCTATCAGAGCGATGCGGACCGGGAGCGCATGCTTGTGATCGACCCTGGTCCGGTGACGATCAGCGGCACCGATGTCAACGCGGCCGGCGACCTGACCGACTACAGGATGGTCGGCCGCTTCTGGGAAAGCCTGGATGTCGGACTCGGGCAGGTGCGCACGGACGACAAAGGCCGGCTGATCGTCATGCCGCCGGACGGTGTGGCCGGCTCGCCGCAGAACGCCCCGATCACCAGTTTCGCCGACAATGACGGCTGGTACGACGACTGGTGCGATGGACCGGTGGACGCCACTGTGACCCTGGACGACCGGCGGACGTTACAGGCGGACGGCGCCTGGGTCGCCTGCGTTGGACCGAACTTCGCCCCTGAAATTCCGCCCATCAGCACTCTGTACGACGTCATCGCGAGCCTCAACTGGGAGCAGGGCTGGGAGGAGATCCCGGAAGGCCCGATATCCTTCCGCAAGCACGTCTACCCGACCTTCCGACGGGCAGCCCTCATGGAATGGGTCTCCGCAGCGGCAAATCTGCGCGAAGCCTGGCTCGATATCGGAGATCTCGGTAGCGAGGCCTTCATCGCGAAACTGGCGGATCCGCGTCCGGAGAATGCGCCGCTGCGGCTCGCGGTGTTCGACGCCTTCCGCAACCCGGACAATCTGGGCGACGATGCCTACAAGGACGAGCACCTCAAGATCCCCCTGATGACCGGCGACGGGATCGACCATGACGGCAGCCCGCTCCAGTGGTTCCAGTTTCCGAAGCTTCAGTACGAGTACCTGAGACGCTGGGCGGTCGGCGATTTCGTCGACGATTTCGCTGATGCTGACCTGGACGTCGTCGAGCGGATCGAGCAATTGCCGGCGGCTCTCCAGCCCTCGGCCCTGACTGAGGCAGCGTTGGAACCGTGCTCGGGCGGTGCCTTTCATCCGGGCGTGGAACTTTCCTACTACCTGCGACTGGCGCCGCTCTATCGACGCCATACCGACACTGCGGCCGAGCCGTTCCGCATCGCAAGGGGAAGCCGCCCGTCCCTGTTGCAGGACGTCGGGCGAATTCTCGATTTCGATGCTGCCACGCAACACAAGGGAAACGAGACGATCCCGATCGGCCCGCAGATGCCGGGAGATCTGACACGGTGGATGGGGCTTCCCTGGCAACCAGATGCCTTCAGCTGCCAGCGGGTCGCCATGCAGGACGCCTTTCCGGTCCCGGTCTGGTGGCCGGCCCTGCTGCCGGTCGATGTGCTGCCGGAGGAATTCTACGAGCAGCTGATGCGCACCGACCTTTCCGATGCCGACCGGGTGAAGTTCTTCGAGAATCGGGTGTGGTGGGCGCGGGGCGTTCCCGGGGTCGGCTATCACGCGAACGCCAGCTACTGGGACGGCATCATCAACATGATCACCCTGTGGCAGGAGATGGGCTTCGTGGTGAAGAGGCCGGGACCCGCCGACGGTGCGCGCCCCGATGGCATCCCCGAGGATCTCTTCGTCGAGGTCGGCCGTGGCAATATCGAGATCCGGATGAAATGGACCCCGGGGATGGGGCAACTGCCATGACCGCCGACCCGGCCCGTTCCCTGTCCGAAGGTACGGTGGCCGTTATCGGCGGCGGTATCGCCGGCGCGGCAGCCAGTGCCGCCCTCCGTCTCCGGGGATTGCCGGTTCTCTGGATCGCGCCGCCGCGCGAGGACAGGCCGCGCGCGGGCGAGAGCCTCGCCGCAGCGGCCCGGCCGTTGCTTGAAACGCTGGGCGCGGGTCGCTTTCTCGACAGGCCGGTCCATCGACGGATGGAGACGAGTTTCTCCAATTGGGGCACACGGGCGCTGCTCGAACGCAGCGCGATGGCCCTACCAGGCGGTCTCGGCACGGCAATCGACCGCAATGCCTTCGAGAAGGATCTGCTCGGCCTTGCGTTAGATTCAGGCGCGACACGCCTGCCCACGTCCGTCCACACGGCCTGCAGAACTGATAGCGGTTGGTGGCTGAGAACCATCGACGGCGGAACGCTGACGGCGGGCCTGCTGGTCGACGCAACTGGTCGGTCGAGCCTGATCGGACGTCGGATGACGGTCATGCGGCGCCAGGATCGGATGATCGCTGCCGTCGCCTTCCTGAGGCAGAGATCATCCGATATCGATCCGACCCGAACCACGCTGATCGAGGCCGTCCCGGACGGTTGGTGGTATGCCAGCCTACTCGCCGATGGCTGTCTGGCGGTCAACCACTACACCGATCCGGATCTTCTGCCACGTGGCCTGGGACGCAATCAGGAGGCATGGGGCCGGCTGATCGCCGACACCTGCTACATCTCGAAATGGATAGACACCGGCGGGTTCGAGATCGCGCAGGCACCCGACCTGGCAAGCGCCGGTTCGACTTGGCTCGATCGCGCCGCCGGACCCGACTGGATCGCGGTCGGCGATGCCGCGGCGGCGTTCGATCCGCTCTCCGCTCATGGCATGACGACCGCTCTCTGGACCGCCATCAACGCTGCCGAGGCCGTGTCTCGGTCTCTGGCCGGCGATACGGCGGCACTGGATGCCTATGCCGACCGGGTGGCCGATGGTGTCGCCCGGTTCCGAGCGGAGCAGACGGCGATCTACCGACGCGAGCGTCGCTTCGCCCGGCACCCGTTCTGGACACGGCGCAACACCCCTGCACACCACGCCCAACCCGAGCCGATCCGCTCGACCGAAGGGCGGCAAACCGAATTAACACGGTAACAACAGGAGGATGACATGAAGCTCCCCAAGAATTTCAGGGCCAGAGCCCTCGCATTGCCGGCGTTCGCGGTTCTTGTCGCAGCCGCTGGGATGCCGACCCCTGGTCGGGCCGGCGAGATCAAGGCGTACCCCGACCACAACCTGCCCGGCCTCCCCTATTCAGCTGTCGTGCGCGCCGGCGACACGATCTACGTCTCCGGCGTTCTCGGTCATGTGCCCGGCAAGGCGGAACTCGTCCCGGGCGGCGTCAGCGCCGAGGCACGCCAGTCGCTCGCCTATATCAAAGAGTATGTGGAGCTGGCCGGCGGGTCGTTTGAGAACACCGTCAAATGCATGGTGCTGCTGGCAGATATCGAGGACTTCCCGAAGATGAACGAGGCATATCGGGAGTATTTCCCGACAAACCCTCCGGCGAGGTCCACAGTGATCGTCCCGGCACTCCCGCTTGGCGCGAGCGTCGAGATCGAATGTAACGCCGTGCTCGCCGACTGACGGGCGACCGCCGTCCGTTGAGCGGACTTTGGCGGAACAGTGTGAGGTGTGGTGATGACCGGACTTTCGACGACAGCCAGGACGAAGACGCCCACCTCTGCACCTGTGCCAAGGCTCCGGGCGGCGGTCGTCCGGACCGCGATAACCATCGGCCTGAGCATCTGCCTTCCGATCCCGGCGCAGGCTGCGGAGGGCCCGCTGCCCAGACCGCATTGTCCACCGAGGCCCGCCGACCAGGTCTTCCTGCCCTGCGGCGAGGTCGTCTACTACCAACCGCGGATCGGGGTGGCGATCGCACCGTTCGACGGCGGGCCTCTGCCATCCGACGGCCCTCTGCTGGATCTGACCTCCGGAGACCGGGCTTTGCGGTCCGTCGACGGCGTCCTCGATGCTGAGCTCCGGCTCATTACCGGGACCGCCGCCGCGCCCATGCTGATGGGATCCAGACCCTATCGGGTGGCAAGTTTCGAAGGCCAAAGCCGGGTCGGTGGCGTGGTCTCGTCGTATAACGGAATCTTCCCGGCACCGACGCTGATGCTGGAGGCCGGCGACACCCTGCGCCTCAGGATCGAGGACCAGCGGATCCCGAACGAGGTGCTGCAGGCAAGCGACCTGCATTTCGACCCAACCGAGCCGGTGCCGGATGCGTCGAACCTGCACACCCACGGGCTTCTGGTAAGCCCCGCCGGCGAAGGAGACAACGTCTACCGCGCCTTCCGACCGGGCCACAGCTACCGTACCGAAATGCGCCTCGGTGCGACCCATTCGGACGGCATGAATTGGTATCATCCGCACATGCACGGCTCGACCGCGCCGCAGGTGTTCGGCGGGCTGGCGGGGCTGATCCAGGTCGGCGGCGTGGTCGCACCGATGCATCGACCGCTGGTCGAAGGACTGGTCTCTCAGCAGCTTGTCCTGAGTGGAATGGCACTCGCCCCCAGCCGGGAAGACCCGGACCTCTTCATTCTTGGACCGGTCGCAAACAACACAAGCCCGACGCTCACCGACCCGAACCCGGCTGCGGCAGTCGGCGCGCCGAGAACGGCGCCGGACTATCGTCCGAGTCACCTCGTCAACGGTCAGCTCAACCCGACCATCGCGATGCGGCCGAACGAGACCCAGATCTGGACCGCCATGAACGTCAATGTCTCCGCCTCCTATTCGCTGGCATTGGCGCGGATCGGTGCTGACGGGACCGTCGATCCCTCCACCCCCCTGTTCCGCACCACGATCCTGGCGCAGGACGGGAACGACGAGTATGTGCCGCTGGCCGGCCATCTGATCAAGCACCGGGACCCTATCGAGGATTTCTTCGTGGGCCCGGGTGAGCGCCTGACCTGGGCGGTGACGGCGCCGTCCGAACCGGGCACCTACCATCTGATCAATGTGGTCGACTACGCCTATGGGCGGCAAGTCGGTAACCTGCCGGCGATGCTGACCTTCCAGCCTCCCCAGGCCTTCGTGCCGACGCTGGTGCTGGCTACTGTCGAGGTTGCGGGGGAAGCGGTGGCGCGCGCGGTTCCGGAATTCGCCCCCACCAAGACACCGGCGCTGATCGAGGCCGAACCGGTCCTGACCCGCGACATCGCGTTCGATTTCGACGAACAGTATCTGAGAGGCCGGGTCAACTTCGGATACTTCCCGAACAACGCCGTGATCCAGGGCTATTCCGGAGATATCGAGCGCTGGATCGTTAGCACCTACTCCCAGGTGGCGCATCCGATCCACATCCACCAGGGCGACTTCATCATCGAGCGGATCGAGTACTATCAGGACCAGGCGCTGACCAAGCTGCGCACGGATCTGCCCGAGAACCCGATCATCTATCCCTTCCGCCGGGTCATGGACACCCTGACCTTGCCAGGTCGCAGCAAAGTGCACCTGAAGATGAAGGCCTCCGCCTTTCCCGGGAAGTTCGTCATGCACTGTCACATGCTGCTGCACGAGGACAGCGGCATGATGGCGTCCGTCGTGATTTCCCGTCCCCGCAGCGAAGAGTTGGTCGCCGTCGGCGCGGGTCCCGGCACTCCGCCGGAGCTGAGCGTCGTCGAGGCGGCAAGCGGTCGGGAAGTCTCCCGCTTCCAGGCATTCGATCCGGCCTACCGCGGCGGCGTGAGCGCTGGGATCGGCAACGCGCTGGGTGGGTACGGCGCCTTTTTGGCGGTCGCCGCGTCGCGGGGCGAACCGCTGGTCCGCCTGATCGATCCGGCGTCCCCATCCGAGACCGTTCTGGAGATCCGACCGTTCGGCGGGGCCGGCGACGGCGCGAGCGTGGCGCTCGGCGATATCGACGGCGACGCGGTGGACGAGATCGTGATCGGATCCGGGTCGGGAACCCGGCCTTCGGTCGCGGTGTACGACATCGTGAAGAGCGATGACGGCTGGAAAGCCGAACTCAAGCTGGAAGTCCCGGTCTTCGACGTCTCCTACCGGGTCGGCGGCATCCGGGTCGCGGTCGGCGATATCGACGGCGACAACTGGGACGACATCGTTGTCGGCAACGGCCCCGGCGTACGCAACCGGGTGGCGGTGCTGAGCGGACAGTTCCTCACCGAAGCGGCGGCCGGCATCGGCAATTTTGCGTCCGCCACCGGCGATGCCGCCTTGGACCGGGACCTGAAGCTGTCGATCTGCGCACCCCAAGGACAAGGCGCGGTGATCGCAGAGCTGGTGGACCCGCTTCCCGGCACCGACGGCACCAATGTCGCCGTCGGGTTGGTCGGCGCGGGCTTCGCCACCTATCCCCCGCTTTCCGAGCCCGGATTCAATCCGGTGGTCGAGGAGTCCTATCGGGCACAGGTGATCGTCACCCGCGGCACCAGCCGGCAGGATCCGGAGGTCGCCGTTCTCGAATATGTCGGCCCCGGCGGTCATAACCATGAAGAGGCGGTGGCCGACCGCACCCGCATGCTGCGATCGGTTGCCCTCTTCACCCCGTTCCCGGGTCAGCGATCGCTCGAGGGCGGCCTGGTCGTCGCCACCGGGCTCATCACCGCAGCCGACCCCGACACACCGGTCACTGGCCTGATCGCGGCGATCGCCCCGGACCGGCAATCCGTCTCTTATTTCGATATCGGGGGTGGGATCGTCACCCGTCCCTGGGCGGTATCGCGTTAGCTGGCGTCAATGGCAGGGAGAGGTACCCGACATGAACTGGAACGGACGACCAATGACCCGACGGGGTCTGCTGGGGCGGCTTGCTGCCCTCGGCGGAGCCGGCGCGGCCTATCACGGTCTGACAACGCTCGGCCTGCTGGCGATCCCGCCTGCCCATGCCGGAATACCGGTGAGGCCGGCCGATATCGGCGTCGGACGAAGCGTGGTGATCCTCGGAGCTGGGATGGCCGGGCTGACGGCGGGCCTGCAGCTCGCGCGGGCCGGCTTCGATGTGAAGATCGTCGAAGCGAACGGACATATCGGCGGCAGGAGCCTGACGGTACGACCCGGAGACAGCTATGCCGAGGTCGGTCGGGAGAAAATGGTCTGCCGTTTCGACGACGGGCTGTACCTGAACGCCGGCCCCGGACGCATACCGCATCATCATACCGCCGTGCTTGAGTACTGCCGCACGCTCGGCGTCGCGATGGAGCCCTACATCTTCGCGAGCCGGGCCAATCTCCTGCAGAGCGACCAAGCGCTCGGCGGCCAACCCGTCCAGCTGCGGCGCATCAAACACGACCTGCGTGGCCGGTTGAGCGAGATGTTGGCTAAGGTGCCGGACCCCGCGGCTCTGGATGCGTCGATCACCGCCGAGGACCACGCCGCATTCAAGGGCATGCTCGAACAGTTCGGTGCGCTGAACCGCCAGGGTGACCGGCTCGTCTACCGAAGCTCAAGCCGGGCCGGCTATTCGGTTCCGCCGGGCGCCGGCCGCGATCCGGGAACGCTGTATCCGGATCTTGAGCTGAAGACACTGCTCGACAGTGACTTCTGGCGGAACGGGCTCTTCAACGACATGACCGACTACTGGCAGACCAGCCTGATGCAGCCGGTCGGCGGCATGGACATGATCGTGAAGGGCTTTCTGGCGGCCGCGATCCCGGGCGGACGCACCGTCAGGGACCTCGTGGTGACAGAAAGCCCGGTCCGCGAGGTCGTGAACACCGAAACCGGTGTCGTGGTTGTGCACGCCAAGGGCCGGGAGCAGGCTGACTATTGCATTTCGACCATGGCGCCATCGGTTCTCGCCCGAGTGAAGAATAATTTCCGTCCGGCCTATGCGGATGCGCTGACCCGCATCCAGGATACGCCTGCCTTCAAGCTCGGTTGGCAGGCGACCCACCGCTTCTGGGAAGAGAACGACCAGATCTACGGCGGCATCAGCTGGACGGATCACCCGATCACCCAGCTCTGGTATCCGTCGGACTCCTACTTCTCGAAGACCGGCGTCCTGACCGGCGCCTACAACAGTGGCGCCAACGCTCAGCTCTTCGGCGCGCTGTCCCATCCCGAGCGTGTCGCCCTGGCGCTGGAGGGCGGCGAGAAGCTGCACCCGGGTTTCTCGAATTGGGTGCACCGCGACCGAGCGCTCTCTATCGCCTGGCACAACATGCCGCATTTCCCCGGCGGCTGGCAGAACAACCCGCCCGAACTGGACCCGCAAGCCTATGCCCGTCTGACGGTGCCGGAAGGCAATGTCATGCTGGCCGGCGACTTCCTGAGCTACTGGTGGGGCTGGAAAGAGGGTGCCATCCGATCCGCCGATCTGGCCGTCCAGGCGATTGTGGATCGAGTGTCACAGTAAGGCGCGACTGCGTGCGGCCAGGGACTGATTGGAACGCGTGGGTCAGGCCGCTTGCCGGTACACCGATGCATATGCCAAGCCCTCCAAGGGCGACGTACCGACCGGCTGCCCGGCCCACTGGCGCCGGGCGTAGTCGACCAGATTAGGAGCTCTGGCCATTGATGTAGTCCCCGAGATTGCCGATGGCGGTGCGCACTCGACGGGCTGGCGCTCGATCTGCGTGAGCGCGTCGCGGACCCTGTCCGTCTGGCCATTCCAAAGCCGCCAGTGCAGGCGGTCGAGCGTGCCGATCCGACCAGCAACGGCGGCACCGGTCCCGCTCTCCCGATGCGCGCCAAGCGTGGGTCACGGATCGTCAACGTGCCTTGGAGGCTCTGGATCCTGCGAAGCCGACGGTCCTTCAGCCGCAGGGTCGGGTCGAGCCGGCGCCGACGGTCGCCTTCGCCCGCAGACTTACCTCCTGGAGTGCCACGACAGCGCGCAGGAAGTCACCGAGCACCCGCTGCACAGTGCCGTGGTTGAGACCGATGTCTTCGACGTTTGCCAGATCGACGATCTCACCGAGCCGCGCCACCGCGAGGCCGGGCCCTGGCCCGTCTCAATCAGTTCCCGCTTCCAACCCATCCAATGATCCCGGCGCCGTCGATCCCTCTGATCTCGTGAATTGGAGGCGCGCCGCCATATGTACTAATGGTGTCCTTGAAGCTGATGGTGGTGACTGACCAGAGAGTCCAAGTTGACCGGGTGGAGAGTTACGGACGCAAGGGGGCTCGGCTTGAAGATGACCTGCAGCGGAAGTTGGTGGCGCATCGCGCTGCGGAGGCGCGGCTGGTTGCTTGTGCTCCTCGCGATCGGCCTTACGACGTCGGCTGCGGCCGTCGGTGACCAGAAGCCACTGACCGTCGGCGTCTACGACAATGCGCCGAAGCTCTTCGTCACACAGAGCGGGGAGGCATCTGGCTTCTTCCCCGACATACTGGCGGCCCTCTCAGCGCGCATCGGTCGAGACATCGTCTATCGTCGGTGCGTCTGGGACGAGTGCCTGTCGCTTCTGGAGCGCGGGGAGCTCGACGTGATGCCGGACGTCGCGTTTTCCGAGGCTCGCGCCGAGCGGTTCCGTTTCGGCGAGACCCCTGCTCTCTACAGTTGGTCCTATCTCTATATACCGCCGGGCTTAGTGCTAGGCGGCCTTGCGGATCTGGACGGGCGTCGCGTCGCGGTCCTCAACGGCAGCATTCAGGCCACGAAGCTCGACGAGTACGCCCAGGAGAACGGCTGGACGATCGACTACGTCCTGACCGGGAGCCATAAGGAAAGCTTTGCGGCCGTTTTGTCCGGGGCAGCAGACATCGCGATCGTGAACCATCTTTTCGGGGAAAGCCGGGAGGCCGGCTCGGGCCTCCTTCGCGCCCAGTTCGTCTTCAGCACGTCGGCGCTCTATTTCGCCTTTTCGCCCTCCGTCCCGAAGAGCGTGGTCGCGTCGTTCGATGCGGGTCTCGTGCAGCTTCAGACGGATCCGAGCTCGTCCTATTTTGACGCCTATGAGGAGTGGTTCAGCCCGGCGGACGTCATCCGGATTCCCGATTGGCTGATCGCGGCGGCCTTGTTTCTCGCCGTAATTGGCACCGTCGCGGTCCTCTCAGCTCTTGTTCTGAGGCGCCGGGTTGAGGAGGCGACCGGCGCGCTGCGAACGAGCTCGGACCGTCTTGCGGAGGCGCAGCGGCTCGCGCGCATCGGGAATTTCAGTTGGACCCTCGGTCAGCCCACGGTTACCTGGTCGGACGGCATGCGTACGCTTCTCGGCTATGAGGAACGTTACGAGCCGTCTCTTCAGGAGATCGCGGACACCGTTCATCACCCTGACGACCATGACCGGGTCATGGGCTGGATCCAAAAGGGGATCGACGACGGCGCGGAGGCGTTGGGCCCGGAAGTCTACCGGCTCATCCGCAAGAACGGCGAGGTGATCTGGGTCGAAGCCAACCTCAAGCTCGAGCGCGGCGCATCGAAAGACATCGTTGTCTTCGGAACCTGTCAGGACATCACTGCGCGCGTGGAGCTTGAGCGGGATCTGCTCCAGGCCAAGGCAAAGGCAGAACAAGCCGCGAAAGCAAAGAGTGTCTTTCTGGCGAGCCTGTCGCACGAGTTCCGCACCCCGCTCAATGCGATCATAGGCTTCACCGAAATCCTCAAGATGTCTGGCGGCGACCGGCTCTCCAAGAAGCAGCAGGACCAGCTTACCGACATCCATACGGCCGCGCATCAGCTCTACGGCCTCGTGACGGACGTGCTCGAACTCACCCACGCGGAACAGATGGAATTCCGGATCGCCGCCGAAACGATGTCGCTTCAGGCGGTGCTGTCAGAAGCGCTGGCGCAGGTCCGCTTCCTCGGCATGCGCCACGACGTCGAAATAGTCGACAAGACGGCCCAGCGTGAGAACGTACAATGTTTCGCCGATCCCGCGCGGGTCCGTCAGGTGCTGGTCAATATCCTGTCCAACGCAATCAAGTACAACCACCGGGGCGGGCGCGTGACCATAGACTTCGGTGAGACAGGGCCGACGAAGGTGAGACTCCGGTTCGCCGACACCGGTCCCGGTATCCCGGAGGACCAGCAGGCCACAATCTTCAACATCTTCAGCCGCGTGAAAGGTCAGGCCCTGATCGCAGGAGAAGGGACCGGCGTCGGTCTCACGATCGCCAAAAGCCTGGTCGAGCGCATGGGTGGCGAAATCGGGGTGGAGAGCGTTGTGGGCGAGGGCAGCACCTTTTGGTGCGATTTCGTTAAGGCTTGAGGCGTGCTTCGATCCGCTGCCTTCCTCCCAAGGCCATTCTGACGTCAGCGTTCGTGGAACGGACTGAGGGGAGCTTTGGCAGCTTCGATCGACCGAATTTTGTTACAGGGATCCTCAAATAATCGCTTGGAAACTGCATCGGTGATCGAAACTAGGTCACCTTCCGTCATGAACCGTTGGAGGAACCCTGTCGCTGAGGCGGTTTCACGGAAGTAAGCTTTTCGAAGCAACCGGGTGAAGGGATAGGGAAGCGGGGAAGGCGCGCGGCCGATCGCAATCAACCAAACTTACCTTCCGGTTTGGGTCGATACTGTTGAAAAAGACTGAAGGCAGTTTTAGCAGGTAACATTACGACACAGAAAAGAGGACATGACGCGCAAATTATTCACCCCAGAAGATAAAATTAAAATATTAACTTATATTTGCGCCTGCTTGGAGCGCCGCGCGGCCTTTTTCAACAGTATCGATCGGTTGAAGAAGGCCGTCTTGTCGCAGGTCTGAGGCGGTGATGCAGTTCTCCTGCAGCGCGAGGGCGAGCTGATGATAAGGGACCGGACGGTGATGCAGGAGGGGCTCTTCCGCAACAAACGCCGCTCATCGCGCTGCTGAACGTCCATTATTCGCGCGCCGGCGATCTCGAACAACCGGACTACCTGATGACCGCCCCCTTCTGTGCCGGTGACCGGGTATCGGGATGACTTCGGCAATTGGTGCAGTCGTCTGGTCGCTCCGGCCGGCCGCTTTACCCTGGGCACGGACGCCGTATCCTGATGGCGCCGAGGGCCACGACGCTGCCGATGTCCCGATGACGCATATTTTAGGGCGTGGGAACCTGGAGGATTTTCGGGTCTGGACGGTGGAGGTATGACCTCTCTATTAGTGTCGGTAAATCGACGCATAAGAAAATAGAATATTGAAAGTATTGGTCGGAGGCCCACTTTAAGAAAACGCAAATTTTTTTATATGTTTGGGTTTGTCGCCGGGTGCGGTGGCGGTGTTTCAAAACCATTGCGCTGTCAAACATGACCTGAGGCCCCCTTCACCAGGATCGAGGGCAGTTAGATGACGAGCCGAACCATAACGCAGACGGTCACGTTCCGCCGACCGTTCCGACTTTCGGGTCTCGAAGAAATCCTGCCGGCCGGTGATTATCTCACGGAGACGGAGGAGGAACGGTTGGAAGGCCTGTCCTTCTCGGCCTATCGCAAGACCATGGTGCTGGTATACCTGCCGCAGCGCCCGGGCAGCGCCGGCCGCACCGAGACCCTCTGGATCGAGCCGGCCGACCTGGAACAGGCGCTCGCCCAGGACAAGGCGACATCAGGGCAGAGCGGATGACAAAGATGGGCTTGAGTCGGCGCATCGTCTTTCGGCGACCCTTCCTTCTGGCCGGCTTCGACCATCCGCACCCGGCGGGCACCTATAGCATCGAAACCAATGCGTCCGGATCTTGGAACGCCCCGGCGAGCCCCGAGACCCAGCGGATACGAGTGTGCAGCGGTCACGGAGTTAACGGCTTTCTGGACAACATCACCGTCGATTCCGGCGATCTGCGACATGCGATGCACATCGACGCCCAGACTATGGAAACTGTTTAGTGCGCCCAGTGGACGTAAAATAATTCGAGAAGAGTTCTCTCTTATTCTATAAATAAAAATAAATAATAATTGACGTTATTTAATTGCTGTGTATGATTACACTCTGAATTAAAATGTATTTCATGAGGTATTTCCATGTCGTTTAAAAGTTTCTGGAAAAGCTCCGGCGAAATCAAGAAGTCTGATGAGCCGGCCAACGCCGACACGGCGAAGCCGTCGCCTGCCGTCGATCCGAAAAAGGATGTCGCCGGTCCGGACAACAAGCCGGCCCCCAAGGCCTGAGGGCGGGGGATCGGGTCCGATCCCGCCTGCCACACGATGGCGCTGAACTTTCCAAACGCCTCCCGCAGTTTCGATCCCACCCACGGTCGTGTCCGTTTTTGGGGTTATGACCGGTCGATGGAGATCGCCTTCTTCGTGGAGGCGGCAGCCCTCGCCGACGTGATATCGGGAGGCGTGCTCAGCGAGGCCGATCTCCTGGATGCGTTCGACCACCATATTGAGCGTATTCACAAGGCTGCTCGGGCTGCCTATGCCCGGCGACAGCACGCGGCCTATGTTCTGACGGCTGAAGACCTGGCCTTGTGAACGAGCGGTTCCGGGGATCGAATTCCTCACTCTTAGACGCCGTCCGGTGGTCGTCGGTTCAGCGTCCGCGATGGGATGCCGTCGGCACATCCGACCTAGGCCGCCGCCACGCGATACTCATCGACGCGACCTGACCAAAGCCGACGCAACAATAAGGTACCCGACATGCCATCATCGAACGGAGACCCCGACGGAGGCGGTCCCTGGGGGCGGGGCCCTCAGCCGCCCAATCCGGATGTCGAGGCCATTGTCCGCGGCGCCCAGCAGCGTCTTAAGGGCTTTCTGCCCAGCGGCGGAAGCTGGCGTGCGGCCGTTCTCGTTGCCGTGCTTGCCGTGATCGCGTTCGCCGGGTGGACAGCCTATTACACTGTGCCCAGCGACTCCGTTGCCGTCGTCCAGCGCTTTGGCCGCTATGTCGGCGAGGTCCCGCCGGGGCTGCATTTCAAGATCCCCTTCAGCGTCGACACCGTCACGATCGTGCCGGTCAAGCGGCAGCTCAAGCAGGAGTTCGGCTTCACCACGCCGGGAGCCAGCGATCCGTATCAGGGATCGCGGCAGCGCGACGGGACGCGGGAGACCGAGATGGTCACCGGCGATCTGAACGCCGCCCTTGTCGAATGGGTCATCCAGTATCGCATCTCCGATCCTAGAAAATTCCTGTTCGAGGTCCGTGAGCCGAGCGAAACGCTCCGCTACGCCTCGGAGTCCGTGATGCGCGAGGTTGTCGGCGACCGCACCGTGGACGAGGTCATCACCGTCGGCCGCCAGGAGATCGAGTCCGAAGCGCTGACCAAGATGCAGGCACTGACGGTCAAATACGCCCTAGGCATCAGCATCGATCAGGTCCAGCTCAAGAACATCAACCCGCCGAAGCCGGTGCAGGCCTCCTTCAACGAGGTGAACCAGGCCCAGCAGGAGAAGGAAAAGCTGATCAACGAGGCGCGCCGCGATTACAACAAGGTGATCCCGCTGGCCGAAGGCGAGAAGGATCAGCGGATACGCGAGGCCGACGGCTACCGGCTGAAGCGTATCAACGAAGCCGAAGGCGACGCCGCCCGGTTCCGCGCCCTGTATGCGGAATACCTGAAAGCCCCCGACGTCACCCGCCGCCGCATCTATATCGAGACGATGCAGGACGTCATGCCCCTCATCCGATCCACGGTGATCGTCGATGGGAACCTGTCGGGCATCCTGCCGCTCATGAACCTCACCCCCGGCCTGGGAGCGCCGCAATGAAGCGGATCGTCACGATCGTCGCCGCCCTGGTGATCCTGGCCGGCCTCTACGTGGTCTCCAGCGCGGTCTACGTGGTCACCGAGGTCGAGCAGGTCATCATCACCCAGTTCGGCAAACCGGTTGGCGAGCCGGTCACAGAAGCCGGCTTGAAGCTGAAAGTGCCGTTCGTTCAGGAGGTCAACCCGATCGACAAGCGGGTGCTTGAGTGGGATGGAAACCCGTCCGACATGCCGACCAAGGACAAGCTGTACATCTCGGTCGATCTGTTCGCACGCTGGCGCATCACCGATCCGCTACAGTACTTTCTGCGACTGCGTGACGAGCGCAGCGCGCAGTCCCGCCTGGACGACATCCTGGGCAGCGAGACCCGCAACGCGGTCGCCAAGCACGAGCTGATCGAGATTATCCGGACCACCAAGGGCCGCGAGCCGCTGCGCGACGCCGTCCTGTCTGAGGCGGAAACCGCCCAGAACATCGGAGCGCTGGTACCGATCCAGAAAGGCCGCGCGCTGGTCGAGGAGGAGATCTTCACGGCGGCGGCCGAAAAGGTGCGGGTGTTCGGCATCGAGCTGCTCGACATCCGCTTCAAGCGGATCAACTACAACGAAAGCGTCCGACCGAAGATCTACGACCGGATGATCAGCGAGCGCCGGCAGATCGCCGAGCGGTTCCTGTCGGAAGGCAATGGCGAGGCCGCCCGGATCCGCGGAAACCGGGTGCGTGATCTGAACAAGGTCCAGTCGGAAGCCTACCGGGCGGTCGAGGAGATTCGGGGCGTGGCCGACGCCAACGCCGCGGCGATCTATGCCGATGCGTATAACCAGTCGCCGGACTCCGCCGCCTTCTATGAGTTCACGCGGATGATGCAGTCCTATCGGTCGATCATCGCCGAGAACTCGACGCTCGTTCTGTCGACCGACAGCGACCTGTTCGGGTTTCTGAAGGGGTTGGAACCACTTGCACCGGGCAAGGAAGCGCCAGGGAAATCACCTTCCCCGCCCTTAGCGGCAGCGGAATGAACGACGTGTCAGCCCCACTGCCTGCCGACAGGGTGGTGCCGATCCTGGAAGGTGGCCCAGATCCGGCCCCGGTCGAACGGATCAGCGAGCCCATCCTGCTGACGGCCCTGCGCCTGTCCACCTTTCACGGCCAAACCCACCTCACCAATGCCAGCGGCTTCTTCTTCCAGCGCGACGACAATCTGTTCCTGGTGACCAGCCGGCATGTGCTGCGCGACGCGGTCAGCGGCCACAATCCCAGCCGCATCCTGATCGAGCTCCCTACCGACCGCGGCAATCTCACCGCTTCCACCGGCTTCTCGATCCCGCTCTATCGGGACGGCCAGCCGCTGTGGCGCGACGGCGTCGACAGCGGCGGGCGGGGTCGATGTTGCGGTCATCGCCATCGACCAGGACGCGCTGCCGCACACCTTGGCCTACCGGGTATTCACGCCGCGGCATCTCGTGCGCACAGGCGATCCGGTCGTGATCGGCTGCACCCTGATGGTCGTCGGGTTCCCGCTGGGGTTTCATGACACGCTTCACCACATGCCGGTCGTCCGGCGGGCGGCGCTTGCCTCGTCCTTCGGGTTACGGTTCCAGGGGCAAGGCTATTTTCTGACCGATGCCCGTACGCACCGTGGCACCAGTGGGGCGCCGGTGGTCATGCCGGTGGAACGGCAGCAGGTGAGGAGGAGGTCGGAGTTGGGGGATTTGCCGTGGTTGCTGCTCGGAATCCATTCATCCCGTCTTGATCTCGGCTCCCGCGATCTGGAGCAGGACGAGGCACTGGGCCTGAACTGCACATGGTACGCGGATATCCTGATGGGGTTGACCGAAGGGCTGCGGCCGGTTGGCACCCGTTCGGGCGGGAATTCCCCCAGTCCGTAAAACGCGACCGCTTCAGATCGAAGCGATCGCGCTCTAACCTATTCAAACGAAAATATATTCACATGGTTCGGAGGTTCGTTCTGACCGTGATTTTCTTTAGTAGTCGGCCCCTACACTCGCTGGCGCACCGGTCCGTTCTGCTTCGTTGGCCACCATCGCTTCGGTGGTGATCAACAACCCTGCAATCGACGCCGCTCCCTGCAGGGCGAGGCGGACGACCTTGGTGGGGTCGATGATTCCGGCCGTCGCCATGGTCACATACGCGCCGGACTGGGCATCGTAGCCATGGCCGGTATCCCCCTTGTCCAGCAGCTTGCCGATGATGATCGAACCGTCGGCCCCGGCATTTGCGAGGATCTGGCGCGCCGGCGCTTGGAGAGCGCGGCGGATGATGTCAATGCCGACCTTCTGGTCGTTGTTCTCCGGGTTCAGCCCGTCGAGCTTCTGGCTGGCATAGAGCAACGTCACGCCGCCGCCGGGCACCACGCCTTCCTCGACCGCCGCGCGGGTCGCGTGCACCGCGTCGTCGACCCGGTCCTTGCGCTCCTTGACTTCGATCTCGGTGGCGCCGCCGACCCGGATGATCGCCACGCCGCCGGCCAGCTTGGCCAGCCGCTCCTGCAGCTTCTCCTTGTCGTAGTCGGAGGTCGTCTCCTCCATCTGAGCCTTGAGCTGGGTGCAGCGGGCCTCGATGGCGGTCTTCTTGCCGCCGCCGTCGACCACGGTGGTGCTGTCCTTGTCGATGCGGACCTTCTTCGCCGTGCCCAGCATGTCGATCGTCACCGTCTCGAACTTGGTGCCGACATCCTCGCTGATCACCTGGCCTCCGGTCAGGATCGCGATGTCCTCCAGCATGGCCTTGCGCCGGTCGCCGAAACCGGGAGCCTTCACCGCGGCAACCTTCAGGCCGCCGCGCAGCTTATTGACCACCAGGGTCGCCAAGGCCTCGCCCTCGACGTCCTCGGCGACAATGAGAAGCGGCCGGCCGCTCTGCACCACCGCTTCAAGCAGGGGCAGCAGGGCCTGCACACCCGGCAGCTTCTTGTCGTGGAGCAGGATCAGGGGATCGTCCAGCTCGCAGACCATCTTGTCGGCATTGGTCACGAAATACGGCGACAGGTATCCGCGGTCGAACTGCATGCCGTCGACGATGTCGAGTTCGGTCTGCAGAGACTTGGATTCCTCGATCGTGATCACGCCCTCGTTGCCGACCTTGGCCATCGCCTTGGCGATCATCTCGCCGATCTCTCGGTCGTCATTGGCCGAGATGGTTCCGACCTGGGCGATCTCGGCATTGGTCTCGACCTTGCGCGAGACCTTCTCCAGGTCCGCGACCACGGCGGCCACGGCGAGATCGATGCCGCGCTTGAGATCCATCGGATTCATGCCGGCGGCCACGGCCCGGGAGCCTTCGCGCATGATCGCGTGGGCCAGGACCGTCGCGGTGGTGGTGCCGTCGCCGGCCAGGTCGCTGCTGCGGTTGGCGACCTCCTTGACCATCTGCGCGCCCATGTTCTCGAACTTGTCGGTAAGTTCGATCTCCTTGGCGACGGTGACGCCGTCCTTGGTGATACGCGGGGAGCCGTAGGCCTTGTCGATGATCACGTTGCGGCCCTTCGGCCCCAGGGTCACCTGCACGGCGCGGGCGAGGATGTCGATGCCGCGCAGCATGCTGTCGCGGGCGTCGGTGTTGAAGCGGACTTCTTTGGCGGACATGGATGATCTCCTGGTTCGTTACGCGGCGGGCGTCGTTGCGGTTGCCTGGTCCACGATCCCCAGGATGTCGGTCTCCTTCATGATCACGAGGTCCTCGCCGTCGAGTTTCACCTCGCTGCCGGACCATTTGCCGTAGAGCACGCGATCTCCGACCGTCACGTCGGGCGTGTGCAGCTTGCCTTGGTCGTCTCGATTGCCGGAGCCGACGGCGACGACGGTGCCTTCGACTGGCTTTTCCTTGGCGGTATCGGGAATGATGATTCCGCCGGAACTGATCGTATCCCGCTCAAGCGGGCGGATCAGGACGCGGTCCTGTAGCGGACGCAATTTCATGGAATTTCCTTGGCCCCAGGGCCTGTAGCGCGCTCTGGCCCGATCGGGTCGAAAGGGCGAGGCGGCCTCTAATAGATGGGGTGTCGAAAGGCCGAATACGACGTATAAATCGAATGACCGCTTCGGTCACGGCAGATCGCCAGCTTTCAAAGTATCGACGATTGCCAACGTCGTTCCATAGGTTCTGAATAGTGGTGTGGGGGAGGTCGTTCCTGTTGGAGGATACGACTATGCTTCCTGATACCAGCCTATCCGAGGCCCCGGTTACTCGGCGTGTACCCTGGAACAAGGGCCGTCTGGTCGGCCAGAAACGACCGCTGAAGCCCAAGGATGTCTGGGGCATCCGCGTGCGCCTTGAGATCAGCGGCAGCAAGCGGGACCTGGCACTGTTCAATCTGGCGATCGACAGCAAGCTGCGCGGCTGTGATCTGGTCAGCTTGAAAGTGGAGGACGTCCAGGTCAGCGGCCGCATTCGCGAACGGACCACGATCCTCCAGCAGAAGACCGGACGCCCGGTGCAGTTCGAACTGACCGAGCCGACACGCAAATCGGTAGAGGCATGGATCGACCATGCCGGCAGGCGTCCTGGCGATTATCTCTTCCCGAGCCGATGGAGGCTCAGTCCCCATCTGTCGCCGCGGCAGTATGCCCGGATCGTTCATGCCTGGGTGGAGAGCGCCGGGCTCGATAGTTCGGCCTATGGGACCCACACGATGCGACGCACGAAAGCGGCCCAGATCTACCGCAAGACGGGCAATCTGCGTGCCGTCCAGTTGTTACTCGGCCATACAAAGCTTGAGAGCACCGTGCGGTATCTCGGCATCGAAGTGGATGACGCCCTGACGATCTCCGAGCAGATCGAGCTGTAGGGCCGCCACGGCTGCTCCTGGCGGTCGCCTGTCAGTGGGCGGCCGCCAGTGGCCGGATGCTGCCTTCGATATCGCTCTTCTTCTCGCGAGCGGCACTGTCGAGCTCGTACCGAGCCTGGAGGTTCATCCAGAACTCGGCCGAGGTCCCGAAATAACGCGCGAACCGCAAGGCCGTGTCCGCGGAGATCGCCCGCTCACCATGGATAATGGCGGTGATCCGGTTCTTCGGAACGTGCACGTCTTTCGACAGCCTGTAGGCCGATACGCCCAGAGGCTCCAGGAACTCCTCACGCAGGATGATGCCCGGGTGCTCCAGGGGAATTACCCCACCTGGTCTCTCTTCCAAGCTCATGCTTCCCTCCTCAGTGATAGTCGACCAACTCGACATTCTCGGCACCGCCATCGGACCAGCTGAAGCAAATCCGGTATTGGTCGTTGACCCGGATGCTGTACTGACCGTCGCGATCTCCCGAGAGCTTCTCCAACCGGTTGCCCGGCGGAACGCGAAGGTCTTCGATATCCCGCGCCGCATCGATCATCAGCAGTTTCCGCCGTGCCCGACGCTGGATGTCGGGCCCGAAGCCGCGGACATACGTCCCTTCGAAAATCGTGCGAGTGGCCGCGTCCCGGAAGCTTCCAATCATCAATAGTTATGTATAGCGTAACCATCGCCGTGGCAACCAGCAAGCGCTGTGGAGTGCAGTTGAACTGAGCGACCGCTTTGAAGCGGTGCGTCAGTAAGTGCGAATGTCTGTTATGGGTCGCTGCCGGCCGAATGGCGAGGAGGCTCTGCTGGGTGGGGTGGGGACGCGGCTCTGCTATCGCTAGGAGAGCCTCCTATGTCAGTCCTTATTGGCTGACGCGCGTGACCTGCTCCCCTGAAACTTCCGCATTGTGAGGTTAGTCTGTTCCTCTGACGAGGAGATGGACGATGAAGCGCAGTCGGTTCAGCGAGGAACAGATCATTGGGATCCTGAAGGAGCATCAGGCAGGCCTGTCGGCGGCGGAGCTTTGCCGCAAACACGGGATCAGCGATGCGACCTTCTACAAGTGGCGTTCGAAGTACGGCGGCCTTGAGGTGTCGGAGGCGAAGCGCCTGAAGCAACTCGAGGACGAGAACGCGCGGCTGAAGAAGCTGCTGGCAGAGTCGGTGATGGACGTCTCGACGTTACGCGAGATGCTGGGAAAAAACTTCTGAC
>NZ_KE384095.1:0-139628 GCF_000423805.1 Thalassobaculum salexigens DSM 19539
CTCGAACGCCATCCTGGCTTGGCAAGAAGAGCGCGGTGTCGAGTGGCATTACATCGCGCCCGGCAAACCGATGCAGAACGGCCTGGTCGAAAGCTTCAACGGACGGCTGCGCGACGAGTGCCTGAACGAGCACCTGTTCTCCAGCCTGCGCCATGCCCGCCAGTTGATCGGCGCCTGGCGCGACGACTACAACCAACACCGCCCCCACACGAGCCTCGGCGGGCTCACACCGTGGGAATACCGCAACCGGTCAATCGAGGACCAAAACCGGAACAGAACTAACTTCTGAACGAGGACATATCGGGGAGCAGGTCACGCGGAACAAGCCTCGACGGAAGTTCATCAGTCGCTAATTTATGCGAAGGGGGATATCAGATAGGAATATTTTCGACTCTGCATCCCTAATCCCCAAACCCTCAAGCACCGACAGAAACGCTTTGTAACTCATGTACGGAAACTGCACTGGCCCAATAATAATTCGGTCCAGAAGCGACGGAATATCTGCGCCGTATAGCCCGTTATGTGGTTCATTCGCCAAGCGAAGTTTAAAAATTGTTTGCGGCACACCTCCGAGAACAACAGTGTCTTCGGTCATAACTGGACTTTTATTTTTTGTTGGATGATAAAAAACTCTCCATTCTTTCTCTTCCTTAAACCCCGGATGCTTACTCGCTATCGCGAACCGGAAAGCCATATCGTGAATGTGGCTAACCAGCGTGTCTTGACCTAAGCCAAGTAAGTATTCTCGATTACTGAGAATGGAATTGGTAATTTTATTAAGATAGCTGATAAACTCTTCCTCTGAAAGATATAAAACTGGAGTCGAAAACACTGCAGCCAAGTCAGTGATCGAGGCCATGGGCGTGTTGTTAACGACTATCGCAGTATCTCCATAGGCTCTCCACATGGAAAGCCGCCCGCTTATGTCTTCTTCTGCTTCGTGAATAGAAAGACACGCAATGTACGTTTCGAATTGCCAGTGCTCTACCCATTCAAAAAGTAATTTATCCGCTCTATCAATCGTTCCGGAAAATATGCCATCAACTGCTTCTCGAAAATATTTTCCACTCGGCCCAGAAAACACTTTCTGCATAAGTGCCAGGCCGTGTGAAATTTCAGCGAAATCATTCATGACTGTGGCATTTCTGAACCAAAGTTCTTGGTTGCGAAGCACCTTTATCGCCGTATCAGCGGAAGTGTAGTATGCGAATCTCTTTTTCTTACAAACAAGATCCTGATATTCTTCAATCAAATCGGGGGCAAAGATCTGATTGTATTTCAATGTTGCTTGATCGAATTCCATTGTCGTCTATCTGCATCTTCGAGAATTGCGGATGGACCAGACGCTAGCACTGCCAAAGCTACCGAGGAAAGGACCGTGTGGGCACAAGCCCGCAGGCGGAACGGCGGGGTAAGAGACCGCTTTGGGTCGGCCGAAGCAGTGATTCCGAATGACCGCTACGGGTCGGACGCTCCAATGACGACCAAAGAACGCATAGGGTTGGCAGAGCGGAGGCGATAGAACCAGCAAGGGGTCCCGTCATCCGCTTGCCCGTATTTGGTTGGCGCCTAGCGAGGGTATCGGTGTCTGACGCGAAGAACGCAGAACTCTATGCCGACGGCATAGCCTGGGTCGGGCTGAGATTCTAGGCTTGCACATGACGTCCTGTTGGGACAACAATATGTCCTGTCAAGACATTTCGATGTGTGATTGGCATGCAGGAAGCCGGAGCGAACGCGAAGATTGGGGCCAGCGTAAAGTCGGCGCGACTTGCGGCCAGACTGACGCTGGTCGACCTGGCCGCCAGGTGCGGGCTGTCGGAGAGCTATCTGTCCAAGATCGAACGAGGCGCGACGTCCGCGACCATCGCCAGTCTGCTCCAGATCTGCGCATCCCTCGACATTCAGATCGGCTCGCTGTTCGACGACCTGGGCACGGTCTCCACGGAGACGGATGTTGCGGTTCACCGAGGCGCGGACGGGCAATTCTCGTTCGTTCCCTCGACCGGATATCGTTGGAGAAGACTGGGCGGAGGCAGATCCAAGGACAAGATGGAGGTCTTTCATCTGGTGCTGCCGAAGGACGACGGGATGAAGGCGTTCGTCTCCCATCCCGGGCAGGAACACTGCTTCGTTCTCAGCGGAACCGTGATCTTTGATGTCGGCGATCAGACACATCGCCTCGAGGCCGGGGACGGCATCTACATCAACTCCCACCACCCGCACCGAGCCCGGGGGCTTGGAGATCAAGAAGCTCACCTTCTGATGACAGTCGCCGCAGCCGACGGGGCGCTTCCCGAGTTCGACTGGTGGCGCCCATTGGGCGGCGCTTCCGGCGACCAAAAGACCGGTTCACACAGTGGAGGATACAATGAGCAAACATATCGCTGATACCGCGGAGAATAATGCATCTCTGAAGACGGAACGCGAGGCGACGCGCAAGGATCACAAGCGCTATATCGCCCGGCGCTTTGACGACGTTGAGTGGGAGACGATCCGCTGGCCCGGAGAAACCGGCAAAATGCTGTTTCATCCGGAGCCTGACAACCCGACCCATCCGAACACGGGAATTCTGCGTCTGGAGCCGGGCGCGTTTCACCCCGAGCACTATCACGGGTTTGCCCAGGTGTGGCACATCCTGTCCGGGGAGTTCGAGATTGATGGAGACGTCTACGGCCCCGGCACGGTGCTATTTCACCCGGATCCGCACTACGAAGGCGAGTTCAAGACCGAGAGCGGCGGGGAAATCTTCATCGTCCAGTATCCGGGGCCGTCCACCGGCGAGCGACCGATCTATGCCGGCCGGTTCAACATGAATGAGCGCAAGAGCGTGGACCAGGAGCGTGTCGACGTCTGAGCCCGAATGACCGGCCCCTGCTGGTCGGGCCTGCAGATGTGAGGCCCAAGGTTCAAGTTATTGGTGGCGCCAGGGCATAGAGTGATGCGATCGCGAACGTGCCTTCCGCCGGGGCTGGCGCCGTCAATATCCTGAAGTGCTCCCAAAAAGAGATGAGACGTCCTGCAGCGGCCCAGGGGGCGGCCGGCCCATAGATCTCCGGCGTCTGCTTTGGGGCGTAAGGCTTGCAGATGTGCAGCGTCCGCTATGGGTCGATACTGTTCAGAACAGACTCGATGGGCGCGCGAGCCGGAAACCCCGGGGCGCCGCTAATCGGCGATCGATCCCGTGTATTTCTCCTCCGGCAGCCCTGTCACCCCGAAAGCCGCCCCCACCTCGGCGACGAAGATGCCGCCCGCCGTAGGTTCGGCAGCCGCCTGGGCGTCCGTGAAATTCTCCCGCGCGGTGGTGATGTACAACCGGTCGAGCGCCGGCCCGCCGAAGCAGGCGCAGGTGACCTGGCTGACCGGCAGGTCGACCCGGATGTCGCGGCTGCCGTCGGGCAGGAAGCGCTGGACCCGGGCGCCACCGAACTGGGCGTTCCACAATGCGCCCTCGGCATCGACACAGGAGCCGTCCGGCCCGCCCTCGTCGGCGGCCAGCTTGGCGAAGGTCCACCGGGCGCCCAGCACCCCGTCGGTCTCGTAGGAGATCCGCTCGATCGTCTTGCCGGCGGTGTCGGCGAAGTACATCCGCGCCCCGTCCGGCGAGAACGCGATACTGTTGGCGCAGCCGACCCCGTCGAACAGCCGCAGGGCCCGGACCCCGTTGAACTGATAGACGGCGGAATACGGCTTCAGCCCATGCTCGTCGACGCCGCCGAACACGAAGCGGCCGGCGCGGTCGACCCGTCCGTCGTTCATGCGGGTTCGCGGTTCGTCGGCCTCGACCGGCGCCAGGGTCTTCAGGGATCCGGTCTCCGGATCGAACAGCGCCAGCTCGTCCTCCAGCGCGAGCAGGATCCGGTCGTCGGTGCAGAAGGCGAAGCTGCCGATGCGCTTGTCGAAGCCGCGGGTCTCCACCGACCCACCCTCGGCGTCGCAGCTCCACAGAGTGCGGCCCAGGATATCCGTCCAGTAGAGCCGACCATGACCCGGATGCCACTGGATGCCCTCGGCCAGCGTGTTGCGGCAGTCGAGCAGCAGGACCGCCTCGATGCGCCGGTTCATCACCCGCCTCTCCCCACGTTCGTCCATTTAATTCATTTCTTTAATTTATCTTGTCGGAGCGAAAACCGACGATCAATACTCAAACGCCCCAGATACCGTTGAGCAGGCTTCCATGCACCGATCCTACGCCGCCTCGCCGGCCCTCTATCGCGACCTGCAGGACCGCGCCGTCTTCGTCTCCGGCGGCGCCACCGGCATCGGCGCGGCCATCGTCGCGTTGTTCGCCCGCCAGGGCGCCCGGGTCAGCTTCGTCGATATCGATCCGCAGGCCGGCACGGCCCTGGCTGAGGCGGTGGAGGCGGAGTGCGGCAACCGGCCGAACTTCGCGACCTGCGACGTGACCGAGACGGCGTCCTTCACCATGGCCATCGAGGCGGCGGCACAGCCGGCCGGCGGGCTGTCGGTGCTGGTGAACAACGCCGCCCGCGACCAGCGGGTGAAGGCCGAGGCCGTCACGCCGGAGGTCTGGGACGACCTGGTGGCGGTCAACCTGAAGCACCAGTTCTTCGCCGCCCAGGCCGCCCGGCCGCTGATGGTGAAGGCGGGGGGCGGATCGATCATCAATTTCGGCTCCATCGCCCCCTGGCTCGCGGTGCCGGATCTGGCGGTCTACAACGCCTGCAAGGCGGCGGCCTTCGGCCTGACCCGGTCGCTGGCGCGGGATTTCGGCGGCGACGGCATCCGGGTCAACTCCATCCTGCCCGGCGCGATCCTGACCGAACGGCAGCGCCGCGACTGGATCAGCGAGGCGGACCGGCAGGCGATCCACGCGCGCCAATGCCTGAAGCGGGACATGGTGGAGGAGGACGTGGCCGAGATGGTGCTGTTCCTGGCCTCCGACGCCTCGCGCGGCTGCACCGGCCAGGAATTCCGGGTGGACGGCGGCAACGTCTAAAGCAGATCGTGCGGTGACGGGATCACTTCGTGATCGCGCCAGCGTGCGTGAATCTGCTCCAACCCCCGCCGCTAATTGCAGTCGTACTGCGCCTCCAGGTCCTTCTGCACCATCTCCGCGAACTTGGCGGCGGCAACGGGCAGGATGCGGCCCCGGAGCTGGCCCATGTAGATCAGGCCGCTGGGCACGTCGCGCGGGTCGAGCTGGCGCGAGACCATGTCCGGCAGCATCCCGCCCGGCGGCAGGCCGATGGGGATCTGGAACGACACGATCCCCTCGGCGATCGCCTGGTGGCCCAGGAACTCGAAACTGTCGGATTCCACCACCGGGTTGAGCGAGATCGCCGAGTCCGCCAGGGCAACCTCCATCAGGTGGCGCACCCCATAGGCCCGGGTCGGCAGGGCGATCGGATAGTCCAGGCACTCCCGCAGCCGTACGGTCTCCCGGGCCGCCAGCGGATGATGGCGCGAGAACATCGCATGCACGTGCTGGCGCACGGTCAGCAGGGTCTGGAACTCGGCCAGCCGTATCGGCTCGAACACCAGCGCGAGGTCGGCGGTGTGGTCGACCAGCGCCTGTTCCGCCGCCTCCCGGTCGCGGCGGAACACCGCGAAGGTCACCCCCGGATGCTCGCGGCGATAGGCGGCGATCTGCCGGGGCAGGTACGGCAGCAGCGCCTGGCTGCAGGCGATGGTGATATGACCGCGCCGCTCCCCCGCCAGATCGGCGATCTGCGAACGCACCCTGTCCATGTCGGAGATCTGGTTGCGGATATGGTGGATCAGCAGTTCGCCGGCACTGTTCAGCCGCACGCCCCGGGGCAGCCGCTCGAAGATCGGCACGCCCAGATCCTCCTCGATCGCCAGCAGCCGCCGGTTCAGCGCCGTGGAGGTGATCGACAGGGTCTCCGCCGCCTTGCGGATCGAGCCGGCCCGGGCCACCGCGTCGATATAGAGCAGCGTCGTCATGTGGCGCATCGGTCCCTCCCCTGACCGCTGCATTTCCTGCAGCGGCTTGCTGCAATCATAGCAGAAGACAACAGCAGTCATAGCCAGCACGCTTTCTCCTATCGCAGATGCGAGACCGGTGTGGGAGCGCCGGCATCTGCGGAATTCATGGGATTGGACAAGCCAAACCGGCGGCTTGGGCGGAGCGTGTTCGCAGCCGCGAGATGCCGGAGAAGCCTTCAGGAAACAGAGTCACGGAGACCCGAGTGGGACCGAGCGCCGCCATGCAGGATCTGCCCTTCGACATCGCGTCGCTCCACGCGGCCTACGAGTCCGGCACCAAGCCGGGCGACGTGGTGGCCGAGTGCTATCGGCGGATCGCGGCGGCGGGCGATCCCGGGATCTTCATCACCCTGATCGACGCGGAGAAGGCCCAGGCCGAGGCGGCCCGGCTCGGCCCGTTCGATCGGGTGGCGAAACCGCTTTGGGGCGTGCCCTTCGCCATCAAGGACAACATCGACGCCGTCGACGAACAGACCACGGCAGGCTGCCCCGCCTTCGCCTATGAGGCCGCGGCCGACGCCTTTACGGTCGCAAAACTCCGGGCGGCGGGCGCGATCCTGATCGGCAAGACCAATCTCGACCAGTTCGCCACCGGCCTGGTGGGCGTGCGCTCGCCCTATCCGATCCCGAAGAACGCCCTGGACCCGGAGATCGTACCGGGCGGCTCCAGCTCCGGCTCGGCCGTCGCCGTGGCGCGCGGCCTGGTCAGCTTCGCGCTCGGCACCGACACGGCGGGCTCTGGCCGGGTGCCGGCGGCGCTGAACAACATCGTCGGGCTGAAGCCGACCGTCGGCGCTCTCTCGGCCAGCGGCCTGGTCCCGGCCTGCCGCACGGTCGACACCATCTCGGTCTTCGCCCTGACCGTGGAGGACGCCTACCGCGCCTTCCAGTCCGCCGCCGGGCATGACCCGGCCGACGCCTTCTCGAAGGCCGTGACGACGCCGGATCTCGGCACCGCCCCGCCGCATCCGACGATCGGCGTGCCGGACACCGCGTCGCTCGAATTCTTCGGCGACGCCGTCCAGGCGGCGTCCTATGCGGCGGCGCTGGACACGCTGAGGTCCGAGGGCGGCGAGATCGTCGAGTTCGACTTCACGCCGTTCTACCGGGTCGCCGAGATGCTCTACGGCGGCGTCTGGGTCGCCGAGCGCCACGCTGTGGTCGGCCCGCTGATGGACACGGCCCCCGAGGCCGTTCACCCGGTGATCCGCCGGATCGTCGGCGCGGCGACCAAGTTCTCCGCGACCGACACCTTCAACAGCCTGTACCGGATGGAGGCCCTGCGCCGGACCTGCGAGGCGGCGATGGCGGGCATCGACCTGCTCTGCGTGCCGACCATCCCGACCTTCTTCACGGTCGCCGACCTCGAGGCCGACCCGATCGGCCCCAATACCAAGCTCGGCACCTATACGAACTTCGTGAACCTGCTCGGCCTCTGCGGCATCGCCGTGCCGACCGGCACCCGCAGCGACGGACGGCCCGCCAGCGTCACCCTGCTGGCCCGCGCGGGGCAGGACAGCCTGACAGCGGCGCTCGCCTCGCGGCTGCACCGGAAGGCCCGCGTGACCCTGGGTGCCACCGGCTGGGCGCTTCCCGAGATCCCGGAACCGGCGCCGACACTCGGCCCGGACGAGATCGTCGTCGCCGCCGTCGGCGCCCACATGTCCGGCCTTCCGCTGAACGGCGAGCTGATCCGGCTGGGCGGCCGTTTCATCGCCACCGCCTCGAGCGCGCCCGGCTACCGGCTCTACCGGCTCACCGGCGGCCCGCCGTTCCGCCCCGGACTGATGCGCGACGCCACCGGCGGCGCCATCGACCTGGAACTCTGGGCGCTTCCGCTCGCCAGCTTCGGCGCCTTCATGGCCGGCATCCCGGCCCCGCTCGGCATCGGCACGGTCACCCTGGCCGACGGCGGCACCGTCAACGGTTTCATCTGCGAGTCCGCCGGGCTGGAGGGCGCCACCGACATCACCGAGTTTGGCGGCTGGCGGGCCTATCTCGCCGCCGCCACAGACCGGCAGGGGGCGGTTCCCTGACCCACCACACGATACGGACGACTGAACAGGAGGAGAGACACATGCGCAGGCGCGATTTTCTGAAGGGTGCGGCCGTTCTCGGCGCCGGCTCCCTTCCCTTCATCCGCTCGCTGCCGGCCGCGGCGGCATCGAACGGCACCGTTGTCGTGGCCATGGGCCAGACCATCAACAGCCTCGACATCCACCGCTCCGGCACCAACCGGCCGAGCTATCAGGTGGCGGTGAACGCCTATGACCGGCTGGTCAGCTTCGGCACCAAGACCCTGCCCGACGGCAGCCTGTCCTACGACTACTCCGTCATCGAGCCGGAGATCGCCGAGAGCTGGGAGACCACCGAGGACGGCAGCGCCATCATCTTCAAGCTGCGCCGGGACGGAAAGTTCTGGGACGGCTCGCCGATCACGGCGGAGGACGTGAAGTGGTCGTTCGACCGCGCCGTCACCCTGGGCGGCTTCCCCACGGTGCAGATGAAGGCCGGCTCCCTGGAGAAGCCGGAGCAGTTCGAGGCGGTGGACGAGTTCACCTTCAAGATCCACACGATCCGACCGTCCAAGCTGACCGTCCCCGACCTGGCGGTGCCGGTGGCGATCGTCATCAACTCCAAGGTGGCGAAAGCGAACGCCACCACCGACGACCCCTGGGCGACCGAATACCTGCACAAGACCCCGGCCGGATCGGGTGCGTTCAAGGTGGCGCGCTGGGAGCCGGGCCAGCAGCTCGTCTACGAGCGCAACGACGCCTGGACCTCGGGTCCGGTGCCGGAGGTGAAGCGGGTGATCGTGCGCGAGGTGCCGAGCCAGGCGACCCGCCGGGCCCTGTTCGAACGCGGCGACATCCAGGTCTCCTTCGACATCCCGAACAAGGACGCCAAGGAGCTGTCCGGCACCGACGGCATGACGATCCATTCGACACCGATCGAGAACGCGATCTACTGCCTGTGCCCGAACCTCGCCTTCGAGCCGTTCAAGGACAAGAAGGTGCGCCAGGCCATCGCCTGGTCGGTGCCCTATGCCGACATCTTCCAGACCGCCGCCTATGAGCGCGGCGTGCCCATGTGGGGCGGGTCGTCCGCAACGCCGGCCGACATCGCCTGGCCGCAGCCGTTCCCCTACAGCACCGACCTCGACAAGGCGAAGGCCCTGCTGGAGGAGGCCGGCTACAAGGACGGGTTCGAGGTGCCGCTGTCGATCGCGCTCGATCAGTCCGACTGGATGGAGCCGACGGCCCTGCTGGTGCAGGAGAACCTGGCCAAGATCAATATCAAGGCGACCATCGAGAAGATCCCCGGCGCCAACTGGCGTACCGCCTCGCTGGTGGAGAAGCGGCTGCCGCTGCATCTGGAGACCTTCGGCGGCTGGCTGAACTACCCCTGCTACTACTTCTTCTGGGCCTATCTGGAAGGGCACCTGTTCAACTCCTCGAACTACCGCAACGAGGAGATCGAGACGCTCACCAACGAGACCCTGCACATCCCGGTCGATCACCCGGACTACGCGCCGAAGATCAAGCGCATGATCGAGATCGTCTGGGACGAGGTGCCGCGGATCGCCCTGTTCCAGCCGGCGCTGAACGTCGGCACCCGCGACATGTCGGGCTACGAGTACTG
The DNA here is from genome assembly GCF_000423805.1 of Thalassobaculum salexigens DSM 19539. Taxonomy (NCBI): domain Bacteria; kingdom Pseudomonadati; phylum Pseudomonadota; class Alphaproteobacteria; order Rhodospirillales; family Thalassobaculaceae; genus Thalassobaculum; species Thalassobaculum salexigens. The sequence goes on from NZ_KE384095.1 coordinate 9,613, forward strand.
GTTCCACCGCCAGCTCGACGCCCGCGGCTTCGAGGCGTAACCGCCATGGGCCCGCGAACCAAACTGGTGCTGTACCGCACCCTGCAGGCCCTCCCGGCTCTGGTCGGGGTGGTCATCGTCAGCTTCATCCTGACGCGGATGCTGCCGGGCGACCCGGCAGCCTATTTCGCGGGCCCCGCCGCCACCGAAGCCTCCATCGCCGAGATCCGGGCCACCATGGGCCTGGATCGCTCGCTGCCGGTGCAGTTCCTGCACTATGTCCAGGACCTGGTCGTCGGCGATCTCGGCAACAGCCTGTCGACCGGCCAGCCGGTGGTGGAGGAACTGACCCGCCGGCTGCCCGCCTCCCTGGAACTGACCCTGACGGCGCTGCTGCTGTCCTGCGCCATCGCCCTGCCGCTCGGCATCGCCGCCGCCGTGCATCAGGGAAGCTGGATCGACCATGCCTGCCGCGGCCTGGTCACCGCCGGGGTGTCGCTGCCGACCTTCTTCACCGGCATCGTGCTGGTCTATGTCTTCTACTACCTGCTGGGCTGGGCGCCGTCGCCGCTGGGCCGGCTCGACTTCGTCTACCTGTCGCCGCCGGAGGTGACCGGGTTCTACGTGATCGACGCGCTGCTGGACGGCGACGTCGAGACGGCACGCGGCGCGCTGAGCCAGCTCGTCCTCCCGGCCACCGCGCTGGCGCTGTTCACCCTGGCGCCGCTCGCCCGCATGGCGCGGGCCGCCATGCTTCAGGCCCTGTCCTCGGACTATGTCCGCACCGCCCGCGCCGCCGGGCTCGGCGAGGGGCAGGTGGTGCTCGGCTATGCCTTCCAGAACGCCATGCTCCCGGTGGTGACCACGCTCGGCATGGTCTTCTCCTTCATGCTCGGCGCCAACGTGCTGGTGGAGAAGGTGTTCTCCTGGCCCGGCATCGGCTCCTACGCGGTCGAGGCCCTGGTGGTCTCCGACTACGCCGCCGTGCAGGGCTTCGTGCTGGCCATGGCGATCCTGTTCGTCCTGCTGAACCTGGCGATCGACATCATCTACACGCTCGTCGATCCCCGCACCCGGGAGGGCTAGACCGTGAGCGCCACCACGCCGGAAACACGCGAACGCGGCTTTCTCGACCACGTGATCTACGTGCTGAGCGAGAACCCGATCACGGCCATCGCCTTCGCCCTGTTCGCGACGATCGTGCTGGTGGCGGTCTTCGGCCCGATGCTGGCGCCCTACGACCCGATGGAATCCAACGCCGCCCGCGCGCTGCAGCCGCCCTCGGCCGATCACTGGTTCGGCACCGACAATCTCGGCCGCGACGTGTTCTCCCGCGTGCTGATCGCAACCCGCCTCGACCTGATGATCTCGGTCGCCGCCGTCGCCCTGTCCTTCGTCGTGGGCGCCGCGATCGGATCGGCCGCCGGCTATTGGGGCGGCTGGATCGACGCGGTGACCGGCCGGTTCGTCGACACGATCATGGCCTTCCCGCTGTTCGTGCTGGCCATGGGCATCGTCGCGGCGATGGGCAACACGGTGGAGAACATCATCTACGCCACCGCCATCATCAACCTGCCGTTCTACGCCCGGGTCGCCCGCGCCGAGGTGCGGATCCGCCGCAACGCCGGCTTCGCCCAGGCCGCCCGGCTGTCCGGCAACACCGACATCCAGGTGCTGGCCTTCCACATCTTCCCCAACGCCCTGCCGCCGATGATGGTGCAGATCTCCCTCAACATGGGCTGGGCGATCCTCAATGCCGCCGGCCTGTCCTTCATCGGCCTGGGCGTGCGACCGCCGACCGCCGAGTGGGGGATCATGGTGGCGGAGGGCGCCAACTTCGTCGTCTCCGGCGAGTGGTGGCTCGCCTTCTTCCCCGGCCTCGCCCTGATGACGGCGGTCTTCGCCTTCAACCTGCTGGGCGACGGTCTGCGCGATATCTTCGATCCCCGGCAAAGGACGTAAGCCATGTTCCTCGATGTCCAGGATCTCAGCGTCAGCTTCTCCACCCGGCGCGGCACCGTGGACGCGGTGCGCGGCGTCAGCTTCTCGCTCGCCAAGGGCGAGACCCTGGGCATCGTCGGCGAGAGCGGGTCGGGCAAGTCGGTCAGCTCCTACGCCGTCATGCGCATCCTGGAGCGCAGCGGCCGGATCGCCGGCGGCCGGATCACCTTCGATGGGATCGACCTCACCGCCATGTCGGACCGCGAGATGCGGGAGCTGCGCGGCCGCGAGATCTCCATGGTGTTCCAGAACCCGCGCGCCGCGCTGAACCCGATCCGCAAGGTCGGCCACCAGATCGAAGACGTGCTGCGCCGTCACAACCGGGCGACCCGTTCCACCGCGAAAGCCAAGGCGATCGAGGCGTTGCGGGCGGTCCGGATCGCCGATCCGGAGGCGCGTTACGACGCCTATCCGTTCGAGCTGTCGGGCGGCATGTGCCAGCGGGTGGTGATCGCCATCGCGCTGGCCTGCGATCCGCGCCTGCTGATCGCCGACGAGCCGACCACCGGCCTGGACGTGACCACCCAGAAGGTGGTGATGGACCTGCTGGCCGAGCTGACCAAGAGCCGGGGAATGAGCTCCATCCTGATCACCCACGACCTCGGGCTGGCGGCGGAGTACTGCGACAAGATCGTCGTCATGAAGGACGGTGCGGTGGTCGAGGCGGGCGACCCCAAGGCGCTGTTCGCCGATCCGCGGCACGCCTATACGCGCCGCCTGATCCGGGCCACGCCGAGACCGGGCGCGGAGGTCGGCGACCTGCTGGAGCCGCCGGCACCCTCTCCCGTCCGACCGGTGCCGGGCGCGCCGCTGCTGCAGGTCCGCAACCTGCGCAAGGTGTTCGGCCGGGGCGCGTCGGAATCCGTCGCGGTGGACGGCATCTCCTTCGTGATCCGCGAGGGCGAGACCCTGGGCCTGGTCGGCGAGAGCGGCTGCGGCAAGTCCACCACCTCCGCCATGATCATGCGCCTGCTCGACCCGACCGGCGGCGAGATCCTGCTGGACGGCACGACGCTGACCGACACCCCGGCCGCCAAATTCGCCCGCGATCCGCGGCGCGGCAGCCTGCAGATGGTGTTCCAGGACGCCACCGACAGCATCAACCCGCGCTTCACCGCCCGCCAGGCGATCGCCGATCCGATCCGCCGGTTGACCGACGAGAAGCCGGCCGGGCGGGTGGAGGAACTGGCGACCCAGGTCGGCCTGCCCCTGACCCTGCTCGACCGGTTCCCGCACCAGCTCTCCGGCGGTCAGAAGGCGCGGGTCGGCATCGCCCGGGCGCTGGCCTCGCGGCCGCGGCTGCTGATCCTGGACGAGCCGACCGCCGCCCTGGACGTGTCGATCCAGGCGATCGTGCTGAACCTGCTGGCGGAGCTGCGCGCCAAGCTGGGGGTGAGCTACCTGTTCGTCAGCCACGACCTGCATGTGGTCCGCCTGCTCTGCGACCGGGTGATCGTGATGCGCGAGGGCAGGGTGGTGGAGGAAGGCACGGCGGAGGCGGTGATGCGCGCGCCGTCCGATCCCTATACCCGCAGCCTGCTCGACGCCACGCCGATGCCGCCGGCCGCGATCGCCGCGACCCCCGCTCTCGCCAAGGCGGCCGAGTAGGAGCCCGCCCGTGGAGATCAACATCCCCGAGATCCTGGCCGAGGTGACGCAAGCGTTCCGACGGTACGAGGCGGCCCTGATGGCGAACGACGTCGCCGTGCTGAACGAGCTGTTCTGGGAGGCGGACGAGACCATCCGCTACGGGCCGCAGGAGGCCCTGTACGGCTACGCGGAGATCGCCGGCTACCGCAGCGGCCGCGACGTCAGCGACATCGCCCGCGACCTGACCCGCACGGTCGTCACCACCTACGGCCGCGACCACGCCACCGCCTTCACCGAATACCGCCGCCTGTCCAGCGGCCGCAGGGGCCGCCAGAGCCAGACCTGGGTGCGCATGCCCGACGGCTGGCGCGTCGTCGCCGCCCACGTCAGCCTTCTGCCCGTATCCGACCCGCGCCCCAGCGAGGACGCCATGGCCGCATCAGCCTTCGATCCGGACGCCTTTATCCGTGCGGCGGCCCCGGCGCTGGGTCTCGATCTGGACGAGGAGCGGATCGCCGCGGTGGCCCCGTACCTCGCCATCGCCCGGGAGATGGCGGAGCTGCTGGAGGCCGCGCCGGTACCGGAGGGAACCCTCGCCCTGGCGCCGGTCTACGCGCCGGAGGAGACGCGGTGAGCGACCTCGGCGCGTTCTCCCCCGCCTGGAAGATCGCCCGGGCGGTCGCCGCCGGCACCGTCACCGCCGAGGACGTGGCGCGGTCGGCCCTCGGCCGGATCGCCGACGTGAACCCGGCGGTCAACGCCGTCACCGACGTCACCGCCGAGCGCGCCCTGGCCGGTGCACGATCGGTCGACGCCGCCCGGACGGCGGGCAGACCGCTGCCGCCGCTGGCCGGCGTGCCCTTCGCGGTGAAGAACCTGTTCGACATCGAAGGCCTGCCGACCCGGGCCGGCTCGAAGATCAACCGTGACCAGGCCCCGGCGCGCCGGGACGCCGTCCTGATCGAGCGGCTGACCGCGGCGGGGGCGGTGCTGATCGGCGGGCTGAACATGGGCGAATACGCCTATGACTTCACCGGGGAGAACGCCCATGACGGCGCCTGCCGCAATCCGCACGACGTCACGCGGATGGCCGGCGGCTCGTCCTCGGGCAGCGGCGCGGCGGCGGGGGCGGGGCTGGCCGCCCTCACCCTGGGTTCCGACACCAACGGATCCATCCGGGTGCCGGCGTCGTTCTGCGGCGTCTTCGGGCTGAAGCCGACCTATGGCCGGCTGACCCGGACGGGGAGTTTTCCGTTCTGCGACAGCCTCGACCATCTGGGGCCCTTCGCCCGCTCGGTGCGCGACCTCGCCCTGGCCTACGACGCGATGCAGGGACCGGCGGACGGCGACCCCGCCTGCGCCGGACGCCCCGTGGCGCCGGTGCTGGACACGCTCGATGCCGGGATCGACGGCCTGCGCATCGCCACGCTCGGCGGGTATTTCGACACCGCGGGCATGCCGGAGGCCGAGACGGCGGTGCGCGCGGTTGCCGGGGCTCTGCGAGCAGGCGGCCCGGTGGCGGTGGACGGCGTGGCCGAGGGCCGGGCGGCGGCGTTCCTGATCACCAACGTCGAAAGTGCGGCCCTGCATCTGAAAAACCTGCGCACCCGGCTCGACGATTTCGACCCGGATACCCGGGACCGGTTTCTGGCCGGCGCCATGCTGCCCGGCCCATGGTACGCTCGCGCCCAGCAGGTGCGGGCCTGGTACCGGGCCTGTTTCGCCAAGGTGTTCCAGGATGTCGATGTGCTCATCGCCCCGGCGACGCCGTTCCCGGCGCCGGAGATCGGCTGCCGGACGGTGACGATCCGCGGCCGCGAGGTGCTGACCCGGCCGAATATCGGCATGTTCACCCAGCCGATCTCGGCCATCGGCCTGCCGGTCTGCGCGGTGCCCGTACGCAGGGAGGGTCTGCCGATCGGCGTGCAGGTGATCGCCGCACCCTGGCGGGAGGACCTGTGCCTGCGGGTCGCCGCCTGGCTGGAGAAGGAGGGGGTCGCTGGCTTCGCCGCCCCGGCACTCTAAGTCCGGCGCTCTAAGCCCGATACGCCTTCAGGAACAGCCGGACCGCGTGGTCGGCGACGGCGTGGATGCGGTCGGCATCGGGCTGGTGCTCCACGTCGAGCAGGACGCGGAGCTGGAGATCGCCGCGCAGCAGCCCGATGAAATCGGCCGCGGCCTGTATCGGGTCGTCGATCGCCAGGCCGGCCGCGGCACCATGTTCGGCAAGCTGGCGGGCCAGCCGTTTCCGCGACGCTTGCGGCGCGGAGCGGTAGAACGCCCGGCCCAGTTCAGGGAAGCGCGGGCTCTCCGCCACCACCATGCGGTAGACCTTGGTCGTGATCGGATCGGTGAAGACCTGGACCATCCCCGTCGCCCAGGCCCGCAGGCGGGTCTCGAAATCCGGGTGGCTGCCGGTCAGGACGTCGTCCAGATGCCGACGCTGGCGCTCGCGCTCCACCACCGCCTCGAACATCGCCTCCTTGGAGGCGAAGCGGGTGTAGACCGTGGCCTTCGACACGCCGGCATTGCGGGCGATCAGGTCCACCGAGGCGGGCCCGAACCCGTGCTCCATGAAGGCGGCCGCGGCGGCGTTCAGAATCTGCCGGGTCTTCGGATCCTGACCGCCGTCCTCCGCCATGCAGGGGCTCTGCAGGGGCTTTCGAGAAGGGGTGCGTGGACCGTCGGCGCGTCTTGTCATGGCCGTCCCTGCGGATGGAGCTTGACGTGGCCTACGTGATCTTCCATGTGTGCGCAACACAAAACTGAACGGTTCAGTTTAGTAGCATCCATCTCGAATTCGCCTCAGCTATGGAGTCGCCCGGTGGACGCCCAGTCACCGAAAGAGGCCCGCGGGGACGCGGCCGAGCAACCCGCCGGCACCAGCTCGAAGAAGCGCCGCCGGGCGATGTTCCTCGCCGCGGTCCTGACCGTCGCCGGTGCGGCCGGAACCTTCTGGTGGCTGCACGGGCTGGGCAAGGAGGAGACCGACAACGCCTTCGTCGAGGGCGACACCCAGATGGTCGCCAGCGAGGTCACCGGACGGGTGATCGCGGTGCATTTCGCCGAGGGATCGGCGGTGACGCAGAACGCGGTGCTGGTCGAGATCGAATCCGCCGACGCGGAGGCCCGCGTGGCCGAGGCGGAGGCCGCGCTGGTGCGCGCCCACGCCGATGCCGCCCGGGCCGAAGCGGACCTGTCCTACAGCGAAGCCGATACCGAGGCCCGCCTGGCCGAGGCGCAGGCGGCGAAGGATCTGGCCGAAAGCACCCTGGCCCAACGCCAGGCCGATGTGACCGCCGCCGAGGCGGAGTCCAGCCAGGCCGCCGCCGACGCGGCACGCTACCGCCAGCTCAGCCGCTCCGACTTCGCCTCCAAGCAGCGGCTGGAATCCGCCGAGGCACGGGCGCGCACCACCGGCGCCCAGGTCAAGGCCGCCCGCAGCGCCGTCGGCGCCGCGCTCGCCGAGGTGCGCCGGGCCGAGGCCGCCATCGAGACGGTGCGGGCCGCCCGCCGCGAGATCGTCGCCCGGGAGGCCGAACGCGACGCCGCCAAGGCCGCCGTGCATGAGGCCGAGGCGTCGCTGCGCGCCGCCCGCGTGGCCCTCGACCACACCAGGATCGTCGCCGCCCATGACGGCACCGTCACCAAGAAGTCGGTGGTGGTCGGCCAGCTCGTGCAGACCGGCCAGGCCCTGGCCTCCGTCGTGTTCGGCCAGCCCTGGGTGGTCGCCAATTTCAAGGAGACCCAGCTCACCGACATGCGGGTCGGCCAGAGCGTCGACATCGCGGTCGACGCCTATCCGGACCTGGTCCTGACCGGTCGGGTCGATACGATCGGCCGGGGTACGGGCTCCTATTTCAGCCTGCTGCCGACCGAGAACGCCACCGGCAACTACGTGAAGGTGGTGCAGCGGGTGCCGGTGAAGATCGTCGTCACCGACGGGCTCGACCCGCGGCGGCCGCTGTCGCTCGGCATGTCGGTGATTCCGACCGTGCATGTGGACGGCGAGGGAAGCGCTCCCGAATGAGCGACGCGGCGCCTCCCGCCCCCGCCGGGCGGCGCAAGGTCAATCCGTGGATCATCGCCCCGGTGGTGGCGATGGCCGCGTTCATGGAGGTGCTCGACCTCTCCATCGCCAATGTCGCCCTGCCGCATATCGCCGGCAGCCTGTCGGCGTCGCGCGACCAGTCGACCTGGATCCTGACCTCCTATCTGGTCACGAACGCGATCATCCTGCCGCTGAGCGGCTGGCTGTCGACGGTGATCGGCCGCAAGAAGTTCTACATGATGTGCATCGCCGGGTTCGGCGTGGCTTCGCTGCTCTGCGGCCTGGCGCCGACCCTGGAGCTGCTGATCCTGGCGCGCACGCTGCAGGGCCTGACCGGCGGCGGGCTGCAGCCGGTCAGCCAGGCGATCCTGGCCGATACCTTCCCGCCGCATCAGCGCGCTATGGCCTTCGCCATGTACGGAATCTCCGTGGTGTTCGCCCCGGCCATCGGCCCTACCCTGGGCGGCTGGATCACCGACAATTTCAGCTGGCACTGGATCTTCCTGGTCAACGTGCCGGTCTCCATCGTGCTCTGGCTGCTGGTCGAGGCGCTGATCGAGGATCCGGAGGCGGCGAAGGAGGAGGTCAAGCGCCGCCGGGCCGCCGGCATCCGCATCGACTATATCGGTTTCGGTCTGCTCGCCCTGGGTCTCGGCTGCCTGCAGATCCTGCTCGACAAAGGCCAGGAGGAGGACTGGTTCACCTCCCATTTCATCGTGATCATGGCAGTCATCGCGGTAGTCGGGCTGGTCGCCTTCGTGTGGTGGGAGCTCAGCAGCGACGACCCGATCGTCGACCTGTCCCTGCTGCGCGACCGCAACTTCGCGCTCGCCAACGCGATGATGTTCATGCTCGGCTTCGTGCTGCTCGGCTCGACCGCCCTGCTGCCGCAGTTCGTCCAGTCGCTCTACGGCTACACGGCGATGCAGGCCGGCATGGTGCTGTCGCCCGGTGGCTTCATGATCATGGCGGCGATGCCGATCGTCGGCCGGCTCGTCGGCGTGGTGGACGCCCGCTACCTGATCGCCTTCGGCCTGATCTGCTCGGCCTCGGGCCTGATCCTGATGAGCGGCTTCACCCTGGACGTGGACTTCTGGACCATCGCCCATGCCCGGATGCTGCAGGCCGCCGGCCTCGGCTTTCTGTTCATCCCGATCTCGTCCATGGCCTATATCGGCCTGCCGCCGGGCAAGAACAATCAGGCCTCCGCCCTGATCAACCTGTCGCGCAACCTCGGCGGCAGCGTCGGCATCGCCCTGCTGTCCACCTGGCTGGCCCGGGGTTCCCAGACCAACCGGGTGGACCTGATCGGCCATGTCTCGGCCCTCGACCCAGGCTATCTGGAGCGCGTGCGGCAGATCGAGCAGGGGCTGATCGCCAACGGCGCGCCGGCCTCCGAGGCGCACCAGATGGCGCTGGCGGTGATCGCCCGCACCGTGAGCCGGCAGGCGGAGCTGCAGTCCTTCCTGCAGGACTTCACGACCCTGGCGATCGTGTTCTTCGCGCTGATCCCCGCCGTACTGTTCCTGCGCCGCCCGAAACGGCCGCCCGGTCCCTGAGCTGTCGGTGGAGGGATGACGCCGGTCCCTCAGGACGGTAGTGATGGCGGCAACCACGCCCGCGACCGGATCGGGCGGGCGAACGAAACCGGGAGGAAGACCTTGAAACACGATCTCGACCGCGCCCTGGCGGGCATCTCCGGCATCCTGGTCACTCCCTACGACGCCGACGGCGAGGTCGCGCCGCAGAAGCTGGCGCCGATCGTCGACCGGGTGCTGGGCGCCGGCGTGCACATGCCCGTGGTCAACGGCAATACCGGCGAGTTCTACGCGCTGACCACCGACGAGGCCTGCACCATGGTGCGCGAGGTGGCGGGCCTGGTCGGCGACCGCGCGCCGCTGCTGGCCGGGGTCGGGCGCGGCATCCGCGACGCCTGCCGTCTGGCCAAGGTCTCCGCCGAGGCCGGGGCCTCCGCGCTGATGATCCATCAGCCGCCGGATCCCTTCGTCGCCCCGCGCGGGGTGATCGACTATGTCCGCGCCGTCTCCGACGCCGCCGACGGCCTGCCGATCATGCTGTACCTGCGCAACGACGCCATCGGCACCAAGGCGATCGCCGAGCTCTGCGGCCTGCCCGGGGTGAAGGGCGTGAAATGGGCGACGCCGAACCCGATGAAGCTGGCCGAGGCCATGGCCGCCTGCGATCCGTCGATCACCTGGGTCGGCGGCCTCGCGGAGGTCTGGGCCCCGCCGTTCTACGCGGTCGGCGCCCGCGGCTTCACCTCCGGACTGATCAATGTCTGGCCGGAGCGCTCGGTGGCGATCCACGCGGCTCTCGACGGCGGCGACTACGACACGGCGGGCCGGCTGATCCGCGAGATGCGCGCCTTCGAGGACATCCGGGCGGAGGAGCTGAACGGCACCAACGTCACCGGGGTGAAGGCCGCCCTGCAGGCGCTCGGCATGGATTGCGGCCCGACCCGTCCGCCCTCGGCCTGGCCGCTGACCACGGCGCAGCAGGACCGGCTCCACGCGTTCCTGAAATCCAACAGGCTGGTCTGAGGCCCGGCGAGCCGGACCCCATCGGCCACGTCTTCTCAGTCCATGCCCCAGCCGAAGCGCGACCACAGGCGCTCGTGGCCGTAATACAGGAACATCTTGGTCGCCACCTCGATGCTGGCGATGGAGCTCGCCCAGGCGATGCTGCCGGTGATGAACAGGCTTATGAGAAAGGTGTCGAACGTCGCCGTCACCCGCCAGGTGAGCGTCTTGGCAAGCGAGCGCTTGCGGGATGTGCGCGGACCGTCGGTCATGTTCCTTCTCCTCCCGCCGCAACGGCTCCAGAGGCGTCACGCGGCCGGTGGATGCCGCATTCCGTCTTGCCGCGGCCCCGCCAGCGACCGGCGCGCGGATCCTCTCCGGCGCAGATCCGGTCGGTGCAGGGCGCGCAGCCGATCGAAAGATAGCCTTCCGCCAACAGAGGATGGGGCGGAAGGGCGTGCCGGTCCATGTAGGCGTCCATATTCGCCGGCCGCCAGCCGAGCAGCGGGTTGATCTTGATCCGCCCCTCCGCCGCCTCGATCGGCTTCAATCCGGCCCGGTCGGCGCTCTGATAGGCCTTGCGGCCGGTGATCCAGGCCTCGAAGCCGGCGAGTCCCCGATCCAGCGGGGCGACCTTGCGCACGAAGCAGCACTGGTCGGGCGCGGTTCGATGCAGGTCGCCCTCCGGATCGAGGGCGGCGAGCTCGTAGGCGGCCGGGGTCAGCGTGCGCACGTGGGTCAGCCCCAGCCGCGCCACCAGCGCGTCGCGATAGGCCAGCGTCTCGTCGAACAGCTTGCCGGTATCGAGGAACAGCACCGGCGTCGCCGGCTCGATCTCCGCCACCATGTGCAGCAGCACCGCCGCCTCCGCCCCGAAGGACGAGGTCAGCGCCGCCCGGCCGCGAAACGCGTGGCGCAGCAGCGGACGCAGCAGGTCGGCGCCCTGCAGGGCGCCATATCGGCTCAGCAGTCGGGCGACCCGGCGGTCGATCCGGTGGCCGACCTGGCGGTCGAGAGGCTCCGGGGCCGGAGCGAGGTCGTAACGGGAGTCCTGGCGCTGACGCATGGGTCACCTCCACAAGCTGGCGGGCCCACGGAGTCTTCCCCGTGGCGCTTTAGCGGTTGGTGACGCGGCCGCAAGCTGCCCTTCAAATCGCCGCGCCGGCCCTGAACCCAGAGCCGGATAGTCAGTGGTTCAGCGTTCGACGAACGCCTTCTCGATCACATAGCTGCCGGGACCGGAGTTGTTGCCCATGGCGAAGCCCAGGCCCTCGACCCAGTCGGTCATCTCGTCCAGCATCGCCGGGCTGCCGCACAGCATGAGGCGGTCGCTGTCCGGATGCAGGGGCGACAGCCGCAGGTCCTTGAACAGCTTGCCCTGACGCATCAGGTCGCTGATCCGGCCGCGCGGGTCGTGATCCTCGCGGGTGACCGTGGGGTAGTAGGAGAACTGCTCCTGGACCTGCTCGCCGACCAGCGGATGCTCCTTGAGGTCCTGGCGCAACAGGTCGCCATAGGCCAGCTCCGAGGCGTACCGGCAGCCATGGGCCAGCACCACCCGGTCGAACTTCTCGTAGACCGTCGGATCCTTGATCAGCGACAGGAACGGGGCCAGGCCGGTGCCGGTCGACAGCATGTACAGCACCTTGCCCGGCAACAGGTTCTCGGTCAGCAGCGTGCCGGTGGGCTTGTTGCCGACGAGCACCTTGTCGCCGACGGCCAGGTGCTGGAGGCGCGAGGTCAGCGGTCCGTCCGGCACCTTGATCGAGAAGAACTCCAGGTCCTCCTCGTAATTGGCGCTCGCCATGGAATAGGCGCGCACCAGCGGCTTGCCGTCGATCTCCAGCCCGATCATCGCGAACTGGCCGTTCTCGAAGCGGAAGGCCGGGTCGCGGGTGGTGCGGAAACTGAACAGGGTGTCGGTCCAGTGGCGGACGTCCAGCACGGTCTCGGTGCGAAATGCGCTCATCTGCGGCCTCGTCGATACGGTTCCGGGGAGCAGGGCGGACGCCGGAGCGCGCCGCCCAAATTCATTCGTACACATACGATACTGATGCGCCACGAGATGTCACATAGATAACGGCCGGCGCTGAAAAATCCATTCAAACCGGCGGTTTACCGGCAGAAAGAACGGGCAGGTCACGGCCGCACGGAGGCCGCGACAGATCCATTCCGCCGCGCCGGAGACCGGTGACCGTTACGTTCCGGCGTCAGGCGAGTTTGATTTCCCGGTAACCGGCCCTGGCGACCGCGTCGCAGCGCTCGCGGTAGGCGACGGCGCTGCCGCTGTAGCGGGCCAGGATGCGCTCGGTCTTTCCGGCGTTGCGGTTCACGCCGGTCATCCAGCTGTCGACCTCGTTGGACAGCAGCCCCTCGCCGGCCTGGCGCACGGTCTCGGTCCAGTCGGCAACCGCCCGGGCCGTGGTGGCGGCGTAGGTGATGTCCTTGTCGCGCATATGCGCCATCAGGCCGGTCACCCAGTCGACGTTGTACTCGATGCTGCGCGGAATGTTGCCGAGCGCGGTATGCGGGCCGACCAGCATGAACATGTTGGGGAAGCCCTCCACCATCACGCCGAGGAAGGTCTTCGGTCCGCCGGCCCAGCGCTCCTTCAGGCTCTGCCCGCCCTCGCCGCGGAAGTCGATGCGGTCGAAGCTGCCGGTGATCGCGTCGAAGCCGGTGGCGTAGATGATCATGTCGAACTCGAACGCCTCCTCACCCGTCTCCAGACCGGTGGGGGTGATCCGTTCGATCGGGGTTGAGAGCGCGTCGACCAGGCGCACGTTCGGCTGGTTGTAGACCTCGTAGTATTTGGTCTCCAGCGGCACGCGGCGGGTGCCGAAGCCGTGATCCTTGGGGATCAGCAGGTCGGCCACGGCCGGGTCGCTCACCCGCTGGCGGATCTTCTTCGCCACGAAGTCGGACAGCATCCTGTTGGCCGTCCGGTCGATCATCACGTCGCGGAAATTGCCCTGCCAGATGCCGAAGCCCGGTTCGCTGTAGCGCTGTTCCCAGAACGCCTCGCGCTCTTCGTCGGATACCTCCAGGGCGCTGCGCGGGTCGGGGGTGTGCAGGAAGCAGGCGAAGGTCTCGCGGCAGCGCTGGAAGATCTCCGGATAGCGCGCCTTCAGGGCCGGCTGTTCCTCGGCGGTGATCCTGGCGTTGTGCAGCGGCGCACACCAGTTCGGCCGGCGCTGGAACACGGTCAGGGTCTTGGCGGTCTTGGCCACCTCCTGAATGGTCTGCACGCCGGTCGCGCCGGTGCCGATGACGGCCACCCGCTTGCCCTCGAAGCTGACCGGCTCCTTGGGCCACAGGCCGGTATGAAAGTACTCGCCGGTGAACTCCTCGATGCCGGGGATGCGCGGCATGGTCGGCGAGGACAGCGGGCCGATGGCGGTGACCATGAAGCGCGCCCGGTAGCGATCGCCGCTCTCCAGGGTCACGGCCCAGGACCGGGTGTCATCGTCGTACTGAGCCGACGCCACCCGGGCGGAAAAGCGGATGTCGCGGCGCAGGTCGAGCTTGTCGGCGACGAAGTTCAGGTAGCGCAGCGTCTCAGGTTGGGCGGCGAAATGCTCCGACCAGTCCCAGGCGTCCAGCAGCTCCTGGTCGAAGGAATAGGCGTAGGAATAGCTCTCGCTGTCGAAGCGGGCGCCCGGGTAGCGGTTCCAGTACCAGGTGCCGCCGACGCCGGTGCCGGCCTCCAGCACGACGACCTTCAGGCCGAGCCCGCGCAGCCTATGAAGCTGGTACATGCCGGAGATCCCGGCGCCGATGATGACGACGTCGCAGTCGAGCTCGGCGGCGGACGCGGTTGCGGTGGAGGATACGGGGGCGGGACCGGTACGGTCGGACGGGGCTGTCTGGCTCATGATGGCGAAACCAAAGCAGCCCGCCGGGCGGCCGACAAGATACTGAATGTGCTGCAGCGCGGTAGACGCGGGGTAAAGGGGCGGTACACCGGGGCGGGGGGATGCTCACTCCGGCGCTTCCCCCCCCCCACCATCGTCTTCCCGGCCTTGCGCCGGGACCGAGGAAAGGGACCGCTGGAACGCCTCAGGACATAGCTCGAAACGCTGCGGCAGCGGCGCCCTGGGCCCCGGCGTGAAGCGGATATATGAATAAGGGGGGAGAGATCGGCGAGGGTTGTGCCGCGCAAGGGGCAGGCGCCTGGCGCCCTATTCCACGAACCGATGGTCCATCGACAGCGCCGGCTGCTCGCAATTGCTGCCGCGCACGACCTTTGCCGGCACCCCGGCCACCGTGCAGTGGGCCGGCACGTCGCTCAGCACCACGCTGCCGGCGCCGACGCGGGAGCATTCGCCCACCTCGATATTGCCCAGCACCGTCGCCGACGCGCCGAGCAGGGCGCCGCGGCGGATCTTCGGATGCCGGTCGCCGGTCTCCTTGCCGGTACCGCCGAGGGTGACGTTGTGCAGCATCGACACCTCGTCCTCGATCACCGCGGTCTCGCCGACCACCACGGAGGTGGCGTGGTCGATCATGATGCCGCGGCCGATCAGGGCGGCCGGGTGGATGTCGACCCCATAGACCTCGGAGATCCGGGACTGCAGATAGAAGGCGAGCGCCTGGCGGCCGTGTCCCCACAGCCAGTGGGCCACGCGGTAGGCCTGGATCGCCTGGAAACCCTTGAAGTACAGAAACGGTTCCAGATAGCTGTTGCAGGCGGGGTCGCGCTCGAACACCGCCGACAGGTCGGCGCGCACCGCCGCCCCCACCGTGTCGTCGCCATGCACCGCCTCGTCCACCGTCTGACGCAGCGACAGGGCCGAGATCGCCTCGGATCCCAGCTTCTGCGACAGGTGGAAGGCGAGCGCATGCTCCAGCGTGTCATGGGCCAGGACGGTGGCGTGCAGGAAGCTGGCGAGCGCCGGCTCGTCGCGCGCGGTCTTCTCGGCATCCTGACGCAGGGAGGACCAGATCGGATCCAGATCCGGCTGCGCCTGCCGTGGCGAGAAGGACGTGTCCGGCATCCTCTGATCCTCCTGTATCGGCAGACGCGCCCCGCAAAGGGACCGCCCGCTCATCCATGACGTTGGGCCGCACTATACCTGTTTCAAGCGCCGGAATTAACCGCGCGTTGGAACGAGTGCTTTGCGATGACTCCGCGACTTCTGGCACGCTGTCCAGTCGTCGCCATGCGACTTGTCGCCGACCTCTATGATCTGCTTGGCAACGGTTGTCATGGCAACTATATTTGCCCTCCATGGAACGCACAGACCTGCATCGGAACTTCGGGTTCCTCGTCCACGACGTCGCCCGACTGATGCGGGTGGCGTTCGACCGTCGCGGCAAGGAGCTCGGGTTGACCCGCTCCCAATGGTGGGTGCTGACCGCCCTCTATGCCAAGGAGGGCATGGCCCAATCCGAACTCGCCGCCTTCATGGAGTTGGAGAAGGCCACGCTCGGCCGCCTGCTCGACCGGCTGGAGGACAAGGGCTGGGTCGAACGCCGGCCCGACCCGGTCGACCGGCGCATCAAGCGCGTGGTGCTGACCGAGAAGGTCCAGGGGCTGATGCGCGAGTTGCGCGGCATCGCCGCCGACATCCGTAGCGACGCCATGAAGGGCCTCACCCGCGAGGAGCACGAGGCCTTCATCGATACCCTGCTGAAGATCAAGACCAACCTCTACGCCTTCGACGAACTGGCGGGCCCGGCGGCGCAGGCGGAGGCGGCCGATGACTGACATCGAGAAGAATGACGGCGCCAACCCCGGCGGAAACCAGGGCGGCAACCAGGGCGTCGTGCCCTCCGAGGACGGCCCGATTACCGCCCACAGCGCCCGGCCCAGGCGCCGGCGCGGCCGCTGGGTCAAGCGGCTCGTCCTGCTGGTGGTCATCCCGGTCCTCGCCCTGGTCGGCGCGTCCTATCTCTATGCCGTCACCGGGCGGTTCGTGACCACCGAGAACGCCTATGTGAAGGCGCATATCATCGCCGTCTCCACCGATATCGACGGTCGGGTGACCGAAGTCTTCGTGAGGAACGACCAGCGGGTGAAGGCCGGCGAGCTGCTGTTCCGTCTCGACCCGGACACCCACTGGCTGGAGCTGAAATCGGCCGAGGCGCGGATGCTGACCGTCCGCCAGGAGGTCGAGGCGACCCGGGCCGAGTTCCATCAGGTTCAGGCCGAGATCGACGAAGCGCGCGAGACCGTCGCCTATTTCGCCCGCGAGGCCGACCGCCAACGCCAGCTCAACAAGCGCGGCGTCACCACCGAGGCGCGGCTGGACGAGGCCGAGTTCGAGGTCGCCTCCGCCCGCCAGCGGGTGCGCGCCCTGCAGGAGAAGGTGCGCACGGTCCTGGCCGAACTCGGCGGCGACCCGGAGCGCGCGGTCGAGCTGCATCCCAAATACATCGAGGCGCAGACCGCCCGCGAAGTCGCCGAACTGCATCTCGGCTATACCGAGGTCCGCGCCCCGGCCGACGGCATCGTCACCCAGGTCCATCTGGAGCCGGGCGAGTGGCTGGAGGAGGGCGACCCCGCCTTCGGCCTGATCGAGGCCGACGACACCTGGGTGGTGGCGAACCTGAAGGAGACCCAGCTCACCCATGTGCGCGAGGGCCAGGTCGTGGAGGTCGGGATCGACGCCTATCCGGACGTGACCTGGAAGGCGCGGATCACCTCGATCGCGCCGGCCACTGGGGCGGAATTTGCGGTGCTGCCGCCGCAGAACGCCTCGGGCAACTGGGTGAAGGTGGTACAGCGCATCCCGGTGCGGATCGACCTGGAGACGGTCGAGAGCCGCCCGACCCTGCGCGCCGGCATGACCGCGTCGATCTCGATCGACACCGAGCGCGAGCGCGCGCTGCTCACCACCGTGCGCGAGTCGCTGGCCGCCCTACGCGGGCCGGAGGGCGAGGCGGCCCAGTAACCCTGGGCGCCGCCGGCTGTCACCGGATGGTCATCTCCTCGGTGTAGTAGGATACTCCCCAAGTCCTTCCGATCCCCGGAGTGTCCCCATGCCCGCGCCGAAAGTTCTGGTCGTCGTCTTCGACGGCCTGCGTCCCGATCACGTCACGCCGAACCAGGCCCCGAACATCCACGGCTTCGCCACCGGCGGCGTGTGGATGCGCAACACGGGCTCGGCCTTCCCGAGCGAGACGCGGGTGCAGGTGACCACGTCGATGACCGGGCATCCGCCGGCCGGTCACGGGATCATGGCCAATGCCTTCTACGATCCGGCGCTGGGTTTCTCCTCGGCGATGGACACCTCCGACGACGAGCGCATGCGCGCCGCCGACCGGTTCTACGGCAGGCTGATCGCCGCGCATCACCTGAGCGAAATCCTGTGGGGCGCGGGGCGCAAGTTCGCCGCCGTCACCACCGGCAAGGTCGGCAACGCCCGCCTGCTGGCCGGCCGCGCCGCCGAGCTGAACCAGCCCGTGCTGTCGATCTGGGGCGACGCGATCTCCACCCCGGCCGCCAATTTCGCCAAGGTGGTCGACCGCTTCGGACCGGTGCCGGAGCAGGTCTTCCCCAATACCGGCGTGGCCGACTGGGCGGTGAGGGTGCTGCTGGAGCACACGATCCCCGACCACGATCCGGACGCCTGCGTGCTGTGGCTGAACGAGCCGGACCTGTCCTACCACTACCGCGGCCTCGCCAGCGGCGACGGCCAGAGCGCGATCGGCGCGGTCGATGCCGGCTTCGGCCGCATCCTCGACTGGTGGCGCGCGGAGGGCCGCGACGCCGGCTGGAACATCATCGCCATGTCCGACCACGGCCATGTCACCGTGGAAGGCCAGCTCAGCGTCGCCGAGGCGCTGACCGCCGAAGGCCTGAAGGTCGGCAAGGCGCTCGGCCCCGATGTCGACTACGCCCTGAAGCCCGGCTACTCCGCCCATATCGCCGTGCGCGACCGCGACCCCGCCCTGATCGCCCGGCTGGTGGAGATCCTGCAGGCCCAGGACTGGTGCGGCCCGATCATGACCCGGACCCGGGCCGGCGCCGGCGACGACGGCACCCTGCCGATCTCGGTGGTGAACTGGGACAGCCCGCGCGCCGCCGACGTGGCCTTCACCCTGCGGTCCTGGGACCGGGACAGCGAAGGCGGGCTGCCCGGCGTGATCCTGGCCGACAACCCGGACATTCCGCTGGGCGGCGGCATGCATGGCGGCCTGAACCGACGCGAGCTGAACCACTGCCTGTTCCTCGGCGGCGACAGCTTCCGCAAGGGCGTGGAGATCGAAACGCCCAGCGGCACGATCGACGTCTCGCCGACCATCCTGAAGACCCTCGGCCTGCCCCAGCACCCGCTGATGGCCGGTCGTCCCATCGAGGAGGCCTTCGCCGTCGGCGACCCCGCGCCCGACGTTTCGGAGCAGGTGCACGAGGCCGGCCGCGGCGGCTACGCCCAGAAGATCGTGACGGCGACCGTCGGCGGGGCGAAGCGGCCGTATCTGCGCTGGGGTATGCGGACGGCCTGACCGGTTTATCTTGAAGGGATGCGGATCCTTTTTCTCGCCCTGCTGCTGGTTTCGACGCCGAGCGTTCTCGCGGCGCAGGGATGGCTGCGCGGCGACGGCACCCCGTCCTCCCGGAGCGAGCTGAACCAGGCGGCGGTCCGGGCGGTCTTCGTCCTGATCGGAGAGACCCACGACAACCCGCACCACCACGCCGCCCAGGCGGCCCTGCTGCGGACCATGACCGCGTCCGGCCGGCGCCCGGCGGTGGTCTGGGAGATGGTGCCCCGCGACCTGCAGGACGAAGTGGACGCCTGGGCGTCGGGAGCGACGGCGCGGTCGCCCGACGACTTCGCCGAGGCCGTCGGCTGGGCCGAAAGCGGCTGGCCCGACTTCGCCCTCTACCGGCCGATCGTGTCGGCCGCCATCGACGCCCGGCTGCCGATGGTCGCCGGCGGGCTGGAGCGGGAGGCGACCCGGGCGGTGGCGCAGGGCGGTCTCGCCGCCCTGACCACGGAGCGTCTCGCGTCCTGGGGTCTCGACCGGCCGCTCCCGCCTTCGGCGACGCAGGCTCACCTGGACGCGGTGTACGAGGGCCATTGCCGGCTGGTCCCCCGGACGCAGTTGGGATCCATGGTGGATGTCCAGGCCGCCCGCGACGCCTCCATGGCCGCCGCCATGGTCGAGGCGGCAGAGTCTGGAGACGGCGCGGTGCTGATCGCAGGACGCGGCCATGTCCGCACGGATATCGGGGTGCCCCTGTTCCTGCGCCGCCTCGCCCCCGACACACCGGTCGTCGCCGTCGGCCTGAGCGAAGGACATGCGGATGGCGGGTTCGACTATCTGCGCGCCTTTCCGTCGCCGGAGCGGGTCGATCCGTGCGTCGCCCTGCGGAAACGGTTCTCCGGCAGGAAATAGCGGACTCCGCTTGCCCTATCGGGACGTTTCCCGTATATCCCCGCCTTCCCGCCCCGGACCTGTGCCGGGGATGGGCCGTCGCGTCTGGGCGAACAAGGGCTGCCCGGCCGACGAGAAGTCGAGACGTCGAGACCAAAGGAGCGACAAAATGCCCAAGATGAAGACGAAAAGCAGCGTCAAAGGCCGCTTTCGCACGACGGGGTCCGGAAAGATCAAGGGCAACGTCGCGTACAAGCGCCACATGCTGCGCCGCCGTTCCCAGAAGATGAAGCGCCAGGCCCGCGGGACCTTCGTATTGGCCGAGGCCGATCAGAAGATCGTCAAGCGGTTCATGCCCTACGGTTGAGGAGCGGATAGATGGCACGAGTTAAGCGGGGCACCACTGCGCATGCCCGCCACAAGAAGGTCACGGACGCCGCCAAGGGCTACTATGGCCGTCGCAAGAACGTCTTCCGGATCGCCGTCCAGGCGGTCGAGAAGGGCCAGCAGTACGCCTACCGGGATCGCCGGGTCCGCAAGCGCGATTTCCGCGCTCTCTGGATCCAGCGCATCAACGCCGGTGTGCGTCAGTACGGCATGACCTATTCGCGGTTCATGAACGGCCTCAAGCTCGCCGGCATCGAACTGGACCGTAAGGTCCTGTCCGATCTGGCGATCCACGAGCCCGCCGCGTTCAAGAGCATCGTCGATCAGGCCGAGGCCGCGCTGAAGGCGTAACGCCGGACGCAGATCGAGACGAATTGGGAGGGCCGGTCGCAGGATCGGCCCTTTTCCTCTGCCGGCCGGCCCTCACCGGAACCGCAGCAGGACCTCGTTGCGCCGGAGAACGCCCGGCGTCCACGGATCGTCGTAATAGGCCAGCAGCGGCGACCCCTCGGGCTCCAACCCCTGCCCGGCCAGCCAGTCGCGCAGCCGTGCCTCGTGCTCCGCGAAGTCCGCGTCGTCGGCCCGGCCGCTGAACCGGATGGCGGCGAGCCGCATCGGCGGCCAGCGGTCGAGCGCCACCTCCCCGCCGGCCGGGCGCGGCAATGCGTCCAGCGCATACTGCGACGGCATCACGAAACGGACCCGCCACGCGCTACCGCCGTTGCCTTCGGTCGGCTGCTGGATCACCGGCGCGGTCATCGCGATGCGTTCGCCGTCGCGGTCCTTGGCAAAGATGTAGCCGGCCAGCGCCCGGAAGCCCTGGCGCACGCCCTCCTGCCGGTCGCCCGCCGTCACCGCCTCCGCCACCACCATCGCCGGGTAATCGCGCAGCTCGATATCGCCGTCGGCCTCGACCACCGTATAGGCCGGCTGTTCCACGCTATGAGTCACCCAGTACCATCCTCCCGCCAGCGAGACGGCCAGCACGCAGATCGCCGCCACCGCGGCGATGGTGGCCTTCTTGCCCCGTCCCATCCGCTTCCCGTTCTCCACGCTTCCTCCTGCCCTGCAGCCCGTGGGCGCGACACAGATGTGGGGCGAATCCGGCCGCCGTCGAACCCGCCCGGGCCTGCCCGACCGGCGCGCGTCCGGGTCATGGCGCCTGAGGGCTCGCAAAACCGTTGGCGACCCGCTAAAACGGCGCCCACCGGACCGGGAAACGGGCACAGACTGATGGCAAATATCGAAGCGTTAGAGGCCGAACTGCTGGCCGAGGTGGAGCGTGCGGGGAATCTCGACGCGCTGGAGCAGGTGCGGGTCGCCGCCCTGGGCAAGAAAGGGCGGCTTACCGCCGAGATGAAGACCCTCGGCGGCATGGACCCGGAGACCCGCAAGGAAGCCGGCCAGGCGCTGAACCGGATCAAGGACCGGGTGGCCGGCGCCCTCGATGCGCGCAAAGGCGAGCTGGCGGCGGCCGCGCTGGACACCCGCCTCGTCGCCGAGCGGATCGACGTCTCCCTGCCGGCGCGCCCGGAGATGAAGGGCCGCATCCACCCGATCACCCAGACCATCGACGAGCTGACCGCAATCTTCGCCGAGATGGGCTTCGTGGTCGCCGAAGGGCCGGATATCGAGAGCGACTACTATAACTTCGAAGCGCTCAACTTCCCGCCGGACCATCCGGCGCGCCAGGACCACGACACCTTCTATCTGACGCCGGACGCCAACGGCGAGCGCAAGGTCCTGCGCACCCACACCAGCCCGGTGCAGATCCGCACCATGGAGAAGCAGACCCCGCCGATCCGCATCATCGTGCCGGGCCGCACCTTCCGCTCCGACCACGACGCCACCCACTCGCCGATGTTCCATCAGGTCGAGGGGCTGGTGATCGACAAGATCAGCCATATGGGCCACCTGAAGGGCTGCCTGACCGATTTCTGCCGGGCCTTCTTCGGCATCGACGACCTGCCGCTGCGCTTCCGGCCGAGCTACTTCCCGTTCACCGAACCCTCGGCCGAGGTCGATATCGGCTGCTCGCGCGCCGGCGGCGAGCTGAAGATCGGCAATCACGGCGACTGGCTGGAGATCCTCGGCTCCGGCATGGTGCACCCGAATGTGCTGCGCTATGCCGGGATCGACCCGACCGAGTACCAGGGCTTCGCCTTCGGCATGGGGATCGAGCGGATCGCCATGCTGAAATACGGCATTCCCGACCTGCGCCCGTTCTATGACAGCGACCTGCGCTGGATGCGCCATTACGGCTTCGTGCCGCTGGCCCAGCCGACCATCGCCGGAGGCCTCTGAGCCATGAAGTTCACCCTGTCCTGGCTGAAGGATCATCTGGACACCGACGCGTCGCTCCAGGAGATCACCGACCGGCTCACCATGCTCGGCCTCGAGCTTGAGGAAGTGGAAGACCGCGCCGCCGCCTTCGCCGCGTTCCGCGTCGCCCATGTGGTGGAGGCGGTGCAGCACCCGAATGCCGACCGCCTGCGGGTCTGCAAGGTCGATGCCGGCGACGGCATCGTGCAGGTGGTCTGCGGCGCGCCGAACGCCCGCACCGGCATGAAGGGCGTCTTCGCCCCGCCGGGCAGCTACGTGCCGGGCACCGACCTGCTGCTGAAGCCGGGCAAGATCCGCGGCGAGGACAGCAACGGCATGCTGCTGTCGGAGCGCGAGCTCGGCCTGAGCGACAATCACGACGGCATCATCGACCTGCCGGACGACGCGCCGGTCGGCCAGGCCTATGCCGCCTATGCCGGGCTGGACGACCCGATCATCGACATCGCCATCACCCCGGACCGGGCCGACTGCCTGGGCGTGCGCGGCATCGCCCGCGATCTCGCCGCCTCCGGCCTCGGCACCCTGAAGCCGCTGGACACCTCGCCGGTCGAGGGTACGTTCGCCAGCCCGCTGCGCTTCGATATCGACCTGCCGGCCGACCAGGCGCATCTCTGCCCGGCGGTCAGCGGCCGCTATTTCCGCGGCGTGAAGAACGGCCCGTCCCCGGCCTGGATGCAGGACCGTCTGCGCGCCGTCGGCCTGCGCCCGATCTCCGCCCTGGTCGACATCACCAACTACATGATGCTCGATCTCGGCCGCCCGCTGCACGCCTATGACGCCAAGAAGCTGCACGGCAACCCGACGATCCGACTGGCCAGGGACGGCGAGACGTACCTCGCCCTGAACGGCAAGGAGTACACCTTCGAGGCCGGCATGCTGGTGATCGGCGACGCGAACGGCGTCGACGATCTCGCCGGCATCATGGGCGGCGAGCGCACCGGCGTGGACGACGACACCACGGACATGTTCCTGGAGGTCGCGATCTTCGACGAGACCTCGGTGGCCGCCACCGGGCGCAAGCTCGGCGTGCTGTCCGACGCCCGCTACCGGTTCGAGCGCGGCCTCGATCAGACCGGCCCCTGGTGGGGGGCCGAGGTCGCCGCCCGCATGGTGCTGGAGATCTGCGGCGGCGAGGTCAGCGAGACCGTCCTGAACGGCGAGGGCCGCGACTGGCGCCGCAAGCTGCCCCTGCGCCATTCCCGCATCGCCGCCCTATGCGGCGTCGAGGTGCCGGAGGCGGAGGCCCAGCGCATCCTCACCACCCTCGGCTTCGAGGTGGAAGGGTCGGGCGAGACCATGAGCGTCACCCCGCCGCCGTGGCGCGGCGACGTGGAGGGCGAGGCCGATCTGGTGGAGGAGGTCGTCCGCGTCTTCGGCTACGACAGGATCGCGCCGGTCTCCATGGAGCGCACCAGCGTCGTCGGCCAGCCGGCCCTGACCGCCGAGCAGAACCGCCGCCGCCTCGCCAAGCGGGCGCTTGCCGGCCGCGGCATGATGGAGGCGGTGACCTTCTCCTTCCTGCCGGCCAAGCATGCAGAGCTGTTCGGCGGCGGGGCACCGGCCCTGCATCTGGTCAATCCGATCAGCGCCGACCTGGACGTGATGCGGCCGTCGATTCTGCCGAATCTGCTGGCCGCCGCCGCGCGCAACGCCAATGTCGGCTATCCGGACATCGCCATGTTCGAGGTCGGCCCGGAATATGCCGGCGACCGGCCGGAGGATCAGTCCCAGGCCGCCGTCGGCCTGCGGGTCGGCCGCACCGGACCGCGCGACTGGCGCAAGGCCGACCGGGCGGTGGACGCCTTCGACGCCAAGGCCGACGTGCTCGACCTGCTGGAGATGCTGGAGGCGCCGGTGGCCAACCTTCAGGTCTCCACCGACGCGCCGGACTGGTACCACCCGGGCCGCTCCGGCTGCCTGCGCCTCGGGCCGAAGGTCATGGCCCGGTTCGGCGAGCTGCACCCGCGCATCCTGGCGGCCTTCGACGTGAAGGGTCCGGCGGTGGCCTTCGAGGTGCTGCTGGACAACGTGCCGATGCCGAAGCGCAGGGGACCGCAGCGCCCGCTGCTGGAGCGTGTCCCGTTCCAGCCGGTGGCCCGCGACTTCGCCTTCGTGGTGGCGACGGACGTGCCGGCGGACAGGATCGCCCGGGCGGCGGCCGGCGCCGACAAGGCGCTGATCGACGGGGTCCATGTGTTCGACGAATACACCGGGCCGGGCCTTGCCGAGGGTACCAAGTCGATCGCGGTGGAGGTCATCCTGCAGCCGCGCGACGCCACCCTGACCGACGAGCAGATCGAGGCGGTCTCCGCCAAGATCGTCACCAATGTGGAGAAGCAGACCGGCGGCGTGCTGCGGGGCTGACCGGCCCCGCCCTCACCGCTCCGCGCGCCGGTACTTCACCATGAACACGAACGGGATGATGGCGAAGCAGGTGGCGGCGTAGAGGTAGAAGGCGTTGATGTAGCCCAGCATCACCGCCTGCCGCCGCATCTCCGCCCCCAGCCCGGCCAGCGCCCGCTCGCTGTCGGTCGGCCAGTCGCCGCGCAGGCCGAACAGCGTGTTCGCTTCGGCGAAGATCGACACGAAGGGCACGAGCTCCGTGTAGCCGGCCGCCGTGGTACGGATGACCAGCGCGATGGTCACCGAGATGAAGATCGACGAGCCGACATTGCGGATCAGGTGGTAGATCGCCGTCGCCTCGTTCATGAAGGCCTTGTCGAGGGTGCGGAAAGTGATCAGCGTGATCGGCACCCAGATGAACCCGACCCCGAACCCGGCCAGGAGGCTGGTCCAGGCCAGCGCGAAGGGCGACAGGTTGATGTCGAACCCGCCCATATAGGCGGCGGCCACCCCTTGAAGCACAAAGCCGATGGTCAGCAGCAGGCGCGGGTCGAACAGCCGGTTGATGAACGCCATCACCACCGAGGCGACCAGGGTGCCCAGGCCGCGCAGGGCCATGAACACGCCGATCTCCGCCTCCGGATAGCCCTGGATGTTCGCCATCATCGGCGGGAACAGCACCATCGGCGTCCACAGGATCATGCCGAACAGGAACATGATGGTACAGCCGATGGCGTAGTTCCGGTCGCGGAACATGGCGAGGTTCAGGAACGGCTTCTCCGCCGTCGCCACATGGGCCAGGAACAGATAGAAGGCCAGCGCCGCGACGATCGCCTCGATCATGATCTCCGGCGATTCGAACCAGTCGAGCCGCTGGCCCCGGTCCAGCATGAACTGGAACGAGGCGATGGCGACCGACAGGGTCAGGAAGCCGAACCAGTCCAGCCGCATCGCATTGGATCGCCGGCGGTCCTGGATCACCACCGTGATCGCGGTGATGGCGATCAGCCCGAACGGCACCAGCAGGAAGAACACCCAGCGCCAGCCCAGCTCCTCGGCCAGGAAGCCGCCGACGGTCGGGCCGATGATCGGGCCGAACACCACGCCCATGGAGAACACCGCCGTCGCCGTGCCGTGCTGGTGGCGCGGGAAAGTGTCCAGGATCGTCGCCTGGGCCAGCGGCACCAGCGGCGCGCCGAACCCGCCCTGCAGGATGCGGTACAACACCAGCTCCTCCAGGCTCTGCGCCACCCCGCACAGGAACGACGCGGCGGTGAATCCGACCGCACACCAGAACATCAGCGAGCGCCGGCTGAACCGCGAGGCGAGCCAGCCCGAGGCCGGCGTCATCACCGCCGTGGCGACGATGTTGAAGGTGACGACCAGGGCGATCTGGTCGGTGGTGGCGGCGAAGGTGCCCTGCATCTTCGGCAGCGCCACGTTCGCGATCATCACCGTCATCGTGTAGAGCATCGTCACGAAGGTGAGCGATACCAGGATGACGGCGCGCTGCGCGAAGCTGGTCCCGGCGGCGTCGGGCAATGCGGATGGGACGGCGGTCGCCATGCGCCCGTGCACCCTCCTCCCTTGTTCGGTCTTCTTTTGATCTTTTGACCATCATGGCATGTTCGGCGGCGGCCCGTTACCCGTTGAAAAGCCCTCGTGGCGGCAGCAGCGCTTGCCTGCACGGCACGCTTCGGTAAGGTGCGGGACACGTGGGGGGATGACCCGATCACCCTTAAGCCGAAGGAGACGTCGATGCGCCGACTGGCGTTCGCCGCAAGCATTATCGGAGCGATCATGACGACCGACACCAACGGGGCGGCCGCCGCCGGTCCTGAGAACACGCTGATCATGGAGCTGAAGGACGGGCCCGTGGTCATCGAGCTGCGCCCAGACCTGGCGCCGAACCACGTCGACCGCATCAAGGAGCTCACGCGCGAGGGCTTCTACGACGGCGTCGTGTTCCACCGCGTGATCGAAGGCTTCATGGCCCAGACCGGCGATCCGACCGGCACCGGCCGGGGCGGTTCCGACAAGGACGACCTGCGCGCCGAGTTCACCGACACCAATTTCAGCCGCGGCACCATCGGCATGGCCCGCACCCAGGCGCCGCACAGCGCCAACAGCCAGTTCTTCATCTGCTTCAACGACTGCTCGTTCCTGAACGGCCAGTACACCGTGTGGGGCCAGGTGACCGACGGCATGGAGCATGTGGACGCCATCGCCCGCGGCGAGCCGCCGCGCAACCCGGACAGCATCGTCTCGATGAAGGTCCAGGCGGACACGCAGTAACAGTCGACCGCGTCCTGGGCGGGTTCCTGCTCGGGGCGCGGTCCGTTCGGATGTCCCCTCCCCCGTCATCCTGATGCAAATCAGGAACAGCGGTGCACCGCCGCCGGAATCTTGGTCCTGACTTTCGTCAGGACGACGGGATAGGCTGGTTGGACGTAATCCACACATCGGAGACGGCCCATGACCACCCTGATCGCCGGCGGATGCGGCTTCATCGGCCTCGCGGTGGCCGAGCGCTACCTGGAGGACGGCCAGCAGGTCGTGCTGTTCGACCGCAACCCGCTGCATCCGGTGGCCAAGGCCCGGCTCGACGCCCTGCCCGGCTCCTACACCCTGATCCAGGGCGACATCCGCCAGGCCGAGCCCATCGCCCAGGCGATCGGCGACCACAGGGTCGACCAGGTGTTCTACGGCGCCGCCGTCACCTCCGGCCCCGACCGGGAGCGCGAGGCGCCGGAGAGCGTGATCGAGGTCAACCTGGTCGGCCTCGCCCATACCCTGAAGGCCGCCGCCAAGACCGGGGCCAGGCGGCTGATCAACATCTCCTCTGGAGCGGCCTACGGCACCGGCGCGTTCGGCGACACCGGCTGGAACGGCCCGCTGGACGAGTACGGCACCCGCGAGGAGCCGTTCAAGATCTACGGCATGACCAAGTTCGGCTCCGAGCGGCTGGTGCGGCGCTACGCCGAGCTGACCGATCTGGACACCCGCTCGGTGCGGCTGTCGACGATCTACGGCGCCTGGGAGATCGACAGCGGCGCCCGCGACACCCTGTCGGCGCCGATGCAGGCCGCCCTGCTGGCCCGCGCCGGCGGCACCGCGATCTTCGACCGGCGCGACGCGCTGGACTGGACCTATTCCCGGCATGTCGCCGGCGCCCTGCAGGCCTTGATGGCGACGCCGACCGGGTCCCTGAAGAGCGACCTGTTCAACGTCACTTCGGCCCGACAGGTCAGCGTCATGGACATGTGCGCCCCGCTGGCCGAGGCGTTCCCGGGCTTCTCCTACCGCCTGGCCGAACCCGGCGAGACGGCGACGGTCAACCTGTGGTCCGACCAGGACCGCTTCCCCATGAAGCCGGACCGGCTGGCGACCGAGGCCGGCCACCGGCTGCCCGACGACCTGGCCGCGACCATGGCCGACTTCATCGGCTGGATCCGCGACCATGGCACTTTCTGGGACCGAAGCTGACGCCGAGCGTCGGCGCGGGCGTCTCGTCGGCTTCGCACTCGCCCTGGCGGCGACGGTGGGGCTCGGCCTCGCCATCGCCGTCGCCCGGATCGCCTTCGAGGGCGGCACCAACGGCCAGTCCGTCGCCCTGGTGCGGGCCTGGTTCGTGGTCGCCCTGGTGGGCGCGTGGTGCCTCGCCTCGGGCCGCTCCCTGCGGGTCGACCGCACGGCCTGGCTGAACTGCCTGGGGCTCGGGCTGCTGCTGGCCCATATGTTCTTCGGCAATATCGGCGCCGTGCAGTTCATCCCGGTCGGCGTCGCCGCCCTGCTGTTCTTCGTCTACCCGCCGCTGGTCAGCGTCTTCACCGCCCTGCTCGACCGGCGCTGGCCCGGTACCCTGCGGCTTGCCGCCTTCCTGACCGCCTTCGCCGGCCTCGCCATCATGCTGGGGGAAGGCTTCCACCATCTCGATCCGCGCGGCCTGCTCCTCGGCCTGTCGGCCGGCATCGCCTGCGCGGTCAACGTCACCTGGATCGGCCGGGCGATGGGCGGGCGGGACTCCCTGGTGATCATGTTTCACATGGCACTGGTGGCCGCCGTCGCGCTGAGCATCATCGTGCCGGCGACGACCGGGCTGACGGCGCCGGTCACCACCGCCGGCTGGCTCGGCGCGCTCGGCGTGATCCTGCTGCAGGGCTGCTCGATCCCGCTGTATTTCGCCTCGATTCCGCGGATCGGGGCGGAGACCAGCTCCATCGTGAACAACCTGCAGCCGGTGACCTCCATCGTCGCGGCCTATCTGCTGTTCGGCGAGGCGATGACGGCGGCCCAGGGGGTCGGCGCGGCGATGGTGCTCGGCGGCATCGTGGCGCTGCAGCTATCCGGCCGGTTCCGTCCGTCATCCTGACGTCCGTCACTATGACGGCAGCGCCTTCACCCCTCGTCGAACGGGTGCCAGCCGTCGCGCGCCTCGATCTCCAGCACCCAGAGGTCGGGATCGATGCGGCGTTCCTTCTCGATATGGGCGTCGACCTCGTATTCCGGCAGCGGATGCTCGCCCAGGGGCCGGCGCCAGACCATCTTGCCGCTGTCGTAGTCGCGGGTCGGCGCCAGCAGGACGAAGCCGATGTCGCGCCCCCGGTTGACCACCACGAAGACCTGTCCGGCATCGTCGTCGCCATGGCGCACCACCGTCGCCGATATGCCGCGCGCGCTGGCCTGACGGATTGCCGCCTGCACGATGATCCCTGCCTTGAGTCGCGGTTCGGTCACACTAACCTCTTCGTTGTGTTCGTCCCGCGAGACGCTGGACCCGAGACGCTGGGCCCGAGACGCTGGGAACACCTTATGATGTCGCGGTTCGGTCACACTAACCTCTTCGTTGTGTTCGTCCCGCGAGACGCTGGACCCGAGACGCTGGGCCCGAGACGCTGGGAACACCTTATGATTTCGCATAGATTACACCTCAACCGTCGATTTGACGGACCCAAACAGGGGAGCTCACCATGCACCTTCGTCTTCTCGGCCGGAATCCGTTCCTGGGGGCCGCCGTTGCGCTGACCATGATAGCCGGCCCGGCCCTGGCGGCCGACATTTCCCCCGCCGTCGTCTTCGACATGGGCGGCAAGTTCGACAAGAGCTTCAACGAGGGCGTCTATAACGGCGTCGAGAAGTTCAAGTCGGAGACCGGCATCGACTACCGCGAGTTCGAGGTCACCAACGAGACCCAGCGCGAGCAGGCCATCGCCCGCATGGCACAGCGCGGCGCCAACCCGGTGCTCGGCGTCGGCTTCGCCCAGGCTCCGGCCATGGAGAAGGTCGCCAAGGCCAATCCGGACACCAACTTCGCCATCATCGACAGCGTGGTCGACCTGCCGAACGTGCGCTCCATCGTCTTCAAGGAGCATGAGGGCTCGTTCCTGGTCGGCATGCTCGCCGCCATGGCGTCGAAGAGCGGCAAGATCGGCTTCGTCGGCGGCATGGACATTCCGCTGATCCGCCGCTTCGCCTGCGGCTATGTCCAGGGTGCCAAGCACGCCAATCCGGACATCGACGTGTTTCAGAACATGACCGGCACCACGCCGTCGGCCTGGAACGATCCGACCAAGGGCAGCGAGCTCGCCAAGTCGCAGTTCGACCGGGGCGCCGACGTGATCTTCGCCGCCGCCGGCGGCACCGGCCTCGGCGTCTACCAGGCGGCCGCCGACAGCGGCAAGCTGGCGATCGGCGTCGACAGCAACCAGAACCACCTGCATCCGGGCACCATGCTGACCTCGATGCTGAAGCGGGTGGACGTGGCCGCCTACATGGCGTTCTCCGACGCGGCGAACGACAAGTTCACCACCGGCGTGCAGAATCTCGGCCTGGCCGAGGGCGGCGTCGACTGGGCGCTGGACGACAACAACCGGGATCTGATCAGCGGCGAGATGAAGCGCGAGGTGGAGCTGGCCAAGTCGAGCATCAGCCTCGGCAAGATCACGGTGCACGACTACATGTCCGACAACGCCTGCCCGCACTGAGCCGGCGCAGCGCAGCAAACGTGGAGGGGACGGAGTGAGCATCGCCGAAGACACGGCCGACACGCGCTCCGTCCCGTCCTCTTCCCCTGCCATCGAGCTGATCGGCATCGAGAAGCGGTTCGGACCGGTCCAGGCAAACCGCGACGTGTCCCTGTCGGTGGCGCCGGGAACGATCCACGGCATCGTCGGCGAGAACGGCGCCGGCAAATCCACATTGATGAGCATCCTCTACGGCTTCTACGAGGCCGATTCGGGGGAGATCCGGATCGACGGCCGGCGGGTGACGATCCGCAACGCCAAGGACGCGATCCGCGCCGGCATCGGCATGGTGCATCAGCACTTCATGCTGGTCCCGCCCTTCACCGTGGTGGAGAACGTCATGCTGGGGGCGGAGGGCGCGCCGCTGCTGGCAGCGGGCATCGGCGCCGCCCGGGCGGAGCTGCTGCGCCTGGGCCGCGAGTACGGGCTGGAGATCGACCCGGATGCGATCGTCGGCGAGCTGCCGGTGGGGCTGCAGCAGCGGGTGGAGATCCTGAAGGCGCTGTATCGCGGCGCCCGAATCCTGATCCTGGACGAGCCGACCGGCGTGCTGACGCCGCAGGAGACCGACCAGCTCTTCGAGATCCTGCGCGAACTGAAGCGCGAGGGCGTCACCGTCATCCTGATCACCCACAAGCTGCGCGAGATCCTGGCGGTCACCGACACCGTCTCGGTGATGCGCCGCGGCGAGATGGTCGCCCACCGGCCGACCGCGCAGACCTCGCGCGGGGAACTGGCCGAGCTGATGGTCGGCCGCAAGGTGCTGTTCCGGGTCGACAAGGGTCCCGCCAGTCCCGGAGCGCCGCTGCTCTCGGTCGCCGGTCTCGGCGTGGTCGACAGCGCCGGAGTGACCCGGCTGCACGACGTCTCCTTCACCGTGCGGGCCGGCGAGATCGTCGGCCTGGCCGGGGTGTCCGGCAACGGCCAGAGCGAGCTGCTGGAGGTGCTGGCCGGGCTGCGGACCCCCACGACGGGCACCGTGCGGCTCGACGATCTGGAGATCGCGCCCGACCGTCCATCCAACGGGGCGGCGGTGCGGGCGGCCGGGGTCGGCCATGTGCCGGAAGACCGGCACGCCATGGGCATGGTGATGGATTTCGACGCCAAGGAGAGCGCGATCCTCGGCCATCACACGGACGACCGGTACAACGCGGGCGTGCTGACCGATCCAGGCGCGATCGAGGAGGCCTGCCGGGCGAAGATGGAGGGCTTCGACGTCCGCCCGCCGGACCCGTCGCTGAAATCCTCGCTGTTCTCCGGCGGCAACCAGCAGAAGCTGGTCCTGGCCCGCGAGCTGGACGGCGATCCGAAGATCCTGCTGGTCGGCCAGCCGACCCGCGGCGTCGATATCGGCGCCATCGAGTTCATCCACCGCCAGCTCGTCGCCATGCGCGATGCCGGCGCCGCGATCCTGCTGGTCTCGGTCGAGCTGGACGAGATCATGGGGCTGAGCGACCGCATCCTGGTGATGTGCGGCGGCGCCCTGGTCGGCGAGCTGCCGGCCGACGAGGCGGACGAGCGCACGCTCGGCCTGATGATGGCCAACGTGCCCCTGTCCGAGATTCGCGCGCAAGGTCGTACCCAGGGAGATCCGGCATGAAGGACGATCTTGCGGCCCTCACCGAGCGCCGCCATCCGGAGCCGACGCGCTCGGCCGATGTGCGCGACGCCTACGACCATGACAAGGGACGGGTGATCCATTCCGCGGCCTTCCGCCGGCTGCAGGGCAAGACCCAGGTCATGGCCACCGGCGAGGGCGATTTCCACCGTACCCGTCTGACCCACAGCATCGAATGCGGCCAGATCGGCGAGGGGCTGCTGCTGAAGATCCGCGCCGATCCGTCGGTGCCGGAGACGGTGAAGGCCTGGCTGCCCTCGGCCTCGCTGATGACCGCCTCCTGCCACGCCCACGACCTCGGCCACCCGCCCTACGGCCATAGCGGCGAGGAGACCCTCAACGCCTGCATGGCCGGCAGTGGCGGCTTCGAGGGCAACGGCCAGACCCTGCGCGTGCTGAACCGGCTGGAGAAGTACCGGCGTCCGGGCATCGGCCTGAACCCGACGCGGCGGCTGAACCTGGCGGTGCTGAAATACCCGGCCTCCTACTCCGCCTGCTCCGCCGCCTTCGCCACGCTCGGCAAGGATGCCGACGACCGGCCGCCGAAATGCTACCTGGACAGCGAGCAGGACATCGTCGACTGGGCGCTGGCGCCGTTCTCCAACGCCGACCGCGACACCCTGCCGGCGCTGGACACGACCGGGCGGCCGATCTACCGCACCATGGACTGCGCGCTGATGGAATGCGCCGACGACATCGCCTACGGGGTCCACGACCTGGAGGACGCCATCGCCCGCGGGCTGATCCGCCGCGACACCTTCGAGGCCTATGCCGCCGCCGCCACCGACCTGCCGGATTTCGAGGGGCTGAAGACGGAGGGCCTCGGCCTCGACCGCGACGCCCTGGCCGATGCCCTGTTCTCGCGTTCCAGCTACGACCGCAAACAGGCGATCTCCGCCCTGGTCAACGTGCTGGTCACCCATGTGACCGTGTTCGAGCGGCCGGAATTCGAACATCCGCTGCTGCGCCACACGGTGGACTTCGCCGGGCCGGTGAAGGATCTGGTGCGGTTCCTGAAGACTTTCGTCTACCAGACGGTGATCAACAGCGCCTCGGTCCGCCAGCTCCGCCGCAAGGGGCATCTGGTGGTGAACAGCCTGTTCGACGAGCTGGTGCTGGACCCGACCATGATCCCGGAGGGCGCGCGCGACGACCTGCTGGACAGCGACCCGATCCGGCGGCAGGTCTGCGACTACATCGCCGGGATGACCGATACCTATGCCGAGCGGCTGTACCGGCGCATGTTCGAGCCGGGCTTCGGCACCACCACCGACGAACTCTGAGGACCTGCATGAGCCGGGAGCTGCCCGCCTGGATCGATATCGGCGTCCTGCCGGCGCTGAATATCCTGATGGCCTTCCTGGTCGCCGGCCTGATCGTGCTGCTGGTGGGCGAGAACCCGCTGGAGGCGCTGGACGTGCTGGTGGCGGGCGCCTTCGGCTATCCCGGCTCGCTCGGCTACACGCTGTACTACACCACCAACCTGATCTTCACCGGACTGGCCGTGGCGGTCGCCCACCATGCCGGGCTGTTCAACATCGGCGGCGAGGGCCAGGCCTATATCGGCGGGCTGGGCGTGGGCGTCGTCGCCCTTTCGCTGGACACCGCCCTGCCCGGCTGGCTGCTGATCCCGCTCGCGGGGCTGGCCGGCGGCGTGTTCGGCGCGGCCTGGGCGTTCATTCCGGCCTGGCTGCAGGCCCATCGTGGCAGCCACATCGTCATCACCACCATCATGTTCAACTTCCTGGCCGCCGCGCTAATGGTGCACCTGATGGTGAACGTGGTGATAGAGCCGGGTCAGATGTCGCCGCAGAGCCGGGAGATGGCGGAGAGCGCCTGGCTGCCCTTCATGCACGACATCCTCGCCGGCTTCGGCATCGACGTCACACCCGCGCCGCTGAACCTGTCGATCGTCTGGGCCGGGCTGGCCTGCATCTTCGTCTGGCTGCTGATCTGGCGCACCCGCTGGGGCTACGCGATCCGCACGGTCGGCCATAACGAGAAGGCGGCCGTCTATGCCGGCATCGACCCCAAGCGGGTGATCGTCGTCTCCATGGTGATCTCCGGCGCGCTGGCCGGCTTCGTCGGGCTGAACGAGATCCTGGGCGTGCATCACCGGCTACTGCTGAACTTCACCGCCGGCTACGGCTTCACCGGCATCGCCGTCGCCCTGATGGGCCGCAGCCACCCGGTCGGGATCGTGCTGGCCAGCCTGCTGTTCGGCGCCCTGTATCAGGGCGGCACCGAGCTCGATTTCGAATTCCAGACCATCACCCGCGACCTCGTGGTCGTCATCCAGGGCCTGGTGATCCTGTTCTCCGGCGCGCTCGCCTTCATGCTGCACCCGACGGCGCTGAAGCTGTGGCGGGCCTGGACCGCCCGGCGGGAGGCGGCCCAATGACCGACCTCGCCGATCTCTGGCTGCTGTCGATCCTGACCCTGGATGCCACCATCCGGGTTGCCGCGCCGCTGATCCTGTGCGCCATGGCCGGGCTGTTCAGCGAGCGCTCCGGGGTGGTGGATATCGGGCTGGAGGGCAAGATGCTGGCCGGCGCCTTTGCCGCCGCCGCCACCGCCTATGTCACCGGCAATGCCTGGCTCGGACTGCTCGCCGCCATGGCGGTGTCGACGGCGCTCGCCATGCTGCACGGCTTCGCCTGCATCACCCATCGCGGCGACCAGGTGGTCAGCGGCGTGGCGATCAACGTGCTGGTGGCCGGGCTGACCATCGTGCTCGGCATCGCCTGGTTCTCCCAGGGTGGGCAGACGCCGCCGCTGGCCTCCGACGGCCGGTTCCGCGCCCTGGTCTGGCCCTTCGCCACCGCGGTCCGCGAGGTCCCGGTGATCGGCCAGCTCTATGCCGAGGTGATCAGCGGCCACAACATCCTGGTCTATGTCGCCCTGCTCTCCGTCCCGTTCACCTGGTGGGTGGTGTACCGCACCCGGTTCGGCCTGCGCCTGCGCGCCGTCGGCGAGAGCCCGAGCGCGGTCGACACCGCCGGCATCTCGGTGACCTTCCTGCGCTACCGGGCGCTGCTGTTCACCGGGGCGCTGTGCGGGATCGCCGGCGCCTATCTCTCCACCGCCCAGTCCGCCGCCTTTGTGCGCGACATGACGGCGGGCAAGGGCTACATCGCGCTGGCCGCCCTGATCTTCGGCAAGTGGCGGCCGGTTCCGGCCCTGATGGCCTGCCTGCTGTTCGGCTTCCTCGACGCCGTCGCCACAAGGCTCCAAGGCGTGGAGATCCCCGGCATCGGCCAGGCGCCGGTGGCGCTGATCCAGGCCCTGCCCTATGCCTTGACGGTGATCCTGCTCGCGGGCTTCATCGGCAAGGCCATCGCCCCCCGGGCGATCGGCGTGCCCTATGTGAAGGAACGGTGAGGCGGG
The DNA here is from genome assembly GCF_000423805.1 of Thalassobaculum salexigens DSM 19539. Taxonomy (NCBI): domain Bacteria; kingdom Pseudomonadati; phylum Pseudomonadota; class Alphaproteobacteria; order Rhodospirillales; family Thalassobaculaceae; genus Thalassobaculum; species Thalassobaculum salexigens. The sequence continues at coordinate 45,199 of NZ_KE384095.1, forward strand.
CCATGGACCTGTCGTCCCTGGAGATCGAGACCGAGCGGCTGCGCCTGCGTGCCTATCGCGCGGACGACGCGCGGGACATCTTCGACGCCGTCACGCCGGAGATCTGCGAGTACATGACCTTCAATCCGGCGCAGTCCGTGGACGAGATCCGCGAGCTCGGCCGCAAATGGCTGGTCCTGGCGGCAGAGGGGCGCGAGGTGGCGGTGCCGATCCGGGAAAAGGCGTCGACGCGGTTTCTCGGCATGGGGGGCATTCACTATCGCAAGCACCAGCGACCCGACCTCGGCATCTGGATCCGTGCAGATGCCCAGGGCCAGGGCTACGGACGGGAGGCAATCGTCGGCCTGATCGGCTATGTCCGCGACGTCCTGAGGGAGGCGGACGTGCTCTATGTCGCGGCCGAGGAGAACCACCGCAGCCGCCGGATCCCCGAAAGCCTGGGCGGCGAGCTCTGCGGCAGCGACATCGTCCAGCGGCCCTGCGGCCCGCTCTATCCCGGCGTCATTTATCGGATCGCCCTGTCATGACCGAAATCGACCGTATAGACGCCGCCGTCGCGGCCATCCAGGCTGCCGCCCCCGGGTTCCGGCCGCGGCTCGGTATTGTGCTCGGCTCCGGGCTGGATGCCTGCGCCGAGGCGATCACGGACCCGGTCGACATTTCCTATGCCGATATTCCCGGCTTTCCGAAGCCCGCCGTGGACAGCCATGCCGGACGGCTGCGGCTGGGCTCACTCGGCGGTGTGCCGGTCGCCATGCTGCGCGGCCGGGCCCATGCCTATGAAGGGCACCCGATGGCCGACGTGGTGCGTCCCGTGCGCACGCTCGTCCGGCTCGGCTGCAATGCGGTGGTGCTGACCAACGCCGCTGGCTCCCTGCGCGAGGAGGTCGGACCCGGCCGGCTGATGGCGATCGCCGACCACATCAACTGGTCCGGCCAGAACCCGCTGACCGGACCGAACCTGGATGCGCTGGGTGCCCGGTTCATCGATATGACCACCGCCTACGATCCGGGCCTGCGCGGCCATCTGGCCGCCGCCGCCGAGGGAATCGGACTCGACCTCGCGGAAGGCGTCTACTTCTGGTACCCGGGCCCGAGCTTCGAGACCCCGGCGGAGATCCGCGCCTTCCGGACCCTGGGCGCCGATGCGGTCGGGATGTCCACCGTGCCGGAATGCATCGCGCTGCGGCATATGGGGGTGAAGGTGGCCGGGATCTCGACCATCACAAACCTGGCCGCCGGGATGGGCGCCGGCGCCGCGCTGGACCATGCCGACGTCATGACCACCGGGGCCGGTATGGCCATGGACCTCGCCCGCCTGCTCACCGCCTTCGCCGGGATCGCCGCCGATGACCTCTGACACCTCCACCGATGCCCTGGCCGAGACCGCCCGCCGGGCGATCGCCTGCCTCGACCTGACCTCGCTGAACGACGGCGACGACGACGCGGCCATCGAGACACTCTGCCGCCGCGCGGTCACCCCCGCAGGCCCGGTCGCCGCCGTCTGCGTGTGGCCGCGCTTCGTGCCGCTCTGCCGCGACCGGCTGGAGGGAAGCGGCGTGAAGGTCTGCACCGTGGTCAACTTCCCGCACGGCCGCGACAATGTGGAGCAGGTACGCGACGAGATCCTGCCGGCCATCGCCGACGGCGCCGACGAGATCGACGTGGTGCTGCCCTATACCGCCCTGCTGACCGGCCGGGTCGCGGAGGCCCGGGCGGTGCTCGACATGGCCCGGCTGATGACCGGCGAGGCGACCCTGAAGGTGATCCTGGAGACCGGGCGCCTGCTGACCCCGTCCGCGATCCGAGAGGCGGCGGCGCTGGCGGTGGACGCGGGGGCGGATTTCCTGAAGACCTCCACCGGCAAGGTGGCGATTTCCGCCACGCTGGAGGCCGCCCATGCGCTGCTGGATGTCGCAGCGGCGGCGGGCCGCCCGGTCGGCGTGAAGGTGTCCGGCGGGGTGCGCACGACGGAACAGGCCGCCGCCTATCTGCGGCTGGCCGACGCGATCAACGGACGGGCCGAGCCGTCAAACTTCCGCTTCGGCGCCAGTGGGTTGCTGGACGCGCTGCTGGCGACGCTGGACGGCAGGCCGGCGACGGTGTCGGCAGGGTATTGAGATACCGAATCCGGCCGCCTCGCAAAGGCTGCTCGGACTAAATATCCTTGAACTTCTTCAGGAAAGCGTCGACCGCCTGCGTCACTTTCCGTTCGGCCTCGTCCACGCTCTGCATCTGCTGCATCACGTCTCTCGCCGCCACGGCCGCCTCGGCCGAGGCCGACTCGACACCGCCGATGGTCTGATCGACGGCGGAGACGCGCTGGGCCGTGTCCGCCATGTTGCCGGTGATGTCCGTCGTCACCGCACCCTGTTCCTCGGCGGCGGTGGACATGGCCGTCGCCTGTTCGCGGACGAGCTCGATGGCCTCGGTGATGGCCCGGATGGCGGCGACGTTCTCCCGAACGGCCTTGGTCACGCTGTCGACCTCCGAGCCGATTTCCTCGGTGGAAGCGGTGGTCTGGGCCGCGAGTTTTCTGACCTCTTCGGCGACGACGGAAAATCCGCGCCCCGCATCTCCCGCCCGGGCCGCCTCGATGGAGGCGTTCAGGGCCAGCAGGTTCGTCTTGTTGGCGATGTCCTTGATCAGGGTGACCACGCCGGTGATGCGCTTCGTTGCGGTTTCCAGGTTCTGCAACGAGGACGTCGCCGCATTGGCCCTGTCGGACGCGTCATCCGTGAGACCCGAGGTCTTGGTCACCCCTTTGACGATCTCCTGGATCGAGGACGCCATCTGATCCATCGCGACGGCGACGACGGAGACGTTCTCCGCCGCGGCAACCGAGTTTTCCTTCACGACAGAGCCCTGGCGGCTGGTCGAGTCGGCCGTTGCGACCATCGATTCCGCGGCGATCGTGGACTGTCTCGACGCCCGATGCAGGGCGGTCATCGCGCCGACGACGCTTTCGTGAAAATCCCGGCCGAGGGCCTGAATAGGCCGCAGGAGAACCACCCCCAACCCATAGCCGCATGCCAGGATGAGCAGGCTGAACACGCCAAGAGTGACGAGGGCGTTGCGGATCGAGGCATTGGCATCCGCCATCGCCTCTTCTTCCGTCACGGAGAGGATGATCTTCCAGTCGAGCCCGGGAAGACTGACCCGCTCGAACCCGGCGATGACCGGTACACCCTTGTGATCCGTCGCGGCGATGCGCCCTTGCGTACCGCCGAGGGCCCGGGTGACGACCTCGCTGGACAGGGCCGTGCCAATGGCAAGATCGTCGGCGGTCTCCGGGACGGAACGCAGTTGTCCGTTCGACCCGATCAGGAAGGTTTCGGCGGTCTCGAAGCCGGCGATGTCCTTGTTGACGATCGCGTTGATCCGGTCGACCGGCATCTGGAAAGCGATGATGCCGATCAGCTCGCCCTTGTCCTTGAGGGGCGCCAGCAGGAACGACGCATCCTGATTGTAGGAGGGCTCGTAGGGTTCGAAATCGACGAAGACGAGGTCGTCCGACTGGTCGCGAATGATCTGTTGAACGGCCCGTCCGAATGCCGAGCCGCTGTAAGGGCCGTCAACGAAGGACGTGCCGTAATCGAGCTCCTTGAAGACCGAGTAGACGATGCGACCCGCGTCAGGCTCGAACAGAAAGATATCGTAGAACGCGAACTCTTCGAGATATGCCTTAAAGTACGGGTGATAGACCTCATGCAGGCTTGAGTATCGACTACCGTCGCCAGCCCTCATGAGGCGGTGTTTTTCACCGATTTCCTGGGGATTATCCGAAATGTAAAGGTGTTGAAGCTTCTCCGACACCGGGTCGATCTTCATCCAGCGGGCCAGATCGTCCGGCGTTGCCCCCGTGGTGTTTTCCTGCTGATAGCGATAGCGCGCCTCCAGGCTCTCGGGGTCCACGGCGACGTCTTGCGAGGCGTCCAGTTCGTCGACGGCGGCGGTAAAGGCCCGCGTCGCGTCGGTGACCACCGGATTGATCGCGAGCGTTCGGGCAATGCTCAGAAGTGTTCCGAAATAGGTCTCGACCATCTCCTGTTTCAGGTCGACGACGGAGGCGATTTCCGCACGGGCCGCGTCTTCGGCCATGGTGTACATGCGGGAGAGGTCCAACAGGGAAATCACGATCATCGGCAGGATGCCGGCTGCCAGCAACGCAGCCATGATCTTGTGTTTGAACTTCATCGCCGCTGGATCACATCATGATTTTTCCGCCGAGAGCCTAGACTTAGCAGACTTTCAGACAGCATTCACACACTATGTCGGCGGCCCTGTCCCGGGAAATCGGTCCGTGGTGTATGCGAAAAACCGGGACGTCTCGGCGCGAGCGTGGTGACGGCCGGCCGTCCTGCGACGGCCGGCCGGACAGCCCTGCCTCAGTTCACCGGCGTGATCAGCGGCTTGCCGGCGAGGCCCGCCAGCGCGTTCTCCATCACCAGCCGCCCCATCGCCAGGCGGGTGTCGTGGGTGGCGCTGGCCTGGTGCGGCTGCAGGACGACGGTCTCCGTCATGTCCTTCAGCGCCTGGGGCACCTTGGGCTCCTGGTCGAACACGTCGAGGCCGGCCGCGCCGAGCCGGCCGTCGCGCAGCGCCTCGATCAGCGCCGCCTCGTCCACCACCGAGCCGCGGGCCACGTTCACCAGCACCCCGTCGGGACCCAGCGCGTCCAGCACCTCGCGGTTGATCATGTGCCTGGTCGACGCCCCGCCCGGCACGATGGCGATGAGGAAATCCACATCCCGCGCCATGGACGGCAGGTCGCCGTAATAGGTGTACGGCACGTCCTTCTGGCTGCGGGTGTGGTAGGCGATGTCCATCTTGAAGCCTTCGCAGCGCCGGGCGATCTCGATGCCGATGCGGCCCAGTCCGAGGATGCCGACCTTGCGGCCGTGGACGCGCTGGGTGAAGGCCATGTTGCCCTCGCTCTCCCATTTGCCGGCGCGCACGTAACGGTCGGCATGGGGGATCTTGCGGCAGGTCGCCAGCAGCAGGCCGAGGGCGAAATCCGCCACCTCGTCGCTCAGCACGTCGGGGGTGTTGGAGACCTTGATGCCGCGCTCGGTCGCCGCCTTCACGTCGACCCCGTCATAGCCGACGCCGTGATGGGCGATCACCTTGGTCCTGGGCAGGGCGTCCATGATGTCGGCGCCGCAGGCGGTCGCTCCGGCGATCGCCACGCAGCTGTCGGCGAGGGAGGCGAGCATGGCCGCCTTGTCCTTGGCCTCCCAGAGCTTGTGGACGGTGAAATGGTCGTCCAGTTCCTCCATGGCGACGTCGTACCAGGGCGAGATGACGAGGAGATCGGGCTTGGTGCTCACGGGTTGGCGTCCTTCTGTCGGGGCGTGATCTTTCGGCGCGTATCGGGTCAGAACGATGAATTGGGTTCCTGCAGGAAGGCGCGTTCCGCGGGCGTGCTCTCGCGGCCCAGCACCTCGTTGCGGTGGGGAAAGCGGCCGAACCGGTCGACGATCACCTTGTGGCGGTCGGCATAGTCGGTCAGGCCATCGTCCCCCAGGGCGACGAACAGCGCCAGGCACAGGGCCTGATCCGCCGGGTTCTCGCTATGCTCGAAGGGCAGGTAAAGGAACAGGCGCCGTTCGCGCGTCGCCCCCACGTGATCGCCCTCGGCGATGGCGCGGCGGGCCAGTGCGAGGGCGGCGGGATCCTGGGCGAAGGCGCGGGCCGAGCCGCGGAACAGGTTGCGCGACATCTGGTCGAGTAGAAGGATCAGGGCGAGCCGGCCGTCCGCCGTCTCGGCCCAGCCGTCAAGCTGCCCCTGGGCGGCGGCTTCATGGGCGGTCCCGAACCGGTCGCGCAGGGTGGCATCGAAGGCGTCGCTCTTCTTGAACCAGTCCTCCTCGGAACACTCGGTGAACCAGAAGTCCAGGATGTCGGCGGCGGAGATTGTCGGCATTGCACTGCTCATCGGGTTCCTCCCGGCGCGACCTTAACCGAGCCATCGCAAAGGTTGAAGCATGCGGATGGCCGGACCGGCCGACGGGACGTAGCCTTGCCGTCGTTGGATCGGATACGCACATAGAAGGTCTGACGAGGAGGAACAGGAACATGCGGAAAATCGGTCGACGGGTCGGTCTGTTGGGAATAGCGGCCCTGGCGCTCGCCGGCTGCATAACGGCGCAGAACACCATCCAGCCGACGGATTCCGAGGGGCGCCGGGCGTTCCTGCGCTATGCCGGCGGCGAGAGCCCGGTCTATCTGCGCGCCGCCAACCCGCCGGGCGCGCTCGGAAACCATGACGCCGTGGCCTCGGTCATGGCCGAGGCGGCGAGCGGCGCCGTCTTCGGCATGCCGACGACCTTCACGTCGGATGTGGGGGCGGCGACCCACCCGAACTTCCGAATCATCGCCCTGTTCGATCCGGTGGAATCCCTGTCGACGGCGGAGGTGTGCGAGTCCGAGGCCCGGTCGTCGGACGTGCCCGCCGCCCGCTATACCGACCGCACCAACCTGTTCCTCGCCTTCTGCACCCGCGGCGAGGCGATCGGCGGCACCAAGGTGAGCGGCCCGAAAATCGAGTCGCTCGACGACCCGATCCTGCGCGACATGACGCGCAGCGGCATCCGCGAGATGTTCGCCATCGACGACCGCAACCGCGGCCGCGGCGACCCGCCGATCCTGGGGTCGTTCTCGGGCAACCCGAACGATTTCGGCTTCCGCCTGAACCCGCTGGAAGGGGTGGTGAAGTAGGAGCGGCCCCTTCTATCTCATCGCACTCCCCGGATTCAGTCCGGGGAGTGCATTTGGGAAGTAAGGGAAGCCCAGGGAAACCCGCTCCCGCCTAGAACTGGTCCTCCGCCAGGGCCATCACCGTCTCGCCGCCGGCGGTGATCGTGTCCAGCAGCGACGGCGCCTGGGCCAGCACGTGGTCGGCGTAGTGCCGCACCGTGACCAACTTCGCCTCCAGATACCGCGTGTCGACATCGCCGCCTTCCGAGAGCAGGCGCCGGGCCGCAAGGCCCGAGCGCGCCATCAGCCAGCCGCCGGCCACCAGCCCGAACAGCTTCAGGAACACCGCCGAGGGCGAGGCCGCGGCCGCCGGATCGCCCGGCATGGTCGCCACCACCCAGTCGGTCGCCTCGGCCAGCGCCTTGCGGCCGGCCGACAGGTGGCGATGCATGGCGTGCAGGGTCGTGTGGCTCGCCGCGGGTTCGGACAGTTCGGACAGGGTCGTATCGATATCGGCCAGCAGTTCGCCCATGGCCGCTCCGCCGTCGCGGGCCACCTTGCGGCCGACCAGATCGAGCGCCTGGACGCCGTTCGCGCCCTCGTAGATCGGCAGGATGCGGGCGTCGCGGTGGTGCTGGGCCGCACCCGTCTCCTCGATGAAGCCCATGCCGCCATGCACCTGGATGTTGGTGGAGCAGATCTCCACCGCGGTATCCGTGCACCAGGCCTTGGCCACCGGGATCAGCAGGTCGACCCGGCGCTGGGCGGCGGCGGCAATGGTCTTGTCGGCGTGGCGGTCGGCGGTGTCGATGGCGGCGGCCGTGTCGTAGACCAGCCCGCGCATCGCCTCGATCTGCGCCTTCATGGTCATCAGCATCCGGCGCACATCCGGGTGGTTGATGATCGTCACGCCGCCGCTGGAGCCGGAAATCGCCCGACCCTGCACCCGGTTGCGGGCATAGTCGACGGCCTGCTGATAGGCCCGCTCGGCGATCGCCACGCCCTGCAGGCCGACGGCGAGCCGGGCGTTGTTCATCATGATGAACATGTACTCGATGCCGCGGTTTTCCTCGCCGACCAGCCAGCCGACCGCGCCCTCGTCCTCGCCATACGCCATCACGCAGGTCGGGCTCGCATGGATGCCCAGCTTGTGCTCCAGACCGACCGGACGCACGTCGTTGCGCGTCCCCGGATTGCCGTCGGCGTCGGGGATGAACTTCGGCACGATATAGAGCGACAGGCCCTTGGTGCCGGCAACGCCGTCGGGCGAGCGGGCCAGCACCAGATGGATGATGTTGGCGGTGCAGTCGTGATCGCCCCAGGTGATGTAGATCTTCTGGCCGCGCAGGCGGTAGCTGCCGTCGTCCTGCTTCTCCGCCTTGGTGCGGATGGCGCCCAGATCGGTCCCGGCCTGGGGCTCGGTCAGGTTCATGGTGCCGGTCCACTCGCCGGACACCAGCTTGGGCAGATACAGCGCCTTCTGCTCGTCGGAGCCGACCTCGCGCAGAGCGTCGATCGCCGCCTGGGTGAGCAGCGGGCAAAGGCCGAAGGCGAGGTTGGCGCCCTGCCACATCTCCTGCAGGGCGGTGGAGACCAGCCAGGGCAGGCCCATGCCGCCGTATTCCTCCTCGAAGGGGGCGCCGTTCCAGCCGCCCTCGGCGAACTGGCGGTAGGCGTCCGGGAATCCGTTGGGCGTGCGCACCACGCCGTTTTCCAGCGTCGGGGGATACTTGTCGCCGACCGAGTTCAGCGGGGCGAGAACGTCGCCGGCCAGCTTGCCGCCTTCCTCCAGGATCTGGGAGACGAGGTCGGGGTCGGTGCCGTCGAGCCCGGGCAGGGCCGTGATGCGGCCGAGACCGACCACGTCGTTCAGCACGAAGCGCATGTCGCGCAGGGGGGCGGCGTAAGGGCTCATGGCGTGCGTCCTCTTCCTCCCGTGCCGGCGGTCCTGGCTGCTGCCGCCGGTCACGATCCTCGGGAAATCGCGCGCTTTATATAGGCGGTCTCGCCCCGCGCCAAACCCGAGTGCGACAAATCTGTCGCCTACGGCAAATCAGTGCCCGAAAAGCGCCGCCGAAACCGGCGTCAGAGCACCTTGCCCGGGTTGAAAATGCCCGCCGGGTCCAGGGTCGCCTTGATCGACCGCATCAGGTCCAGGGAGACGGCGTCCTTGTAATGGGCGAGTTCCCCGCGCTTCAGCCGGCCGATGCCGTGTTCCGCGCTGATCGAACCGCCCATCTCCACCACCGTGTCGTGGACCGCCCTGTTGAACTCGTCCCAGCGCGCCAGGAAGGCCTTGCCGTCGCCGCCCTCGGGGACCTGCAGGTTGTAGTGCAGGTTGCCGTCGCCCACATGGCCGAAGCCGACCAGGCGTACGGTCGGGTCGATCTCCTCCACCTTCTTCCAGGCCGCATCGTAGAACTCGGCGATGCGCGAGACCGGAACGGAGACGTCGTGCTTGATCGACGCGCCCTCGATCTTCTGGCTCTCCGAGGCGTTCTCGCGCAGCTTCCAGAACTCCTGGCGCTGGGCCTCGTTCTGAGCGATGGCGGCGTCGAGCACCAACCCGGCCTCGAACGCGCCCTCCAGGATCGCCTCCAGACGCTCCGACAGCCCGCTCTCGCCGGTGGCGGTGGAGACCAGCTCCAGCAGGACGTAGAACTCGTAGCGCTCGGCCAGCGGATCCTCGCAGTCCGGCATGTGCTTCAGCACCAGATCGATCACCAGCCGCGGCATCAGCTCGAAGGTCTCCACGGCGTCGCCGCTCTCGGCCCGCGCCCGGCCGAGCAGGGTGACGGCGGCGGCCACGTCCGGCACCGCGCAGAAGGCGCTGCGGATATCGGTCGGCTTTGGGAAGATCTTCAGCACGGCGGCGGTGATGATGCCGAGCGTGCCCTCCGCGCCGAGGAAGAGCTGCTTCAGGTCGTAGCCGGTATTGTCCTTGCGCAGGCCCCGCAGCCCGTTCCAGATCCGCCCGTCCGGCAGCACCACCTCGAGGCCCAGCACCAGCTCGCGGGCGTTGCCGTATTTCAGCACGTTGGTGCCGCCGGCATTGGTCGAGAGATTGCCGCCGATCATGGCACTGCCCTCGGCCGCCAGCGACAGCGGGAAGTAGCGGTCGGCGTCGGAGGCGGTCTGCTGCAGGCTCTCCAGAATACAGCCGGCCTCCACGGTCATGGTGTAGTTGTCCGGATCGACCGCCCGCACCTTGCTCATGCGCGCCAGCGACAGGATGATCTCCTCGCCGCCCTCGTCCGGAGTCGAGCCGCCGCACAGGGACGTGTTGCCGCCCTGGGGCACGATGGGAATGCCGGCCTCGGCGCAGACCGCGACCACGCCGGCCACCTCCTCGGTCGTCGCCGGCTTCACCACCATCCGCGCCGAGCCGCCGTACAGCCCGCGCCAGTCGGCCAGATGCGGCGCCATGGCGTCGGCATCGTCGGTCCAGCCTTTCGGCCCGACGATGGTCTTGATGCGCTCCAGGGCTTCGGTGACGTCGTTACGTGTGGCGGCGGCGGGCGCGGCCATGGGCAGTCTCCTCAACGTGAGGGAAATGGCGTGTGGATAACCCGATCATACGGCTCCATCCGCGCACGACAAGATGCGTCCGCGATTGGTCCATTCATAGGGGCGGAAATTTGGCCTCAGGCGGCGGGCCTGTGGCGGGGGCTCGTGAAAGACACGCAGGGTGACCGCACGGCCGCCGCTCTCCCCGTCATCCTGACGAATGTCAGGATCAGCGCGCGCTCATCCACACCCCCGGATCTATTCCGAGGCCCACACATCCTCCACACGAGCGGAGGCCGCGAAATCTTTGACTGCCGAGCGGTATCAACCGCGCGGGGCGGCGGCGCGCCTCAGGCGGTCGTTGATCGCGGCCCCGAGCCCTGCTTCCGGCACCGGCGCGACCGCGATGGCCGTCACCCCCGGCCGGTCCAGCGCCCGCAGCAGCGCAAACAGGTTGGCCGCCGCCTCCACGGGATCGCCGGAGGCGCTGAGATCCGTCGCCGCCCCCAGTTGCCCGGCGAAATCCAGCCCGACCTCCCCGTCCCGCAGGGTAGTGGCATTCAGCCGCACCGGGGCGGCCGGAGCGTAGTGGCTGGCCAGCATGCCGGGCGCGGTGATCGCGTCGCCATGGCCGGCCAGCTCGATCGGACCGACCAGCGCCTCGATCTGTTCGCGGGTCACCGACCCAGGGCGCAGCAGTCGCGGCCGCTCACCGCTCACGTCCAGCACCGTGCTCTCCAGTCCGACCGCGCAGGCGCCGCCGTCCAGGATAAGGTCCAGGCCCTCAAAGCCTTCCGCCGCCACATGGGCCGCGATGGTCGGGCTGACCCGGCCCGAGCGGTTGGCGCTGGGGGCGGCGACCGGACGGCCGGCCTCGGCCAGCAGGGCGCGGGCATCGGCGCTGCCGGGCACCCGGATCGCCACCGTGTCCAGCCCGGCGGAGGTCAGCCAGGCGATCGGGCAGTCCTCGGTCCGGCGCAGCACCAGGGTCAGCGGGCCGGGCCAGAACGCCTCGGCCACCGTGCGGGCCGCCGCCGTCGCCTGACCCAGCGCAAAGGCGGTCTCCACATCCGGCACATGGCTGATCAGCGGATTGAAGCGCGGCCGGCCCTTGGCGGCGAAGATCCGGGCCACCGCCGTCTCGTCGGTCGCGTCGGCGCCGAGGCCGTAGACCGTCTCGGTGGCGAAGGCGACGAGGCCGCCGGCGCGCAGGATCTTTGCCGCATCGGCGCGGGCGGAGGGGTCGGCGATCGGGCGGATCGGAACGGACATGGCGGCGCTGGTGCCCCAGGATGGCGGTAACGTCAAGTCGCGGTACCGTTTTGCGGTGCAGCATAACCGTCGAACCGCTACACTGGTCCGACAATCTTTAGAGGAGGGAGGGCCTGAATGGCACGCATCCTCACCGTCGCCCAGCAGAAGGGCGGCGCCGGCAAGACCACCCTGGCCGCGCATCTCGCCGTGGCGATCGCCGAGACCGGCAAGACCGTCGCCGTCGTCGATATCGATCCGCAGGCCTCGCTCTCCTCCTGGTGGGAGATGCGCACCGAGCTGGGCCTGCCCGCCCCGTCCAACGGCAGGGGCAAGGGCAGCCTGTCGGTGCACCGGATCACCGGCTGGCGCACCGCCAACGAGGTCGAGAAGCTGGCCCGCGACCACGACGTGGTGGTGGTCGACAGCCCGCCGCACGCCGAGACCGAGGCCAAGATCGCCGTGCGGGTGGCGGATCTGGTGCTGGTGCCGCTGCAACCGAGCCCGATGGATTTCTGGGCGACCCAGGCGACCCTGGACCTGGCGAAGGCGGAGAGGACCGACGCCCTGCTGGTGCTGAACCGGGTACCGCCCCGCGCCTCGCTGACCGAGGCGATGACCGTGAAGATCGGCGAGATGGGGGCCAAGGTGGCCAAGGCGCAGATCGGCAACCGGGTGGCCCTGGCGGCGTCCCTGCTGGAGGGCAAGGGGGTGACCGAATATCAGAAGCGCGGCACCGCGGCGGCCGAGATAAAGGCGCTGGCCGCCGAGGTGATGAAGGGATAGCGGGGCCCGGATCCCCGGGATGACGATGAGGGGATGGAGAAGAAAGGCGCCTAAAGGTTCCGCGCCCGCTCCCGCAGGACGAATTTCTGCACCTTGCCGGTGGAGGTCTTCGGCAGTTCGCCGAACACCACCGTCTTCGGCGCCTTGAAATGCGCCATGTTCTCGCGGGCGAAGGCGATCAGTTGGGCCTCCGTCGCCTCCTTACCGGGGCGCAGGGTGACGAAGGCGCAGGGCGTCTCGCCCCATTTCTCGTCGGGACGGGCGACCACCGCCACGTCCATCACCGCCGGGTGCCTGTACAGCACGCCCTCCACCTCGATGGTCGAGATGTTCTCGCCGCCGGAGATGATGACGTCCTTGGAGCGGTCCTTGAGCTCGATATAGCCGTCCTCGTGCATCACGCCGAGGTCGCCGGTGCGGAACCAGCCACCCTGGAACGCCTTGTCAGTGGCCGACGGGTTCTTCAGGTAGCCCTTCATCACCACGTTGCCGCGCATCATGACCTCGCCCATGGTCTCGCCATCGGCGGGGACGGGGTCCAGGGTCTCGGCATCGGCGATGTACAGGCCTTCCAGCGAGGGATAGCGCACGCCCTGGCGCGACTTCAGCGCCGCCTGCTCGTCGACCGGCTTGATCGACCACTCGTCATGCCAGGCGCAGACCACCGCCGGGCCGTAGACCTCGGTCAGGCCGTAGACATGGGTGACATCGATGCCCAGGTTCTGCATCCCAGCCAGGACCGGAGCCGGCGGCGGCGACGCGGCGGTCATCATCTGCACCGATTGCGGAAACGACTGCTTGGTCTGCTCATCGGCGTTCAGCAGCATCGACATGACGATCGGCGCGCCGCAGAGATGGGTCACCCCCTCCTCGGCGAAGGCCTTGTAGATCGCCGCGGCCTCGACCTTGCGCAGGCAGACATGGGTGCCGGCCTGCACGGTGATGGTCCAGGGGAAGCACCAGCCGTTGCAGTGGAACATCGGCAGGGTCCACAGATAGACCGGATGCATCTTCATGCCCCAGACCATGATGTTGCCCAGCGCGTTCAGATAGGCGCCCCGGTGGTGGTAGACCACGCCCTTGGGGTCGCCGGTCGTGCCCGAGGTGTAGTTCAGAGCGATGGCGTCCCACTCGTCGCTCGGCCGCAGGCCCTCGAACGCCGGGTCGCCGGTCGTCAGGAACGATTCGTAATCCGTCTCGCCGAGCTTCTCGCCGCCCGGCCCCTCGCTGTCGTCGACATCGACCACAAGCAGCTCGCGGTCGGTCAGGGTCAGCGCTTCCCTGATCACCGGCGCGAACTCGGTGTCGGTCAGCAGGACCTTGGCCTCGCCGTGATCGAGGATGAAGGCGATGGTGGCCGCATCCAGGCGCGTGTTCAGCATGTTCAGCACGCCGCCGGCCATCGGCACGCCATGGGCCGCTTCCACCCCTTCCGGCGTGTTGGTCAGCATGGCCGCGACGGTGTCGTTCCTGCCGACGCCGCGGGCCGCAAGGGCGGAGGCCAGCCGGCGGCAACGCTCGGCCGTCTGCGCCCAGGTATAGCGGCGCTTGCCATGGGCGACCGCCAGCCGGTCCGGGAAGGTCGCGGCGGTGCGCGCCAGGAAGCTGAGTGGGGACAGCGGCACATAATTGGCCGCGTTCCGGTCCAGATCGGTCTCGTAAGGATTGGCCTGGGCGGGATCAGAAGGGGCGGTTGCAGTCATCGTCATCGCTCTCCGGTGGTCGCGGAGACCCTAGCCGAGAACGAATTCTATGCCCACACCCCGAGATGCTGAACCAGAATCACGCTACCGATGGCGATCAGGATGACACCGCCGATCGCGCCGGCGGGCCGGCCCAGCGCGGTGCCCGCCGCGCGGCCGAGCAGCATCCCGAGGCACGCCATCACGAAGGTGACGGCGGCGATGGCGAGCGCGGTCGGCACCAGGGCATCCTCCATCAGCGCCAGCACGGCGCCGACGGCGAAGGTATCGACGCTGGTGCCGATGGCGGTCAGCGCCAGGGTCGGCCAGATCACCGCCGGTCCGCTGTCGGGGTTCGCGACCAGGCTCTCCCAGATCATCTTCGCGCCGACGCCGCCGAGAATCCCGAACGCGATCCAATGATCGACCGCCGCCACATAGGCATTGGCGGCATGCCCCAGCGACCAGCCGAGCAGCAGCGCCACCGTCTCCGCCGCGGCGAAGAGGAAGGCGATCAGCAGCATGTCGACCGTGCGGTGACGGTCCTGCCTCGCGCCGTTCCCGATCGACACGGTGAACGCATCCGCGGAGACGCCGACAGCAAGGGCAAGGGTCGAGATCATTCCGGTTTCCGCCGGTCTGTGGATGGGGTGCCCGGGCACCCCCTTAAGGAAGCCCGTATATAGCCCCGCCCGGACCCGAAGTCAAAAATTAGGCAAAGCTAACTTTATGATATTAAATAGATTTTCTTACATGGACGATGAAATCTCCAACCCCTTGAAGCTTGTTAGTCGCCCCCATCGGAGTGGATGTCCGGACGGCATGCCGGCGCGTCACCATCGGGCCCCGCGACGAAGCGGGCGCTTAACAAGACCGCTGCCTCCCGCATAGAGTTCACCGAAGAACGAAGACACGGACCGATCACGGATCCGGCGACAAGGGAGAGCGCGACGATGGGCCAATTCGACGACGTCTATACGTCCTGGCAGTCAGATCCGCAGGCGTTCTGGGCGCGCGCCGCCGAGGACGTGGTCTGGACCAAGCGCTGGGACACCGTTCTCGACGACAGCAACCCGCCGTTCTACCGGTGGTTCGTCGGCGGCACGACCAACACCTGCTACAACGCCGTCGACCGCCACGTGGATGAAGGCCGCGGCAGCCAGCCGGCGATCATTTACGACAGTCCCGTCACCAATACCGTGGAGACCATCACCTACGCCCAGCTCAAGGAGCGCACGGCAGCCTTCGCCGGCGCCCTGGCGGGCTTGGGCGTGCGCTACGGGGACCGGGTGATCCTCTACATGCCGATGATCCCCGAAGCGGTCGTCGCCATGCTGGCCTGCAGCCGGATCGGCGCCATCCATTCCGTGGTGTTCGGCGGTTTCGCCTCCAAGGAGCTCGCCACCCGGATCGACGACGCCAAGCCGAAGGTCATCGTCGCCGCCTCCTGCGGCCTGGAGGGCCAGCGGGTGGTGCACTACAAGCCGCTGCTCGACCGGGCCATCGAGCTGGCCGAGCACAAGCCCAACGCCTGCATCATCAAGCAGCGCCCCCAGGAGGAGGCCACCCTGGTCATGGGCCGCGACTGGCTGTGGGAAGACGCGGTCGCCCAGGCGGAGCCGGCCAAATGCGTGCCGGTGAAGGCGGAGGATCCCGTCTACATCCTCTACACCTCCGGCACGACCGGGAAGCCGAAGGGTGTGGTGCGCGCCACCGGCGGGCACCTGGTCACCCTGAAATGGTCGATGCCCAACATCTACGGCATGGACACCGGCGACGTGTACTGGGCCGCCTCCGACGTGGGCTGGGTGGTGGGGCACTCCTACATCGTCTACGCGCCGCTGTTCCACGGCTGCACCACGATCCTGTACGAGGGCAAGCCGATCGGCACGCCCGACGCCGGCGCGTTCTGGCGGGTGATCGCCGACCACAAGGTCAAGGCGATGTTCACCGCGCCGACCGCCCTGCGCGCGATCAAGAAGGAGGATCCCCAGGGCAAGCTGTTGGAGAAATACGACCTCTCCCACTACCGCGCCCAGTTCCTGGCGGGCGAGCGCTGCGACCCGGACACCCTGAAATGGGCCGAGGACCACCTGAAGGTGCCGGTGATCGACAATTGGTGGCAGACCGAGACCGGCTCGCCGATCGCGTCGAACTGCCTCGGCATCGAGCTGCTGCCGTTCAAGCCGGGCTCGCCCACCCGCGCGGTGCCGGGCTACGAGGTCCATGCGCTGTCGCCGGAGGGCGAGGAGATGCCGCCGGGCGAGATCGGCTCGCTGGCGATCAAGCTGCCGATGGCCCCGGCCGCCCTGCCGACCCTGTGGAACAACGACGACCGGTTCATCGAAAGCTACATGGCGGAGTTCCCCGGCTACTACCAGACCGGCGATGCCGGGATCGTCGACGCGGACGGCTATCTCCATGTCATGTCGCGCACCGACGACATCATCAACGTCGCCGGTCACCGCCTCTCCACCGGCGGCATGGAGGAGGTGCTGGCCAGCCACCAGGACGTGGCCGAATGCGCCGTGATCGGCGTCGCCGACGAGGTGAAGGGCCAGGTGCCGCTCGGCTTCCTGGTGCTGAAGGACGGGGTGAACCGGCCGCATGAGGAAATCGTGAAGGAAGTGGTGGCGATGGTGCGCGACCGCATCGGGCCGGTGGCCGCCTTCAAACAGGCGACCGTGGTCCTGCGTCTGCCGAAGACCCGATCGGGCAAGATCCTGCGCGCCACCATGCAGAAGATCGCCGACGGCGAGAGCTTCGCCACCCCCGCCACCATCGACGACCCGGCGATCCTCGAAGAGATCGCCACGTCGCTGCAAACCATCGGATACGCCCGCAAAGGGTAGAACAAGAGGGATAGGACATGCGTCTGGAAGGAAAAGTTGCCGTCGTCACCGGCGCGGCGCGGGGCATCGGTGCGGCCATCGCCAAGCGGTTCGCCCTGGAAGGGGCCAAGGTCGTGGTGTCGGACGCCGACCCCATGGCCGGCGATACCTCGGTCGAGGCGATCAAGCAGGCCGGCGGCGAGGCCCGCTTCATCGCCTGCGACGTGTCCGACCGCGCCCAGGTCGCGTCGCTGATGGACCGCACGATCGAGGCCTATGGCAGCCTGGACATCGCCGTCGCCAATGCCGGGGTGATCCACAATCACCCGTTCCTGGAGCTGGACGACGAAACCTTCGACCGGGTGATCGCGGTCAACCTTAAGGGCGTGTTCCTGACCGGCCAGGAGGCGGCGCGGCGGATGGTGGATCGCGGCATCCAGGGCCGGATCGTCAACACCGCCTCGGTCAACTCGGTGATCGCCCCGACGGGGCTCGCCGCCTACAACGCGTCCAAGGGCGGGGTGGCGCAGCTCACCAAGACCATGGCGATGGATCTGGCGGATTACGGCATCCGGGTGAACGCCATCGGGCCGGGCAGCGTGGCCACCGACCTGTTCCGCGCCGGCATCCTCACCGACAACGAGGCGATGCGCCGGGTCGAGATGCGCACCCCCATGCGCCGGGCGTCGGAGCCGGACGAAATGGCCGGCGTCGCCCTGTTCCTGGCGAGCGACGACAGCTCGTATGTGACCGGGCAGGTGATCTACGCCGATGGCGGGCGACTCGCCCAGGGGCATGTGATCCAGCCGAAGGATTGAGCCTCCGCGCTCCTCCGATCGTCATCCCGGGAGACCCCGGGCTCGCCCCGGGGACTGCCCGGGACCCGGAGGGCGTCAGCCTGGGTCCCGGCCGACCTCCGGGTCAGGCCCGGAGCTCGCCGGGATGACGATGTTTTCTTGAATGTATCCCGCAACCGTTATCCCGGATCGACCCCGGGTCCGCCCGGGGCGAGGCCGGGACCCAGGGGCACCGACCTGCGAGGCCGGCGTGGCGGATCGGCGGCCGGACACGCATCCGTCCGGCGCCGATCCGCCTGCCCAGCCCCCCACGGGCCAACCGGTAAGTCCCTATTCGAAATTCGGCCGCGGATCGCCGGTGACGCCCTTGGGCGCGCGCTGGATCTCGATGCGACGCTTGCCCTGGGCGGTCTCCGCCTTCTTCGGCAGGGTGATGCGCAGGATGCCGTCTTCGCTATGCGCCTCGATTCCGGTCTCGTCCACGTCCGGCGGGAAACGGAAGGTCCGCCGGAACGCGCCGTAGGTGCGCTCGGAAAAGATGTAGCTGTCCGTCTTCTCGTCGCGCGAGGACCGCTTTTCGCCGCCGACCGTCATCTGGTCGCCATGGACCTCCACATGGATGTCCGCCTCGCGCACGCCCGGCAGCTCGATCTCGATGACGTAGGCGGCACTCGACGCCGTCGCATCGGAGGGCGGGCTGAAGAATTCGGCGACGCGGTTGCCGAACCGCCGCAGCGGGTCCATGACCTGCGGCCACCAGTCTGCATGGGATGGAACACCTTCGACCATAGTCACCTCCGTGGCGGGTTCCCTTGTCCGATTTCGGACGACGGAAGCTTGGCGGAGGTGCGGTCAGCCGACATTGACCTGCATCAAATACGGTCGAAAATCCGACTTGGGCGGTGCTTCCTGGGCGGCACTCCCCGGGCGGCTCTCCCCGGGCAGCGTTCTCCGGCCGGTCAGTTCCGGTAGGCCAGCCGCAGGTTACCCCAGATCCGGTCGGCCACCCGGATCGGGCAGTCGATCTCCTTGAGCACCTGCTTGTTGCCGCCGCCCATGTCGCGGACATAGCTCTGGATCTTGTGCTCGTCGGTATTGCGGGCGGCGAGCAGGCCGGCCCGGTCGTCGAAGATCCGTCGGTTGCGGCTGTTGGCGGTGTTCCAGACCGTCTCCCCCGGCTTCTGCGGCTTGGAGAAGGCGGTGTTGTGGGTCGGAAGGTAGGCGTTCCGGTCGACGGCGGCGCAGAACACGATGGCGGAGTTCTTCGCCACCACCGCCTCCTGGACGACAGGGAACTGCTCGTCGGTGAGGGCGAGGAACCGGGTGGAGTACTGCACCGGGTCGGTCCCCTGGATCGGCACGTAGTCGTCGTCGAACAGATCCTCCATATCGAGCCGGCCGGAGGACAGAGCCGAGGACAGGATGCCGGACAGCTTGTCCGCGGCATCCCGGCACAGCGTCACCAGCGGCGCATCATGGGTCTTGGTCGCCTCGATGACCCGCCGTACCCCGGCGATCTCGGTATCGGTCGGCGCCAGGAACTGCAGATGGGTACCCAGCGGGCTGCTGCCGACGACCCGGGCGCGCAAGGTCCCGATCCCGTCGACCTCCACCGTGCCCTCCTGCCCGGTCGCCTCCTCGTCGAGGCCCGGGAAGAACAGACCGCCGGAGAACGACAGATCGACGGTGTGGCCCTTCAGCGAGGCGGTCCCCATGGACAAGGTGCCTGGAATGCCGACGGCCACCCGGTCGCCCTGGCGCCGGTCGCCGACCCCCGAGGAGCGCAGCATGGTGGTTATGCGGCGCTGCAGGTCGCCGACATCCCGTCCGAGCCGCCCGGCGATCTCCGCCAGCCGGTCCGCCGCCCGCAGAGACACCTTGGCCGTGTCCTGGACCGCCCCGATCTGGTCGGCGACCTGTCCGGTCTCCAGGGAGGCGCGTTCGGCGCTGCGGGCGATCTCGGCGATGGCGGCGCGCTGTTCGTCGGCCGAGCTGGAGACCGAACCGGCCCGTTCGGACAGCTCCTCCACCCCGGTCACGATGCTGCCGAGCGCCAGGTTGACCGAGTCGGTCGAGGCCGAGATCTGCTGGGTGCGTTCGGTGACCGACGCGATCGCGTTCTCGGTCTCCGCGGCGAGCGATTTCACCTCGCCCGCGACCACGGCGAAGCCCTTGCCGGCGTCCCCGGCCCGAGCCGCCTCGATGGTGGCGTTCAGCGCCAGCAGGCGGGTCTGCTTGGCGATGCTGCGGACCAGTTCCGTCACGTCGCCGATCGCCGCCGCGCTCTCGGTCAGCGCCGCCATGGCGCGCTTGGCCTCCTCGATATCGGAGAGGGTGGATTCCGCCTTCTGGGCCGCGCCGGTGGTCTGGTCCGAGATCTGCTGGCTCGAGGCCTCCAGTTCCTGGGCGGCGCTGGCGACGATGTTCACGCCATCGCGGGTATTCTGTGCGCTCGCGCCGACGGTGCCGGCCGCCGAGGTGACGTCGCCGGCGATGTTCTCGAGCTGACCCGCCACCTGGCTCAGGGTCTGAACCTGGTGCCGCACCTCGGACAGGGTGGTCGACATCTCGCGCTCAAGACTGTCCGACATGGCCATCAGCCGGCCAGTGGAGTCGATCTCGTTCGAGGTCGAGCCGAACGAGGCTATGCTGGCGGCGATATCGGCGAAGCATCGACGCAGGATCGCACGGATCTCGTGCTCCTGTCGGTCGCCCTTCCTGACGCTCTTCACCACGCCGACGATCAGGTCCTCGGTCAGCTTCTCGTAGCCGGCCAGGTAGGTCGAGGTATCGATCCGCCGCTCCACATGGACACGGCCGATCCGTTCGGAGGTGGCGAGCACCGCGTCCAGGTCGCGCTCGGATCGCGCGGCGAACAGGGCAGTCCAGTGGCGCAGCTGCGCCTGCTTCAACCGGTCGAGGTCGGAACCCTCGAACAGTGGGGCGATGTCCTCGTGGCCGGTGGCCATGCGGTAGAAGTCGTCGATGGCCGACCGCGCCAGCTTCTCTCCCTCGGCGGCGGGGCCGCTCTCTTCCAGCTGGAACAGCTTGCGGATCTGTCCGGCCGTCGACGGCTCGATTCCATGGTTCATCCATTTCCCCCCGGTCGTCGCATCTGTTCGCGCGGCGACGTTCCCGGCCGGAGCTTTCCTACGTACCGTCGGACCATCTGACGCGGGCCGCCGGCACGGTTTCCCCGGCGATGCGCCACCGTCCTGCCAAAAATAGTACCACGGCATTTACGGGCATGCTTTTCGTAATCGTCTCGTATGCGAGCAATCCCGCATCCAGAGCCGCATCGATCTCCCCGGGGGCGAGCGCGCCGACGTCGAGCACCACCGGCCGGTCGCCGAGATCGCTGTCCGGATCCTCCGCCGAGGCCGAGCCGCGGCGGATTGCGGGATGGCCGGGCAGGTCGACCGCGTTGCCGATCAGCGTCGCCGCCACATCCGCGCTGGCCGCATCCCGGGCCAGGACCGTGACCGCATCGGCGATGCCGAAGGAGAAGGAGCGCCCGCCCCGCCCGCTGGTCGCCACGCCGCGCACCGGGTCCGTGTGGCGCAGCGTCGCCGTGCCCGCCAGGGCAGGCTCCTGCAGATCCGCCACCAGCCCGACATCGAAGCTCTGCTCCGGCGCCAGGTGGAAGGCGATGTCGCCGCCGTCATTGACCCAGGCGCGGGACAGATCGGGAGCGGCATCGAGCATGCACGCCAGGATGTGATCGGCGACCGCGCCGGCGACCGCCGCCATCGGCGTGACGAACCGGTCGGGCCAGGGGGCGACGGCGGCGACCATGCGGCGGGCAACGGGGCCGGACACGGCCGGAGGCGGATCGACGATGGGGCGGCGCAGGATCGGCAGCTCTCCGACCAGTTCCGTCAGCAACCCGTCGAACGCGGCGATCGCCGCCGTCTCAGCCGCGGCGCGGTCGGGGCCTTCCGCCTTCAGGATCAGGTCGATCGGCCCGTCCTGCAGGTGCACGCGGCCATCGTGAAGCCGGACGGCCTGCATGGCCGGCCTCAGGCGCGGGGCGACGCGGACCCCTGGGGCAGGTAGGGCCAGGGGTTGTCCGGCGCCTGACGCTCGCGGCGCAGGTCCGGCCGGCTCTCCAGCACCTCGGCCAGGGGTCGGATGGCATCCGTATAGCCGCCCAACTCCTCGTAGGCCCAGCGCGGCAGGGTGAACTCGATGGGGGCGACCAGCGCCGGGGTCGGCACATAGCCGAACGCGCCCCTGGGCAGTCGCGTGACGTCGACCATCAGGGTGATGCCGCCGCCGGGCCAGACATAGACCGGCGCGCCGCCGCAGGTGACACGGGTGATCGTCGACTGGACCGAGCGGGTCAGCCGCACCGGATTCTCGGTCACTCCGGCCCGCAGGCTGCCGCCGGCGCCGCCCATGAACAGCACGGTGCACAGGGCCGGCTCGCAGTTCTCGCCGATGCGGTCGACCACCACCTCCAGCGGCTTGGGCATTGGTTTGGCGACGAAATTCAGCCCGTCATCCAACTCGAAATAGGCGCTGTCCTCACCGGTGGTGGAGACCATCAGCACCCGCTCGCCCGGCCAGGCGGTCTTGGGGTCGACCCGGTCGATGATGTCCAGCGGATCGGTGACGTCGGTGCCGCCCCAGCCGGAGCCCGGCTCCGCCACCTGGAAGTAGCGGCCGGGCGTCGACTTACGGCCGCGCACGCGGATTCCGCCGGGCTTCATGTCGAGGAACTTGCCGGCCTGATGCTCGCTGAGCACGCCGGTGATGTGGTCGTCCACGACGATGACCTCGTCGGCATGGCCGAGCCATTGGGGCGCGAAGATGCCGATGGTGGCCGAGCCGCAGCCGACCCGCATCCGCGCCTCCTGCTCGCCGTCGACGATCGGCGGCTTGCCGGCCTGAACCGTGACCCGGCTGCCGCCGTCGATCTGCAGCTCCACCGCCTCGCCGTTGCACAGGGCCAGCATCGCGGCACAGGTAGCCGTGCCCTCCTTCTTGCTGCCGCCGGTCAGGTGGCGCACCCCGCCCAGCGACAGCATCTGGCTGCCGTATTCCGCCGTGGTGACATGGCCCACCGGCTCGCCGTCGGCCAGCACCTGGGCCTGTTCCGGGCCGAGATGGCGATCGGTGTCGATCTTCACCTTCACGCCGCAATAGCTGAAGATTCCCTCGGTCACGACGGTGACGGTATCCACCCCGTCCCATTCCGCGCCGACGATGAACGGGGCCGGCTTGTAGTCGGGATAGGTGGTGCCGGAGCCGATGCCGGTGACGAAGACCGGCGGCTCGGCCACGATCCGGCCGTCCCAGTCGGGGGCGCTCTCCAGGAACGGCACCACCGTGCCGTCGCGCTCGGCCACCTGTTCGGTCACCACCAGCGGGTCGAGCCGGACCAGGTCTCCCGCCACGTTCGCGTAGCGGTCGCAGGCCCCCGACTTGCCCTCGCGGATGCGGCACAGCACCGGACAGGCGTCGCAGCGCACGATGCCCTCGGGGAGCGTTTCGGCACTCATTCCGCCGCCTCCCGCGTCTGAGCCGCACGGATCGCCGCGCGCAGGCGGTGCGGCAGGACCGGCACCTTGTCCGGGCACACGCCGACCGCCTGGCGGATGCCGGCGAGAATGGCGGGCGCGGTCGGGACCAGGGCCGGCTCGCCGATGCCCTTGGCGCCGAACGGACCCAATGGCTCCGGATCCTCGATCAGGATGCAGTCGATCTGCGGCATGTCGCCGACCGTGGGGATCAGATAGTCGTGCAGGTTCTCCGTGCGGCCGGGGACGTATTCCTCCATCAGCGCCAGCCCGAGACCCTGGGCGATGCCGCCATGGATCTGCCCCTCCACCAGGGTCGGGTTCACCGCCCGGCCGACGTCGTGGGCTGCGGTCATGTGCAGGACCTTGGTGGTGCCGAGCTCCGGATCGACTTCCACGAGCGCGATCTGCGCGGCGAAGGCGTAGGTGGCGTAGGGAGTCCCCTGGCCGTCGGCGTCGAGCGGGGCGGTCGGCGGATCGAAGGTGCCCTCGCCCACCAGCAGGTGCCCGTCGCCATCCACCGGCAGGACCGACAGGTCGAGATCCCGCAGACCGGCGGCATCGCGCACGACGATCCGGCCGCCGTCGAAGGTCAGCTCCGCATCCTCGCCGGCATTGGCCAGCCGCAGGATCCGCGCCCGCAGGTCGCGCCCCGCCAGTTCCGAGGCCCGGCCCGACACGAAGGTCTGGCGCGAGGCGGAGGTCTTGCCGGCGTCGGGGGTCAGATCGGTATCGCCCCAGACCTGATCGACCAGGCTCAACGGCGCACCGAGCGCGTCGGCGGCGATCTGCGCCATGATCGTGTAGCTGCCCTGGCCGATATCGACGGCGCCGTTGAACAGGGTCAGCCGCCCGTCCGGCTTCAGCGCCAGACGCATGATCGACGGGTTGGACATGGAGGTGTTGCCGCAGCCGTACCACATGCAGCCGATCCCGGCGCCGAGGCGGGTGCGGCCGGCCTTCGCATTGTGGGCCGCCACCTGCTCGCCGTAACGCGCCCAGGCGGGTTTCAGCGCCTCGATGCAGGCCGCCAGCCCGACCGAGGCTTCGATGACCTGTCCGGTCGCCGTCGAGTCGCCGGCGCGCAGGGCGTTCAGCAGCCGGAACTCCAGCGGGTCCATGCCGATGCGGCCCGCCGCCTCGTCCATCAGCCGCTCGCCGATGATCGCCGCCTGAGGCACGCCGAAGCCGCGGAAGGCGCCCGCCGGCGGCCCGTCCGTATAGACCGCGGCACTGGTCGCCAGCACCGACCCCACCCGATAAGGCCCGGGGGCGTGGACCGGCACGCGGCCCGCCACGGTCGGCCCCCAGGACGCGTAGGCGCCGGTGTCGAAATCGCCGTGAAAGCGGAAGCCGGTGATCGCCCCATCGCGGGTCACGCCGAGGCTCGCGGTCATGCGTGCCGGGTGGCGCTTGGTGGTGGCGGCGAAGCTCTCCGGGCGATGGTAGAGCGTGGCGACCGGCCGGCCGAGCTTCCAGGTGGCCACGGCGAGCGGGAGCTGGATCGACTGGTCGAGCTTGCCGCCGAAGCCGCCCCCAACAACCGAAGGCGTCACCCGCACCGCCTCCTGGGCGATGCCGAGCACATGGGCGACCTCGTCGCGGTCCATATAGGGGGTCTGGGTGGTCACCCGCAGCTCGACCCGGTCGCCAGCCCGCCGCGCCCAGCCCGCTTCGGGCTCAATATAGGAGTGCTCGACGAAACTGGTCTGCATCGCAGCCTCGACGACCGCATCGGCCCCGGCCATCGCGGCGTCGACATCGCCGGAGGCCACCCGACCGCGGATCAGCACGTTGCCCGGCGAGGCCTCATGCAGTCGCAGCGCCCCATCCTTCAGCGCCGCCTCGACGCCGACCACCGCCTCGCGGGGCGACCAGTCGACCGGAAAGCCGGAGAGGTCCAACGCCTCGAACGCCGCCCGGGTCTCGACGATGACGGCCGCCACCGCCTCGCCGCGGTACCGCACGAAACCTTCGGCGAAGACAGGCTGGTCCTTGAGGGTCGGGTAGATGCCGAAACTGTTATGCCCCGGCACGTCCCGCGCGGTCAGCACCGCGACGACGCCCGGCACCGAGGCGGCCCAGGCGTCGACATCGCCGAAAGCGAAATCCGCCAGCGCATGGGGCGAGCGCAGCACCCGCAGCCACAGGGCATCCGCCGGCGTGGTGTCGTCGCCATAGAGGTCGCGCCCGTCGAGCTTGCCGACCCCGTCCAGTCTGGCGACCCGGGCGCCCACCGCCGCGCCGGGTGCCGGCGCCTCGGTATCGGGCGCGTTGGAGGCGACATCCAGCACCGCCTCGACGATCTTCAGATAGCCGGTGCAGCGGCACAGCACCCCGCCGAGCGCGTCCTCCACCGCCGCCCGCCCCGGCTGCGGGTCGCGACGCAGCAGATCGTGGGCGGCCATCAGCATGCCGGGCGTGCAGATCCCGCACTGGGCGGCCCCGTGCCGGGCAAAGGCACGCTGCAGGGCGGAATGGGTGCCGTCCCGGTCGGCCAGCCCCTCCACGGTGACGACCTCCCGCCCCTCGGCCTGGCCGGCGGGGACGAGGCAGGCGCAGACCTGCGCGCCGTCCAACAGAACGGTACAGGCGCCGCAATCGCCGGCGTCGCAACCGACCTTGGTGCCGGTCAGCCCGAGATCCTCGCGCAGCACCCTGGACAGGCGGCGCTGGGGGGCGACATCGACGCGGCACTCGCTGCCGTTGACGGTGAAGGTCAGGGTCGCGGTCATGCCGCCTCCGCAAGATCGGCCAGACAGCGCCGCACCAGAGTCCGGGCGGTGTCCATCCGGTAGGGCGCATCGCCCCGTACATCGGCGATCGGCGCCAGGGCGGCGAGGTGACCGTCGTCGAGCCGATCCGCCGCCTCTTTCGGCGACAGCCCGACCAACGCGGTCTCCAGCGCGCCGAGACGCAGAGCGGCCGCGGTGCAGGCGCCGACCGCCAGCCGCGTGCCGGCGATGGTGCCGTCGGCGGCCAGACGCATGGTGCCGGCGACCATGACGATGGAAATCACCAGATAGCGCCGCGCGCCGAGCTTCAGGAACCGGCCGGCCCCGTCGAGGGCCGCCTCGGGGAGGTGCACCGCCGCCAGCAGTTCGCCCGGCTCGAGCGCCGTCTTGCGGTTGCCGAGGACAAAACGGTCGAGCGGCAGCCGGCGGGTTCCGCCTGCCGAGACCAGCTCCACCTCCGCGTCCAGCGACAGCAACGCGGGCACCCCGTCGGCAGCCGGCGAGGCGTTGCAGAGATTGCCGCCGATCGTGCCCCGGTTCTGGATCTGCGCGCCGCCGATCTCCCGCGCCGCCGCCTTCAGCCCGTCGCAGGCCGCCGGCAACTCGGCATCGATCACCGACCGCCAGGTCGCCGCCGCGCCGATCCGCAGTCCGGCGCCGGTCCGCCCGATCCCCTGCAGGGCGTCGAGCGCGGTGACGTCCAGAATGTCCTCGCCGGTGTCGTGGGTGACCCGGGCCGGATAGTGGTCGGTCCCGCCGGCGAGCACCGTCCAGCCGCCGTCCGCAAGGGTGCGCAACGCCTCGTCCAGATCGCGCGGACGCAGATATCGGCTCACGGCACCCCCGATCCATTGCTGCGGAATTTCATTCGTGTACCAATGAAGTGTGCCACGAGTTTGTGAGCGGTCAAGAGGTGGTGCCGACCTTGCGACACTGGATTTGGCCACAATCGGATGCAACTCTTTCCGCATGAGCGCATCCGCTGCCCCGCCGTGGCCCGTACGCCGCCTCCAACCGACCGCCGCGGCACCGTGGAGGCCGACACTTTGGGCATCGCTGCTGTGTGGCGTGGCCCTGCTCCTGGCCGCTCCCGACGTCCGCGCGCAGACGCCGGTCGACCTGGCCTTGGTGCTGGCGGTGGACAGTTCCGCCAGCGTCGACGAGTCGGAATTCGCGCTTCAGCGCGGCGGCATGGCCCAGGCCTTCCGCGACCCGGAGGTGATCAAGGCGATCGAGAGCGGCCCGTTCAAGCGCATCGCCGTCACCGTCGTCGAGTGGGCCGGCCATGCGGACCAGGCGATCGACATCCCCTGGACGGTCGTCGACGGCGCCGCCGGGGCGCTGGACCTGGCCGACCGGATCGACGGCCTGGAGCGGCAGATCCTTACCGGTGCGACGTCCATCGCCGGCGCGCTCAGCTTCGCGAATTCCCTGCTGCTCTCCCACCCTTTCGAGGCCGACCGGCTGGTGATCGACCTGTCCGGCGACGGCCGCAACAACCAGGGACCGCCGGTGGAGACGATCCGCAAGGGCGTGGTCGCCCAGGGGGTGACGATAAACGGGCTGGCCATCGTCAACGAGCATCCCACCCTGAACTACTACTTCGAGGACCGGGTGATCGGCGGCACCGCCGCCTTCGTCGAGGTGGCGAACGACTACGGGGACTATCCGCGCGCCATCCGCCGCAAGCTCATCCGCGAGATCCGCACCATGAACATCAGCGCGCCCAGCGTACCCACCCCCCAGGGGACAGCCCGCGCGTGGCGCCCCGATGCGACCGAGCTGGCCACCCTGCCGGCCGCCTCCGAGCGGTGGTAGCGCCGATGCGTGCAGCCTTCCTGACGGTGCTCACGGCGGCCGGTCTTCTCGCCGCGACGTTTCTGGCACCCGGCATCCCGGCACCGGCCCGGGCGGCGGAGCCGGTCGACCTGGAACTGGTGCTCGCCGTCGACAGCTCGGCCAGCGTCGACTACACCGAGTTCAATCTGCAGCTCCAGGGCCTCACCCTGGCCTTCGAGGATCCCGAACTGGCCGACGCGATCGCCGCCGGGCCGCTCGGCGCGATCGCCGTCACCCTGATCGAATGGTCGAGCGCCGAGCGCCACGAGATCTCGATCCCCTGGACGGTGATCCGCAGCGGCGACGAGGCCCGCGCCTTCGCCGACGAGATCAGCCGCGCCCCGCGCCGGGTGGTCACCGGCGCCACGTCGATCTCCTCCTCGATCCTGTTTGCCGCCGGGATGTTCTACACCAACGGCTACGAGGGCACGCGCCGGGTGATCGACCTGTCCGGCGACGGCTACAACAACCAGGGGGCGGCCCTGTCCGTCGCCCGCGCGCTGGTGCTGGACCGGGCGATCACGATCAACGCGGTGGCCATCGAGAACCAGGTGAAGGGGCTCGGCGACTATTTCGAGGAGAGCCTGATCGGCGGCTTCGGAGCTTTCGTGATCCGGGCGTCCGACTACGAGGACTATATCGGCCAGATCCGCCGCAAGCTGCTGCGCGAGATCATGCCGGCGCCGATCTCGTAGTCCTGGCTTTTACTCTTCTCACACTCCCCGGATTTATTCCGGGGCAAGCCCTCGGGGATCACCGGGCGGGTCGGGGCGCACACGAGCGTCCGTTCAAGCCCTGGCGTTGCCCCGGAATAAATCCGGGGAGTGAATGAAGATGGGTGGGGGTATCCCTCCTCCCTATCCCCGCGCCGCGTCGAACCCCGCCAGCACCGCCGCCAGGTTGTCGCCCAGGATGTCGGAGATGTAGCCGCCCTCCTGCACGAGCACCGTCGACCGGTTGCCGCGACCCAGCCGGTCGCCGATCGCCCGGAATCCCTCGGTGGTGACGCCGAGGAAGGCGAGCGGATCCTTCTCCGAGGCGTCGAGCCCCAGCGCGATCACCAGGGCGTCGGCGCCGAAGGCATCGATCGCCGCCATGGCCTTGTCCAGGGTCTCCAGGTACTCCGCGTCCCCGGTTCCGCGCGGCAGCGGCAGGTTCAGGTTCGCCCCGCGCCCCGGCCCGGCGCCGATCTCGTCGGCATAGCCGGTGAAGAACGGGTAGTAGCCGTGCGGGTCGCCATGGATCGACACGGTCAGCACGTCGTCCCGGCGGTAGAAGATGCCCTGGGTGCCGTTGCCGTGGTGCACGTCCACGTCGAGGATCGCCACCCTGGCGGCACCCTGGTCGCGCAGGTGCTGGGCGGCGATGGCCGAATTGTTCAGGAAGCAGAAGCCGCCGGCCTGGTCGCCATAGGCGTGGTGTCCCGGCGGCCGGCAGAGCGCGTAGGTCGGCTTGCCGTCGCGCCACATCGCATCCGCCGCGGACAGCGCCACCTGGGCCGAGGCCAGCGCCCCCCGCCAGGTGCCGGGACCGATCGGGCAGGCGGTGTCGGCCTGGTAGTGGCCGGCCAGCCCGACGATATGGGTCGGGTGGATGTCCATGTTCCGGCCGGGATGCACGTTCGGCAGGATCTCCGGCGCGTGGTCCGGCAGGGCCGACCACTTGTCCCAGGCCGTGGTCAGGAACTCCAGATAGTCGGCGGCATGGACCGCCTGGACCGGGGCGAGGCCGAAATCCTTCGGCGCGATCACCGCGTGGGAGCCGGCCTCCACCGCCCGGCGCAGGATCGCCGCGCGCTCCGGCACTTCGGGATTGGCCGCCCGGTTGCCCCGGCTGATGAAGCCGCTCGGCGCGTGCACGCTGTAGTCATCGGCCAGAACGACCCGCATCTCATTCCTCCTGCTCGATCCGCCACGCAGATGTAGCGGGCGGGGGTGAGGGGGCGCAAGCCGTGGCCGTGCAAATCACATTCTCATCGTCACCCTGGACTACCCCGCACCTGGTCCGATGGCGGGACGCGAGACAGCCGTCCCGACGTCGGCCGTCCTCCTGACGTAAGTCAGGACCATGCCGCGAACGTATCCGCTCGGTCCCGATCGGCCCCCGGATCAAGTCCGGGGAGCCGCCGGGATGACGGACAGGGAGGAGCGAGGCGGGCCGCTTACGCCCGCCGCTCCCGGGTGGTGTTGCTGATCGGCTGGGACAGGCGGCTGACCATTTCCTTGGGCACCACCTGCCAGAAATTGTCGCGCTCGTGGCGCCAGTCGATCAGCAGCCGCTCGGCGAAGCGGGACTGGGTCTCGCGCACATGCTCCGACACCATGCGGCGCAGCAGCATCTCCCAGTAGTCGGTTTCGATCCGCTGGTAGACCACCGTCTCCGGGTTCACCACCTGCTCGAAATTGCCCGCCGCGTCGTAGATGAAGGCCATGCCGCCGGTCATGCCGGCCGCGAAGTTGTGGCCGACCTCGCCGAGGATCACCGCGGTGCCGCCGGTCATGTACTCGCAGCCGTTCGACCCGCAGCCTTCCACCACCGCATCGGCGCCGGAGTTGCGGACGCAGAACCGCTCGCCCGCCTGACCGGCGGCGAACAGCTTGCCCGCCGTCGCCCCGTACAGCACGGTGTTGCCGATGATGGTGTTCTCGTTCGGCGTGAAGGACGCCGCCGTCATCGGCCGCACCGAGATGATGCCGCCGGACAGGCCCTTGCCCACATAGTCGTTGGCGTCGCCGAACACCTCCAGCTTCAGTCCCTGCACCGCGAAGGCGCCGAGCGACTGGCCGGCGGTGCCGCGCAGGCGCACGGTGATGTGGCCCGGCTGCAGGCCCGACATGCCGTACTTGCGGACCAGAACCGAGCTCAACTTGGTACCGATGGCGCGCTGGGTATTGGCGATGTTGTAGGTGAGCTGCAGCTTCTCCCCGCCCTCGATCGCCGGCTTCACGTCCTTGATCATGATGGCGTCGAGGGTCTCTGGCACCTCGTTGCGGAACTCGACCGTGTTGTATGCCGGCAGCCCGCCGGTATCGGCGCGCACCAGGATCGGGTTCAGGTCGAGATCGTCCAGCGACGGATCGCCCCGGCTGACCTGGGCCAGCAGGTCGGACCGGCCGACCACCTCGCGCAGGTGGCGCATGCCCAGGCTCGCCAGGATCTCGCGCACCTCCTCGGCGACGAAGGAGAACAGGTTCACCACCTTCTCCGGCGTGCCCTCGAACTTGGCGCGCAGCCCCTCGTCCTGGGTGCACACGCCCACCGGGCAGGTGTTGGAGTGGCACTGGCGCACCATGATGCAGCCCATCGCGACCAGGGAGGCGGTGCCGATGCCGAATTCCTCGGCGCCGAGCATGGCGGCGATCACCACGTCGCGGCCGGTCTTGATTCCGCCGTCGGTGCGCAGGGTCACCTTGTGCCGCAGCCGGTTCAGGGTGAGCACCTGGTGGACCTCCGACAACCCCATCTCCCACGGGATACCGGCATACTTGATCGAGGTCTGCGGGCTGGCGCCGGTGCCGCCGCCATGGCCGGAGATCAGGATCGTGTCGGCATGGGCCTTGGCCACGCCGGCGGCGATCGTGCCGATGCCGGTGGAGGCGACCAGCTTCACGCAGACCCGGGCTTCCGGATTGATCTGCTTCAGGTCGTAGATGAGCTGGGCCAGATCCTCGATCGAGTAGATGTCGTGGTGCGGCGGCGGCGAGATCAGGGTCACGCCGGGGGTGGAGTGGCGCAGCCGGGCGATCAGGCTGTTCACCTTCATGCCTGGAAGCTGGCCGCCCTCGCCGGGCTTCGCGCCCTGGGCCACCTTGATCTCGATCTCGCGGCAGTTGTTCAGGTACTCCGCGGTCACGCCGAAGCGGCCGGAGGCCACCTGCTTGATCGCCGAGCTCGGGTTGTCGCCGTTCGGACGCGGCCGGAACCGGGCCGGGTCCTCGCCGCCCTCGCCGCTGTCGGACTTGGAGCCGATGCGGTTCATGGCGATGGACAGGGTCTCGTGCGCCTCCGGGCTCAGGGCGCCGAGCGAGATGCCCGGGGCGATCAGCCGCTTGCGGATGTCGGTGATCGACTCGACCTCGTCGAGCGGCACGGTCTGCTTGACCTGCTTGAAGCCGAGCAGATCGCGCAGGTTGATCGGCGCCTCTTCATAGACCGAGTTCGCGTAGCGCTTGTACAGATGGTAGCTGTCGGTCTCCACCGCGCGCTGCAGGGCATGCATCATGTCGCCGTTGAAGGCGTGACGCTCGCCGGTGCGCCGGTAGCGATACAGCCCGCCTACGGGCAGCGGCACGACGCTCTCGTCGAAGGCCTTCTTGTGCATCGCCAGGACCTTGGCCTGGATGCCGTTCAGGCCGAGGCCGGAGATTCGCGAGGACATGCCCGGGAAATACTGCTCCACCAGGGAGCGGGACAGGCCGACCGCCTCGAAGTTGTAGCCGCCGCGATAGGACGACAGCACCGAGATGCCCATCTTGGACATGACCTTCAGCAGGCCGTCCTGGATCGCCTTCTTGTAGTTGGCGAGGCAGTCCTCAAGGGTGCGGTCGGCGAACAGGCCGCGCGACAGCCGGTCGGCGATCGCCTCCTGCACCAGATACGGGTTGATGGTGGTGCCGCCGACGCCGATCAGCACGGCGAAGTAATGCACGTCCAGCACCTCGCCGCAGCGCACGTTGATCGAGGTGAAGGTGCGCAGCTGCTGGCGGACCAGATGGCTGTGCACGGCACCCGTCGCCAGGATCATCGGCATGCCGGCCCGGCTCGGCGTGGTCTCCATGTCCGACAGGATCACGTGGGTGCAGCCGCCGCGCACGGCGTCCTCGGCCTCCTGGCGGATCCGGTTCAGCGCCGTCTCAAGCGCATGCGGGCCGCCCTCGGCGTCGAAGGTGCAGTCGATCTCGGCCGCCGTCTCCGCCATGTAGTCGCGCATGGCGTGGAACTCGGCATTGGTCAGCACCGGGCTTTCCAGCAGCAGGTGGTCGCACTGCTCGCTGTCCTCGTCGAGGATGTTGCCCAGGTTGCCGAGGCGGGTGCGCAGGGTCATGACCCGGCGCTCGCGCAGGCTGTCGATCGGCGGGTTGGTGACCTGGCTGAAGTTCTGCCGGAAGAAGTGGTGCAGGCCGCGGTACTTGTCGGACAGCACGGCGAGCGGCGTGTCGTCGCCCATGGAGCCGACGGCCTCCTTGCCGCCCTCGGCCATCGGCTGCAGCAGCAGCTCCATGTCCTCCAGCGTCCAGCCGGCAACCACCTGGCGGCGGCGCAGCGCGTCGCGCTGGAAGGCCGGCTTCTCCTCGTGCTCGGCGCGGATCAGCTTGTCGATCTTGGTGCTCTCGGTGATCCACGCGCCGAACGGCCGGCTGGTGGCCAGCAGGTCCTTCAGCTCGGCATCGTGGTAGAGCTTGCCCTCGACCAGATCGACCGCGATCATCTCGCCCGGATCGAGCCGGCCCTTCTCGATGAGCTTGGCCTCGTCGATGCGCACCATCCCGGTCTCCGAGCCGCCGATCAGCAGGCCGTCATCGGTGACCGAATAGCGCAGCGGCCGCAGCCCGTTGCGGTCCATGCCGCCGAGCACCCAGCGCCCGCCATAGGCGGCGATCGCCGCCGGGCCGTCCCACGGCTCCATCACCGCGTTGGCGTAGGCGTAGAGGTCGCGCCAGGACTGCGGCAGGTCGTCCTCCTCGGTCCAGGCCTCCGGAATGCACATGCTCTTCACCATGGGCAGTTCGCGGCCGGAGCGGACCATCAGCTCGAAGGTGGCGTCCAGCGCGGCACTGTCGGAGGAGCCGGACTGGACCACCGGCTTGATGTCCTCGATCAGGTCGCCGAAGGTCGGGTGCGCCATCCGGGTCTCGTGGCTCGCCATCCAGTTGACGTTGCCCTTGACCGTGTTGATCTCGCCGTTATGGGCCAGCACGCGGAACGGCTGGGCCAGCTTCCAGGTCGGGAAGGTGTTTGTCGAATAGCGCTGGTGATAGACGGCGAAGTTCGACACGAACCGCTCGTCGGTCAGGTCGGGATAGAACTGGTCGACCTGCTCGGCCAGGAACATGCCCTTGTAGATGATCGACCGGCAGGACATCGAGCAGATGTAGAAATCGGTGATGTGCTCGGCCAGCGCCGCCTTCTCGATGCGGCGGCGGATGATGTAGAGGTCGCGCTCGACCTGCTCGGCGTCATGCTCCAGCGGGGCGGAGAACATGATCTGCTCGATCTCCGGACGGGTGGCGTTCGCCTTCTCGCCGATGACCGAGATGTCGACCGGCACCTGGCGCCAGCCGTAGATGAAGCAGCCGGTCTTCAGGATCTCGGACTCGACGATGATCCGGCAGCGCTCCTGGGCGGCGAGGTCGGTGCGCGGCAGGAACACCATGCCGACGCCGATCCGCTCGTCGAGCAGCTTGTGGCCGGTATTGGCCACCTCCTCGCGGAAGAAGTCGGCCGGGATCTCGATATGGATGCCGGCCCCGTCGCCGGTCTTGCCGTCGGCATCGACCGCGCCGCGGTGCCAGACCGCCTTCAGCGCCTGGATCGCCGAGGTGACCACCTCGCGCCGCGGCTGGCCGTCGATCGCCGCGACGAAGCCGACGCCGCAGGACTCGTGCTCATGGGCCGGGTCGTAGGCATGGCCGGCCTGCAGCTTGGCCGCGTTCTCCCGCCACTCGCGCACGAAAGTCTCGCCGCTCGGGGTCTCGCCGTTCAGGATGGGCGTGTCCGACATGTCTGGCCTCCTCGGGTCAGCAAACGGTGTCTGCGGGATGGGTCAGGCGGCCGACAGGGCCGTTTCGGCCTCGGCGGTCAGGTAGTCGTGGATGCGGTCGGCGGCGTCGCGGCCGTCGCGCACCGCCCAGACCACCAGCGAGGCGCCGCGCACGATGTCGCCGGCGGCGAACACCCCGTCGAGGCTCGTCATCATGGTCCTGAAGTCGATCGCCACGGTGCCCCAGCGCGAGACCTTGAGCTCCTCGGTGCCGAACAGTCCCGGCAGGTCTTCCGGGTCGAAGCCCAGCGCCTTGATCGCCATGTCGCACTCGATGGTGAAGCTGGACCCGTCGATCGGCTGCGGGGTCTGGCGGCCGGTGGCGTCGGGCACGCCCAGATGGATGCGCTGGCAACGCACGCCGTCGACCGTGGTATCGCCGACAAAGGCCTCCGGGGCGGCAAGCCACTCGAAGGTCACGCCCTCTTCCTCGGCGTTGGCGACCTCGCGCTGGGAACCGGGCATGTTGGTCCGGTCGCGGCGATAGACGCAGGTCACCGCAGCCGCCCCCTGGCGGATCGCGGTGCGCACGCAGTCCATGGCGGTGTCGCCGCCGCCGATGACCACGACCTTCTTGCCCTTGGCGTCCAGGGTGCCGTTGTCGAGCTCCGGCACGTCGTCGCCCAGGCCCTTGCGGTTGGAGGCGGTCAGGTAGTCCAGCGCCGGATAGATGCCGTCCAGGCCGACGCCCGGGCACTGCATGTCGCGCGCCTTGTACACCCCGGTGGCGATCAGCACGGCGGTGTGGCGCGCGCGCAGTTCCTCCAGGGTGACGTCGCGGCCGATCTCGGTATTGGCGTGGTAGTGCACGCCGCCCTCGGCCAGCAGCGCCGAGCGCCGCTCCACGACCTCCTTCTCCAGCTTGAAGTTGGGGATGCCGTAGATCATCAGGCCGCCCATGCGGTCGTAGCGGTCGTAGACATGGACCTGGTAGCCGCGCTTGCGCAGCTGCTCGGCCGCCGCCAAGCCGCCCGGTCCGCCGCCGATGATGCCGACGGACTCCTCGCGCTCGCGCACCGGCTTGACCGGCTTGACCCAGCCGTTCTCGAAGGCGGTCTCGGTGATGTACTTCTCCACCGAGCCGATGGTCACGGACTCGAAGCCCTTCTCGATGACGCAGTTGCCTTCGCACAGCCGGTCCTGCGGGCAGATGCGGCCGCAGATCTCCGGGAAGTTGTTGGTCGCCGAGGAGATCTCGTAGGCCTCCTCCAGGCGCCCCTCGGCCGTCAGCATCAGCCAGTCCGGGATGTTGTTCTGCAGCGGGCAGTGGACCTGGCAATAGGGCACGCCGCACTGGGAGCAGCGACCGGCCTGCTCCTGAGCCCTGGCCGGGTCGAACTCGGCATAGATCTCGCCGAAATCGGTGCGACGGTCCTCGGCGGCGCGCTTCTGCGGCATCCGCTTTTCGGTTCCGACAAACTTCAGCATCCGGTCGGTCATGGCATCGTCTCCTTGTCGGGAGCCGGGCGCGGAGACGCAATCCCGGATCCTTATCCCCCGCCTTATCGCGTAGCGGGCGGCTTCTATACACGTTGAGAGAGAGTCGAAAAAGACCAAATGTCCAATTTAGGTCCGATTTGGACCTAAATCGCATCGTACATGCCCGTGCAACCGGGAACAATCCCGGATCAGCGGCGGCGACGGTGTGATGTATTTTCGATTATAGATCCGATACGGGACTATTTTGCCGCCTGCGCCGCTCCGACGAATCTTATATTGTCCAAGCCGCGCAATCGGACAGCAGGGGGCGGGCGCGTGTCCATCGAACATCTGATCCTCATCGCCGTCGTGCAGGGGATCACGGAATTCCTGCCGATCAGCTCGTCAGGCCACCTGATCCTCGTCCCGACCCTGACCGGCGCGGCCGACCAGGGCCTGGTGATCGACGTGGCGGTCCATGTGGGTACGCTGCTGGCGGTCTGTCTCTATCTGTGGCGCGATATCGGACGCATGACCGCCGGCACCCTGCGCGGTCTGCGCGGCCGCCGCGATCCCGGCTTCCGTCTCGCCCTGCAGATCGTCCTGGCCACCATCCCGGTCATCGCCGCCGGCTACGCCCTGCAGCGTTACCTGGGTGGCATGCCGCGCTCGCCGGAAATCGTCGCCTGGGCGACGCTGGGCTTCGGCATCCTGCTCGGTGTGGTCGACTATGTCGGCATGACGATCCGGCGGATCGAGCACATGCGGTACGGCGAGGCGCTGTTCGTCGGCCTTGCCCAGGTGCTGGCGCTGATTCCGGGCACCAGCCGCTCCGGCATCACCATGACCGCGGCCCGCGCGCTCGGCTACGAACGCCAGGAGGCGGCCCGCTTCTCCATGCTCATGGGCATCCCGACGATCCTCGCCGCCGGCACCCTGGTCGGGCTTGACCTCTACGAGGCGGGCGACGCCCGGCTCACCGCCGACGCGCTGCTCGCCGGCGGCCTGTCCTTCATCGCCGCCCTGATCTCCATCGCCCTGATGATGGGTTGGTTGAAGCGGGCGAGCTTCCTGCCCTTCGTGGTCTACCGCATCCTGATGGGTGGCGGATTGCTGATCTGGCTCTATACGGCTTGAGGCGCACTGCCTACTCTCGGCCTCAAGAGCATCGGAGGGAGCCGAGATGACCGAATATGCCGAGCACCAGAGCCTCACGGCCTTCGCCGACCAGACCGACAACCCCAAGGCGCTGGGCTTCGACCCCGGGCGGCTGGCCCGGATCGGCGACTGGATGGAGCGCTATGTCGAGGCCGGCAAGCTGCCCTATGCCATGACCGCCATCCTGCGCGGCGGCGAGATCGCCTATCTGGACGCCCGCGGCTACACCGATCCGGACGCCCGACAGGCGCCAGCGGTCGATCATCTCGCCCGCATCTATTCCATGACCAAGCCGATCGTCACGGCAGCGGCCATGACCTATTACGAGGAGGCGCGGTTCCAGCTGGAAGACCCGATCTCGCGCTTCCTGCCGGAATTCGCCGAGCCGCGGGTCTATGTCTCCGGCGAGGGCGACAGCATGGTGACACGGCCCGCCGAGGGACCGATCACCATCCGCCAGCTCATGACCCATACCGCCGGGCTGACCTACGGCTTCTTCGATCCGGGCCCGATCGGCGCGGCCTACCGCAAGAACAACGTCAACTACTTCCCCGGCAAGGAGACCGTCGCCGAGGTCACCCAGCGCACCGCCGCGGTGCCGCTGCTGTTCGAGCCCGGCAGCCAGTGGACCTATTCGGTCGCCATCGACGTGCTCGGCCGGCTGGTCGAGGTGGTCGCCGGCAAGCCCCTGGGCGAGGTGCTGCGCGAGCGGATCTTCGAGCCGCTCGGTATGTTGGACACCGCCTTCGGCGCGCCGGAGGACAAGCTCGACCGCTTCGTGCCCTGCTACGAGAAATCCGGCCAGGGCATGAAGCGCGGCGAGGAGGCGGCGACCTCCAAGTTCCTCGGCAAACAGGTCATGGAATCCGGTGGCGGCGGGCTGGTCGGCACGCTGCCCGACTACCTGCGCTTCATGGAGATGATGCGCCGGGGCGGGACCTTCGGCGCGGCCCGCATCCTGGGGCGCAAGACCGTCGATCTGATGATGTCGAACCACCTGCCGGGCGACATCGCCTCCATGGGCCAGTCGAGCTTCTCGGAGATGCCGATGGTCGGCATCGGCTTCGGCCTCGGCGGCTCGATCCTGCTCGACACCGCCGCCGCCCAGATCCCCGGCAGCGCCGGCGAATTCGCCTGGGGCGGGGTGGCGAGCACCGGCTTCTGGATCGACCGGGCGGAGGAGATCTCCGCCGTGTTCTTCACCCAGCTCACCCCGTCCTCCGCCTGGCCGCTGCGCCGGGAGCTGCGGGTGCTGACCTATCAGTCGCTGGTCGACTGAGGCTCGGCAGGCGTTTCCTTCTCCTCGCGTGGCGGGCCGTCATAGTCCGCCACGCCGGCGGCCACGGCGGAGCAGGCCAGGCGGATATATTTCGGGATCTGCACCTTCTCGCCGTCGCGCTCGCCCTTCTCGTAATACTGGACGACGCGGCGCTTGAGGCCGAGC
Source organism: Thalassobaculum salexigens DSM 19539 (assembly GCF_000423805.1). Classification (NCBI taxonomy): domain Bacteria; kingdom Pseudomonadati; phylum Pseudomonadota; class Alphaproteobacteria; order Rhodospirillales; family Thalassobaculaceae; genus Thalassobaculum; species Thalassobaculum salexigens. The sequence continues at coordinate 83,629 of NZ_KE384095.1, forward strand.
GCCTCGGCGGCCTCTTTCTGCGAGAGCTTCAGCGTCTTGCGCCATCGCTTGAAGTCCGCCGACTTCATCACATTGGAATCGTTGGACTGTTTAGCCACGGACACCCTCGCATTCGGTTGTGCCGGGATTTAACAGCTTCTTAAGCATCCAGCCAATATAAAATGCGCACGACGTGCGGTTTTAGCCTTGAAAGGACGCACGGTGTGCGCATATGTATATTTCTGGAAAAACGGAGGGCATGATGGCACGTCATCTTTTTCTGCATAACGGCATCGCTTATGAAGGCGAGCTCGCCCTGTTCAAGAGCGCCCATGTCGGCGCGTCCAGCGCTCAGGCCGAGGCCGATCTGCCGGGCCTGCGTCCGGGCTTCATGTACAGCGTGACCGACGGCGCAGAGACCCGGATCATGGACGACGAGGTGGCGGTCCACCGCTACATGTTCAGCCATCCCGGCGCGACGGTAACGACGGTGCCGATGAGCCACTGATCCGTCGCGGCCGTTCCTATCCCGGGAACGGTCCGTCGCCGGCGCGTTCGCAGGCCGCCAGAAGCTGGCCGCGCAATACCTCTGAGATCGGCACGGAGCGACGGGCCCGCGGATCGAAGCAGACGGCGGTCGCCACCGCCGTCACCCGGCAGGTCCCGTCCACGAAGATCCCCTGCTCCACCCGGCAGGACGTGTTGCCGAAGCGCGTGACCCGCGTCCCGGTCCACGCGATGCCGGGGAAACGGATCTCCCGCACGAAATCCACCTCCAGGCGCCGCACCACCCAGGTGGTCTCCGGCGAGCCGCCCTCGGCGGCGGCACTGTAGAGGTTCTCGCCCGCCGCCATGAACATCCGGACCCGGCCGTTCTCCAGGAACACGCCGATCGCGTTGTTGTTCACGTGCCCGACGATGTCGAGATCGCCGGCGCGCAACCGCTCCTGGGTCCAGAAGGCGAAGCTGGAAGGCGTGCTCGGATCGAAGGCGGCGTCGGTCATGGAAGGTCCCCGGAAGCGTGAGGCCTCCTCAATAGTCGAGCTCGTAGGTGACGCCAACCCGGCTTTGGGAATCCGCACCCACATCTGTCTCCACCGAGATGCTGTCGGTCACCTCGACCTCCACCACCGCCCGGCTGGACGCCCCGGACAGACCCTGCTGCAGCTTCAGGAACACGCCCGGCGCGATGTACTTGCCCACCGACAGCGACGCGCCGACCGAGCCGTCATCGGCGGTGCTGGTGTCCACGTCGATCGTGTCGACGCCGATCGCGTCGCGCACCTGCTCGGTGATGCCCGGACCGGAGCCGAAGCTGCCGGAGAGGATCGCCGCCGACCGGGCCAGCTTCAGCGCCTGAATGGGCGTCAGCTCCGCCTTGGTGGAGCCGAACAGGATGTGCGACAGGATGTCCTCCTCCGGCAGGGCGGGATCGCTTTCCAAGCTGATATCCGGGTCGCTCGCCCGGCCGCCGACGATGATGGAGGCGCGGATCTCCGTCAGCTCGGCGGTCAGACGCATGTCGAGGGCCGGATCCTCGGCGTCGCCGCCGTCGAAGATCACCCGGCCCCTCTCGAAATCGAAATTCTCGCCGACCGCGCTCAGCACGCCACGCCGCACGGCGATCTGGCCGTTCACCGCCGGCGCATCGGCCAGCCCCGTGACGGTCAGGTTGCCACCCCACTCGCTGTCCAGACCGCGGCCGCGCACGAAGACCTGGCCCGGAATGTCGATCTCCAGGTCGAGACGCAGGGGTGCGCTCGGCGCCTGCTCGGCCTCCTCACGCTTCTCCTTCTCCTCGGGGTCCTCGATCACCCGGCCGTCGCGGATTTCGACCACATCGATCGAGACCACGCTGGGCGGCAGGTTCTCCGGGATGCGGATCTCCGTCGGCAGCACGGTCACCTTGCCGGCAAGCAGGTATTCCGGCGAGGCGCCGCTGGCCCGCAGGTCCATATCGATGGAGACCGAGGCCATGTCCATGTCGGAGGCGTTGAAGTTGTCCGCGGTGATGCTGATGTCCGCCGGGAACCCGGTCTCCGGGTCGGCCGACAGGCTGCCGGAGGCGGAGACGGTGCCGCCGCCGGCGGCCCGGGCGTCGAAGCGCCGGATGACCAGCTCCTGACCCTCGCCCTCGGCCCGAAGCGCCAGATCGCGCAGATAGAGTCCGGCCGACGGCACGTCGACCCGACCTTCGTCCACAGTGACCGCGCCGGACAGGGCCGGATCGCCGACCGTGCCGCCGGCCCGCACCCGCGCCTGGGCCCTGCCGGCCATCGCCACAAGGTCGATCGGCAGGAAGGCGGAGAGCCGGGCCAGATCCATGTCGGCGTCCACGCTGGCCTGCAGGCCCGCGCCCGGCTCGAAGACCGGCGGCGAACCCGCCGGACCGGCGGCGCCGTCCACCACCGCCGAGACCGTCACCGTGGCCCCGTCCCCGACGGACGCGTCGAGCCGGGCGTTCGCCTGCCGGTCGGCCAGTTTCAGCACCGCCTCGGCCACCAGCGGCGGCACGTCGGCCAGATTGGGGTCGAGGGTCCGCACCCCGGGCGTGGAGAGGGCGATGTCCGCATCGGGATTCCCGATCGGGCCGGAGACGGCGATGTCGCCGCCGATCCGCCCCTCCAGCTCCAGGCTCGGGTCGGCCAGCCGGGCCAGGGCCGCCGGCAACTCGCGGAGGGCGATGACGATGTCCAGATCGGCGGTGTCGAGCCCGGCATGGCCGCTGACCCGCCCGTCGTCGATCGCCAGATCGATGCCGTCGATGCGCGGCGCCGGGTCGAGGGCGACCTGCATCGCCCCCTGCTGGCGGATCGCCACGTCGCCCACATCCGCGTCGAGCCGGCTGACCTTGATCGGACCCGCCGCCGGATCCAGCGGGACGGAGGCCACCGCCGCGAGGACCATCGGCACGCCGGCCTCGCCCTCCGCGTTCAGGGTTACCTGGGCCACCCCACCGGTCACGTCGGCGCCGAGCACCGCCGTCTTTAGCGTGGCCCCGTCCACCGTCGCCCCGCGTACCGTCAGGTCGACGCGTCCGTTGGCCTTGCCGGTCGCGTCGGCCAGCGAGGCTTCCAGCAGAACGCGGTCCACCGTCGGGCCGTCGGCCACGGCCAGGGAGTTGGCGTCCAGGGTCAGGCCGACACCCTGGCCGTTGCGGTCCGTGAGACTGAGCGCGCCGGCGACGCTGCCGCCGGTGATCGGCACGTCCAGGGCGGTGCCGACGATGCCGAGATCGGCGATGGCGATCTCCAGATCGCCGCGGGCCAGCGTGCTGTCGAGTGCGACCGACGCGTCGCCTGAAACCGTGGTGCCGAGCCCGTCGAGCGACACGCCGCTGACCCGCAGCACCCCGTCGCCCAGGGCATAGCCAAAGGCCAGATCCACCGGCTCGCCGCGGAAGCCTAGGGACGCCGTCACATCCCCGGCCGGGCGGTCCGGCAGGCCGGCGACGGTGGCAGAGCCGGTGATCTCGTCCACCGGAGTGCCGGCCGCCACCAGATCGGAAATCCGCCAGGAGGCGGAGGCCGCCGGCGCCTCCAGGGTGCCGCCAAACGCCACGGCGACAGCGGCCGCACCGGACAGGTCGGAACCGGCGATGCCGCTCAGCGCCGACAGGTCGGCGGCGGCGAGGTCGATCCGGCCGCCGATCCCCCCACCGTCGAGATCGAGGGAGACGTCGCCGGTCGCCCGGGCGGCGTCGGCGATCAACTCCAGCCCGATCACCTCCAGCCGCCGATCGGGGCCCAGGCTGATGCCGGCGATCAGGCTCGGCGCCGGGCCGATCAGTCCGCCCAGGGCCGGATCACCCAGCCCGAAGTCAGAGCCGAAAACCGAGAGGGTGGCGGACACCGTCAGCGGGTCGAGATCGACGGTGCCGTCCAGTTCCACCTCGGCGGCGCCCGACAGATCCAGGCCGGCCAGATCGTTGAACCGGCCGAGATCGCCGGCCGTCAGCCGCAGAGTCGGGGTCAGCCGGTTGCCGTCGGTGACCGTCGCGCGCCCCTCCAGCGTCGCCGCATCCGTGGTGAGCGCCAGGCGGTCGACGGTCGCATCCCCGGTCTCCGGGGCCACCACACCGGCCGCGGTCAGTGCCAGCCGGGGACCGAGCAGGCCGGCGGTATCGAAGCCCTCCAGCGCCGGCGTCGCCACGTTGCCGTCCAGGGCGACGCGGATCTCCGACGGCAACTCGGCCAGCGCCTGCTGCGCCTCGGCGGTCAGGGTCAGGGCGAGACCGTCGAGCGAAATGCCCTCCGCCACCGGCGCGCCCTCGACCGTCGCCACCAGCCGGCGCCCCTGCTCGTCCAGCCGGACGGAGAGCCCGAGATTGCCGCCAAGCGCCGATCCGGCAAGGTCGGCGAAGACGCCGAGCTCCGGCACCGCCAGATCCGCCTGGGCCGCCACCGGCGTGCCGGCCGCATCGACCTCCGCCGACGCCTGCAGGGTGGCCGCCGGCAGGGCGACCTCCAGGCTCTCCAGGCGGGCGCTGCCGTCGGGACGGGTCCGGGCCATCAGGGCAAGGTCGATCGGCTCGGCCAGCAATGCCCGCAGATCCGGCGGGGCGAGTGCGGCGGCGGCGACGCTCCCGTCCACCGCCAGGCCGTAGCCCTCGGCCGAGGAAGTCACCACCAGGTCCAGATCCAGCCGCGCCTGCGGTCCGAACCCGCCTTCCAGCGCGCCCTGCCAGCGTTCCAGCCCGCCCTCCCCGGTCAGCGACAGGGCGAGGGCCGGGCGGCCTTCGACGCCCAACAGCCCGGCGACCAGCCCCCCTTCGGGCTCGCGCAGGCTGAGATCCGCGCGCAGCACGCCGCTGGACGGCACCAGGGCGGCATCGATCTCCGCCCGGGCCGGCGGGCCCTGCGGCCGCACCGCCTCGATCCAGCCGCCGGCCCGGACCGCGTCGGCGGTGAGGGCCGCCGACAGGTCGGCGGTGACCGTCACCCGCTCGCCGGCGATGGCGGGGCCGAGGGTCAGGGCATCGACCGACAGCCGGTCCAGGGCGACCTCGATCCCAGGCACCTCGAACTTGAGGGACAGCGGCTCGGGGTCTTCCGGTACCGGCTCCTCCGGCGTCTCGGGCAGCACCGGCAGACGCTCCAGACCGGCATCCGCGAGGGCCAGGACGTTCACCGACACCCGGCCGGCCAGCAGGTCGAGCAGCGTCCAGTCGAGCAGCAGCGACCCGGCCCGGGCGAACTGCCCCTGGTCGTCATAGGCGGCGACGTCGCGCAGCTCGATCCGGCCCGGCAGGGTGCCGTCGATGGCGCCGATGCTGACGCGCACGGGCCCGTCGGCCGTCGCCTCCTCCACCAGGGCGATGATCCGGGCCCGGCCCCAGTCGGTATTGGCGGCCGCGACCAGCCCCAGCACCGCGACCATGAGGACCGCGATCACGCCGGCGAGGATGAGGAGCGCGCGCCGCAGCATGGCTCAGAACGCCTGGCCGAGGCTGAAATAGACCTGGAAGACGTCGTCGCTGTCGCGCGGATTCAGGGGGAAGGCGATGTCGGCACGGATCGGGCCGATCGCGGTGAAGTAACGGAAGCCCAGGCCGGCCGCCCATTGCAGTTCCTCATCCAGGCTCGGCAGTTCCTGGTCGTAGACCTGGCCGGCATCGACGAACGGGACGATGCCGAAGTCGCCGAAGGCCCGCCAGCGCAGCTCCAGGCCGAAATCCAGCAGGGCACTGCCGCCGGTCGGCTCGTTGCCGGCATCCAGCGGTCCGACGCTCTGCAGCGCGTACCCCCGTACCGAGCCGGAGCCGCCGGCATAGAACCGCTTGTCGGCCGGCAGGTTGCCGGTCGAGGCGCCGACGATGGAGCCGATCCCGGCCCGGCCGGCCAGCACCAGGTCGCCCTCCTCGTCCAGGGCGAAGTACCGGGAATGGCGCAGGGACGTGGAATAGAAGGACAGGGTGGAGCCGAGGCTCTCCAGATACGGCGTGAACTTCAGCCGGGTGCGCCCGCCCCGGGTCGGATTCAGCAGGTCGTTGGAGGTGTCGATGGAGGCGCCCAGCGGAATGCCGACCAGGGTGAACCGGTCCTCGGTGCCGTTCTCCTCGATCCGCGAGCGCTCCAGGCTGAGGCCGTAATCCACCGACAGGGCCTCGGACAGGCGCCGGTCGAACCGGCCGGAGAGCTTGTAGCTCTCGCTGTCGTAGCTGTCGGTGTACTGCTCGATGTACCCGGTCTCTATGGTGAAGGTCTGATCGGTCACCAGGACGTCCGGAAGGGTGAAGGCGCCGGTCAGGCTGGTCTCCACCTCGGCGACGGTCACCTCCGTGCGCAGCTTCTCCGCGCCGCCGAAGAGGTTGCGGTGTTCCCAATGGGCGCGGGTGCCGAGCCCTTCGGAGGTCGAATAGCTGATGCCGGCACCGATGCTGCGGGGCGGATGCTCGCGCACGGTGACGGTGACCGGCAGCAGACCGTCCGGGCCGACCTCGTCCGCGAAGGCGATGCCGGCGCTGTCGAACAGGCCGGTGCTGGCCAACGCCCGTCGGCCCTTGTCGAGCGCGCGGATATCCACCGGCGCACCATAGGTCCAGGGCAGGCGGCGCACGATGTAGTCGCGCTCGATGCTCTCATTGCCCTCCACGGTGACGGCCCCGTACCGCGCCCTGCCCTTCGGATCGACCCGGAAGATCAGATCCATGGTCTTGGCGTCGCGGTCGATCACCGCCTTGCGGTCCACCAGCTCGGCCAGGGGATAGGCCTGCTCCTGCAGCAGGCGGATCAGGGTGGTCTCGGCGTTCACCACCGCGGACGACTTCGCCGGCGCGCCCCGTTCCAGGCCCAGATCCTCGCGCGGCAGGCTGATATCGGCGGGTATCTGCCCCTGGCCGTCCGCCTCTTCGGCGGCGCGGACGGACACGTCGGCGAAGGTGTAGACGTCGCCGGGGTCGCCATAGACCAGGACGCGGACCGGGCCCTCCGGCGTGGCCGGATCGTCGATCCGGGGCACGAAGACCGCGTCGTAATAGCCCAGCGAACGGGCGACCCGGTTGAAGATCTCCTCGTCCTCGCGCGCCCGGCGTTCCAGGGCGGCGCGCGAGATCGGCAGGTCGTCGATGCGCGACTTCAGCACCGAGCTTTCCGCCACCAGGGATCTCAGCTCACCGGTACCGTCGAGCCCCTCGATGGTGACCTCGTAGACGATGCCGGCCTGCTCGTCCTGCGCCGGATCCTGCGCGAAAGCAGGGCAGATTCCGCCCGCGAACAGCAGGAGTGCCAAAACGGAAAACAACGCAAAGCGCATGAGCGCGGCCGGACCTTTAGTGGTCAGAACCTTCGGGTATAAGGGCCGATAGACTGGGAGTCACGCCTTGCCGCTGCCGCCGGCGGATCGCCGGCATCACTCCTCCGGCATCTCGATCGGCTCGCGGGTGATGCGCTCTCCGGGCTTGTGGGTCAGCACGACGGCCAGGACGACCACGAGACCGATGGCCAGGCAGATCGTCGTGAACAGATTGAAGGCGTAGGTGTGGAGGTAGAACACCCCGACCACGCCCAGCAGCACGAAGGCGATGACCAGCAGCCCCCAGTGCCACGCCTTGCCGATGAAGATGTCAGCCATGGGCCCCTCCCTTGCTGCCGGCGAACTGGGGCGCCGGATCGCGCCGCCGCATCAGGGCGACGGCGGCGCCGAGCGCGAGACCGCCCAGGGACAGGATGACGCCGGGCACCCCGAGGATATCGACGGTCGGCGGCATCAGGGCCAGCACCGCCGCGGCGAACACCGCCAGACGCTGCAGCCCCTTGAGCGGACCGTAGAGCCAGGATTCCAGGGCGGCCGAAAGCAGCCACAGCCCGGCCACCGCCGCCACGGTGGAATACACGGTCCACAGCACCGACCCCTCGAACAGCAGGGACGGATTATAGACGAAGGCGAACGGCACCAGATATTTGGCGATGCCGACGCGCGCCGACTCCACCGCCGTCGCCATGGGCGGTGTCTTGGCGATCGCCGCGCCGGCGAAGGCCGCCAGGGCCACCGGTGGCGTGATGGTCGAGACCACGCCGAAGTAGAAGGCGAACAGATGGGCCGCCATCGGCAGCACATCCAGCTTCTCCAGCGACGGCACGATCAGCGCCGAGACGGTGATGTAGACCGCCGTTGTGGTCATCCCCATGCCCAGCACGATCGCCGCGATCGCCGTCAGGGAGAGCAGGATCAGCAGATTGCCGCCGGACATGTCGATCACCGACTGGGTGAACTTCAGGCCGAGGCCGGAGACGAAGACCGAGCCGATGATGATGCCGGCACAGGCGCAGGCCACGGTCACCGGCACCGTCGACCGGATGCCGCTCTCGAAAGCCGCCAGGATATCGGCCGGACTCATCCGGGTCGCGGGTCGGATGAAGCTGAGGCCGACCAGCGCCAGAATACCCCAGAACGCCGACTTCATCGGCGTGTAGCCGGTCACCAGGAAGAAGATCAGCACGCCCAGCGCGAACAGCAGGTGCCAGCCGTCCTTGAGCACCTCCAGGGCGCGCGGCAGCCGGTCCTTGGAGATCCGCTCGATCCCGGTCTTCTCCGCCTCAAAATGCACCATGAAGTAGATGGTGGCGAAGTAGAGGAAGGCCGGGATGACGGCGGCCAGGATCACGTAGACGTAGGGCAGCGCCAGGTTCTCGGCGATGATGAAGGCGGCCGCGCCCATGATCGGCGGCGTGATCTGCCCGCCCGACGAGGCGCAGGCCTCCACCGCGGCGGCGAATTTCGGGCGATAGCCGAGCTTCTTCATCAGCGGGATGGTGAAGGAGCCGGTGGTCACCACGTTGGCCACGGCCGATCCGGACACCGTTCCCATGAAACCGGAGGCGACCGTGGCCGCCTTGGCCGGCCCGCCGACCCGGTGACCGGTCAGGGACACGGCGAGGTCGATGAAGAACTTGCCGGCACCGGAACGGATCAGCAGGCCGCCGAAGATGATGAACAGCACGATGTAGGTCGCCGCGACGTGCAGCGGCAGGCCGAAGATGCCGTCGGTGCTCATGAACATCGTGTCGATGTACTTCGCCGGCCGGGTCGGCGGGCCGTAGAAGAAGCCGAAGAACTTGTGGGCGTACAGCGCGTGGAAGATGAAGAAACCGGTCACGCAGACCATCGCCAGGCCGACGGTGCGGCGGGTCGCCTCCAGCACCAGGGCGATGCACAGGGTACCGACGATCAGATCGCCCTGCTCCTTGGAGCCCAGGCGCAGCTGGAAGGCGTCGATATCCCACATGGTCCAGACATGGACAAAGATCACCGCCAGCACGAGGCCCAGGTCGATGCCGAAGCCCAGCTTCTTCATCGGGCTATCGATCGGCTCGAAATGCGACCGGCGGAACAGCGGGTTGATCAGCAGCGCCAGAACCATCATCACCGTGAGGTGGGTGGTGCGGAACGAGCGGCCCTCCGGCGTGCCGAACTCGGCGACGTAGAGGTGGAAGAAGGAGAGCGCAACCGCGATCACCACGCAGAACAGGGTGATGGTCCAGGACAACGTCCAGCGCTTCTGCACCAGCAGGCGCTCGAGAAACGTGACCTCCTTGACCTCGCCGTAGTCGAGGGCGTTTTCCGTCTGGCTCATCGCGGCCGTCCCGGCTGTCTAATCTCAGGAATGGAATCGCTAAGCGGACGCCGGAAGGCCCGGCGTCCGCGAAGATCGGCGCTGCGGGGCGATCAGCTCGCCGGACGCACGCCCTTCTCTTCGTAATAGCGTGCCGCACCCGGATGCACCGGCACCGAGGCCCCGTTCAGGGCATTCTCGAGGGTCACGTCGTTCCACGTCTTCTTCACCTCGGCGAAGGCGGCGTGGTTGTCCCAGAAGATGGTCATCATCTGGTAGACGAGGTCGTCCGGCAGATCCTTGCTGACGATCATGCTGGTGACGATGCCCAGGGTCGGGATGTCCTGCTCCACACCCTCATAGGCCGCCGGCGTGATCGCGCCCCGGATGTAGCCCGGGTTGGCCTTGATGATCTCGGTCAGCTTCGGCTCCGGCACGCCGATGAAGCGCAGGCCCGGGCTGTGGTTCAGTTCGATGAACGACGCCTGCGGCATCGAGGTGGCGGCCATGAACACGTCGATATGGCCGTCCTTCATCAGAGCCACGGACTCGGTGTAATCCACGTAGTGGACGGTGCCGCCGTTGTTCTTGATGTCGTTGAAGTTGAAGCCGTAGGCCTGCAGAATCGACTCGGCGAAGGCCGTGCCGGTCCAGCCGGTCTTGCCCGGCGAAATGTTGGCGTCCTTCATGTCCTCGAAGGACATGATCTTGCTGTCGCTGGGCACCGCGACCTGGAAGGTCGACGGATAGAGCGTGGCGAAATAGGCGATGTCCTTGACCGCCTTGTCGAACTTGCCCTTGCCCTCGTAACCGTTCGCGGCCGTATGGGCATAGGTCCAGCCGATCTCCGCGTCGCCGCCGCCGACCGCCTTGACGTTGGCGATGCCGCCGCCGGACGTGTTGGACGCGGCCACGCCGTCGATGTTGTCCTGCATGACCTGCATGATCTTGGCGCCGAGCGGATACCAGGAACCGCCCGAGGGGCCGGAGACCATGCGGACGAACTGATCGGCACTGGCGCCGGTCGCACCAAGGGCCAGAATGGGGGCGGCTACCATCGCCGCACGTGCGAGACGTCTCATCGTGTTTCCTCCATCACCTTCAATTCTCACCGGCCGTCTCATGCGGCCGTCCGACTGCAAAATTGCATCAGAGTGCCAGGGAGGCAAGAGACCATGCACGCCTAGAAGGGGATCGGAAGGGTCCAGGGCGCCGCGCCGAACCGGAAATTCTCAGCCGCGCAGGCGCTCTTCGGGCAGATAGAGATGGGCCGTCGTGCCTTCGCCGACGGTGCTCGTCAGGACCAGGGAGCCGTCATGCAGCTCCGCCAGGGTGCGCGACAGGGCCAGGCCGAGGCCCAGTCCCTCGGAGGCGCGCACCTGCGCATGGTCGCCGCGCACGAACGGCTCCATGACGCGCTTCAATTCCTCGGGAGAAATGCCGAAGCCGGTATCGCTGACCGCGATGTCGAGCCCGCCGTCGGAGGATCGGCGGATCGACAGCGCGATCCGGCCGCCGCTCTGGGTGAACTTCACCGCGTTGGACAGCAGATTGATGACGATCTGACGGATCTTCGACGGGTCGCAGCGCAGCGGCGGCAGGTCGGGATCGACCGCGACCGTCAGGGTCAGACCCTGAGAAGACGCCCGCTCGGCGATCAGGGCCTTGCAGGTCGATGCCAGCTCGGCCAGCGGAACCAGCTCTTCCTCCAGGGTGATGCGGCCGCTTTCCAGACGCGAGAGATCCATGGCCTGGCCGATCAGGATGTCGAGATGCTCGCCGGCATGCACGATGTTGCTGGCGTACTCGGTATAGCGCTTGTTGCCGATCGGCCCCCAGAGTTCCGCCTCGATCGCCTGACCGAAGCCGATGATCGCGTTCAGCGGCGTGCGCAGCTCGTGGCTGAGACTGGCGAATCCGTCATGGCGGGTCCGGTCGATCTCCCGCGCATGCTCGCGCGCCATCGCCAGGTCGCCGGCCAGCGCGTAGTTCTCCAGCCGCAGGCTGATGCTCTCCACCAGGGTCCGCGAGACCACCCGGCCCCAGGCCACCACGGCGCCGAAATAGGGGATGCCGATCACGCCGATGGTCTGCAGGACCGGCTGATCCGAGACCAGGAAGCCGCCGACCGGCGGAACCACCACGATCACCAGGTAGCCCAGGAAGCAGCGCCACCAGATGGCGAAGGAGAACACCGCCCCCGCCGCCAGGGCGGCGATGCTGGCGGCGTAGAGGGTGACCGCCTCGAGCGGCATCTGGCCGGAATACAGCAGGATCGAGGGCATGGCCCAGCCGGTGGCGGACGCCAGCACCCCGAGATCGTGGACCAGCGCCCAACCGCGGTGGTTCGTTCCGGTGATGCGGCGGCGGCGCGCCAGATTCCAGGCATAGACCCGGCCGGTCGCCAGGACCACATGCACGGCCATCCACGCCATGGCCAGCTCGAGCCCGACCACGCCGATACCGATATACGCCAGGACGACAGCCGCAAAGGTGCTCGCCAGCACCGAGGCCGGCGACCTGTACAGATAGCGAACCCGTTCCGTATCCAACGCGTCGCTCGACACGCCGAATCCCGGACCGGTCCCCCCTCTCCCCTCGAAGGCGGGAGCGGCCATGACTGACCTCCCAATAGGCTCAGGCGGCACTCGGTGCCGCCCTGTGCGGCGACGCTACAAAGCTGAAAGTTAAGGATTGGTTGATTTGTAAGTGGGCCTCCATCCCCGCCGTCGTTTACGAAATAAGTCCTCTGCTGGCATGCCAGTCAGCGATAGATTCGTTCGGATATTCCTCGAAGCACTGATCGCCGGGGTCGACCGCGGGCACCACCCAGGGCGCCCTGGATCCCAGCATCAGATGGACCTTCTCCGGCGGCACCGGCAGGGCGGTGTCGATCGCCGAGGCGAAGGGATGGATGAGGTCGGGCCAGCGGCTGTCCCAGGCCCAGAGCATGCTGCCGCAGTGGGCGCAGAAGCGCCGGCCGAGCGGGCTCGGGCCGTCCGGCCCCTCGGCGTGATAGACCGTCACATGGTCCCCGCCCTCGACGCTGAGGGAGGCCGCCTCGCCGCCGAGATTGATCGCGAAGCCGCCGCCGCCGGCGGTCTTTCGGCAGATCGAGCAGTAACAGAGGTTGAAGGGATAGGGGTGGGCGCTCTCGACGCTGAACCGCACCTTCCCGCAATGACAGGAGCCTTCGAGCTTCATTCCCCCCTCCTCTGTGTCACACCTCAGTGCGGGCGGTCGCCCTGCAGCGTCACCCGCCGCATGTGCCGGCGGTGTCCCTCGTAGTCGTTCACCGCCCGGTGCATCAGACAGCGGTTGTCCCAGACCGCGACCGAGCCGCGCTCCCAGCGGAACCGGCATACGAACTCGTCGCGGATCGCGTGGGCGTAGAGAAAGTCGAGCAGCGGCTTGGACTCCGCCTCGCTCCAGTCCCTGAAGCGGATCGTGTAGTTCGGGTTGACGAACAGCCCCTTGCGGCCGGTCTCCGGATGGGTGCGCACCACCGGATGCTCGATCAGCTTGTCGCCCTCCTCGTTGGCGTCGATCGCCATCGAGACCGAGGTGTTCCGGCCGCCCTGGAACTTCGACTGGCTTCCATAGGAGCGGATGCCGCTATGCAGCGCCGTCATCCCCTCCAGGCTGCGCTTCAGGCCGTCGGACAGGGTCTCGTAGGCGGCGTAGAGGTCGGCGAACAGCGTGTCGCCCCCGCGCGGCGGCACGTCGAGCGCGTAGAGCAGCGACCCCATCGCCGGCGTTTCCAGGAAGCTTGTGTCGGTGTGCCAGTTACCGCCAAAGTTGTATTTCCCGACGTCCTCGGCCTCCTTGACGATGTCGATGATCTCCGGATGGCCGTCCAGCGACTTCACGAAGGGGATCGCCACAGGCTCGCCGAACAGCCGGGCGGCGCGCTTCTGGCGCTCGGGGTCGTCCAGGTCCTGGTCGCGGAAGAACACCACCGAATTGGCCAGAAACGCCGCGTGCACCTCCGCCGCCTGGGCGTTGGACAGCGGCGCGCCAAGATCGACGCCGCGGATGACGGCGCCGATCGAGCCGCCGAGCGGTTCAACGGCGATGGTGTCGTAGCTGGTCATGATGGCGTCCTCCGCACGTTCCCGTTTTGCGACAGTCTAGCCGCTGAAAACGGGAGCGCGAACAGGCGAATGTAGCCACCGATTGAGGTTCTTCTCACACACTTCGTGTGATGCCGCCGTCTACCCTCAGATTCTGTCCGGTGATGTAGGACGACGCGTCGGAGACCAGGAAGGCGGCCACGTCGGCGATCTCCTCGGCCCGGCCGTAGCGGCCCATGGGGATTCGGGCGCGGAACGCCTCCTTTTCCGGCCGGCTGTCGATGAAGCCCGGAAGGATATTGTTCATGCGGATGCCGGCGGCGGCGTATTTGTCGGTCACCAGCTTGGTGAAGGCGGCGAGCCCGGCGCGGAACACGCCGGAGGTGGGGAACGCCTCCTCCGGCTCGAAGGCGGCATAGGTGGAGATGTTGACGATCGTCCCGCCGCTCTGCTTCTCCATGACCGGCACGACCAGACGGGTCATGCGGATCACGTTCATCAGGTAGACGTCGAGGCCCAGGTGCCAGTCCTCGTCGGTGAGGTCGAGCACCGGCCCCTTCGGACCGTGGCCGGCGGAGTTCACCACCGCGTCGATCCGCCCCCACTTGTCGAGAGCGGCATCGACCAGCGCCTTCAGTACGTCGGGCTCCAGGTTGGAGCCGGTCACCGAGATACCGCCGAGTTCCCGCGCGAGATCCTCGCCCTTGCCGGACGAGGAGTTGATGGCGACGGCATACCCGTCCGCCGCCAGCTTCCGCGCGATCGCCGCGCCCATCCCGGAGCCGGCGGCGGTGATCAGAGCGACTTTGGTGTCGGGCATTCCGTGCCTCTCCAGCTCAATGAATCTCCGGCTCCGGCGTCGCCATGGTGCCCATCAGCACGTCGAAGTCGCAGCCCTTGTCGGCCTGGGTGATGTGGTCGGCGTAGATCGCGCCGAAGCCGCGCTCGAACTTGCGCTGGGGCGGGGTCCAGGCGGCCTTGCGGGCGGCCAGATCCTCGTCGGACACGTCCAGATGCAGGCGACGGCCGTCGACGTCGAGCTCGATCATGTCGCCGTCCTGCACGAAGGCCAGCGGGCCGCCGACCCAGCTTTCGGGCGCCACATGCAGCACGCAGGTGCCATAGCTGGTGCCGGACATGCGGGCGTCGGAGATCCGCACCATGTCGCGGATGCCCATCTCCAGGATCTTCTTGGGGATCGGCAGCATGCCCCATTCCGGCATGCCCGGCCCGCCCTGGGGACCGGCATGCTTGAGCACGATGACGCTGTCCGGCGTGACCTCGAGGTTCGGATCGTCCAGGCGGGCGGCCATGTCGTTGTAGTCGGCGAAGACCACCGCCGGGCCGCGGTGCTTCATGAACTTCGGGTCCATGGCGGTCTGCTTGATCACCGCCCCGTTGGGCGCCAGGTTGCCGCGCAGCACCGCCAGCCCGCCCTGCTTGCTCATCGGGTTGGCGCGGCGGCGGATGACCTCCTCGTTGTAGACGTCGGCGTTGGCGATATCCTCGCCCAGGGTCTTGCCGGAGACGGTCACCGCGTCGGTGTGCAGCAGGTCCTTCAACTCGCCGAGCAAAGCCGGCAGGCCGCCGGCATAGAAGAAGTCCTCCATCAGCCACCGGCCCGACGGCCGGATATCGGCCAGCCACGGCACCCGGCGCGAGATCGCGTCGAACCGGTCGAGATCGATCGGCAGGCCGAGCCGGCCGGCCATGGCGATCAGGTGGACGATGGCGTTGGTCGAGCCGCCCATGGCCATGACGGTGGAGATCGAGTTCTCGAACGCCCCCTCGGTCATGATGTCGGACGGCTTCAGGTCCTCCCAGACCATGTCGACGATGCGCCGGCCGGACAGGGCGGCCATGCGCGAATGGTTGGAATCCGGCGCGGGGATGGCGCTGGAGCCGGGCAGCGACATGCCCAGGGCCTCGACCGCGCTCATCATCGTGGCCGCCGTGCCCATGGTCATGCAGGTGCCGGGCGAGCGGGCGATGCCCTCCTCGATCTCCTCCCAGTCGCGCTCGGAGATGTTGCCGACCTTCAGCTCGGCCCAGTACTTCCAGGTGTCGGAGCCGGAGCCGAGCGTCTTGCCGTGCCAGTTGCCGCGCAGCATCGGCCCGGCGGGCACGAAGATCGACGGGATGTTCATGCTGGCCGCCCCCATCAGCAGGGCCGGCGTGGTCTTGTCGCAGCCGCCCATCAGCACCGCTCCGTCGGCCGGGTAGGAGCGCAGCAGCTCCTCGGTCTCCATGGCCAGCAGGTTGCGGTACATCATGGTGGTCGGCTTCTGGAACGGCTCCGACAGGGAGATCGCCGGCAGCTCGACCGGGAAGCCGCCAGCCTGCCACACGCCGCGCTTCACCTCTTCGGCGCGCTGGCGGAAGTGGGTGTGACAGGGGTTGATTTCGGACCAGGTGTTGACGATGGCGATCACCGGCTTGCCGTTCCAGTCCTCGCGGCTGTAGCCCATCTGCAGGGTCCGCGAGCGGTGTCCGAAGGCGCGAAGATCGGCCGCCCCGTACCAGCGCGCACTGCGCAGATCCTCGTATGTCTTGCGCGCCATGTATTTCCCTCCGGTCGCTTGCTTGGTTCTGTGTTTTGCCGCAGTCGAGCACCGCACCCGGCGGGGGTCAAGGTGCGGCGTCAGGGTGGCCGAACCGACCGCGGGCGGCCATACTCGCGGCCTGATTCGCGGAATGCGCCGGGGGGGCTCATGGAATTCGACGCACACCACCTGCTGATGATGCTGGGGTTCCTCCTGGCCGCCTATTCGGTCGTCGCCAACGACGCGATCCAGACCCTGGGAACCTTCCTCAGTTCCAACAGCCACCGGCCGTGGTGGGTGCTGTGGCTGTTCGCCGGCGGCATCCTGACGGCCGTCTTCTTCTACGGCTGGTTCGCCTATGACGGCGACATCTCCTACGGGCGCCTGGAGAAGTTCCCGATCCCGGACCTGTTCACCTGGGCCCTGGTCCTGCCGCCGCTGATCGTGCTGATTCTGACCCGCTACGGCATTCCGGTGAGCACGACCTTCCTGATCCTGACCTCGTTCACCGCCACCGCCCTGCCGGCGATGCTGGTGAAATCGATCGTCGGCTACCTGGTGGCCTTCGGCGTGGGGCTGGTGGTGTATCTGGCGATCAGCAAGCTGTTCTACAGCCGCATCCTGGCGAGCCGGGACCGCGAACCGGCCAGATACTGGGTGGCACTGCAGTGGATCTCGACCGGCTTCCTGTGGAGCCAGTGGCTGGTCCAGGACCTGGCCAACATCTTCGCCTACCTGCCGCGCAAGCTCGACATGTCGATGCTGATCTTCGCGCTGGTGGTGATGCTGGCCCTGCACGCCTATCTGTTCTACCGGCGCGGCGGCGCGATCCAGGGGATCGTGACCTCCAAGACCAACACCCAGGACATCCGCTCGGCCACGCTGATCGATTTCGCCTATGCGCTGATCCTGATCTTCTTCAAGGAATTGTCGAACGTGCCGATGAGCACCACCTGGGTGTTTCTGGGCCTGCTGGCGGGTCGGGAGATCGGCCTGGTCCTGATGCTGAAGGTGACCTCGCTGAACCAGGCGGGCCGGACCGCGGCGTCGGACATCGCCAAGGCGCTGGCCGGCCTGATCGTAAGCATCGCGGTCGCCTTCGCCATGCCGTACCTGGCGGCCTATACCGGCGGCTTCACCCACGACCACGCCCATCCGGTAACGGTCTCGCCGGATTAAGCAAGGGAGCCGACATGACCGACGCGACACCGACCGTCACCACCCCGACCGTCTCCACCCTGAGCTTCGGCCCGGACCGGGCGGCACCGAACCATCCGACCCTGCCGGTGCTTGTCCTCGGAGGCGCCGTGCCGGCCGGCACCTCGGCGCAGGAGGTGCAGGCCACTGTGCGCCGGAACGGCTGGGGCGGGGCCTGGCTTTACGGTGTGTTTCCCTATCACCACTACCACTCCAACGCCCATGAGGCGCTGATCTGCGTCGGCGGCGAGGCTGACCTGCAGCTCGGCGGCGAGAGCGGGGAGCGGGTGACGGTGAGGCGCGGCGACGCCCTGGTCCTGCCGGCGGGAACCGGACACAAGTGCCTGTCGGCCAGCGGCGATTTCCTGGTCTGCGGCTGCTATCCGCCGGGCCAGGAGAACCCCGACCTCAAGCGCGAGAACGACCCCCGCGACGGTGTGGACGCCCGGATCGCAGCCGTTCCCCTGCCGCAGACCGACCCGCTGTTCGGGCCGGTCGGACCGCTGCTGGACGCTTGGGTCCGGTAGACCGCTACATGCGGGCGCCGGCCCGGCGGCGTTTCTTGACCTGGTTGGGATCGACCTTCGGCTTCGCCTGTTCCTCTTTGGCCGCCGCGACCCGCTGCTCCAGTTCCTTGTCGACCGTATTGTCGGTCCAATTGACCATGGTGCGGACCATCTGGACGCGCGCCATCTCGAAGCCGCGCCGGACCTTCGACCGGTCGTCGTTCTGGTTCACCTCCTCGTCCGGCATGATCGGCAGGTTGGCCAGGATATAGCCGATCGCGTCATCGATGGTTTCGCCCTCTTTGCTGTCCAGGGCGGTGAACCAGATCCTGCACAGGTGACTCCAGCCATCGAGCGCATAGGACACGTCGCGGCGGATCTGCTGGGCGAAGCCCTTGGTCTTATCGTACTCGCGGAAGACGTTCATGAAGTACGAGAAGAACTGCTCGATCTGATTGAAACGGTCGTCGACGTAGTCGAGAAAGTCCTTGATCGCGAACCGCACGAGCGTGATCCGGTCGGACGTCTCCGTGCGCGCCGTCTTTGAGTACTGCGTCATCGTCCGGTCCATCCGCTTGATCTCGTTCCGAGTCCGCGTCAGGAAGCCGTCGGTCTTGTTTTCCGCCTCGATGTTCACCGCGCCGAACGGAGCCATGTAGCTGGTCAGTTCCTCCAGGCGCTTGTTCACCACCTTCACCGGCGCGTCGAGCTCCTCCGAGGCGAAGGTCAACACGCGCTCGGTCAGGGCCGAGGCGTCGAGCCCGGCCTCCTTGCTGGCCTCCTTGTCCTTGGTGAGCCGCATCAGCAGCGCGGTATCGGCACTTGCCATGAAGGCGTCGCCCTTGCGGATGCCGCAATCGCGGGTGAGCTGAGCCAGGAAGCTGAGATAGGTCATCAGCCGGTCCTGCTTCTCCCGGTCGACCTCCAGCGCCGCCTGCTGCCGGACCTCCTCGGTCTCGCCCATGGTCTGGTCGACGCGGATGCGGATCTCCCGCACCTTGAAGGGATCCGGGGATTCCGAGTCGTCGATGTCGTCGATGCGCTGGTACAGCTCCTTGTCGCGCAGGGTCATGCCGGCGAAGGCCGGCACGTCCCGCCAGGGCAGGATCATGACGCTGCGGGAATCGGTCCCGCCCATGCCGCTCGGCACGGTGATCTCCCAGTCCAGCTCACGGCCCAGATCGACCACACGCAGGCGGCATTCTCGCAGACTGGTGCTCTCGAACGGAACGCTGGCGCCACGCGCCTCAAAGCTCATCGGCAGGGGGCGGTCCTTGCGGCTCATCGCGGCGCCTCCTGGATCGACTCATTGAAGTTGCTCCAGGTCGACTGATCCACCGCCGCGGCCGCCCGGTCCAGGATCATGTCCGGGTCGGTCTCGCTGCCGCCGAAGGTGGTCATGCCGATGTTGCAGCGCACGGCGATCCGCCGGCCCGCATAGTCGATCGGATGGCCGCAGGCTTCCCGCAGCCGGCCGGCCAGAACCTGGGCGCCCTCCAGGGTCAGGCCGGTCGCCACCAGACTGGCGAACCAGTTGCGGCCGAGCCAGGAGACGATGTCGGCCGAGCGCATGGTCGCGCACAGCCGGGTGCAGATCAGCTCGGCCAGCGCTTCCGAGGGGACCGTCTCCTCGGGCACGACGCGGAGCAGGATCATGTAGCCGATCTGGCCGTGGCGATGAACCACGGACCCGGTATAGGCGATCAGCCAGCGCAAGGCCTGACCGTCGACGCAGTTCTCCTGGTCGATCACGCCGTTCCCGAAGCCGGAGGACCGGGCGCTGTCGGCCCGCCGGATCTGCAGCGCGATCGTTTCCGGCACGGGGCCGTCCACCTCGGCGGCGACAATGTAATGATCCGCCCCGCGGCTCATCGCCTGCAGGCCGTCCGCATGGGTCGGCACGATGACCACCGAGGTGACGCCATCCTGGCAGATCGGGCCGCCGCAGTCGGAATTCAGCGCCAGAGATCCGATGACGACGCCGCCGGGCGGCACCTCGAGCCAGGACTCGCAAGTCTCGGGCCCCCGAAACCCGCGTCCGCCCTCGCCGATCATCCGCTGAGCCGCAACCTGGGCCGCCAGATCCGCTCCCGAAATATAGATCGAACGCTCCATTCCTACCTTCTCCCGACCCCAACGGATGTGGCCACCCGACCCCCGGCCGGTAAACTCCCCAACCTTCTATTGCCCGCCATACGCGTGCCGATGAAGGCCTTCTCCTACCGCGGCCCTGTATTCCGACCGCAGAACCGAGCGAACACCACCGGGCGACCGCCGCATGCATTGGGACACCGTCCATCCGACAAGAGTGGCCGGACGAGAGCCAGACGACACCGAACCCCGAGAACCCCTTCAACTTACAAAGTATTTTAAAATCTTTCGAACTGCCGCCCAGAACCCCCAGTATTCGTAGAATGTAGCATATCCGGAATTTTCGTCTCAACCGGAAAGCCCATCAAAATCAAGACAATTAAATGCCTTTTGCTTTTGACTTCACCACGGCAGGAGCATTTCTGTTATCATCGAAATGTAACATCTTATGCAGATGCCCATAACGACTGGAAATAGACCTTCCGCACCGCTCGCCGACGAAAGAACTAAGGTCAGCACTTTAAGAATGGGTTAACCGCCATGGTCCCGCGGTCCGGCACCCCTCGCACCCCCGCGGCGGCCGGCGGCAGGCAGGCTCGGGGGTCACGCCGCGCTCTCGCCTGAAGATACGCGCGGGTCCTGGATTTCTCGCAATGCGGGTCGACGCCGCACCGCCGGCGGCAAAGGAGGGCATGCCCCCGGACATGGCGGGGACATGCTTGCGATCAGTAGCGCAGTTCCTCGAACACCGGGTCGACGCTGCCGTTCCAGCGGCCGTTATAGGCCTCGATCAGGTCGGCGGCCTGGCTGCGGCCGGTGGCGACGATCTCTTCCAGCGGCTTCAGGTAGCCGGTCTCGTCACTGCCCTGGTAGTCGAGACGGGCACGGCGCTTCAGGCCCTCGCGGGCCAGATCCACCACATCGGCCGACCAGTCCTTGAGGCTGCGGCCGCGGAACTCGGCGGCGAGGCCGTGACGGGGAACCGCGTTGCGGAGTTCCTCCTGCTCCTGGACCGTCCAGTCGCGGCAGAGCTGCCAGGCCTGGTCCTGCACGCCCGGGTCGTAGAGAAGACCGACCCAAAGGGCCGGCAGGGCGCAGATGCGGCCCCAGGGACCGCCGTCGGCGCCGCGCATCTCGATGTACTTCTTCAGACGGACTTCCTGGAAGACGGTGGTGGTGTGGTCCGACCAGTCGCCCATGGAGGCGGTGTGGCCCGCCACCTCCGGCAGCTTTCCGTCGATGAAGTCGCGGAAGCTCTTGCCCGCCACGTCGATGTACTGGCCGTCGCGGTAGACGAAGTACATCGGCACGTCGAGCAGGTAGTCGACATAGCGCTCGAAGCCGAAGCCCTCCTCGAAGACGAAGGGCAGCATGCCGCAGCGGTCCGGGTCGGTGTCGGTCCAGACATGGCTGCGGAAGGTGCGGAACCCGTTCAGCTTGCCCTCGGTGAAGGGCGAGTTGGCGAACAGGGCGGTGGCGATCGGCTGAAGCGCCAGCGAGATCCGGTACTTCTCCACCATGTCGGCCTCGGACTCGAAGTCGAGATTCGCCTGGATGGTGCAGGTCCGCTTCATCATGTCGAGGCCGAGCGAGCCCTTCTTGGGCATGTAGGCGCTCATGATCCCGTAGCGGCCCTTCGGCATCCACGTGATGTCCTCGCGGGTCGAGGTCGGGTCGAATCCGAGGCCGAGCATGCCGACCCCGAGTTCGTCGCAGACCTCGCGCACCTGGGCGAGGTGGGTATGCACCTCGTCGCAGGTCTGGTGCAGGTTGTCGAGCGGCGCGCCGGAGAGCTCGAACTGGCCACCCGGCTCCAGGGTGATGGCGCAGCGGTTCTGGGTCAGGGCGATGACCTTGCCCTTCTCCTCGATGCCTTCCCAGCCGAAGCGCTTAAGGCCGTTCAGGATCGCACCGATCCCGTCCGACCCCTCGTAGGGCAGCCGCTTGTGGTCGGACAGGCGGAAGGCGAACTTCTCGTGTTCGGTCCCGACCTTCCAGTCACTGCGGGGCGTGACGGCGGAGGAGAACCACTCGATCAGCTGCGCCTTGTCGGTGATGGGCGCGCCCTGATCTTCAGGCGGACGGGACATTGAGCCTCCGGTATCAGTCGTGGCGAGCGGTCCAATCGCCCACGAGCGCCTGCCAGATGGCAAGCACCGCGAGCGCGGCCGTGTCGGCGCGCAGGAGACGCTCTCCCAGGCTGACACGCGTAACAAACGGCAGCTTCCGAAGCCGGTCAAGTTCCGGTTCGGCAAAGCCCCCTTCCGGTCCGATCAGGAATCCGGCCCTTGTCATCGGACGCTCCCGATGCATGGACAGCGCCTCGGCGATCGGCGGGCCGCCGGTCTCGTCGGCCAGAATCAGGGCGCGATCGGCCGGCCAGGCCTCGATCAGCGCCTCCAGTTTGGCCGGTTCCCGGACATCCGGGACGGTCAGCCGGTCGCTCTGCTCCGCCGCCTCGACGGCATTGGCGCGCAGCCGCTCGGTGTTCACCCGGTCGACCATGGTGTGCCGGGTCATCACCGGCCAGAGCACCGACGCGCCGAGTTCCGTCGCCTTCTGGGCGGTGAAATCGATCCGCGCCCGCTTGATCGGCGCGAAGGCGAGCCAGACATCGGGCTCGGCCCGCTGCGGGCGGGTCTGTTCTATGACGGCGAGGTCGGCGGATTTCTTGGCGACGGCAGCGATCTCGGCGCGCCATTCGCCGTCGCGCCCGTTGAACAACGCCACCCCCTCGCCGGGGCCGAGGCGCAGCACGTTCTTCAGGTAGTGGGCCTGATCCTGGCCGAGCGCCACCACCCCGCCCGCCGCGAGCGGGGCGTCGACATAGAGCCGCGTTTCGATCCCGTCCTTCATGGGCGCGGTGTAGCCGGGGAGCCGGGGATGGGCAAGCGGGGTGTCGGTGCGCATTGCTCGTTCACGCACCTTCATTCTCTCATCGCCGTCATCCCGGTTCGCCCCCGGACCTGATCCGGGGCGAGACCGGGACCCAGGGTCCGGCAGTTGGGGCTGGGTCCCGGCCGACCTTCGGGTCGAGCCCGGAGCTCGCCGGGATGACGGCTGAGGAAAAGGGTGGCGGCCGTTTACAGCCGCTCCACCCAGTCGGAGCGGTCGTAGGGCGGGGTGCCGGCATCGGCGAAGTATTCCTCCGCGCTCAGGATCTTGCCGCCCATTACCCGATAGAACCCGACCGCGTACACATCCTCCTCGCCATTGGAGATGTGGATCCGGGCCACAGCCCCCTCGGCCGTGGCGTCCACGGTCTTCACCGCGATCTTCCAGTCGCCCGGATAGGTCCGATTGAGCCCGACGTAATTGGCCGGAGAGGCGATCCGCTCCCCGGTCTGCGGCCAGATCGCCTGGAAACCGCCGTCGAGCAGCCGCGCCACCGAGTCCCAGTCGCGATGGTTCATCCGTTCCCACAGGGCGCGCACCGGGTCGGTCGGATCCGAAATCATGGTCGCCAGCATGCCAGCCTCCTGTTGCCGGGCTCGTAGTGCCAGGGCCGCAAATGTTCTATTTTTGTTCTAACGCTGTCAAGCTTGATTGCGCCGCGGGCTGCGCGTAGGGTCCGCACCCGTTTTCAGCGCCTTTTCCGCGCCCCGTTCCGCGCGGCGCCCCGCGCAACTGACCGCCTGAAGGAGAGCCTGCGATGTCGGACGACTACGACGACGAGACCGCCCCCGCGCCCGCCAGCAACAATTCGGGCATTGCCTCAGCCAGCGAGGGCGATTCCCCCTATGTCGGCGGCATCAACGCCGGCCAGCTCGAGTCCTTCATCCAGCGGATCGAGAACCTGGAGGAGGAGAAGGCGAACCTGATGGCCGACATCAAGGAGATCTTCGCCGAAGCCAAGGCCCAGGGCTACGACGTGAAGATCATGCGCCAGATCCTGCGCCTGCGGAAAATGGAAGAAGACGACCGCGACGAGCTGGAGACCCTGCTGGAAGTCTACAAGCGCGCGCTCGGAATGGCCTAAGGGCTCACTCCACCTTTACTCCGCTCCCCAAAACACCGTCATCCCGGCGACGTCCGGACTTGATCCGGAGGTCGGCCGGGACCTAGCCGACGGACGCCAGGGGCCCGGGCAGTCCCCGGATCAGGTCCGGGGTCTCCCGGGATGACGACCGGGTGGTGTTTGACGGCGCCCCCTACTCCGCCGCCTTCCGTGCCGCGTCCGGGTTGCGGAGCTGCTCCTCCAGCGCCTTCACCTTGGCCTCGGCCCGCTCCACATGGGCCTCCTTCACATGGCCGTAGCCGCGGATCTGTTCCGGCACCAGGGCCAGGTCGACCGCCACCGGGTGGGTCTGGGGTGACAGGCCGTCGGCCAGCCGCTCCATGCGGGCGATGTACTCGTCGCGCAGGCGGCGTTCCATCCGGCGCTCGTCCGTCCTGCCGAAGATGTCGAAGGCGCCGCCCCGCAGGCCCTTGAACTTCGCCAGGATGCCGAAGGCGCTGAGCATCCAGGGCCCGTAGACCGATTTCTGCAGCTTGCCGGTCTCCGGATCGCGTTTGGCGAAGAGCGGCGGGGCCAGGTTGAACTCCAGCTTGAAGTCGCCCTCGAACGTGTCGTGGAGCTGCTTGCGGAAGGTGCCGTCGGTGTAGAGCCGGGCGACCTCGTACTCGTCCTTGATCGCCATCAGCTTGTAGGCGTAGCGGGCCACCGCCTTGGCCATGGCGTCGCTGCCCGGCACCGCCTTCTTCTCGGCCGCTTCCACCTTGTCGACCAGCGCCTTGTAACGGCCGGCATAGGCCGCGTCCTGGTACTCGGTCAGAATGTTGAAGCGCCGCTCGACCATCTCCGCCAGGGTCTCCGGCGCGGTCCGGGCCGGCGCCTCGGTCTTCGGGGCGACGATCCGCTCTACCGCTTCGCGGTCATGGGCGGTGCGGCGGCCCCACAGGAAGGCCTGCTTGTTGAAGTCGACGGCGACCGCGTTCAGCTCGATCGCTCGCTCGATGGCGGCGGCGGACAGCGGCACCAACCCCTGCTGATAGGCATAGCCCAGCATGAAGAGGTTGGAGGCGATGCTGTCGCCCAGCAGTTTGGTGGCGATCCGGTTGGCGTCCACGAACTCGGCGGAATTGTCGCCGGCGACCTCGCGGATCTGGGTCTTCATGGCCTCGGCCGGGAAGTGCAGGTCCGGGTTCTGGGTGAAGGCGCCGGTCATGGTCTCCTGGGTGTTGACCACGGCCCGGGTGCGCTCCCGGCTCATCGCCTTCAGCCCGTCCTTGGACACCGCCGTGGCGATGTCGCAGGCCAGCATGAGGTCGGCCGAGCCGGTGGCGACGCGCGGGGCGTGCACGGCGTCGGGCGAGCTTGCGACCTTCACATGGCTGATCACCGCGCCGCCCTTCTGGGCGAGGCCGGTCATGTCCAGGATGCTGGTGCCCTTGCCCTCAAGATGGGCGGCCATGCCGATCAGCGCGCCGATCGTCACCACGCCGGTGCCGCCGATGCCGGTGACCAGGATGCCGTAAGGCTCGTCCAGACCGGGGAGCGCCGGCTCCGGCAGTGCTTCGAAGACCGGCGGCGGCGTGTCCGACTTGCCGGCCTGGCCGGTGCTCTTGCGGACCTTGCCGCCGATCACGTTGACGAAGCTCGGGCAGAAGCCCTTCACGCAGGAATAGTCCTTGTTGCAGGTCGACTGGTCGATCTTGCGCTTGCGGCCGAACTCGGTCTCCACCGGCTGGATCGACACGCAGTTCGACTGCACGCCGCAATCGCCGCAGCCCTCGCAGACCTGCTCGTTGATGAAGATCCGCTTGTTCGGGTCCTCCATCAGGCCGCGCTTGCGCCGGCGGCGCTTCTCCGCGGCACAGGTCTGGTCGTAGATGATGACCGTCACACCGGGCGTCTCCCGCAGGTCGCGCTGCAGGCTGTCGAGGTCGTCGCGGTGATGGACCTTCGTGCCCTCGGGCCAGATGCTGTCGGAGGGATACTTGTCGGGATCGTCGGTGACCACGTCGACCCGGGCCACCCCTTCGGCGGCGACCATGCGGGCGATGATCCAGGGGGTGAGCTGGCTGTCCGAGGGCTGGCCGCCGGTCATGGCGACGGCGTCGTTGAACAGGATCTTGTAGGTCATGGTCGCCTTGGCGGCGACCGCCTGTCGGATCGCGAGGCTACCCGAGTGATTGAAGGTGCCGTCGCCCAGATTGGCGAAGATGTGCTTGGTCTCGGTGAACGGCGCCATGCCGACCCAGGGCACGCCCTCGCCGCCCATCTGGGTGAAGGTCTCGGTGCTGCGCGGCATCCAGGACGCCAGGAAGTGGCAGCCGATGCCCGCCATGGCGCGGGACCCGTCCGGCACCTTGGTGGAGGTGTTGTGCGGACAGCCGGAGCAGAAATACGGGGTGCGCGCGAAGTCGGAAGGCTTGGCCTGCTCCGACTTCATGCGCTGCTCGACCAGGGCGCGGCGCGCCTTGATCCGCTCCAGATCGGCGATCTCCAGCACCCGGTCGGCGATGGCCAGCGCGATCTCGTTGGCGAACAGCTCGCCGTTGACCCGGAACAGCGGCTTGCCGTCGATTGTCTTCTTACCCTCGACCTTCGGCTGGCGGGCATGGGGCTGGTCGTAGAGGATCTCCTTGAGCTGCCACTCGATCAGCGAGCGTTTCTCCTCGATCACCAGCACCTTTTCGGCGTCGGCCGTGGCGGCGATCGCCCCGCTGGGCTCCAGCGGCCAGGACATGCCGACCTTGTAGAGGCGCAGGCCGATGTCGCGGGCCATCTCGGCGTCGATGCCGAGATCGTCCAGCGCCTGGCGCACGTCGAGATAGGACTTGCCGGTGGTGACGATCACCAGACGCGGCTTGTCGGTATCCCAGACCACCGTGTCGAAGGCGTTCGCCTGGGTGAAGGCGCGGACCGCCGGCAGCTTGAAATCCTGCAGCCGCTGCTCCTGGCTGGTCCAGTCGTCGGGCCAGCGGATGTTGAGCCCGCCCGGCGGCATGTCGAACTCGGGAATGGTGATGTTCACCGACTCCGGATCGGCAGTGACCGAGGCCGTGCTGTCCATGATCTCGGCGGTGGTCTTGAAGCCGATCCAGCAGCCGCTGAACCGGCTGAGCGCGATGCCGAGCAGACCGAAGTCGAGCGTGTCCTGCACCCCGGCCGGGTTCAGCACCGGCACGTTGGCGTCGACGAAGGCGTATTCGCTCTGGTGCGGGACGGTGGATGACTTGGCGGTGTGGTCGTCGCCGGCGAACAGCAGGACGCCGCCGAGCTTGGACGAGCCGGCGAAGTTGCCGTGCTTGAACACGTCGCCGGAGCGGTCGACGCCCGGCCCCTTGCCGTACCATAGGCCGACAACGCCGTCGGCGGTCGCCCCCTGGAACAGGCCCGGCTGCTGGGAGCCCCACACGGAGGTCGCCGCCAGTTCCTCGTTCACCCCCGGGGTGAAGTGGATGCGGTGCTCCTTGAGCAGCTTGCCGGCGCGCCAGAGCTGCTGGTCGTAGGTGCCGAGCGGCGAGCCCCGGTAGCCGGAGATATAGGTCGCGGTGTCATGCCCGGCAGCCTGGTCGATCCGCCGCTGGATCATCGGCAGGCGTACCAGCGCCTGGACGCCGGTCAGGAAGATCCGTCCCCGGTCGAGGGTGTACTTGTCGTCGAGCGAGACAGTCGCGAGGGCGCTCGCGGACTGTGCGGTACTGGACTGCGCGGTACTGGACCGATCCATGCCATGGCCTCCCGGCTCGTCTGGTTGTGCCCCCCTGATGTGGGATGCGAGCCTCTGTCTCAAAGGTAAAGGTTACTGACCTAACCGACAACCGGCCGTCGGTCGCCCCCTGCTCCGGAGCGTCGATTACGACAGACGTGCCCGGTCCTGGCAATGCACGCAGGTGGGCTGCGGGGCCGGTCCGGGAGCTAAATCGACTCGACACCGACAAAGGCGACGAAGTCGTTGGTGAAGCGGGGATTGTCGACCCGGTTGGTGTCGCGCCCCATCTCCGACTGATCCACCGTGCCGATCAGGAAGCGGGCGGTGCCGTCCTCGTCGCGCAGCGGCAGCACGAGCCGGCGCGCATAGTAGACCGCCTTGCCGTCCCGGTAGACGCGGCCGCTGGTGAACATGATCTCGGCTTCGGACAGAATCCGCTCGCAGCGGCTGCTGATCAATCGGCTCATGTCCTGATCGAAGATCTCGTGCACGTACCGTCCGCGCATCGGCATGTTGAAGTTCCGCCGGATGCTCTCGCCGATCAGCCGGTAAAAGCAGGCACCGCCGGCGTCGCGCTCCAGGACCCAGACGAAGGGCAGAAGGCCGGCCTTGGCCAGGATGATAGGGTCCAGGGCGGATCGCGCCGCCATGGCGTTGCCGACCCGGGCCGCTTTCCAGATGTCGAGCAGCGCCGCGCAGCGCGGCGCATGACCGATCCTCTCCAGAACCACGTGACGTGGCCCGGTCCACTCCTCCGTCACCTCGCCATCCGTCACGTCGCCCCCCATACCCACCGACTATATCGCTAGCAAATTGGCTCCCGAAGTTCGAGGCAATACTGATTTACTCACTCCGGGACGCCCACCTGCCGCGGCGGGAGCGGAAATGCGACACGACTCGGCCTCGACGCGGCGAGGCCGAGAGGTTAAGCAGGCGTCGCAGTAGGAACGAGGCCCCCAAACGGGGCCGCGGGGAGACCCTAAGCAGATGACCGTGCTCGTCACCGGTGCCGCCGGCTTCATCGGTATGCATACCGTGCGCGCCCTGCTCGACCGGGGCGAACAGGTGGTCGGCATCGACAATCTGAACGCCTATTACGACCCCGCCCTGAAACGGGCGCGGCTGGCCGAGCTCGAGGGTCGAAACGGCTTCCTCTTCGAGCGGATCGACTTCGCCGACCGGGCGGCCATGGCCGCGTTCGACGCGCGCCATCCGGCGATCGACCGCATCGTCCATCTGGGCGCCCAGGCGGGCGTGCGCTATTCCCTGCAGGAGCCGTTCGACTACGCCAACGCCAATCTGATCGGCCATCTGGTGATGCTGGAGATGGCCCGCG
Organism: Thalassobaculum salexigens DSM 19539; assembly: GCF_000423805.1. Taxonomy (NCBI): domain Bacteria; kingdom Pseudomonadati; phylum Pseudomonadota; class Alphaproteobacteria; order Rhodospirillales; family Thalassobaculaceae; genus Thalassobaculum; species Thalassobaculum salexigens. The sequence goes on from NZ_KE384095.1 coordinate 112,568, forward strand.
GCCGGATGGAGGCGAGGGCCGGCCGGCCGGCCCTGAAGCATCTGGTCTACGCCTCCTCCTCCAGCGTCTACGGCGCCAACCGCGAGATCCCCTTCTCGGTGGAGGACAGGGTCGACCGACCGGTGTCGTTCTACGGGGCCACCAAGAAGGCCAACGAGGTGATGACCTACAGCTATGCCAGCCTGTACGGCATCCCCGCCACCGGCCTGCGGTTCTTCACCGTCTACGGCCCCTGGGGCCGGCCCGACATGTCACCCTGGCTGTTCACCGAGCGGATCCTGCGGGGCGAGCCGATCCAGGTGTTCAACCACGGCCGGATGCGGCGCGACTTCACCTATATCGACGACATCGTCGCCGGCGTCCTCGCCGCCCTCGACCGTCCGCCCGCCGGCGCCGAGGGCGCGCCGCCGTGCGTTCTGTACAACCTGGGCAACCACGAACCTGTCGCCCTGCTCGACTATATCCGGGTGATCGAGACCGCCTGCGGCCGCGCCGCCGAGCTCGACATGAAGCCGATGCAGGCCGGCGACGTGGTCGAGACCTATGCCGACATCGCGGCCAGCACCCGGGACCTCGGCTACCGACCGGCGACCTCGATCGAGGACGGCATCCCGCGCTTCGTCGACTGGTTCAAGCGCTATCATCGGGCTTCGGCACGGCCCTGACGGAAACTATTCCTCGACCGACTCGTCCGCGCGCACGCCCCAGACGTCGCCGCGGCGCAGCCAGCCGTCGATGCCGGCGACCTCGACCTCGCACCAGTCGGCGCGGCAGGCCTCCAGCCAGGCGATCACGCCCGGCTCCAGACGCGCCATCGGCGGCGAACTCTCCGCCGGCTCACTGCGCAGCAGACGGACGGCGGTGATCACGATCACCGTGCGCCGGCCGGACAGCATGGACTGGTGCACCCAGCCCTCGGTGCCCTCGAAGTCGCGGATCTTGCGCCAGGTGTCGAACTCGGCGACCACCTCCACCGGCAGGTTCGGGCGCTGGAACACCCAGTCGATCGGATAGCGCACGCCGGGCCCGGTGCGGACATTCACCTCGCGCGCCCGCAGGGTGACGAAGCGCGGGATCGGCAGGCCGGTCTCGGTGCCGACCGAGGTCATGGCCGACCGGCTCGCGCCGGACTGCGCTCCCGCCGCCGCCGGTGCAGCCAGGAGGGCGACGAGGAGCAGAACGAAGGCGCGCATTGGGGCTCCGGATGTCGCGGTGGGATATCGGTCCACGGGTCTTATACCGCTATCCATGGCGCTCGTTAAGGCCACGCACTACAATATGCGTCGTCGTCTCGCCCGTGCCGGGGGACAGGGGCCGGCGGCCGCATCGACGCAGGTGACAGGACGCCGCGACCCTGCTACCCCACCGCCGGGCGCGGCCGGGCTCGTGCCCATCGCGGCCGGATCGATCGCCGGGAGGAGAGCATGCCGCAGTCGAAGAAGCGCGTGGTCGTCACGCGAAAGCTTCCCGATCCGGTGGAAACCCGGATGATGGAACTGTTCTCGACCGTCCTGAACCTGTCGGACGAACCGATGAGCCGCGACCAGCTCGCCGCCGCAGCGCGGGACTGCGACGTGCTGGTGCCGACCGTGACCGACCGGATCGACGGCAGCCTGATCGAGCAGGCCGGCGAGCGGCTGAAGCTGATCGCCTCGTTCGGCACCGGCGTCGACCATATCGACCTGCGCGCGGCGAAGGCCCGCGGCATCACCGTCACCAACACCCCCGGCGTCCTGACCGAGGACACCGCCGACATGGTCATGGCGCTGATACTGGCCGTCCCGCGGCGGCTGGTGGAGGGCAATGCCCTGATCACCTCGGGCAAATGGACCGGCTGGGCACCGACCCGGATGCTCGGCCACCGGATCCACGGCAAGCGCCTGGGCATCGTCGGCATGGGCCGGATCGGCCAGGCGGTCGCCCGCCGCGCCCGCGGCTTCGGCCTCTCGGTGCACTACCACAACCGCAAACCCGTCCATGCCGATATCGAGAACGAGCTCGAGGCGACCTACTGGGACAATCTCGACCAGATGGTCGGGCGCATGGACATTCTGTCATTGAACTGTCCCCACACGCCGGCCACCTATCACCTGATGAACCGGCGGCGGCTCGCCCTGATGCAGCCCCATGCCTATGTGGTGAACACCGCCCGCGGCGAGGTGGTCGACCAGGAGGCCCTGGTCGAGGCGCTTAAGGAGCGCCGGATCGCCGGCGCCGGGCTCGATGTCTACGAGCACGAGCCGGAGGTCGCCAGCGGGCTGCTCGACCTGGATAACGTCGTGCTGCTGCCGCATATGGGCAGCGCCACGATCGAAGGCCGTCAGGACATGGGCGACAAGGTCATCATCAACGTGAAGACCTTCGTCGACGGACACACGCCGCCCGACCGGGTCATCGAAACCATGTTCTGACGCCGAAGCCTGGGTGACACCCCCTTGATCCCGATGTCCAGCAACCGCCCCGACATGCCCACCGACCCGGACGCCGCCTCGGGGATCACGGTCCCTCTGGAGGCCCTGGTGGGATCGGACGCGCCCCGCGCGATGCATGATTTCGTGAAATACTGGATCGACAAGCGCGGCGAGGCCTGGATGCCCGCCTTCGGCGACATCGATCCGGTGGACATTCCCTGGGCCCTGTCGCGGATCTACGTCGTCGATGTTCTGCCCGACGGGGATTTCGTCTACCGGCTGGCGGGCGAGGCCGTCGCCGAGCGGTATGACCGGACCCTGAAGGGCACGCGGATCAGCGATCTGTTCTCCGACCGGAGCGCGGATCTCATTCTGGAGCGCTGGCGGCGGGTCGCCTCCGGGCCGAGCGCCTACTACTCCTACACCCAGCACGCCTCGATCCGCGGCCCGTCGGTCACCGCGCGCCGGGTCATGCTGCCGCTGGGTGGCGACGGTCGGACCGCCGACCATCTCCTGGGATTTGCGGTGTTCGATGAGGACGAGAGGAGCCAGGACCAGTTCTCGAACGGCCTGATCACCAAGGACGTGCGCTGGTCTGATTTGCGGCGGTAGGAGCGCCAGTTATTGCGCCGGTTTGTGGCGTGGGTGCCGCTACTCCGCCACCGGCAGGTCGTCGGCGATGATCTCACGCACCACGTCGATGAGGCTGGCGAAATACGGCTCGCGGATCGTGCCGACCGGTGTCAGCGCCGCTGCTTCGCTCGGAAGCAGGTAGCCGCTATCACCCGCATCCGAGGCAGGACGGGCATCCAAGGGCATGATCGATACTCCCCAACTTTCGTCGGATAAGCTAAACAGAGCCATGTAAAGAAAGGATTAATGCCTCCAGGGAATGTCCGAGGAGGCATTGAGCCCCCGCAACTCGGCCCTACCGCCGGATCCTCCGATGACCGTCGACCAGATCTCCACCCTGTCGCTTCTCGCCGTCGTGGTCGTCCTGTTCATCTGGGGACGATGGCGGGTCGATGCCGTCGCCATGCTGGCGCTGATGGCCTCCGTCTTCGTCGGCATCGTCGCGCCTGAGGACGCCTTCAAGGGCTTCGGCCACCCGGCGGTGATCACCGTCGCCGCCGTCCTGGCCCTGTCCTCCGCCCTGGCCCGCTCCGGCGTGGTCGACCTGATCGCCGCCTGGATCGAGCGCTTCGCCTCGACCCGGCTGACCCAGATGGCGGCGCTGTCGACGCTGGGCGGGGCGATGTCCGGGTTCATGAACAACGTGGGCGCGCTGGCCCTGCTGATGCCGGTGGCCCTGTCCATGGCCAAGCGCACCGGCTATTCGGCGTCGCTGATCCTGATGCCGCTGTCCTTCGCCACCATCCTGGGCGGCCTGGTCACCCTGATCGGCACCCCGCCGAACGTGCTGATCGCCCAGTACCATCAGAGGATCACCGGGCACGGGTTCGAGCTGTTCGACTTCGCCTGGACCGGCGTGCCGATGGCGGTGGTCGGTATCCTGTTCCTCACCCTGGTCGGCTGGCGCCTGCTCCCGTCCTCCAGCAAAGGCGGGGCGGCGGGCGACGCGCCGTTCGACATCGACAGCTACCTGACGGAGCTCGTGGTGCCGAAGGAGGCGAAGGTCGTCGGCAGGACGATCGACGAGATCGCCGAGGAGATGGAGACCCCGCCGCAGTTCGACGGCATCGTGCGCGGCCGCAACCGGGTGATCCGCCGCCTGCATATCGCCAAGCTCGAAGCCGGCGACGTCCTGTTGGTCCACGGCGACACCGAGGCGATCGAGGAGCTGGTCTCCAAGGGCTTCAAGATGGTGGCGGCCAAGGACCTGAAGACCGAGGACGGCGAGAGCCCGATCGACACCGACGCGCTGGCGATCGTCGAGGCGGTGGTCGCGCCGCGCTCCTGGCTGGAGGGCCGGACGCCGGCGCTGGTCACCCTGCGGGCGCGCTACGGCATCAACCTGCTGGCCATCGCCCGGTCCGGGGCGCCGATCCGCTCGCGCCTGCGCGATGCCCGGTTCCAGGCCGGCGACGTGCTGCTGCTGCAGGGGCCGCGCGACCAGATCAACGACACTGTGCGGGCGCTGGGCTGTCTGCCCCTTGCCTACCGCAACCTGTCGCTGGAGCCGCGCCGCGCGCTGGTGCCGATCCTGCTGTTCGCCGCGGCGATCGTCGCCACCGTCACCAACGTCATCCCGGCCGCCGTCGCCCTGACCGCCGCGGTGGTCGCCCTGGTCTTCCTCAGGGGGCTGACCATGCGCGAGGTCTACGAGGCGATCGACTGGCAGGTGATCGTCCTGCTGGCCGCCATGATCCCGGTCGGCGGCGCACTGGAGACCACCGGTGCCGCCAACGTGCTGGCCGGTGCCATCGCTGCGGTCGCCTGGAGCGCCGATCCGCACCTGATCCTCGGCGTGGTGCTGATCCTGACCATGACCCTGTCGGACATCATGAACAACGCGGCGACCGCCGTGGTCATGGCGCCGGTTTCCGTCGGGCTGGCCGAGGCCATCGGCGTCAATCCCGACCCGATGCTGATGGCCGTGGCGGTCGGCGCGTCCAGCGCCTTCCTGACCCCGATCGGCCACCAGAACAACCTGCTGGTCATGGGTCCGGGCGGTTACAGGTTCGGGGATTACTGGCGCATGGGCCTGCCGCTGGAGATCATCCTGGTGGCCATGGGCGTGTGGCTGATCCCCTGGGTCTGGCCGTTCACATGACCCTGTCGGCCCGGGTCGCGAGGAGGGCCGCATGATCCCGGCCCGGCATCTGCCCCTGGCCCTGATGCTGATCCTGGGCAACCTCTGGGGCCTGTCCTTCTCGCTGTCGAAGACGGCGGTGCTCGGCGGCATCCATCCGCTGGCCTATGTCTGGATGCAGACCACCGGGGCGACCCTGTTCCTGTTCGTGGTCTGCTTCCGGGCCGGCATCAAGGTGCCGACGAGCCGACGCCATCTGCTGCTTTACGCTGCGACCGGGCTGGTCGGCACCGTGCTCCCGAGCATCACCATCGTCACCACCGCTCTGCACGTGCCGGCGGGGATCATCTCCACCCTGGTGACCACCGTGCCGATGATGACCTTCACCCTGGCGGTGACGCTGGGGCTGCAGCGGTTCGAGCCGCTGGCCCTGGCCGGGCTGACCCTCGGGCTGATCGGCGTGCTGTTCCTGGTGGTGCCGGATGCCAGCCTACCGAGCGCCGACATGACCGGCTGGGTGCTGTTCGGCATGCTGACGCCGGTGTTCTACGCCACCAACGGCATCCTCGCCGCCCGCCTGCGCCCGGCCGGAACGTCCTCCCTGGCGGCGGCGCTGGGCATGATGGCGACGGCATCGGTAGCCAGCCTGCCGGTGATGCTCGCGACAGGGACGTTCCACCCGCTCTTCGCCGAGGGACCGACGGCGCACGACCTGGCGATGACCGGGCAGATCGTCATCACCTGCGTGGCCTACATCATGTATTTCGAGATCAACGAGCGCGCCGGCCCGGTCTATCTCAGCCAGGTCAGCTACATGGTGAACGTGGCCGGACTGTTCTGGGGATTCGCGATCTTCGGCGAGGTGCCGTCGCCCTGGCTCTGGGCGACGGTGGTCCTGGTGTTCGCCGGGGTGTATCTGGTCAACCGGACCACCAGGGCGAAGCCGGCCTGAGTCCGCTCACCCTGATCGTCTTCCCGGCCCTGCCCGGGACCGAGAGAGGGCGCGAGCTGAAGCGTCAGGGCCCTATGACCGAACGCTCCAAGCAGGTGTCTCCCCTGGGCCCCGGCGCGAGGCCGGGGAGACGGTGATGACGTTGTTGTCGTACTCCCCCTTCCGTCTTCCCGGCCCTGCGTCGGGATCTGGAGAGGGAGCGTGCCGGAGCGTCGGGATGCTATCGCCGAGCGCTCCAGCAGGTAACGCGACTGGACCCAGGCGCGAGGCCGGGGAGACGGTGGCGCTCGGGGAGCGCCCTTACGCCGCCATCGCCGGGAGCTGCCAGTTCACCTTGGCCATGTCGGCGGCCAGCGCGTCGGCCTTTTCCTTCGGCAGCGGCAGGAACGGCGCGCGCACGTTGCGCCAGGACGCCTTGCCGCTCTCGCGGGCCAGCAGCTCCTTCAGGCCGGCGGCGGCCGGGTAGTTCTGCAGCGCCAGACGCTGGGCGGTGAGCTGCTCCTGCAGACCCTCCATGTCCGGCGCGCCGGCCTTCCAGGCGGCATAGACCGCGCCGCAGAGCGACGAGGTGCAGTTGCCGGTCGCGGTGATCGTGCCGACGCCGCCGGCCTTCAGAGTGTCGAGCAGATAGCGCTCGGTGCCGGCGAAGACGTCGAAACCGTCGAACGCCTCGGCCATCGCCTTCATGTTGGCGAAGTCGCCGGAGCTGTCCTTGATGCCGCAGAACACGCCGGGGAATTCCTTCAGGAACCGGCCGATCAGGTCGTGGCTGAACGGCACCGCCGACATCTGCGGGAAGTGGTAGAGATAGATCTTCATCCGGTCGTCGCCGACCGCCTCGACCACCCGCGCGAAATGGGCGAACAGGCCGTCGTCGCTCGGGTTCTTGTAGTAGAACGGCGGCAGCATCAGCGCCGACTCGATGCCGATCTCCAGGGTCTTCTTGGTCAGTTCGACCGTTTCCGGCAAGGAGCAGCAGCCGGTGCCGATCATCATCCGGTCCATCGGCAGCCCGGACTCGCCGAGCACGTCGAGGAAGTCCAGACGCTCCTTCAGGGACAGCGAGTTCGCCTCGCCCGTGGTGCCGAACAGCAGCACCCCGTCGCAGCCGTTGGCGAGCAGCCACTTGCTGTGATCGAGGGTGCCCTGGACATCGATCGACAGATCGTCGTTGAACGCGGTCAGGCCTGCGGCCATCACGCCTTTGATGCGCTCGCTCATCGGTTTCCTCCGGGCGGTATGTTGAGCGCCGACCATATTGCGCAGTTCCACGGCAATCAAGCGCCCGCGCGCCGCGGCGGTGCCTCAGCCCCCGATATATTGGCGCAGGGTCTCCGCCATCTTCTCCGGCGCGATGCCATGGTTGAAATGGGTGACGTACCGGCCGTTCGGATCGAGCAGGTAGGTGATGGAGGAGTGGTCCATCAGGTAGTCGGACGCGCCCTCATCGTCGGCCTTGGCGTAATAGACCCGGAATTCCCGGGCGACCTTGGCGATCTGCTCCTCGCTGCCGGTCAGCATGGCGAAGCTCGGGTGGAAATACTCGTGATAGCCGGCGAGCTGCTCGACCGTGTCGCGCTCCGGATCGATGGTGATGAAGATCGGCGTCACCTTCTCGGCCAGCGGGCCGAGCGCGTCCAGCGCCGTGGTGACGGTCGCCATGGTCGTGGGGCAGATATCGGGACAATAGGTGTAGCCGAAGAACACGATCTGCCAGTCGCCCTGGTAGGTCTTCTCCGTCACCTGCCGGCCGGTCTGGTCGGTCAGGGTGAACGGTCCGCCGACATCGACCTCGCCGTCCTTGGCCTGCCAGATGAAATAGCCGGCGGTCACCGTGCCGACGAGGGTCGCGGTGAGCAGGGTGACGACGAACAGGAAGACGCGGGACGACATGGGATCACCCTTCGGCGGGTCGCGGAACAGGCACGCGCCCCGGTCATATGGGACGGCGGTGCCCGCGTCAAAGCCGGCGCGGCCCGATGCGGCGGAATTGCCGCAGGCGCCGGCGGCCCGTAGGCTGTCGACATGAGCGATCCGAAAACCCTGCGGATCTTCGTCGGCACCGCCGAGGGCACGCGCCTGGCCGAGCGGCTGGCCGAACATTTCTGCCCGGCCGCGCGCCTGCTGGTCACCCTGCATTCCGGCGCGAGGCCGCCCCGCGGCTGCCTCGTCGACCGGCTCGGCGATACGGAGCCCGGCAAGGCGGCGACGGTGATCGACGCCCTCGACCCGTTCGACCGGTCGGCGGTCCGGGCGCTGCGCGAGACCGCGCGGCGGCGCTCGCTGCCCCGCCTGACCTACCGGCCGCGCGGCTGGGAGCGGCATCCGCTCGACCGCTGGGTGGAGGTTCGAGACCTGGAGGGCGCCGTCGGCGCGGTCGCCTCGGTCGCCCGTACCGCCCTGCTCTGGCTACCGCCGCGCGACGTCGCCGCCTTCGCCACGGTCGGCGGTCTGCGCTTCCCGACCCGCCTCGCCCGGCCGCCGGTGACATGGGCCCTGCCGCCGCGCTTCGAGCCGATCCTGGCCCCGCCCCCCTACAGCGTGGCCGGCGACACCCTGCTGCTGCGCCGCACGGGGGCCCAGGCCGTGGTCATGCGGAAGACCGGCGCCGAGACCGACGCGCCACTGGTGCGCGCGGCCCGCAGCCTCGACCTGCCGATCGTGATGATCCGCCCGCCGATCGAGCGCAGCGAGGTGCCGGCCCGCTCGATCGACGTGGCCGTGGACTGGGTGGACTCGATCCTGAACCCGCCGGACTACCTCAGAACCGCCAGGGAGTGGCGTTGACGAAGACCACCGCGGACTGGCCGTCGGGATAGAGGTCGATCCGGCTCACCGAGACGGTCTCCGCATGGAAGGACAGCGCCCGTTCCGGCGCCAGCGCCAGGGCATGGGACAGGGCCGCGCGGATCGATCCGCCGTGCATGACCGCGACCACGTCGCGGCCGGGAAGCTTGGCGCTCCACTCGTCCAGCGCCGCGCTGACCCGGCCGACCACGTCGACGAAGCTCTCGCCGTTCGGCGCCCGCTCGTCCGCCGGCGCCAGCCAGAACCGGCGATAGGCCTCCGGATGGCGCTCGCGGATCCGATTGCGGTCGCCGCCCTGCCAGTCGCCGAAATGCTGTTCCATCAGGCGCGGCTCGTCGATCGGGTCCGGTCCTTCGGCGCCGGCCGCCCTCAGCGCCGCCGCGGTCTTACGGGTCCGGTTGAGCGGGCTCTGCAGCCAGACGGCCTGCGTCGGCAGCAGCCGGGCGACCGAGGTGAACACCTTTTCGTCGGCCACGTCGCAGTCGAGATCGATCTGGCCGTAGATGGTGTTGGTCGGATTGATCACGGGGGCGTGGCGGACGAGCCACCAGCGGGTCGGCGCGGGCATGCGGTCTCCTTCAGGCAGCGAGATAGGCGGCGATGGCGGCGAGTGCCGCGACCTCGGCGGTCTGTTCCGCGGCGCCCAGCACGTCGCCGGTGAGCCCGCCGATCTGCCGCCGGGCCAGCATGCCGACGAGGACGGCCGCGACGCCGGCGGCGATGGCGGCGGCGAGGCCGATCCCGGCGGGCAGCACGAACAGGGCGACGGCAACGGCGATCGCGGCTGCCCAGAGCGCGCCGGTGCGTCCCGGCTTGCCGGCGGCACGGCCGAGCCCGTCCCCGGCCGCGAAGGGCAGCGCGCGGGCCAGGCCGGGCACCACGCCCCGGGCGACGGCGTGGGCGGCGATCATCGCCAGCACGGCGGTATCGGCATCCAGGGCGGCGAGGCAGGCAGCCTTGAGGCTCACCGCCAGGATCAGGGCAAGGACGCCGTAGCTGCCGATCCGGCTGTCGCGCATGATCCGGCGCTTGGCCTCGGGATCGCGCCCGCCGCCGAACCCGTCGGCCAGATCCGCCAGCCCGTCCTCGTGCAGGGCGCCGCTGGCCAGGGCCGAGGCAGCCAGGGCGATCAGCGCGCAGACGGCGCCCGGCAGGCCGGCGGCATCGGCCACCGCGAAGGCCACGCCGCCGATCAGGCCGATCGCGAGGCCGACCACCGGGAAGGCCCAGGCCGCCGCCATCAGCGGGCGCGGGTCGGTGATCGGCCGGGGCCAGGGCAGGCGCGTGAGAAACACGGTGGCCAGGCCCAGCTCGTCGAACCAGCGCGAGGTCGGCCCGCCGGAGCCCGGACCGTCGGAAGGAGGCGTATCGGTCATGTCGATGGTCTCGCTTTGCGTCACATCGGTCGAGCGGGTATAGCCTTCGCCCGACGTTGCAACAACCGTGGCCCCAAACGAGGTCCCACTCGAGGTCTCATGTCCAAGACCGGTTTCGACCCCGCCGACGCCTCGCTCGACGAGATCCGCGCCCTGTTCAAGGAACTGCCCGGCCCGGACCTGGAGGCCGCCACCTCGGCCGCCGAGCGCGAGGCCCAGCTCACCAAGCCGCGCGGCTCGCTGGGCCGTCTGGAGGAGCTGGCAAGCTGGCTGGCCACCTGGCAGGGCCGGCATCCGCCGGAGATGCGCCACCCGCGCACGGCGGTCTTCGCCGCCAACCACGGCGTCGCCGCCCGCGGCGTGTCGGCCTATCCGGCCGAGGTCACCGCGCAGATGGTGCAGAACTTCATCGCCGGCGGGGCCGCGGTGAACCAGCTCTGCCAGGCCTTCGACGCCGACCTGCGGGTCTACGAGATGGCGCTGGAGCAGCCGACCCAGGACTTCACCCAGGGCCCGGCGATGGACGAGGGCGCCTGCGCCCGGGCGATGGCCTACGGGATGATGGCGGTGGAGCCGAACCTGGACGTGCTGTGCCTCGGCGAGATGGGGATCGCCAACACGACCTCGGCCGCCGCTCTGGCCTGCGCGCTGTTCGGCGGCGAGGTCTCCGACTGGGTCGGCCGCGGCACCGGGGTGACCGGCGACGCGCTCGCCCGCAAGACCGACGTGGTGGCCGAGGGTGTGGCGAAGCACGCCGCCCTGACCGATCCGCTGGAGACGCTGGCCGCCCTGGGAGGCATGGAGCTGGCGGCGATCGCCGGTGCCGTGATGGCGGCGCGCCTCGCCCGCACGCCGGTGGTGCTGGACGGCTTCGCCTGCACCGTCGCCGCCTCGGTCCTCTGGAAGATCGACCCCAAGTCGCTCGACCACTGCATCGTCGCCCACCGTTCCGTCGAGCCCGGCCACGCCAAGCTGCTGCAGCTCATCGACAAGGAGCCGCTGTTCGACTTCGGCATGCGGCTGGGCGAGGGCAGCGGGGCGACCCTGGCCATCGGCATCCTGAAGGCGGCCGCCGAGTGCCATGCCGGCATGGCGACCTTTGCCTCGGCCGGCGTGTCCACCGCCTCGTCCAAGCCGCACTGATGTCCGCGAAGCCCGCACCCTGGACGGTCGAGAGCAGCCGGATCGCCTATTCCGACCGCTTCCTGCGCCACCGCATGGACCGCTGCGTCACCGAGCGCGGCAACCTGCTCGACCCCTATCATGTGATCGAGTTCAACGACTGGTGCATGGTGGTCGCGCTGACGCAGAGCGGCGACCTGGTGCTCGTGGAGGAATACCGGCATGCGGCCGGCGAGATCGTCCGGGGTCTGCCCTCGGGCACCGTGGAGCCGGGAGAGGCTCCCGCCGTCGCCATGCCGCGGGAACTGCTTGAGGAGACCGGCTACGAGGGCGGGGCGTGGTTCACCCTGCCGAGCTACTGGTCGAATCCGGCGACGGCGGACAACACCTGCCACGCCTATCTGGCGGTGGGCGTGTCGCCGACCGGCAGCCAGAAGCTGGACGACGGCGAGACCATCGCGGTCGTCACGGCCGATCCGGCGGAGACCCTGCGCGAGATCCTGAGCGGCGAACGCAAGGCCCATGGGCTGCACATCGCCAACCTGCTGCTGGCGCGGGAGGTTGCGCGGTCCGAGCTGGCCGACCATCCGGCGGCGGCGAAGCTGATCGGAAACTAGCCGTCGTCCTGATGCAAATCAGGACCATGATACGGACGGCCGACACAGCGCGGCTTGGTCCTGACGTGCATCAGGATGACGGCAAACGTTTACTCCCCGGTCTGCAGCAGCTTGCCCTCTTCCCGCGCCTTGGCGAAGGCCCAGGCGAAGGTCGCGGCACCGATCCCCAGATACACCACGTCCAGCAGCAACGCCCGGCCCAGCAGGTCCCAGCGGAACACACCCTCGACCATCAGCGCCCGCATGCCCTCGAACACATGGGCCGACGGGGTCAGCCAGGCGAGCCAGCGCACCGTCTCCGGCAAGGTCTCCACCGGGTAGTAGACGGCGCTGATCGGCGCCAGGGCGAACATCGCCACCCAGGCAAGCGACTCCGCCCCCAGCCCCGCGCGCAGCACGATGGCGGTGATCACCATGCCGATGCCCCAGCCCATCCCCATCAGCACCAGGAAGAAGGCGAGCAGCGGCAGGCCGAGATCGAAGATCGAGAACTCGTAGAGCAGGATGGCGATGACCGCCGCGAACACTCCGCCGAGCACCGTGCGGATCGCGCTCATGGTGATCAGCGCCGCCACCAGCTCCCACGGCCGCAGCGGGCTGACGAACAGGTGGCCGAGATTGCGCGACCACATCTCCTCCAGGAAGCAGATGGTGAATCCGATCTGGCCCCGGAACAGCAGGTCCCACAGCAGCACGCCGGCGATCAGCACGCCGCCGGCCTGGGCCAGCCAGCTCGACTGGGTCATGAAGAACTGGGAGACCAGCCCCCACAGGATCATCTGCACCGTCGGCCAGTAGGCGAGCTCGGCCAGGCGCGGCCAGGACCCGCGGATCAGGTACCAGTAGCGCCGGACCATGGCGGCGATCCGCCGGGCGGAGGCGGCGGGGCCGTTCACCCGGTGCATCTCGGTTGTCACGCTCATGCCGGCACCTCGTCGCTGGCGGGTTCGGCCTCCGGCTCGGCCCTGCGGTCGCGGGCGATGTCGAGGAACACGTCCTCCATGGTCCGCCGTCCGTATTTCGCCAGCAGCTCGGCCGGGCTGCCCTGGTCGACGATCTTGCCCGCCCGCAGCATCAGCACCGAATCGCACAGCCGCTCGACCTCCGCCATGTTGTGCGAGGCCAGCAGGATCGTGGCGCCGGTATCGGCGCGGTATTCCTCCAGATAGCGGCGTACCCAGTCGCCGGTATCCGGGTCGAGCGACGCCGTCGGCTCGTCCAGCAGCAGCAGGTCCGGATGGTTCACCAACGCCTTGGCGAGCGCCACCCGGGTCTTCTGCCCGGCCGACAGCTTGCCCGCCGGCCGGTCCAGCAGATCGGCGATGTGCAGCCGGTCGGCCAGCTCCGCCACCCGACCCTTGGCGTCGGACACGCCGTAGAGCTCGGCATAGACGATCAGGTTCTGACCCACGGTCAGCCGGTGCGGAAGCTCCACATAGGGCGAGGAGAAATTCATCCGGTGCAGCACGGCATAGCGGTCTCGCACCAGGTCGTGGCCCAGCGCCCGCACCGCGCCGGAGGTCGGCAGCAGCAGACCGAGCAGGATGGAGATCGTCGTCGTCTTGCCCGCTCCGTTACCGCCCAGCAGGGCGACCGTCGCGCCCGACGGCACGGAGAACGAGACGTCGTCGACGGCGCGCACGGTGCCGAAGGACTTCGTCAGATTCCTGACTTCAAGGGCAGGGGTCATGGGAAAACCGGGTCGTGGGGGATCGGCGGGAAGCAGGACCATAGGCGCTCGATGCCGGCCTGGAAAGTTTCGCGCGCCCGCGCCATTCTGCGGCGATGACATTCGCCCATGACAGCCTCGATCCCGGCCGCCCGGTCACCACCCGCACGGTCAGCGTCCGCACCCTCGTCGTCATCCGCTGGGTGGCGCTGGCGGGCCAGGTGGCGGCCCTCGTCCTGGTCGCCTTCGGGCTCGGCTCGCCGGTGCCGCTGCCGCCCAGCCTGGGCGTGGTCGCCGTCTCCGCCCTGCTGAACCTGCGCCTGCAGATGCGCCGCGACGGCCGCGAGCGGCTGCGCGAGGGCGAGGCCGCGTTCTACCTCGCCTTCGACATCATGCAGCTCTCGGTGCTGCTGTATCTGACCGGCGGGCTGGAGAACCCCTTCGCCCTCATGCTGCTGGCCCCGGTGACCGTGTCGGCGACCATCCTGGGACGCAAGTCCACGGTGAACCTGTGCCTGCTGGCGATGGTCTGCGCCTCCCTGCTCACGGTGAGCCATCTGCCGCTGCCCTGGGTGGAGGCCGAGTTCGCCCTGCCGGAGCTTTACGTCACCGGGATCTGGTGCGCCCTGGTGATCGCCCTGGTGTTCAACGCCGCCTATGCCTGGTGGGTGGCGGAAGAGGCGCGCCAGCTCTCCACCGCCCTGGCCGCGACCCAGCAGGCCCTGGCCCGCGAGCAGCGCATGGCCGCCATGGGCGGCATCGCCGCCGCGGCCGCCCACGAACTCGGCTCCCCGCTCGCCACCATCGCCGTGGTCGCCCGCGAACTGGCGCGCGAACTGCCGAAGGACAGCGACCTGACCGAGGACGTCCAGCTCCTGCTGTCGGAAAGCCAGCGCTGCCGCGAGATCCTGGCCAGCCTCGGCCGCGACCCGACGCCCGACGCCGCCCAGCCCTTCACCGCCATCCCGATAGACCTTCTGGTCGAACAGGCCGCCGCCCCGCACCAGCGCGACGACGTGGCGGTGATCGTCGAGGTGCAGGACCGCGACAGTCTCGCCGAAGGCACGGCCGGCCGGCAGGTTCCGACCGTCACGCCCAGCCCGGAGCTGTTGCACGGTATCGGCGCCTTCATCCAGAACGCGGTTCAGTTCGCCAAGGCGACGGTGGAGGTCGCGATCGTGGTCGGGCCCCGGGCGCTCACGGTCACGATCGAGGATGACGGACCGGGTTTCCCCCTGACCCTGCTGACCCGGCTGGGCGAGCCTTATGTCTCGGGTCGGGGCAACCGGGACGGCCATATGGGCCTGGGCGTGTTCATCGCCATCACCCTGCTGGGACGGACCGGCGCGCAGGTGGAAT
This sequence comes from Thalassobaculum salexigens DSM 19539, assembly GCF_000423805.1. Taxonomy (NCBI): domain Bacteria; kingdom Pseudomonadati; phylum Pseudomonadota; class Alphaproteobacteria; order Rhodospirillales; family Thalassobaculaceae; genus Thalassobaculum; species Thalassobaculum salexigens. The sequence goes on from NZ_KE384095.1 coordinate 127,595, forward strand.
TCGCCAACCGCCACGAGGGCGGCGCCCGGGTCGTGATCCACTGGCCCGACGGAGTGATCCGCGGCGACTGACCGGCGGAGGCTGCCACGTGAATACCTAGAAAATATCTGGATTCAGAAATATTCCAGAGATCTTCTGGATATTCACGTTTCCTAAATCTCAGGAGCGCTATTTGCGCGCGCTGTTGCTGATTCAGTCCCAACCTTCCTGATATTTTTGGAGCCTATCCTCCCCAAATGAAAAATCTCTCCATCATGGCCAAGATCTCCGGCCTCATCGCGTCCCTTGTACTCGTGGCGGCCGTGATCGGTGGCGTCGGCATCTACGCGATCGATGAGCTTGCCGATCAAACGCAGCACGTCAGCGTCGCCGGCGAAGAGGCTCTCCTCGCCGCCCGCGTCAACCGCAATGTCGCCCTGCTCAACCGCGCCGAGTTCCGGATCGCCGCCGACCCGAGCCAGACCATCCTCGACGAGGCCAAAGCAACGATCGCCGAGGAGCGCGCCAAGATCGACGAGCGTCTCACGCGGCTCGACGAGACGGCCACCCCGGTCCAGTCGCAGATGCTCGACACGATCCGCGCGGCCTACGCCGCCTATGTCGTCGAACTTGAAGAAACCCTCGCGATCGCCGAGAAGGTTTCCGGCAACGTTCAGCTCGATGCCGCCCAGCAGGAACTCGTTCAGTCGGCCCGCTCCTCGCGCGCCTCGGCCAACGAACTCGAGGAGGCGGTCCGCGCCTATGCCAATGGCGCGAAGGACGAGGCCCGTGGCACCGCCAAGACCGCGATCGAGACCGGAAGCACCCTGAGCCTGACGATGATCGTCATCGCCGCCGTCGGCCTGCTCGCCGGGGCCGGCGCCGGCTTCGCACTTGGCCGATTTGGCGTCGCACTTCCGCTACAAAGAGCGGTCGGGACGCTGCGTCAGCTCGCCGGTGGCGACACCGCGACCCAGATTTCCGGCGGCGATCGCGGCGACGAGATCGGTGACATCGCGCGCGCCATGGACACCTTCAAGCAGGGCCTGATCGAGCAGCGCCGGCTCGAGGCCGAGGCCGACGAGAACAAGCGGCTGGCCGAGGAACGCCGCAAGGCCGACCTGATCGCGCTGGCAAACCAGGTCGAGGAGCGGATCGGTCAAATCACCCGCGAGGTTGGCAAGTCGGTCACCGACCTACATGCCGCTTCGACCCAGATGTCGGCCGCGGTCGAGGAGACCTCGGCCCAGAGCACGGCGGTTGCCGCCGCCTCCGAGCAGGCCAGCAGCAACGTGCAGACGGTCGCAACGGCGTCGGAAGAGCTCTCCACCGCCATCGCGGACGTGACGCACCAGGTCGCCGACACCTCACGGCGGGTCAACAAGGCGGCATCCAATGCCGCGAGCGCCCAGTCGGAGATCGAGAAGCTGACCGCGGCCGTCACGACGGTCAACGCGGTGATCGAGGACATCAACGGTGTCGCCGAGCAGACCAATCTCCTGGCCCTGAACGCCACGATCGAGGCGGCCAGAGCCGGCGAGATGGGCAAGGGCTTCGCGGTGGTCGCCGCCGAGGTCAAGGGCCTGGCCCAGCAGACCACCAAGCTCACCGAGAGTGTCGCCGGCCGCATCGAGACGGTCGTGTCCTCCGCCGCCCATGTGGTCAGCGTGCTCCGGAGCCTCATCGAGGAGATTTCGGAGATCGACGAGGCGGCCACGGCCGTCGCGGCCTCGGTGGAAGAACAGTCCGCCGCGACCCAAGAGATCAGCCGGAACGCGACGGAGGCGGCTGCGGGCACCAGCGAGGTGTCGTCGAACATCACTGGCGTCCAGACGGCGGCAACCCAGACCAGCCAGGCGACGATGATCGTCAGCGGTGCCGCAAACGGCCTGCAGACGAACATGGTGGCCCTCGAGAAGGCCGTCGATCAGCTGGTCGGCGAGTTGCGGACCGCCTAAAGCAATTCACGATCAGGTGGAAACATCTGCTCGTGAATTGCTCTGTCTCTATTGGGTTAGAGGGCGATCCACGGTTCAGGTCGTTTCGACCTGAACCGATCGCGCTCTGACGCAAGACGCGGTCATCCGGGATCACCAAGAGATCCCCTCGACGTGCGACACACTCCAGCCGTCGCCATACACCGCAGGGCGGCGTCCGACCCTATTGCTAGCCACGGGCGCCGTCACATTATAGAAACGGGGGGAACGCCGGTCACTCATCCGGATCGGCGCCCGGAACGTAAACGGACATCATGACGATGGCTGATCAACCGGAACCGAAAGCACTGACAGCGCCCAGCGGCGGGGACGTCACCCTGCTGATCGTCGATGACGACGCGCCGCTGCGCAACCGCCTCGGACGGGCCATGGAACGGCGCGGCTTCGACGTGCGTCTTGCGGAATCCGTCGAGGAAGGTGTCGGAATCGCCCGGCGGGAACGCCCGGCCTATGCGATCCTCGACCTGCGGCTGTCCGACGGCAACGGCCTCGACATCGTCGCCGCCCTGCGCGATGCACGATCCGATGCCCGGATCATCATGCTGACCGGCTACGGCAACATCGCCAGCGCCGTGGCCGCGGTGAAGGCGGGCGTACTCGACTACCTGCCGAAGCCGGCCGATGCCGACGCGATCACCGCCGCCCTGCTCGACCACGCGGACGCGCTGCCGCCGCCCCCGGAAAATCCGATGTCGGCCGACCGGGTGCGCTGGGAGCATATCCAGCGGGTCTACGAGCAGTGCGACCGCAACGTGTCGGAGACCGCCCGCCGGCTGAAGATGCACCGCCGCACCCTGCAGCGGATCCTGGCCAAGCACGCGCCGCGGGATTGAGGGTTTCCCCTTGATGTAAGGCCTTGTGCCGGGGCCTACAGGTCTGCGTGCTTAGCGGTGGAACGCAATTCTCTGTCGACAGGGCAACCCCATGCGCGGGCCCCGGCACAAGGCCGGGGCGTCAGTTCAGGGTCTGGGTGGGGGAGAGAGCGGGAAAAGAACCGCTAGAGCAGATCGTGCGGTGACGGGATCACTCCGTGATCGCGTCAACGTGCGTGAATATGCTCTATCTGATTGTTTTAGAGACAAATTCACCGACCATATTGAAACATGAAATGATTCAATATGGTCGGATTTGGCTCTAGCTCACCCGGCTTTCCTGGGTGAGCAGTTTGTCGACGTAGCGGCCCTGATACATCGTGATGCCGAGCGACTGGCCGAAGCGGATCGCCTCGTCGCTGTCGCAGCGGGTCAGGATGATGCGGGCGCGGCCGCAGCGGTCGATATGTTCCTTCAGCTCGTTCGTCCGGTTGCCCGACAGGTCGTCGGCCATGTCCGGCGACCAGATCAGCTTCAGCAGGTCGAGTCCCAGCCGCTCGCGGTCTATGAACTGCAGCGTCAGGTGGTTCAAGCCGTCCAGACAGATTCGGTAGCCGCGCTCGCGCATGAAGTCGCGGGCGAACATGTAGGCGCCCATGTCGCCGAAGATGTCGATCTTCTGCAGCTCGATGACCACGGTGCCGCGGGCGATCGCCTTCAGCGAGCTGTCGAAGTTCAGGAACGGCGGCGACAGGATGGTGCCGACATTCAGGTTGATGCTGAACGAACTGGCAATCGACGTGTCGTCGTTGCGCACGAGCATGGACAGCATGCGGGAGTCGAGCGTCTGGGTCAGGTGCTGGAACAGCCACAGGTTCGAGGCCAGGTCGAATTCCGGCAGCACCGACTGCTGCAGGTCGGCGATCGAGATATAGAGCTCGCGGAACACCGGCTGCGGGTTCATGTTGCCCGGGGTGATGGCGCAGACCGGCTGACGGCGCATCAGGTTCGACAGGTCGGCGCGGCGCAGGAAATTCTCCAGCTTGCCGAGCTGCTCCGGATCCAGCGCCTTGCGCGAGCCCTTGGAGCGCTGCTGGCCCTTCTCGCTGGCGACGGCGAGCCGCGCCTTGCGCTCGCGCTCCCGGTGCATGGACTTCACCAGGTCGAGCAGCTCGTCGTACTGGCTCTCGACATTGTACCAGGTGCAGAACCGGGCCAGATCCTCTTCCTCGTCGCCCTGGCTCAGCGGATCCTCGCTGAACAGGTAGCGCACCTTCATGATCGCCGCGTCGATATCCTCGATCGCCGCGTCCTTGCAGATGAAGAAGAGATCCATGTTCGAGAGGATGAAGATCTGCCCCTCGTAATTGTTGGTCATCCCCTCGAAGGTCGCCGCCGCGATCCGGATGTGGTGCTCCTGGCGGTTCTGCGGACGCAGGCGCGACAGGTGAATGTGCACCGCCATCCGCCCGTCGAGATTGCGTCCGAGACGCTGGAGATAATCGAGCAGGAGATATTCCTGGCTCGGCCCTCGTGATCGGTTTTGCGTTTGGCTCAGCGCCATCGTCGTCCCGCTCTGGTCAATCCACCCGGTCGGCCACCGCCTGAAGCCCCGGGCAGGGATGCGAAGCTATCACTGTCTGCTACCCAGGTAAACGCGACGCACGGTTAAGAAATCGGAAATAACAGCAGGGTTTCTACGAATTTAGCCGTACTCCGACCGGAATCCATCCTCTCCGATTCGACAATATCAGAATTATGGCCGGCGGCTCAAATCAATGACCAGTCGGTCGGAACCGTCGACACGATCTCCAGGGTCGGGTTGTCGTCGTCGACCACATCGAGGACCGCAACCTCGCCCGCGTCGTTCTGCAGCAGCAGGTCGCGGGTGAAGGACGGGGCCAGATCCTCGAGGTCGAGGATCCGCCAGTTGGCCTCCACGGTGATGGTCTCCTCGGCCGCAACCGACGCGCCGTCCATCATCCACAGGGTGGTGGTGTCGCCGGAGCGCCAGACCACGTCGGCCTTGCCGTCGCCGGAGAAGTCGCCCACCAGATCGGCCTCCCAGACGGAGTCGAGCTGACCGACGTCGGTGCGGGTCACCGCGTTGCCGTCGGATTCCCACACGCTGACGGTGCCGTCCGCCGCGCGCACCAGCAGATCGTCGCGCCCGTCGCCGCCGAAATCGGCGATGCCGACGATTTCCGTCGAGGCGTCCAGCGCGAACTCGGCGGACCGGGTCGCGCCGCCGGCATCCGCCACGTCGATCCAGGCGCTGATGCCGCCGGTGGCGCCGTTGCGCCACAGCAGGTCGTCCGTCCCGTCGCCGTCGAAATCGCCGGTGCCCGCCAGGGACCATCCGGCGCCCACGGTCTGGGTCAGACCGGCGGTGGACACGCCGTTGTCGCCGAGCTGCCAGACCGAGACGGACCCGTCTCCGCTCAGCAGCAGGTCGTCGGTCCCGTCGCCGTCGAAGTCGCCGATGGCCGCCACCGTGGCATCGGTCGGCAGGCCGGTCTGGGTGCCCTGTTCGGTGATGCCGGCGGCATCGACGCCGACCACCGTGGTCGCCCCGGTCGCAGTGTTCTGGATCAGATGCTCGTCGGCCTGGCCGTCGCCGTTGAAGTCGCCGGACGCCAGGATGCGCTCGTCGGCGCCCAGGGCCCGGGTGTCGAGCACGGCGGTGCCGTCCTCGTCGACCAACAGCGCCCGCAGCATGCCGTCATCGCCCTGGGCGGTGACAACCGTGGCGTCGTCAGCCACCGAACCAAGACGCGGCAGCAGATCGCGCACCGGCTCCTCGCCCAGCACCAGTTCCACATTGTCGATGCGCGCGCCGTGATTGTCCGACGTGCCGTCGGCATCGGCGCCGACGAAGGAGATGGTGTGCTCGCCGACCCCCAGGTTCAGGGTGACCACATCGCTGTGCCACGAGGTCTCAGCGTGGGTCTGGGTGTAGACGACCTGCCCGTCGATCTCGATGCTGAACTCGCTCGTCGCCGCCGGATTGTTGCTGTACTGGCGCGCCGAGAAGTCGAAGGACAGGGTGTGCAGCCCGGCTTCCTGGATGGTGAATTCCTGGGTGACCTTGGCGTTGGTGTCGCCGCTTCTGCCGCCCTTGTCCGGATGGCTGTCGAGTTCCAGCACCTGGTTGTCGTGACCGCTCTGGATCGCCTGGCCGCCCAGATCGTCGTCCTGGATCTCGATCGGCGCGGTCCCGGTGACATCCGGCGTCGCATCCTCGGCGAACCAGCCCTCGATCTCGGTGAAGGTGCCCCAGCGGCCGTGGTTCAGCGCCGGAGTGTTCTCGAAATCGCCGTTCAGCAGCAGGTTCACCCCGGCGCCCGGACCCATGTCGCCGCCGATGACCAGCCGTTCGATCCCGTCGAGCGTCACGCCGTCCAGATCGTCCATGCTGTCGATATAGACGGTGTCGAAGCCGACGCCGCCGACCAGCGAGGTGTCGCCCGCACCGGCATACAGCGCGTCGTTGCCGGCACCGCCCGACAGGGCGTCATTGCCTTCGCCGCCGATCAGGGTGTCGTCGCCGTCACCGCCGGAGAGGGTGTCGTTGCCGGCCCGGCCGTCGAGTTCGTCATTGCCGGAACCGCCGAGCATCAGGTCGTCGCCCGAGGTCCCCGCCTGCGGCAGCAGGGTGCGGGCCGGCTCGGTGCCGGAGACCAGTTCGATATTGTCGATCAGCGCGCCGTGGCGATCTTCGAGGAGGGTGCCGCGCAGGCTGATCGTGTGCTCGCCGACGCCCAGATCCAGGGTCAGCCAGTCGCTCACCCAGGCGTGCGGCGCGTCCTCCTGGCTGTAGACGACCTCGCCGTCGATCAGGATGTCGAAGCCGCTGGTCTCCGCAGTGTTGCCGTTGAACTCGCGCGCGGCGTAGTCGAAGGACAGGGTGTAGGTGCCTTCGTTGAACACCGTGAAGGCCTGCTCGACCAGCGCGTTGTTGTGGTTGACCGGCTGGCCGCCCTCCTCCGGACCGGAGTCGAGTTCGAGAACGTTGTTGTCCGACGCCCAGCTGTCCGGCGATACCGGCGCGCCGCCGATGCGGCCGTGCTGGATCTCGATCGGCGCGGTGCCGGCGATCTCCGGGTCGGTGTCGATCGCGGTCCAGCCGTCGATCTGCTGGAACATGGTCCAGACGTTGGTCAGCTCGGTCGGCGTGGTCTCGAAATCGGCGTTGATCAGCAGGTTCTGGCCTTCGCCCGGACCGGTGCTGCCGCCGACCACCAGATGCTCGATCCCGTCGACGGTCACGCCGTCCAGATCGTCGATGCTGTCGACATAGAGCGTGTCGTCGCCGGCCCCGCCGATCAGGCTGGCATCGCCGGCGCCGCCATACAGGGCGTCGTTGCCGTCGCCGCCCAGCAGCACGTCGCTGCCCGCGCCACCGACCAGGACGTCGCCGGCCGAGTTGTCGGCGCCTTCGGGCGTCACGGAAATGCCCGTGATCAGGTAGTCGCTGCTGTCGGAAGACCCGCTCTGGCTCACGCCGCCATAGGGCAGGGCGGTGAAGACCAGCGTGTCGAAGGCAGCGGCGGGTGCGATCTCGACAGTGGTGGAGATCCCGGTCTCTGAGGTGGTGTCGATATCCCCCTCGCCGACCAGCACGCCGTCGCGATACGCCGTCCAGTGGCCGACTTCGCCGCCGCTACCCTCATTCGGGAACAGGCGGTCGACCTGAACCGTGGCACCGGTGGCCGGACTGTCGAGCTCGACGATGAGCTGTTCGGAGACGCCCGTGGCCGGGTCGTAGCCGAGCTGCACCGCCGGGCCGGTTCCGGTGTTGCCGTCGACGCCGATGTTGGAGCCGGACGTGGAGACATGCGCGACGCTGGCATCGGTCAGCGCGCCGTCGACGATCTTGCGGCCGGTGACGGCGTAGCCGGTATCGGTCTCGGCATAGTTGGAGGCGTTGATCTCGAGCGCGGCCGGATTGGCGTCGCCGTCGCCGGAGATCGTGTCGTTACCGGCGCCGCCCGACAGGGTGTCGGAGCCGCCGCCGCCGGAGATCACGTCGTCGCCGGCCAGCCCGGAGATCAGGTCGGCGTCGGGCGAGCCGATCAGCGTGTCGTCGCCCTCGGTCGGGCCGAACGGATTGACGAAGCCCGCCGCTTCCAGCGCATCCATGTCGGCCGCGTTCGGGTTGGAGGCCTTGGTCTCCTGCCGGTCGGTCTCGTCGATCTCGTAGCGCACGACCATCGTGCCGCTGGGCGCCTCGCTCCAGAAGAAGCTGTCGCCCGGCTCGGCGACGAGCGGCCCGTCCTGCGGATCCTCGACGCCGTACATGTCGGCGGTGGCCTCGATCGCCACGTCGTTCGGGTTGTGCAGGCGCCAGATCTGCTCAAGGTCGCCGTCGCCGTCGAGATCGGCCTTGCCCATCGCGGTCAGGGTCAGCCGCTCAAGCGGAACGGTCTCGGCCAGCGCGATGTCCACGCCATCGGCATCGACGGTGAGCTCGGCCGTGCCGAAATCGCCGTCGACCTGGAAGCTGGCATCGACATTGCCGTCGCCGTCGGTGTCGAGGTTGACCGTGGTGACGTCGTTCTCGGAGGTCAGGGTGACGTCGAGCTGGCCGGTGCCGCCGGTGACCCGGATGGCGTCCTGCTCGGCGTCGTAATCGGTGATCCGGTCGCCATCGAGATCGGCCGCCGTGCCGGCGAAGGTGTCCGCACCGTCACCGCCCGTGAGCGTGTCGGCTCCGGCGCCGCCGGACAGCAGGTCGGTCCCCGCGCCACCGAGCAGCGCATCGCTGCCCGCTCCGCCGGACAGGGAATCCGCGCCGTCGCCGCCCGAGAGCACGTCGTTGTCGGCCAGGCCTTCCATGCGGTCGTTGCCGGTACCGCCCGACAGGGTGTCGTCGCCGGAATTGCCGGCCAGCCAGTCATTGCCGGAGCCGCCGGAGACCAGGTCGTCGCCGACATTGCCCCAGGCGACGTCGTCGCCCTCGCCACCGATCAGGGTGGTCGCCCCCTGGCCGTAGCGGTGGCTCGCCAGATCGAGGATGTCGTTGCCGGCGCCGCCGTCGATCACCTCGATGCCGGACAGGCGTCGGCCGCCGTAATCCAGCACGATATCGTCGGCGCCGTCGGAGCCGAGCAGGGTGTCGCTGTCACCGGTGCCGCTGTCGGTATAGGTGTCGTAGCGGGCATGGCCGGCACCGTTGGAACCGGTGCCCTCGGCGTCGGTGATGCTGCCGTCGGTCAGCGGGTTCTCGGGATCGCCGACCTGATAGTTCTGGATACCGTTGGTCTGGTCGCCGGTCCACAGGTACAGATCGTCGCCGGCTCCGCCGTCGAGGCTGTCGCGTCCAGAGCCGCCGCTCAGGGTGTCGTCGCCCGCACCGCCCTTCAGGGTGTCGTTGCCTGTGCCGCCCTCCAGGCGGTCGCCGCCGGTGCCGCCGGACAAGGCGTCATTGCCCGCGCCGCCATAGACGGTGTCGGCGCCCGCGCCGCCACTGACCACGTCGTCGCCGGACTGGGCGTTCACCAGGTCGTCGCCGGCGAGCGCATCGATCGTGTCGTCGGTACCGGAGAGGCCCGTGATCGTGTCCGCGCCCTCGGTGGCGCCATAGGGATCGACCGGATCCTCGCTGAGGGTCAGGGTGAGACCGCCCGCGGTCTCGGTCAGCGTCGCGCCCTGGTAGTTGCCGGAGACCCGGAAGCTGGAAAGCGGGTTGCCGTTCCCGTCGTCGCCGATTTCCACCAGGGTCTTCGTGCCCTCGATGGTCAGCGAGACCGGCGTGCCGGTGTCGGAGAGGTCGGAGATCACGATCTCCTCGCCCTCGGCGTAGTCGCCCAGCAGGTCGCCGTTCAGATCATCCAGCGTGCCGGTGAAGACGTCGTCGCCGGCATTGCCGAACAGGTAGTCGGCACCCGCGCCGCCGCCGATCGTGTCGGCGCCGTTGCCGCCGAACACCCAGTCGACGCCGTCGCCGCCCTCGATGGAGTCGTTGCCGGCACCGCCGGTGAGCTGGTCGTTGCCCGCCTCACCCGACAGGGTGTCGTCGCCGCCATCTCCGGCCAGCCGATCCACGCCGTCCCCGCCGACCAGCAGGTCGTTGTCGCCGCCGCCCGCCAGGGAGTCGTTGCCGTCACCGCCGCGCAGCGTGTCGGAGGCCCCGCCGCCGAGCAGGGTGTCGTTGCCGGCACCGCCATCGAGCAGATCGTTGTCGGCCCCGCCGTCGAGCCGGTCCTTGCCCTCGCCGCCCGACAGGGTGTCGTCGCCGGCACCGCCGCTGATCGTGTCCTCGCCGTCCTGGCCGAGCACGACATCGTCGCCGTCCTCGCCGTTGAGCACGTCCTCGCCCTGGCCGCCGGAAATCGTGTCGTTGCCGCCGCCGCCGAACACCACGTCCGCCGCCGAGAGGGCGGTGATGAGGTCGTCCTCCTCGCCGCCGGAGAGCGTGTCGCTGTCCGGCGTGCCCATCAGGCCGTCATTGCCCTCGCCGCCGGTCAGCGTGTCGTTGCCGGTACCGCCGGAGATCGTGTCCCCGACACCGCCGCCGAAGAGCGTGTCGGCGCCATGGCCGCCGCTCAGGGTGTCGTTGCCGCCGCCGCCGACCAGCACATCCGTGCCGTTGCCGCCGCGCAGGGAATCCTCGCCCGCGCCGCCGGACAGCGAGTCCGCGTCATGGCTGCCCTCAAGCGTATCGTCGCCGGCGCCGCCGAGCACCGTGTCCGACCCGTTGCCGCCGCCCAGCGCGTCGTTGCCGTCGCCGCCGGAGAGCGCGTCGTTGCCGTGACCGCCGGTCAGGCTGTCATCGCCCTCGCCGCCCGTCAGCGTCTCGCTCTGACTGCCGTTGTTGCTCGACTGCCAGCCGCCGTTCTGGTTCTGGATCCCCGGACCGGAGCCGTCGCCGAAATACAGGTAGGTCTGACCGCCCTGAACCGTCGCCGACACACTGTCGAAGCTGCCGGTCATGTCGAAGGTCATATCGGCCGAGCCGTCGCCCGTGGTGTCGATGGAGACCGTGGTGACGCCGCCTTCGGTGCTCAGGCTGACGGCGTCGCTGTCGAACGACCCGGCGACCCGGACCAGGTCCTGGTTGTCGTAATCGCTGATCAGGTCGCCGTCGCCGGCCACGAAGGTGTCGCGGCCGAGCCCGCCGACCATTGTGTCGCTGCCGGCACCGCCGACCAGAAGGTCGTCGTCATGCCCGCCCGACAGGGTGTCGTCACCGGCGCCGCCATAGAGCTGATCCGGACCGTTTCCACCCACCAGGAGGTCGTCGTCGCCACCCGTCAGGGTGTCGTTGCCATCGCCGCCGGTCAGCGTGTCGTTACCGTCACCGCCCGTCAGCGTGTCGTTACCGTCACCGCCCGTCAGCGTGTCGTTACCGTCACCGCCCGTCAGCGTGTCGTTGCCGTCACCGCCGGTCAGCGTGTCGTTGCCATCGCCACCGGTCAGCGTGTCGTTACCGTCGCCACCCGTCAGCGTGTCGTTGCCGTCGCCGCCCGTCAGCGTGTCATTGCCGTCACCTCCGGTGACCGTGTCGTTGCCGTCACCGCCGGTCAGCGTGTCGTTGCCATCGCCACCGGTCAGCGTGTCGTTACCGTCGCCGCCCGTGACCGTGTCCTGGCCGCCGTCGCCGCCTTCGGGATCGGGGGTCACGAGGATGCTCTTGATCAGATAGTCGCTGCTGTCGTTGGTCGCGGTCTGGCTCTGGCCGCCATAGGGCAGCGCGGTGAAGACGATCTTGTCGAAGCTCTGGCCGGGCTCGATCGTGACGGTCGCGGACGAGCCGCCGCTGGCGAAGATATCGCCCTCGGCCACCAGGGTGTCACCGTCATAGACCGCCCAATGGCCGGTCTCGCCGCCGCTTCCTTCATTCGGGAACAGGTGGGTGATCTCGACGCTGGCCGAGGTGGCCGGATCGTCGAGATTGACGATCAGTTCCTCGGAGATCCCGGCGACCGGGTCGTAACCCAGCTGCAGCCCCGGACCGGAGGCCGGGCCGTCGACGCCGAGGCCGCCGCTGGAGGTCGAGACGTAATCCACGCTCGGTTCGGTCAGAGCGCCGTCCACGATCCGCCGGCCGACGATGGCGTAACCGGAGCCGGTATCGGTGTAGTTCGAACCGTCGATGGTGAACGGATCCCCACCGGTCAGCGTGTCGTTGCCCTCACCGCCGGTGAGCGTGTCATTGCCGTCGCCACCCGTGACCGTGTCGTTGCCGTCACCGCCCGTGACCGTGTCGTTGCCGTCACCGCCCGTGACCGTGTCGTTGCCGTC
>NZ_KE384095.1:140114-141416 GCF_000423805.1 Thalassobaculum salexigens DSM 19539
CGTCGGTGAAGAAGCCGCCCTGGCCGTCGCTGCCGATCGACACCCGGGGCACGCCGCCGGCGCCGACGACGCCGAAGGTCATGTCGGCAGCACCGTCGCCATCGGTATCGACGGAAATATACGCGGTGTTGCCTTCGGTCCGCATGCTGAAGTCGGACACGTCGAGCTCGACACCGTCGATGCGGATGACGTCGCCCTCGTCGTACTGCGCGACGAGGTCGTCATCGCCGACGAAGAACGTGTCGAAGCCTTCGCCACCGACGAAGGTGTCGGCGTCGGCGCCGCCATATAGGACGTCGTCGCCCTCGCCACCGACCAGACTGTTGGGCCCGTCGCCGCCGACCAGCGTGTCGTCCCCGACCCCACCGGAAAGGGTATCGGCGCCCTGACCGCCGGACAGCAGGTCCGCGCCGTCGCCCCCGTTCAGCCTGTCGGCACCGGCGCCGCCGGAGAGCGTGTCGTTGTCGCCGCCGCCGGCCAAGGTGTCGTTGCCGTCACCGCCGGCCAGCGCATCCTCGCCCGCCCCGCCGGAGATCTGGTCGGCGCCCTGGCCGCCGAAGGCCGTGTCCGCTCCCTCGCCGGCCGTGACGGAATCGTTACCCAGGCCGCCGGACAGCAGGTCGTCGCCAGCGCCGCCGCTCAGGGCGTCGTCGTCATTGCCGCCGGACAGGGTGTCGTTGCCCTCGCCGCCCTCCAGCAGATCGTTGCCGCTGCCACCGCTGAGGGCGTCGTCGCCGAGACCGCCGGTCAGCGTGTCGTTGCCCTCGCCGCCGGACAGCGTGTCGTCGCCGGCCCCACCGGACAGGATGTCGTCGTCACTGCCGCCCACGGCCAGGTCGTTGCCGTCACCGCCGGACAGCAAGTCGTTGCCGCGGCCGCCGCTGAGGACGTCGTCGCCCTCATCGCCCAGCAGCACGTCCTCGCCGACATTGCCCAGCAGCGTGTCGTCGCCGCTGCCGCCATCGACGGTGTCGTTGCCCCAGCCACCGCCGATGAAGTCGTTGCCCTCGCCGCCGGAGAGCAGATCGTCGTTCTCGGGAAGGCCCGGATCCTCGCCGTCGTCGTCGACCCCGTCATCGCCGACAATCGTGTCGTTGCCCGCCCCGCCGGACAGCGTGTCGTTGCCACCGCCGCCCGAGACATCGTCGTCGCCGGCGCCGCCGCTGACCGTGTCGTTGCCGGCGCCGCCGGAGATCGTGTCACCGCCATCGCCACCGGTCAGCGTGTCGTTGCCCTCGCCGCCGGAGATCGTGTCGCCGCCATCGCCACCGGTCAGCGTGTCGTTGCCCTCGCCGCCGGAGA